>JANNDY010000106.1:0-161038 GCA_031378345.1 Emticicia sp. | reverse complement strand
AGTAACGTGTAAATAATAAGTTGGTCTATTTCAGGTGAATTATTTTGTTGTTAGTTTTATTTACTTTTGAGCGGTCCGCCGCAGCGGGCGAATAGCACCGCTACTTTACGAACAAGTCGATAAAAATGGCGGCAAAAGAATCATATCAAATGACCAAGTTATTATTTACACGTTACTAAGTCAAGCCCGAAGGGCTTTAACATGAATAGCCCCGAAAGAATTTCGGGGTAAATAGCAAAAAAATGCCCCAACCCCAAAGTGGGTTGAACCGCCTATGTTCAACCCACTTCGGGGTTGGAGATTCCCGCTTCATTTTCTCCCCGAAATTCTTTCGGGGCTATTCATGTTTAACGCTTTCAGCGTTATCGTCCGAAACAAGAGGTCATAAAGTCATATCCCCAACTTCAACAGCACAGAAAGTTCTAATATTCTCCACAGTTGCAGGCGATTCCATTTCAAACCAATCATTGAGTCCACGGTCTTGGCGGGCCGCTAAAATAGCGTGTTTTATAGCAAAAAACACAGTATTTGCCAAAACCAACGGTGGCTCACCAACGCCTTTGCTCGACATCAAAAGGTTTGGATTTTCAGGAACATTTGGGGCATCTTCTCTTGGAAATAAATCAACTCTGAAATCCAAAGGAATAGAAGCGGCACAAGGCGGTTTATAAGTCCAAGTGTTTGGCGTGTTCAACATTCCTGCGGTATTTGCTGTGCCTTTTGGCTCCCACACGAGTTTTTCGCTCGTTACATAGCCAGCACCCATCACGTAAGCCCCTTCTATTTGTCCAATATCAATGGCAGGATTTAGACTTTTGCCAATATCATAAAGCATATCAGTTCTTATAATATTTGATTCACCAGTCAGCACATCAATTTCGACTTCTGTGCAGCAAGCACTATAAGTAAAGCCATAAAATTGTTGGTCTAAAGTATCTGCCAGACCCGGCGTGCTATACAAAGCCTGTGAAGATAAATCTACTCGGTGCATATAGGCTTGGCTCAAAACATTGGTCCAAATCATGCCTGTTTTTCCCTGTGCCGTAACAATAGCTTGCCAACCTTCAGGAAAATCCCAATAATTAATACCATTTTCAATGCACCATTTTGAACCATTTTTTTGTAATAAATTCAAGCAAAATTCCTCTAATTTTAGTCGTTGAATTTCGCAAGCCTTTTTTGTTGCTCCACCGTTCAAATCTGAGCTTGAAGTTGCTCCAGTGCCAATTGCATTAGGAATTACGCTTGTACGAGTGCTATCCATTTGGATATATCCCAAAGGAACATTCAGCGTTTGAGCTGCAATTTGGGCAGTTTTGGTCATTACGCCTTGCCCCATTTCTACGCCGCCATGCGAAAGTAAAATCGAACCATCGCTTGCATAAATCTCTATTTTTGCTGCACCTTGCATCAAAAAACCAAGATTATAACCCATGCCATATTTCAAAGGAATCATCGAAATACCTCGTTTTTTCCATTTATTTGCTTTATTGAAAGCATCAACTGCCTTTTGGCGATTATCAAAATCGGCATCTTGACGAAGTTTTTCCCAAACATTTTGAATAAAACAATAATCTAATTGCTGTCCATAAGGTGTAAAATCGCCCATGAAATAGAGGTTTTTTTGACGAACATCTTCTGGCAACATTCCTATTTTATAAGCTGCTGCCTCAATAGCCTCTTCGGTGATAAGTCCACTTTGCACACCTCCATACGACCGCATGGCATTGTTACTACTGCGATTTGTCTTGCAAACAAAGCCTTCTGCCTGAAAATTTGGCACATTATAAGCATTATCTGCTCCCAAAATGGCACAATCCATTACATCAAACGAACAATCTTTTGTGTTTCCACCATTAGAATAAAACTCAAAAACTGTCCCGATAATTTTACCTTTATCTGCTCCATCAGGTACAATCGCAATGTTATATTCTCCCAAAAATGGGTGTCTTTTGCCAATCATATATGAGTCAATATCTCGTGGCATGGCAACTCTTACTGGCTTCTTTAATTTTAGACTTGCCAAAGCCGTTGGCGAAGCGACATAAGTTGTGCGTGTAGTTTTGCCTCCGTAGCCCCCTCCAAGCCATTTTATATCAACCTCGATGTTATTTTCGGGAATATTTAGGGTTTGAGAAATGTTTGACTGCACACTATCGGGGCTTTGGCTCGAAGGATTGACAAGCATTTGTCTTTGCTCGCCGGGTTGACTAAAACAAGACTGCGTTTCCATATAAAAATGGATTTGGTCGCCAGTTTGTTGCGTTCCTGCCACAATCGTACATTCCACGCCATTGATGCTTGCCGAACTATATTGAAGCCCAGTTTCAAGTCCAGCTCCGCCAGTTTTTATTACCCAAGAAATATCACTATTTGGTGCAGTTATTTTTTGGTTGTCGTCAGTTGCTTGGGTATAATCTGGGAAAATACTATTTGCTTTGACAGCTTCTTGAATATCTAAAATGATATTTCCGAAATCGGTATAACAAATGCAATTATTTGCTAAATAATTGGCAGCATTGAGGGCAGTTTGTTCTTGTTCGGCAACGAGCAAGCCAATACATTGACCAAAACAAGTAACGCTATCTACACAAAAAATCGGGTCGGGAGCATAAGCATCCGACGAGCCATTTGTGCCTCCTTCGGGAATATCGCGATAGGTGAAAAATGCTATAACATCACCAAATTTGCTTTTTACATGGGCCAAAACTTCTGCAACACTTGCTTCTTGAAATGTTCCATTTTCAAGCGGAATTTGATAATGAAATTTGGCTAAAGTTTGCGTACTTGTTACAAAAGCCCCCTGCAAACCCTTCACAGGAACAGGAATATCATGTGTGTAAATTGCCTCGCCTGTTGCTTGCTCAAAAGCTGTAAGTTTGATGATGGGCAAATTAATTGGGTATTCATCTTTATAAGAACTATACTCCTGCGTTCCTTTGGAAACTGGTCTATCAAAGGCAATTTGAGGGGCAGAATTATCTACTTCTGGCACTTCGTTAGGTGAAATTTCTTGTAAAATTTCTATGAAATATTTATAAAAATAACTTTCAACTAAAGATTTTCTGTAATCGTTGGAAACACCTTCGCTTGGCAAATCTAAAAACCATTTTGGTAAATTTTGAATGACATTTTGAAGTTCTATTGACAAAACCTGTAATGCTCCTTCCATTGTTTTGGCAGTGAAAATTTTTCCAAGTAAAAAATCTTCTGTTTTGCTTGCTCTAAAAGGTTTTGTGTCAATTCCTCCGACAACCAAAAGAGCATTTTTGATACATTTATTTTTGTCTAAATTTACCTTAAAACCTGCATTTGCAAGTGAATGAGAGTTTTCAAGGCGAATTGCCACTTTGAAAGTTTGCACAAAATCGCCCTCATTTGTCATCGGAATATGATATGCCACGATGATTGCTTGCTGCTGAAAAGCCTTGTTTTTATTGTATTTTTCAAGAAAATCAAGGATTGGAATTTTCTGAATGTCGCCTTTCAAAGAAACAGACAATTCGGTTTCAAGAACTGCCAAAGCCACAAACAAATCGGAAGGAAAAGGGTAGCCGCTTGTTACATTTCTGGCAACTAACATGGTGTTTCCTGCCAAACTTGCCATGTTTCTGACGATTTTTCCTGCCGTCCGAATTGCCATGTAGTGCAAGGCATTTAAGCCTTTGAGTTGTGTGGCATTGACTTCGGCAATTTGCTTATCCAAAATATCCAAAAACTCAGAATAAGTTGTAGCCGAACCAACTGTAATCTTAGAATTAGTAATTTTCACTCGCTTCAATTCTTTGATTTGGCTAATATCAATCATCACCTTTGGGTCAGTCGGATTGATAGATGGAATGCCTTTTGAGGTATTTCCACAAACCAATTTTATTGCATCAGCATCTTTGCAATGTGCCATTATTTCATGCACAGCTTTCAGATTAATTGGGCGAAACCACTCAACGCCATATTTAGAATAATGCAGCGGTCGAGGGTCTTTATTTAAGTCATTTTCGTTGATTTTTCTTGGTTTATCATAATGTTTTACAGCTTCGGCAGGGTCAATTAAACAAGGAGGTGTGCCAATTTCATCTGCTGGAGTCCAGTCAGTTGCGAAGGTTTTCATGCCATAAAGTATTGGACGAAAACCTGTGCAGCGACAGATATTTCCATCAAAACATTGCTCTATTTGCTTCTGGGAGAGGTCTTGCCCTTCTTTTTCAATCAAAAGTGAGTGCATATTCATGACAAAACCTGGCGTGCAATAACCACATTGCGAACCATTGTTTTTGGCAATGGCATACTGCACAGGGCTGATTTCGGTATCTACGCTTCCTAAGCCTTCGATTGTTGTAACTTCCATGCCATCGAGGGCCACCAAAGGTCGCAAACACGAATTGCATGAAGCATTTACGACTTCATTTCGGGCATCGTCCCAATACGAAAGCATAACCGTGCAAGAGCCACAACCACCTTGTCCGCAGGCGTGTTTTGTGCCTGTAAGCCCAATTTTTGTGCTTCTCAAATAATCAACAAGCAAGGCTGAAGGGTCGGGGTTTTCGATATGGTGTTTTTCACCATTGATATAAAATTGAAGGTCGTTTTGATAGTTTTTTGTGCTTGGCATGGCGGTATTTTTTGAATAAGGTTGATAGTTTTTTGGTAAATCACTTCCCAAAATGCTCCTGATAAGCTGTTCCAATATATTGATGAATATTTTGATCGGGTTTTTGCGGTAAACCTGTCATCAATTCAAGCGTTGAGGCAATATTTCGATGCAAATCATTTTCGTGGAGAGGGTCGTCTGTATTATTATTAAATGACAAAGGTTGTAAACTTGGCAAATCGCTTGTTCGGGGAGAATCCAAATTCAAAACTCCACCCAAATCTTGTGCATTTTTATCTCTTTGAGTCAAATATCCATCTAAACCAAAGCATTTTTGAATGGTTTTGATGATAGAAGTATGATCAAAAGGAGGAAAATTTGGCGACCGAAATATTTGTTCAGCTTCAATCAAAGGTGAAATAAGGACAGTCGGCACCCGCATTCCGAAGCGATTGAACATAAAACCCATTTGTCCAGCCAAGTTTTTTTCATCAGGATTTTTCGCACCCGTGGGCGGACTAACGTGGTCGTAGCAACCGCCGTGTTCGTCATACGTAATGATAAAAAGCGTTTCGTTCCAACAAGGAGAAGCTACAATGGCATTATAAATATCCGCCATAAAACGCTCGCCTTTTCGAATATCCGAAGGTGGATGTTGGTCATTTTGGAGTTCTCCCGAAAATTGCGGCTCTAAAAAACTATACGAAGGCAAAGTGCCATTGGCGGCATCTTGCGAAAATTGCGTATAAGTTTTAAAATTGCTATTAAACTGACTATCAGTTAGTTGCGTCATAATTGTGCGTGTAAGCGAGAAAGGCTTTCCATCAGAATCTCCGCTATAAATGCCCCAACTCAAATCATTTCTTCCTGCATTAATGGCATCTTGCATTTGATTGAAAATCGTTTTTGCATCGCAATTAGAATAAGGCTTATTATTGACATAACCCGTGGAAGTTGCGGCATGAACAAAATCTCGGTTTGGCAAAGTTTGACTTGGAATGGAACAATAATATTGGTCGCAAACTGCAAAACTTTTTGCCAATTGCGACAAAACAGGCGTTTGGGCAGGCGTATAGCATTTCATAATGGCACGTGGGTCGGTCGGAGCATCGCCAAACGAGTACGTACCATAAAGCATTGCATTTTGATAATTATTGACAAAACCAATATTAACCGCCGCAGGTGGGTAGACTGAATCTACATTATAAACACCATAAAGCTGAAAATTTGTATCCTTATAACCTTCGCCTGGGTCGGGACTTGGCAAGGTAAAATCAACAGGATTTGGTACTTGCTTGCCGTGTTTATATTTTTTCTGCCCATTCATTTCGACAGGAACTTTCTCAATAAATTTATTTCCATCGGTATCAATATTGTCTAATGGATTCCATAAATCGTAGGTCAAACCTTCAAATTTTGGTTGGTCAGCACGCTGTTGGTCATCATGATACAACCAGCCCAAAAGGTTATCAAATGAGCGATTTTCCATCATCAGCACTATAATATGCTTGATTTTTGAAAGATTATTAGGCGTAGGGATAGTTTGTGTTGCCATAGTTTTTTGAATAAATTGAATGACGAATTGTTCGAATGACGAATTTCTCGAATGACGAATTATTTGAATGACGAGTTTTCTGAATTTCTCGAATTACGATTTTTATCTTCTATTCTACATTCGTCATTCGAGAAATTCGTCATTGTTTTTTTCTATTCTACATTCGTCATTCGAATAATTCGTCATTCTGAATCATTTCTTACCAACCGATTTTATTTTAAAACCACCACCACGATTTACTTGTCGAGCTACCCTTTCGTATTCAGAAAAATAATAGCCACCGATTTCTGAATTTCGCCATTGCCAAAAATATTGTAAAGCCAGCGAAACTTGTAGTGAAAAGTCTGTTGATGTTGCCAATTTTGGGTCGTAGGCAGTTCCACACCTGATATTAGAAAAATATTTCTTGAAAGCGGGTGCATTGGTTTCGGTTAAAGAATCTAAAGCACCGTATTTATTGGTAGTTCCTATAAAAGATTGGGCAGGAACGAGAGAAGCAATTTGCGGAAACTCGCCCGTGCTATGACACGACATACAAGAAGCAGTATTCAAATCAACAGGTCCATCTAAGCGACCACCCCAACCCAAATGTTGCGGAGGCAAGTCAGCACTTGGATTGATAAAAGTTTCTTTAAGATTTGCATTAATGATTGTTTTTGAAACTGGATATGGGTTAATGAAATTTTCAGTATTATTTGGGTCATTTCCAAACTGAATGCCTACTGGAACAAGGTTTTTGACCCTTTCTTTCATTGATTTTCCATTATTTATGTCGCCATTATAGCAAAAAGTGCCAAAAACCCAGCCTGTGCCATATTTATCAGCGGTTGTATCTCGCACCATCAAATCCATCTGAATTAGGTTCATTTTTTTCACTATTCGACCATTATCAACGCCACCATTCCAAGTGGGCGTTACGTAGGCATTCCAGACAAAAGGGTTTTTCAAGTAAGAAACATCAGTCGAATCAAGGTCGGTAAATAGCAATTTGAAAATGACAGTTCCATGCGGAAACCCTCCTTTTGGACCTTGCGTTGCGTAGGCGTTAGGTGCGGTTGGGTTTTTCCACATTTTGTGAAGCACATTTCCTGCAAAATTATTATAAAAACCAAGAGCATAAACTTGTCCAGTGTCTTTTTGAGAAACCTGTAATTGATAAGGGCTTACCGATGCCTCCTTTGCCAAACCATGAAAACCTTCCGAAGCCAAATTGCCCCAATGCAACCAAGGCATGTGGTACCAGTCATGGGTTTTATTTTTTTGAGCAACAAAATCTACGTCAATCATGCCATCGAAACAATAATCACGCACCGCCATAATCCAATCTTTCCATTTGTCTTTTTTGTCAAAAGGAATCTCAAAAAATTTTGGAATTTCGCTATTACTCGGCATCGTACTTGGGTAATCTTGACGTAATTTAAAAACACTTTGATTAGGAAATTGTGTGTCAAAATCTTTGGGAGAAAGCATTCTACCAAAATCAGGAAAACCTTTGTAGTCAGTTTGGGCGAGTTTTTCTAATTCTGTTTCTTCATTTGGTGCATTTTTGGGTGTGCAACCAAGTTGATAAATTACTGAAAAGCCAAATAGTAAAATGACTATGCCGAGAAAGGCATTTCTTTGATTAAAATGTTTCATTTGTTTAGATAAATTTAGGTTTCGGACAATAAAGAATTGGTAAATAAAATTTTCTTAGTGTGGAATTGTAAGGTAAGTAAAGCTGATAAATAGTAGATAAATACTTGATTATCAAATATTTATCTACTATTCAAAATGTCTTTTTTTTACTTTTTGGGAACGATGTATTATTTGTGGTAGAAAGAATTTTACGGCTATAAATTTCACAAAATTATGTATTTGGGAAATACAAAATATAGGTATTTTTACGTGTTTTTCGTTTTGTGGAAAAATATTTTTTGATGCTTGAATATAGCTTTCTAAACACCAACCAAAAAAAATCAAGGTCAAGCAAAATGCCTAACCTTGATTTGGTGATTTATAAGAAAAGAAGTTGTTTAATAAAACAATTATATCTTATCTAAGAATCGGATGAATCATCTTATGTTTTTTATGTTTCGGGTTAGAAGTTAATAAAACCTTTTTCTTAAAGCTTGAAGCAAAAAGCCCTCCTTGTGTTGCTTTCCAATCGTCAAAGCTTTGCAAAGCAGCTGCCATTTGTAAGCTAAAATCTGTTGAGATTGCTCCCTTATCAAATACCTGCCCACATTTATTATTCTGAAACCACCGCATCCAACCAACTGAACCTATAGGGTTATTTGCTAAGGTAGTAGAGTCAAAAAGTGGGCTTGCGGGTGAGATTTGGGGATATTCTGCAGTGGCATGGCAGCTATAACACGAGCTTTGAGGGTTATCAACAGGCCCATTTAGGCGACTATTCCAGCCCAAATGAGTTGGTGGCAACTCATTTGCATCGGGGTTGATGATTGTTTCTAATAAATTTGGATTTATAATCGTTTTGGTTGGATTTGGATTTGAAACATTTGTATTATTTGTAGGGTCTTCTCCCCACATAATGCCTACGGGAACTAAATTTTCCCATTTATTTGCCTTATTCATTTTACCATTATACTGAAAATTTCCAAAAATCCAGCCATTAGGTGAGCGTACATCACGCACCATAATATCCATTTGAACTAACACAACTTTTGTCTGCTCTCTCACAGGCTTTTTAAAATTTGGAGCTGGGTAAGCGTCCCACCAAAGTCCATTTGTGAGCCATGGTACTTGTTGTACTGCTATTGATTCTGGCAAAGTTGCAAACAAAATTTTGAACAAAACTGAGCCATTTGCAAAATTCATATTAGTCGAATCGTTGGGTTTGTTATGATTCTGCCAAACTTTACCTATTGTATATGCCGAAGTAGCATTATAAAAACCAACTGCAACTGCCCCCGAAGAGTCAAAGGTTTGAGTTGGTGCTAATTGAAAAGCCTTGATAGGTGCTTCTTGCGTTAATCCATGAAAACCTTCCCTACCTTGAGGCCCATAATGTTGCCACGGCATGTGGTACCACTGCCTTACGTTATTATTCTCGACCCTAAAATCGGTGTTTGTATTTCCTTCAAAACAATATCTCTGCACAGCCAAAAGATATTCCTTCCAATTTTTTTTGTAATCAATCTTAAAAAAGTCTGGCAGAGGTACTTTAGGCATAGTTTGAGGGTAATTTTGACTCAATTTAAAAACAGGAATTGGTCCTGAATAACCTGGCACCATGTAGCCAAAATCTGGAAAAGGAGGTTGATTTGAGGCTGGTGGTGCTACCAAAGGTGCGGGGTTGGGTGGCGTGAGTTGTACAAATGTGAGAATAATCACACCTACGAAGAGGAGGCTAACGAGTGTTTTCATGTTTAGAAGGATTTGGTTTTGGTTAAAACTGCTTTAATAATGCAAGATTCCAAAATAAACCATTCATAAAATAGCGTAAATATACCTGTTTTTAATAATGCCATTACGGAATTATAAAGATAATATCGCAAACAAAAAAATGCACTTTGAAAACGCTGATAAAGAAATTCAACGCTGATATTTACAGATTTTTTAATCAATCCTTAATCTGCGTTAAATTTCTTGCGACAATAACTTAATAGTTTCGTAAAGATATTAGGTATTTTTTTTATAAACACCTGACTACCAGCGAATTAGAGCCGAGCCCCATGTAAAGCCACTACCAAAAGCCGCCAAACAAACCAAATCACCATCCTTTATTTTTCCTGCTTCATAAGCTTCGCAAAGGGCAATTGGAATAGATGCGGCGGTCGTATTTCCGTATTTCATGATGTTGTTAAAAACCTTTTCGTCAGGCAATTTTAGCGAACGCTGAACGAATTGGGCAATGCGGAGATTGGCTTGGTGAGGCACTAACATATCAATATCGCTAACAGCCAAACCAGTTTTGTTGAGTGCTTCCATGATAACTTCGGGAAACTTCGTTACGGCAGTTTTGAACACCAACTGACCATTCATATTGGGGTAATAGGTTTTGTTTTCGAGCAAATTTTCATAGACAAAAATCTCCCCATATTCTACATCAGGAAACCCAAATTGCTCTGCCCCCAAATGATAACCACCATGACTTCCAGGGCTTATCAATGCCAGTTCTTCAGCATAAGTACCATTGGAATGTAGGTGAGTTGTCAAAATCCCTTTGCCTTCTTCTTCGGTTGGTTGTAGTAAGACAGCTCCTGCACCATCGCCAAAAAGTACGGCAACATTTCGTCCACGAGTTGAAAAATCAAGCCCCATTGAGTGCATTTCAGAGCCAACTACTAACACATTTTTGTACATTCCTGCCTTAATAAATTGGTCGGCAACCGAGAGTGCATAAATAAAGCCCGAACATTGATTTCGAATATCTAAAGCACCCATTTCTTTGTGCGAAATGCCCAATTCTCTTTGCAAAAGTACCCCACAACCAGGAAAATAGTAGTCGGGACTGAGGGTTGCAAACACAATAAAATCTATTTCTTCGAGTGAAATATTAGCTCGTTCACAAGCGATTTTTGCCGCCGCCGCACCCATTGTGGTAGGTGTTTCTTCGCCTTTTTTTCCGTAGCGTCGTTCCTTAATTCCTGAACGTTCCTGAATCCACTCGTCGGTGGTGTCCATCACTTTCATTAGGTCTTGATTGGTAACTATATTTTCAGGAACATAGAAACCTATTCCTGCAATTTTTGAATGTAGCATATCTTTTTGTTTTTTAGAATCTTGATGAAAAATCGTGTTGCGAAGTTACAAGAAAAACTCTTGATTGTACAAAATATTCTTAGGAATGTGATATTTGAAGATTTCGGAGGTCAGATTTCGGATTTCGGAACTGTTTTGAAAATTTAATTCTCCGAAATCTGAAATCAAATATCCGAAATCGAAAACCTATTTCTTCCCATAATAGTACAACGAAGTTGGCGTAGTTTGACCGTCGGGTCTTTCGCTGTTTGTAAAATAACCTTTATTGTTTTTATCGAAGCAAAAACCTTCACCTTGAGGCTCACGTACGTAGGGGAGGAGCTTATCTCGGCTGCGAGCAAGGGCAGCAATAATACTCTCATTTTCTTGGCGATACCAATAATATAATGCCTCATAATTTCGCAAAACAATCTCTTTGCCATCGCTCGAAATACCGCCGCTTGTCATTGCTTGATAAGGTAGGTTTTGAATGAATTTGGCAGTTTGAATTTCTGTAACTGACTGAGGGTAAGGCAGTTGATAAAGTCGAACGTTGAATTCTCGCTTCGTAACAATATAAATGTCTTTGGTTGTTGGATCGAGCAAAATACATTCGGCATCTCGACTTCCGTCTGGATATTGAAAAGCAATGCGGTCAAAATTTGTTACCTTATCGCTGAGTGATTGAGGTTCAAGAAAACGATATATATAATATTGATTATCGTAAGCAGCAGCATTGTCGCCAATATCTGCCAAATAAATGTAGTTTTTGCCATTTTCTGGTCCAACTCCGATGCTCATATCTTCCCAATCTCTATTCGGAAAAGGCATTTGAACATTTCCTTTATACTCGCCCGTATGCGAAAATTGATGAATTACATTTGGATTAAAGCCATCTTCGTGCATCCAAACATTACCCACCATACTTCGGCTATCGCAAATACCAGAGGCTTCATCGGCAAAATTGAGAGGTAAAATATAACTTTTGGGCGTTGTTTCAAAGTCAGGAATCACAACCACAGGCGTAGGAACGGGCGTAGGGGTTGGATTCTTTTGAAACCATTTACATGAACTAAATGTGAATGTAAGTAATAAAAAACAAATATAATTTTTCATTGTGGGTTTAATATTTCATAGCAAAAAATTAGTCGGCAACTATTTTTTCACTTCGTAATGATTTTTTTTCTGAATCAATTTTCTTAGTTTTCAAGCGTTTTTCTACAACTGCACGGGGCGTTTTAGAAGGAATTCGTTTCTTTTTTTCGTGAAAAGCCTTTTCTAAAATCTTATAAAACTTCTTGATAGCCAATTCTTTATTTTGCAATTGACTTCGTTTTTCTTGTGCCGTAATAGCCAAAATACTTTCCTGCACCAATTGATTTTGAAGTTTTTCTAAAAGCCTATTTTTCTGTAAATCAGTCAGTAAATTCGATGCCCGAATATCAAATCTCAACTCTACTTTTGTTTCTACTTTATTGACATTCTGCCCGCCAGGTCCACCACTTCTGGAGGTTTGGAATTCTAATTCAGGCAAAAAATCTATTGTTTTTATATCGTTTTGCATTGTTTTTACTTTTTATATTTACCACAAAGGCACAAAGAACACAGAGGTTCACTTAGCTCAGTGGTGAAAAAAACTACCCTTGCACCACCGTTCCCAATAATCCTGCAATTTTTTTAATTACACCTTTCAATTGCATCAGTTTAATAATAATATCAGTTTCTTCTTCGATATTTTGAACTTGCGTAAGCTGTAATTCGAGCTTTATCATGTCAGCTTCAAAACGAGTTTTTTTCAAACGTAGTACATTTGTATATGCCAAATCTGCCAATTTATCGGTTTCCAAAGGAATATAGATTTCTTTTTTTACCCAATTTTCGCTCAATTGATGTGGCGTTATTAGCCAATGTGATGCCAATTGCTGAATTTCTTCATCTTGATGGCTCGTAAAATGTAGCGTATCAGGAATTTCGTTTCGTTGATAAAATTCTCTAAAAACATCTAACACTTTTTGGTAAGCAGGCGTTTCAAAAACAATGTCTTTTATTTCATTAAAAACATAATCGGTCAATTTATAATCAATATTTTCGACGGTATTATGCTCCAAAACACTATTGCCATAACACACCAAAAGCCGCACACATTCTTCTTCATGATAAGAAATTGCCGAGCGTGTAACTCCAATGTTTTCAGGAGTAAACAATTGATTATCAGACCTTTCCTCAACCAAAATATCTAAATCTCCAACTTGCTGACTTCGGTTTTGTCGTTGTTTGTCTTTATCGGCATCGGCTACTTTTTTGAGCGTAAATTTGTTTCCTTCCGTAATCAAAATTTGCTCTTCGATTCCCATCAAAGTGGCCACTTCTTTATAAAAAACCGAGCGTTTGATAGAGTCAGGAATCTTAGAGATTGTTTCGACCAAATCCTTAATTAATTCGGCTCGTTTGATGGGGTCATTGCCTACATCTTTGAGCGAAATTTCGGTTTTGAAGCGAATGAAATCTTTCTGTGTATTATTTATATATTCTCTAAATGCCTGACTTCCAACCTTTTGCACGTAACTGTCGGGGTCGTCTCCATCAGGAAACACAACAGCTTTTACATTTAGTCCTTCTTCCAAAATAAGGTCAATTCCACGCAAAGAAGCTTTTATTCCTGCGGCATCGCTATCATAAAGGACTGTAACATTTGATGAAAATCTTCTAATCAACTGAATTTGTTCTTTCGTCAAAGACGTTCCTGACGAAGCAACAACGTTTTCGATTCCTGACTGATTCAACGAAACGACATCGGTATAACCTTCCACCAAAAAGCAATTTTCTTCTGTACGAATAGGGTTTTTTGCTTGAAAAACGCCATAAACGATGTTACTTTTATGATAAACGCCAGTTTCGGGAGAATTGAGATATTTTGGTGCATTTGGGTCTTTTTTCAGAATCCTTGCTCCAAAAGCAATCGGTTTTCCGCCTACATTATGAATCGGAAACATTACCCTCCCTCTAAATCTATCAATAGGGTCTTTGCCTTCTTTTACTATTGAAAGTCCCGCTTTTTCGAGAATATCTACCGAAAAACCATTTTTTATGGCGTGTTTCGTGAAAGTGTCCCAACCGTCAGGACTATATCCTAAGTTAAATTTATGAATTGTTGTATGATTAAAACCTCGTTCTTTGAAATAACTTTGTCCGATACTTTCGCCTTCGGGGGTTTTCCAGAGGCAATCTTGGTAATATTTACTGGCAAAATCCAGCACGATATAAAGGCTTTCTTTTTCGTTTTGGGCTTCTTGTTCTTCGTTGGTAACTTCTTTTTCGGCAACTTCAATTCCATATTTTTTTGCCAAATGTTTCAGTGCTTCGGGGTAGCCAATTCCCTCAATATCCATCACAAATCGCACCGAATCGCCTGCTTTTCCGCAACCAAAACATTTATAAATGCCTTTTGAAGGCGAAACATAAAATGAAGGTGTTTTTTCATTGTGGAAAGGGCAGCACGCCATCATGTTTGCTCCCCGTTTTTTGAGAGAAACATAATCGCCTACCACTTCCGTTACGTCGGCAGCTTGCAGAATTTGTTGGACGGTATCTTGACTTATTCGCATCTTGCAAATTTAGCTAATGGTCAGTTGGAATGACAGTTTTTGTGCTAATTTTGTTCCTAAAAAACAAAATTACGGTGGAATTTTATACTTTTATTAATATCGGAGGCACAATCGCATTTGCAGCGTCAGGTACTTTGGCGGGTATTCGCAAGAAACTTGATGTGTTTGGACTTGCTGTTATGGCATTTGTTACCTCGGTTGGTGGTGGCACAATACGAGATATTTTGATTGGACATTTGCCCGTAAAATGGATTCTTGATTCTAATATTGTACTTCTCATTCTTGGTGTTACGGGCATCACGATTTTGTTTAAAAACCGAATCGAAGGACTTGATAAAACACTTACATTTTTCGATTCTTTGGGGCTTGGCTTCTTTACACTTCGGGGTATTCAAGAAGGCATGGCGATTCACTTGGATATACCTTCTTGTTTGATTTTGGGTACAATTACGGCGTGTTTTGGTGGTGTGATTCGAGATATTCTGCTCAACGAAATTCCAACCCTTTTTCGAAAAGAAATTTATGCAACGGCTTGCATTTTGGGTGGAATTGTGTTCTTTTTCCTACAAAAAACTAACATTTCTCCCCAAATAATTGAAATAATTACGATTTTGACCATTTTTGGAATCAGACTCATTGCCGTAAAAATGAATATTTCACTTCCTAAGATTGATTAGGCTCTCGTTTCAATCGTGCCAAATAAGCAAATGTGCTAAGTCCAGCCAAAAGCGTAATAAGGGAAAGCCCTAAGTGCGGAAGTGAAGGTTTTAGCACCCACATTGCTCCAAAAAATTGCACGATAAGTATAATATAAAGGAAAGTTGCAATCGCTTTGCGAGGTAATTTACTTATCACAAAAGACCCCAAAGGTGCGAAAAACGCTACAAAAGGCACACAAGCCAGCCACATTTCGAAGGCTTCTTGCTGAAAATCTTTGATAACTGCTCCATGAATAAAAAAACCAAGAATGGTTTCAAAAGTCATGATAATTACTGACGATGGCACAGCTACTTTTTCATTGATTTTGTAATAAATCGTCATCAAACAGAAAGTAAAAATATTGATTCCTGTGCCAAAAATCGAGGAAATTATGCCGCCAATAAACCCAAAAAATATTAAACGAGCCATGTCTGACTTCATGAAATTTTGAATTTTATCAAAAACTTTACGCTGTGGTTTGCGATTTTCGTACCATAAAATCAAACCAAAACTCAACCAAAGTGACACAAAAAATAGCTTTGCCAAAGGCGGAGAAATAAGCGGAACGATGTAGTAAGTGCCAAAAATTAGTCCAAAAGCACCTCCAAAAGTTACATATTTGATATAATCCCACTCAACTTTTATTTTCAAACCCAAAATCAAAAGTGATGCCGAAGTCATGCCAATACTTTGAATGGCAAAAGCAAAATTGCGAGCAACGGCTGGTTCGATTTTTAATAGAAGTGTAAAAACTGGATAGGCAACCGCCGCACTTCCTTCGGGACTTGAGCCAGCAATAAATGCTCCAAAAACCATCGTTAGAACAGCGGCCCAATGTTTGGCAAAAACAAAAAAACTATTGGTCGAAGTAACATAAAATCCCCAACAACTTAATACAATGATTAAGAAAGCTATGTATAAATAAGGGATTTTGTTTTTTTGTTTTTTCTCGTCTGACATAAAAAAAAGTGCTACTTTTGTAGTAGAATTTTTACAAAGTTAGTCCGAAATTTTGTCTTTTGAGCATTTATTTCTATGAAAAATATTGAAGAGATTATACAAAAATTAGTTGCCGAACATGATTTTCTGAAAGAAATGCAAGGGAGAATCGTGGAGAATTATGACATTATGATACAAAATCAGCAACAAAATGCTGATAATCATGAGGTGGTGATTCATAACCAAACGACGATTATTCGTAACCAAGAAATCATTGTCAATAATCAAATAAATATTGTCAGGAATCAGAAGCAAATTGTGCAGAATCAAGTGCAACTCGATGCGATTTTGCAGACACAAAGTCATTTATTGAATTTGGTAAGAAAACTCACAGGTGAGCAAGAATCAATGGCAGATACTAATAAATTTATTCAAAAAATTGTAGAATTGAAGCAAGAAAGCATCAAAGCAAAGCCTTTGAATGACCCAAGTTCGTTATAAAATTTACCCTTTCAATTTTTCCTCCAAAAGCCTAATTTGTATTTGCAAAGATTTGAGTTCGGCGTCTTTGCTGGCTATGAGTTGCTTGACCAATTGTAGCTGAATTTGTAGCCCTTCTACTTGCTGCCCCAAAAGTTTATTATGAAATTCTAATTGTTTTTTTTCGGTAGTAAAATCGTTCGTATCTTGATTCGTATTTTTATTCTTACTTTTTGAAGCAAGAATATCTTCCAATTGCTTTTCCGAAAATTCCGTAAAATTGGAATTTTTCAAATCATCAATATTTATTTCAAAGAAATCACTGATTATTTCGCAAACATCTAAAGGCGGGAAGGTTTTACCAACTTCGTAGTCAGAAATAGCACTTTTGCTTATTTTTAATTTTTCTCCGAGGTTTTCTAAGGTAAGTTTTTTTCTCTTTCGTAATAATCGGAGGTTTGTGCCAAAATTGTTTTCCATGTATAGAAGTATTTCCTTGCAACGATATTTCCATAAATCAGGAAAATACGAAATTGACTTGTTTTTTATTAAGGCAATTTAAGAAATTCTTCAAAGATTTAAAAATGTTATTTTAGTTGACAATACATTTTAAGGAAAAAAAGCTTGATTCGCAAAACAATTTTTCATCATAGGAGTTAGCGACTCTGCACATTGGTTTATGTGCAAAGTTTTTTTATTTTGTATATAACATAATATATGCTTCACATTGCTTGACCGATTCTCCATATTTGATGATTAAATCTGCAACGTGTGTGCCACTCATTCCGCCACAGCCACCTCTTATAAATTTTTGTTTACTTTTATCTATTTCGTCTTCGCTTACTACTATATCATTGAGGATAAATAATACTTTTGCTCCAGTATTTATGGTTACAGAAAATTGAGTATGTGAATCATCTAATGCGATTATACTTACTTTTTCGTATTGCCCATCATTTAAAGTTTCTCTGCGAATACGTTTTTTAGAGTCTTGTATTTGTTTTGCTACATTTTCAAGAACTGTCTTGCGTTTTTCATCATCTTTCAAGAAAATATCTACGCCTTTTTTAGTGGTGATTTCGATACAGCCATCTCTGGCTTTTGCTCCGTATAAAAGGATTGTATATTTATCATTTTGAGACGAAATATATTGGTCGGCAATAACATCAGGATTGATACGATACAAAATACTTGAAGGATATTCAGTTAGGTTGATAATTACCAATGGGTTTTCGCCCAATTTATTCGCTTCTAAAATAGTACGAAGCGTGTCTTGACTTCTTGAAATTTTTGAAAATGAAGTAGGAAGTTTTGGTAATTTAGAATTGTATGCAAATATAGAACTCTCTTTTTTTGCCACAAAAACAGGCAAATTCTTTACTTTATTTAGTTTTGGGTAGGACATTTCATCTAATTTGGCAAGTTGTGGGTAAAGTAATTTTCCGCCACTTCCACCAGATGAGTAAATGTGAAGGTGGGTTTTCGAGCCTTTATATTTTGGGTCTAAAAATATTTTGTTTGCTTTCACTATGAAATCTTTTCCTTCTACCAAGAATTGATTATTTGCACTCATCTTAAGACTATCTACATCTGCCAAAGAAAACTTAGAATTGGGAAAACCATATTCATAAGTAAACTTTGAAGAATCAATTTGAGAAACATTTTTCTCCTTCAAAGTATCCAAAACCAATTTTTCTTTTTTGATTTTAGGCAAATTTTCTTTATACTCAATTATAGCCTTTTTCGAGTTTTTATGAGCCATCATTTTCTCCTTATAAACTACCTTCAAATTCTCCTGAGCAAATGCCATAACACCAATTCCGATTATCGGAATTACTAAAAAATACAATAGCTTTTTCATGTTTTTTGTTGGTTTTGTGAATAAAAACTGGATTCTGTCTGATAGCGGTTTTGTACTGAACTGGTTGATAATCAAGGTATTAGGTGCTATTCCCAACTTCAAAAGCAAATGTGCATATTCACGGCTATCGTGTGTAGCCGACATGAGGAAATCAACCTCATATTCGTGGATTTGCTTCAGAGATTTTTGGTAAAAATAAATGATTGGATTGAACCAAAAAATTGCTTTCAAAATACCCAAAAGCAATAAATCGAGCGTATGAAATAGCTGTGCATGAAAACGCTCATGGGCAATAATTAATGACTCTTCGTATGGATTTAGGTTATCGGGATTGATGAAAATGTACTTGAAAAATGAGGAGTTGCCTCGCTGCCTTCGACTTCGCTCAGGCACCGAATCAGAGGAATATTCGATTACACTTATTTCGCTTCGGTAACCGAGCGAAGTCGAGGTTAACGAAGCGATTTGCCTAAGAATAATTACAACATTTCGCAAGAAAATCAACAACATCACAATCATTCCTAACAAGTAAATAATGCTCAAAACTTGCATCCAATCTAATTGAAAAGTTCCTGTTTTTTCTGGCAAAACATTGTTCAAAATTGCCTGATTATCAGTTACTTGCGGGATTATTTCTTCCGAATAACTTGCCTCATTAACAGGGCTTGGTTCAAGAAAAACTACTTCTTCACGTTCATAATTAAGCATCGGAATCGTGAGGCTCAAAGCCAACGAAGCCAACAAATAAAAACGATTGAGTGCATGAAAAGTCAGTCGGCGAAAACCGAAGAAATACAGCCCATAAAAAGCCGCCATGCAAGCCGATGATTTGAGTAGATAGTCCATTTAGTGAATTTTTTATCGACTGTTTATTAAACTTTTTAGTTTTTCAATTTCCTCTATAGTCAAATTTTCCTCCTTCACCATAAACGACAATAGACTTTCTACCGAATTATCAAAATAATTGGCAAAAACCTTCTTGAAAGTGCTTTGTCCGTAAGTTTCTTTAGATATTATCGGAAAATATTCATACGTTTTTCCGTAAGCTTTATAGCTCAAAAAGCCCTTACTTTCGAGCAACCTAACTACCGACGAAACTGTATTATAGGGTGGTTTTGGTTCGTCAGGTATTTTTTCAATAATATCTCTGACCAAGCATCTACCCAAATCCCATACGATTTGCATGATGCGTTCTTCTGTTTTTGTTAATTCTTCCATGATGAAACAAATTTAAAACTAATTTATCAGTTATACAACTGTTTTTTCAGTTATATTATTTAAAAAAAAGTTTGAAAGTAGTAAGTGATTGATTATAAGTGCTTTATGTAAATGTAATATAAGTTTTGTGTCATTCTGAGTGGGCGTCTCCGAAAGCATCCGTTAGCGTAGGATTTATACTCGCCAACAGCGACCGACGCCCAGATGCTTTCAGCATGACAACAAGAAAAACAAATATTAAAACTTGATAAAACAAAAAAAAATCTCTCCATCAGGAGAGATTTTCAAATTGAGTTCAAACTATTTTTAGATAATCTTAAATCCAACTGTTACTTGCCAGCCTTTGTCTTTAAATTGATTGCTATTCATATTCAGTGCCGAAATTTCGGACAAACTACCCACTTTTCTCAAATCTATATTAAAACCTAAAATCTTCACTCCAGCCCCTAATTGATAGCCAAATGACGCATTTTTGATGGCTTCATTCGAGGTAGTCAGTCCTTTCAAAGCATCAGTTAATTTTTGGTCTTCGGTAAGTTTGAAAGTTGCAACGGGCCCTGCATGAACATTGAAAATTTTAAGAACTTTAAAGCCTACCAAAACTGGCACATCAAGATTGCTGTACGAAAACTTCACTTTTCCAACATTTTGAATGTCAATTGTGCCGCCTTTTTGAGCCAAAAGAAGTTCGGGTTGCAAGAAAATTTTGTTCCCAAAACGTCCCCAAACACCTACAACATAGCCAGTTTTTGTATCATAACTTTGCGAAATGTTTTTTCCGAGTGAACCGCCATCGGTCGTAATTTGGTTAAAAGTAACACCACCTTTGATACCTAATTGAAAGCCTTTTTGAGCGTAAGTCGTGGAAGCCAAACTAATAAAGGCGAAAAGGCTAAGGACTGTGATTTTTTTCATGTCAATTTTTGTTAAATGATTAGTAAACTTATTATGAAAAATAGACATTCACTCATAAATAATAGGAAAAATTATATTGTGTTCATTATTCTGTGGAATTAACGTATATTATTCGCAAATTCGTATTTTATTAACAAGAGATTAACAAAAAGAGGTCAAAAACAAAGATGGCAAAAGTGAAAACGGCATATTTTTGCCAAAGTTGTGGTTTTAGTTCACCAAAATATCTTGGTCGCTGCACATCTTGTGGCGAGTGGAATACGATGGTTGAAGAAATTTTGACCAAAGACGAACCCGAAAAAGGAAATTGGAAATTTTCTTCGTCGGGGGTTCAAAAAGCAGCAAATAAACCGAAAACGCTTTCTGAAATCACTACACAAGAACGTTATAGAATCGTAACGGAAGACGATGAATTGAACAGAGTTTTGGGTGGAGGAATTGTACCTGGCTCTTTAGTTTTGATTGGTGGAGAACCAGGCATAGGAAAATCAACTTTGATGCTACAAATTGCTCTCAGCCTTAAAGATTACACTATTTTGTATGTTTCGGGCGAAGAAAGTGAGCAGCAAATAAAGATGCGTGCCGAGAGAATGAACTATGTCAATGACAAATGTTATATCTTGAATGAAACTTCAACGGACAATGTTTTTCGCCAAATCGAACTCATCGAACCTGATATTGTAATCATTGATTCGATTCAAACTTTGGCTTCGCCTCTGATAGAATCGGGGGCAGGAAGTGTGTCACAAGTGAAAGAATGTGCGGCAGAATTGATGAAATTCTCGAAAGAATCGGACATTCCTGTCTTTATGATTGGGCATATTACGAAGGACGGTGGTTTGGCTGGACCAAAAGTTTTGGAACACATGGTGGACACCGTTTTGCAGTTTGAAGGCGACCGACACATGACGTACAGAATCTTGCGAACTACCAAAAACCGCTTTGGAAGTACTTCTGAGTTAGGAATTTACGAAATGCAAAGCTCTGGACTACGCCAAGTGAGTAACCCTTCGGAGATTTTGATCTCGCAGCGTGAAGAAGATTTAAGCGGCATTACTATTGCTGCAATGCTTGAAGGAAACCGTCCACTTTTGATAGAAATTCAATCATTAGTAAGTATCGCAACTTACGGCACGCCACAGCGTACAAGCAACGGTTTTGATAGCCGAAGAACACAAATGTTATTGGCGGTTTTGGAAAAACGTGGCGGTTTTAGACTCGGTACGCAAGATGTTTTCTTGAATATTGCAGGCGGACTGAAAGTGGAAGACCCTGCCATTGATTTGGCAATTTGCGTATCTATTATTTCGTCTTATGAAGATATTAGTGTGCCGAGTTCTGCCTGTTTTGCTGCAGAGGTTGGTCTTGGGGGCGAAGTTCGTGCTGTCAATCGCATTGATAACCGAATTTCGGAAGCAGAAAAATTAGGTTTCAAGAAAATATTTATCTCAAAATATAACCTCAAAGGCTTAGATACCAAACTTTATAAAATCGAAATCGTTGCTGCAAGTAAGCTGGAAGAGATTTTTAGTGAATTGTTTGGGTGAGAATCAATGAGTGAATGTTTGAATGATAGAATGTTTGAATGAAAAAAAAATGTACACAATAGAAAACGAATACTTAGGAGTTTCAATAAACCTCAAAGGGGCGGAGCTAACAGGCTTATTCCATAAAGAAAATGGCATTGAATATATGTGGAGTGCCGACTCAAATTTTTGGGGGAAATCTTCCCCCATTTTATTTCCAATTGTGGGCGGTTTGAAAGATAATGCCTATATTTTTGAAGGAAAAACCTATCATTTACCTCGTCACGGCTTTGCACGGGATAGGATTTTTGAAGTAGAAGACCACTGGGACGATGGCATTAGTTTGGTGCTTTATTCTGATGAAAGCACCTACGAAATTTATCCTTTTGATTTTGAATTTCGCATAGTTTATGAACTTTACGCCAATCTTTTGAGTGTAACTTATCATGTAACAAATTTGGGAGAAAATGATATGTATTTCTCCGTTGGCGGACACCCTGCCTTTGCCGTTCCATTCCAAAAAGGCATGAAATATGAAGATTTTTACTTGGAATTTGACCATGAAGAAAATTTTCAACGCTGGGGATTGAGCGAACAAGGACTGATTTTGGAAACTCCTGAGCCATTATTTAAAGCACTAAAAAGTATTGGAAATGGCATTTTTGAAGACGAAGACGACGAATCATTTTTGTCAGAAACCAAGATTATTCCACTCACAAAAGAGTTATTTTATCAAGATGCTTTGGTTTTCAAAGAACTACAATCTACAACCGTAACTTTAAAATCTGCCAATAGCCAACATTCACTCAAATTTGACTTTGCAGGATTTCCATTTCTCGGGATTTGGGCAGCCAAAAATGCCGATTTCGTTTGCATCGAACCTTGGTGTGGCATTGCCGATTCGGTTAATCATTCGCAAGAATTAACCGAAAAAGAAGGAATTAATATCCTTGCCGCAGGCGATGTTTTTGAGCGTGCTTGGGCGGTGAAGTTGAATTGAAAACCAGTGAATGGAATTTTATGTGATATTGAGTTTTCGATGATTTTGTACACCTGTTACTCGTATGGGTGAGGAGGTATGTAATTTGTTTTATTGCGTTTTTGTTATAGATTTGGGAGAGTTTACAACAAATCAATTAGCCCTTGGGTATTGACTACATTTTGAAATCCTTTTTCTTGTAAATGAGTCGCAAGTTTGCGGTCAAGTGTCCATAAAGTTGCATCTAAATGTAAAGATAAAGCCACAAAACTAATATCCTTATTATCAACACTTTTGGTTAAATCGTCTGCCAATAACCAGTTTTTAGTAGAAATTAGCGACTCATTTACCAAGTGTATTTTGCGGAGTATGGTGTAAAGGGCATCTAAAAGGTCTGACTCTTCGAGTTTGGAATATTGTAATAATTTGGGTTTATGCTTGAAAAGTTCGACAGGCATAAAGTAGCACGAATAACGTTCAAACTCAAATATTGGATTGAGTAAAACATCGGCAACTCTACCATTTTTGCTCATAATAGCACTCATTACAGCACTTGTATCAACAACTACCTTCATTTGATAAAGCGTTGTTTATTAGTTTGCCACCATGATTGATTGATTCCGCTGGCAAGTTCCACGATTTCTTCTTCGGTTGCTTGGCTTTCGGCAGCAATTGATTTTACTCGGAGATAATCGAGCAATTGCTCGATATAAGCATTATTGATAGATGCAGGAATAGAAATCATAATGTTTTCATTTTCTCTGCGGACAGTTAATGCACTCATACGATTGATTAGTTTTATCCAAACATAACATAAAATCTTGATAAAAAGTTGAAAAATGCTACTTTTACAAGAATCTAATTAAAATTTAAGACAATATCATGCAACACTTAAAAGGCTTTGGGCTGGAAAATTTTAGGGTTTTTAAAGACTATACTTGGTTTGATTTTGCTCCGATTACATTGCTTATTGGACCGAATAGTAGCGGAAAAAGTTCACTTTTGAAAGCCTTATTATTGCTAAAAGATAATTTTGAAAAAGATATTATACCTGCCCAGTGGAAAGATTTAATGGATGGTAAAAACCTGAAATTTGATGGAAAATACCACGAATTAAGTGATGGAAAAAATATTTTAAACTCAAAAAATGGCACAAAAATATTTCGATTGGGTCTGCCAATTAAATTTGAAGCATTCAGTGACGAGCTAATTTTTGATTTTACTTTTGAAGTACTCTCTAAAGTGGGCGATAGTTTCAAAAATCGCCTTTTCCAATAAACCTCTAACCCCCCCATGCCATTTTTCGGACGCTCAGGTTCTAAAAAGAAATCATCAAACACAAAGAATTTGTGAAAATGTATGCCCAAAAAGCAGGTATTTCAGAAAGTGAAGCTACCCAATAAGTCAGAAATTTTATCGAAACCCTACTTGATGGAGTGAAAGACCACCGCCCAATAACGATTGAGCATTTGGGTAATTTTCATGTTTCCGAACTTAAAGATTCTATCGCTTTTCGCTTCAATCCTGCACAAAAACTGAAGGCTATTCTTGGCTGGTCAAACACTTACAAAGGAGAATTTTAGAAAAGAAAATCTAATTATAGTTGCGAATATCGCAACTTAATACTACATTTGAGCATGAGAATCATTGCAAAAGCAACTATACGCAATTTTTGGCTTATTTACCCAAAAGCTGAATCCCCTTTGTTAGATTGGTACAACGAAGTAAAACAGGCTATTTGGAAATCTCCAAACGATGTAAAGAAAATCTATGGAAATGCAAGTATTGTAGCCAATAATCAAGTTGTTTTTAACATCAAAGGCAATGATTTTAGACTTGTTACAGAAATAGATTATGAATTTGAACTCGTTTTTATCATCTGGATTGGTACGCACAAGCAATATGATAAGATAGACGTTAAAACCATCGAATACAATGAATGAAATATCAGAGAAAAATCACCAAATGGCATTGCATCGGGTACGAAATCTGATGAAATTGAAGCCTACTAAAACTTCCGCTGAAGGGCAAGAATTGGATATGCTCGTTACACTTATTGAGGCGTATGAATCTATTTATGTGCCGATGCAAGCAAGCGACCCAATCAAATTTTTGCAGTATAAAATGGAACAAGATAATCTCAAACAGCGAGATTTGATTCCTTTTATTGGCGATAAAACAAAAGTATCAAAAGTGATGAATCGTAAGCAAGAACTAACAATTTCGATGATACAACGCCTTAGTAAAGGCTTAAATATTCCTGTCAATTTTTTAATTGCCATATAAAACCATGCTAACCCCGAACAAATAAAATACAAAATAGACTACGAAATCGTAGTAGATGCTTATGACGACTATGAAGTAAGCATGGGCTGGTTTACAACAATGGAAGATGACCTCGAATTTCCATTTGAGGCTACGGCAGCATTCAAAAAGCGTGATAGCATGCTTGAATTGAAGCAAGTAACCATCGTAGGTTTAGATGCCGACGACGAAGATTTCAAAGGACATGATTTTAAACTTGAAATGGCTGACGGCGAATATATCAAGCCAATTGCCTATTCAAAACTAAGTAAAATTGATGCCTCCGAACAAACAATGGAGCTTTTCCAATGTTGGGATTATTGGGTAGCAAAACATTGATTTTCTAAAATATTCATTTATAATTGTCTTATATTATTTATTGATTAATTTTGTTGTAAAATAAATCAATCCTATGAAAATAGAAATTGTCAAACTCTCTCAATATTCGGGCAAAAAAACAACTTTTTATTCTGCCATTATTGATGATAATAATATCACATTGTTTGACCAATTTTTAGAGGAAAATCACCAAAATTTCTTTAATGATGTGGAGGATATATTATTCAGAATGGAGCTAATGGCACATCAAACTGGAGCCAGACCAAATATGTTCAAAGAAAATGAAGGGTGACTGGGAGATTTGGTTTGTGCGTTGTATGATTTACCTCATTCTAATCTTAGGCTTTATTGTGTTCGTTTGGGTAGTAGTATTATCATTTTAGGTGGTGGCGGACCGAAGTCCAAAAATATTAGAGCCTTGCAAGAAGACCCAAAATTAACTTCTGAAAACTATTTGATACGCTCAATTTCGAATATGATACATTTACAAACAAAAGATAGAGAAATATATTGGTCAAAAAATGAAATGGAACTTTTAGGAAATTTAACTTTTGAAACTGATGAATAAGGCAAGAGAGTACCACAGCACCATAATCGAAGAATTACAAAAGCAAATGCGACCTGAAAAGCGTGAACAGGTAAAAAAACGTATGCTCTTAGCTGCCCGAATTGATGATAAATTGCAGGAAAGAGGACTCTCTAACCAAGAGTTTGCGTACATGATGGGCAAAAAAGCATCTGAGGTAAGCAAGTGGCTAAGTGGTATGCATAATTTTACGACCGAAACACTTTGGGAAATCGAGCGAGTGTTACATATTCAGTTGGTTGCTGGACCAATTCCGCTCAACCGTGAGCAAGAACTCAACGAAATGAAGGCTTTTGTGGCTGAAGAAATGATGAAGGCAATGGATAAATATATTGCTTTTAAGGCAGTTATTGCTTGATTTTGAATCAAAAAAGGCAGTTATTACTTGATTTTGAATCAAAAAGTGAACCTTCTTGTGAAAAACACTTTTCACAAGAAGGTTTAACACAACTAATTCTGGTTTGAAACAGCCAAGTATTTTTTCAAATAATCAACACTTCGTACAAAAGGTTTTAGACCTAAATAAAGACATAATGCTGATAATGAACAACCCAAAAACTGCGTAATAAAGAGTGAATAATGAATTTTGTTTGGGTCGCCAAAAACAGCATCATTCAAAAGACCTACCGTGAGTGGTCCAAAGCCAAGACCTATAATATTGACTACAAATAAGAAAAAAGCTGAGAAAATAGCCCTCATTTTGTTGGGCACAATTTCTTGAATAGCAGCCGTTGCCGAGCCATAAGGAAATGAACTAAAAAAGCAAAATCCTGCAACAAAAAATATACCGATATTGATGTCGGGTAGCAATATGCCAAGCGTACAACACATTGCAACTGCCATTCCTCTAAATCCTGCCAACATTTTGGCTTGTACAACCCCTTTTTTAGTTAAATAATCTGCATATCTTCCACCCGAAATTACGCCCAATGTAGAAAAAACAGTGATCAAAAGTCCGAAAGTTACGCCAGCTTTGGTATCTGCCCAACCATGCACTCTGCCCAACATGGTAGGTAGCCAATAAATACCGGCATACGTGGCAAAAGCCATGAATGCCATACTGAAATTTAAGTATAAAAAAGTAAGCCTATTTGCCTTAAAATAGGTAAGAATCTCCTTAAAACTACTCGTTTCGGTTATCTCTTTTACAGAATCAAATTCAATACGCTTAGGTTCTTTGATAGTTTGAACAAGCAAAACAATAAATATTCCGGGCAAACCAATATAAAAAAATATCATTTGCCATGAAAATATCTCTCCTATGTATGGTATAATAATATTTTCTTTTCCTATCATGGTTCTCAGAGCTGCACCAATCAATATTGATAAGCCTGAACCTAAGTATATGCCCATATTATAAACGCTCAATGCTGTTGCCAATTTTTTCTTCGGAAAATAATCTGAAATTATTGAATATGCTGCTGGCGAAAGTGCCGCTTCACCAATGCCTACACCCACTCTGGCAAGAAAAAACAAGGAATAACTACCTGCCAAACCACAAAAAACTGTCATAATACTCCAAATCATAATACCCCAAGCAATGATTTTTTTTCGGTTCATTCTGTCAGCCATCAAGCCAATCGGAATGCCCACCAAAGTATAAAGTACAGCAAAACTCAGCCCCATCAAGACTCCCATTTGAGTATCTGTTATGCCAAAAGATGCTTTGATTGGTTTTACCAAAAGTGATAAGATTTGTCTATCAATAAATGAAGAAATGTAAGCAAGCAATAGCACGCCCACCACATACCACGCATAACGCAGCGAAGGTTTTGTTTCTTTAGATTCCATAAAGTAGTTTTCGGAGTAAGGTTTAGATTGGCAGGTAAGTTAGTTTTTTTTGAAGATAAATTATAATTTTATCAAGAAAAAACTTTATTTTTTCTTTGTTTGGAATCGTTTTATGATTTTTTTCAACAGAAATACAAAAAGTAAAACCCCAAGAATTGCTACGAAAATAGGCAACCAAAGTGTGAGCAATGAAAAAATAATAGAAACGAAGTTTTCGGAAGTAGCCAAAAAAGAATTGCCAAAACCGCCTGTAAATTTGGTCGAAGCTAATCTCAAAAGACCAGTTCCTGCCTGAATAGTACCAGCCACGCCTCCACCAGCCAAAATTCCGAGTGTCCATTGAAGTTCGGGCGAATCTATTTTCAAGAAAGAAGTAGTCAGAATAGTTCCTGCCACAAATGATGCAGGTGTGGCAATTGTGTCTAATAAATTATCAACGACAGGTACATAATATGCCATCATTTCGGCAATGGTTGCTGCTGCCAAAACATAAGTTGCCGTCGGACTACTCAACCATTCAAAGCCATTGGAAAGGTGCAAAAACTCGAAGCGAGTAGCCAAATTTGCTACCAACATTGGCACAAATACCCGAAAACCCGAACAAGCACTAAGAGCAATACCAATGGCAAGACTGATGAGGATTTCGGTCATTTATGTAGTGATTTTGATATTTTGTTTGGTAATTTTCATAATAATGTCGTAAAACTAATGAAATTATTGAGTAAAATAAAAAGCCTTACAAGAAGTTTCCTGCAAGGCTTTATACAGCATTTGTTTTAGGGTAATCGGAGTTATTTTTTTGTAACTCTCACAGCAATTCTTCTGTTTTGGGCTCTTCCTTCTTCTGTATCATTTGATGCCATTGGAAATTGTGAACCATATCCTTCAGGTGCTAAACGTGTAGCATCAATTCCCATTTTTACTAAAGCAGCAACCACACTTGCCGCACGGCTGGCAGAAAGTTTTTGATTTGATGCTTCTTTACCTACATTATCAGTATAGCCACCAACTTTCAAATCTATTGGGTAGGCTTTCAAAATCTCAGCAATATTGCGTACTTCTTGCATTGAAGTTGAGTCAATGATGGCACTACCAGTTTCAAATTTCAAATCATGGAAATTGAACCATGTCGTTTTATCAACAGCTTTTGATTTGTCTTCGATGAAGGTTATCAAGTCATTTTCGATGCTTTTTTCTCCAAAATTAAGCTCAACGCCTGTAGAAAGTGTCTTTTTCAAAGAACTAACTACTGAAGTTGCAGCACTATCAACTTGAGCTGCAACCATATTTGTTGTACTATCAACTGCAGCTTCTAATCTTTCGGGAGCATTTCTGCAACTTTTCCAGTAATAAAATGAGCCTAATAATAAAAGTCCTAATAATACCCAAGGTAACCACGAAATACCACCTTTTGATTCTTCGGCAACTTCTTCAACAGCATTTACAACAGCTTTTGGAGCTGAAGTTGTTGTAGTTTTGGCAGTTCCTAAGAAATCACCTAAGCCATCAATATTCAAAATACTGCCAATCCCAGCTGGAAGTGCAGCTTTTACGGAATCTTTCTGACTCATCAATAAATTGGCTAAACCCGAAACACCCATGCCTTGAGAAGTAGCTTGTTTGCCAAGCACGCCCATCAAAATAGGTGCAGCCATACCTAATAGTGATGATGCCGAACCAGTTTTTATGCCAGATACGCCAGCAATAATATTAGCTAATGCACCAACTTTATCACCAAAAATGCTTCCTAATAAGCCAGTTCCTACCGTAACCATATTTGATGAACCATCAAAATCTCCAAGAAGATTCGAGAGATTATCTAATATCCCGCCATCGTGTCCACCAGTTTTAATGGTGTTCAAGAGGTCGCCAGCACCATTTGCTGTTGAAGCCTGTTGCATCAAACCACCTAAGATTGAGGGCATTGCACTGCCAAGAGCCGAAGTTGTATTTTCGTTCGATTCGCCCAAAAAGCCACTGATTTTAGAAATAGCAGCAGAGGTAAGTTGTTCTTTTACAAGACCGAGTAAGTCCATGTTATTATTATTTTATTGTTTAAGGTTTTTGGTAAAAATTTCGTGATACCAAACTTCTGACGGTCTTTAAAGAAAAAGTAACGAGTTATACAAAAAATATTTTTTGCATAAAAAAAAGAGCCTTCTTTTGAGGCTCTTCAAATCTTAGAATTCAGTCGAACGAGGCAGCCGTTCTTAGAACGACATCTGAGAATGTGGTTTTGCGTTCTAAGAACGCATGACACAGTGATTAAATGTAGAACATTTAGCCAAACGGGGAGTTCGGTTGAATATTCATTCAGTTGATATGTTAGTTTTTCTTTGAATGGCTTCTGTGAATTTGGACTTGCGAATTAAGTTCTAAACCGAAGTGGAACTGAACATAATTCTACCTATTAAATAAGGTATTTTATGGACAAATTTTCTACAAATTCTTTTTCTTTTGCAATAATTAACTCTTTTCTTTTTAACAAGACTTCATATTTACTTTGTTTCTCCTTAAATAATTCTTTCATTTCATATGTAATAAAAAAATATGAATAATCAACTTCGGAGCTTAACCATTCAGAAAGGTCTTTGTTTTGTTTGTTTATAGAATATCTCCCATCATCAATAATCAAGACTGTGTTTTCAGAAACATTTATATCTTCCACATCATTAAACAAATAATATTTCTTGTATCCATTTACTCTATTAATATCTAAGAATAAATTTAGGACTTGATATTGAAGCATAAACAACCCTAATGCTTTTGAACGTACACTACCCATTTCAATTTTAGGAGGAAACTCCACTGTCTCGAATGTAATATTAGGTTTATCGTAATAAATAGGAATATGATTTTCGTTCACAATAAATTTTTGAAATTCTTCGTAAGCTTTTCTTTGTTTACTCAAATTATAAATGGTGAAATAATTGGAATATGTAGTAATCCAAAACCAATGTTTTAACCTATTTAACTGTTTTTGACTTGGTTTTTCTATTTTATTAAAAAAGTCAGTTATAAAAATTAGCTGGTTGTTATATGGTAGAAACTTGCTGTCAAGCACACTTAACTCTTGGAATAAAAACTCTACTGTAATCACTATTGATTTTAGTGTATTACGAGTAATTGGAATGAAATTGGGGTTATCTACTAATTTTTTTAACTTGCTTATATCTCCTTGACTTGATTGGTCAAAAAACGGATTTCCAAAAGAATTTGTGAGGCATTGAAAAATGATTTTTCTCTGTATTTTTTCAAAGTTATAAATATTTAGTCTTTCTATTAACTCGTCTATTTCCGTTCCAAGCCTAAAATTCTCTTCTTTATTAAAGGATAAAGCTGATAATTTCCAATCGTCAGTAATCTTAGCCCCTTCGGAATTTAATCGAGTAAAGATTTCAATTGCTTCCTCTATTGAACCTCCATACATTTCAACTGCAGGCATATCATAAGTTGATAAGGCTCTCCCAAATGTCCTATACCTTTTGATAAACAATTCTACTGTATCTTTGCTATAATTTAAGTTAAAAAGTTGTTCTTGTAAATCATAATAGCCATCTCCATCTACAAATTCAAACAATGGTATTTCATGAATATCATATTTAATTTTATTAATTGCTTTTATCTTATCTAATTGTATATCATATATTAAATTGAACTTTTCTACCCAAACCTTATCGTTTCTTTTTAAATTTGTTTTATTGGGATTTATTAAACTTCCAAAAAGAGTAGAAAGTCGTTGATAACCATCCAAAATATAAAAATAATCTATTGCTCTCTTTTGTAAATAGTAAGAACCCATCACGTTTGTCTCAAAATTTCTAAAGTCATCAAATTTACTAAAATCAGGTCTCCAAAATAGAATAGAGCCTATTGGATATCCGTTTTTTATACTCTCAAAAAGTTTTATTTTTTTTGCATTGTCCCATTCAAAGTCTCGTTGAAATGCAGGTACACGAATTACTCCTTTTTCAAAATCACTTAAGTAATGAAAAAGTCGCCTTACTCTTGTACTAATTTGTAGTTCATTCATAATAATTCGTAAATTTTAAGGAGAATGCGTTGAAGTTCATCTTTTCCATCTCTATCATTCAATGATTGTTTATTAACTTTTGAGGATTTGAAAAATAACAATGGAAATTCATTCTTAAACTCTTTTCCTTTGTAAATAAACCCTTCATCTAAAACTTTGAATTTTTCGCTGTCCTCTATGAGATTGAAAAGTTCTAATATTTCTCTTTTAATAGGCTTTCTTTCGTTTGTTCCTCTATCTATATGCTTTGGAAATCCATCACTTATATTTAAAAAGTTTTTTTGTTCGTTGGATAAATGCAAAAAAACATCTATCCATGCTATCATCTTCTTCCAATTATTATGCTCTGCTTTATGTGAGTTTATCTCGTTTTTAATATCCTTATAAACTTCATCAGGCATATAATTTTCCATAGCCCTTTTTTCTAAAATATGAAATTGTATATTTGGGAAGTTTTGAATTAAAATATTATACTGCTCTTTAATTGGCTCATTGACATAATTCTTATCACTGTCTAAAACAACCATTCCTCTGTAGTAATCAGATGGTTTTCTATTGTTTCGATATGCTAAATCTTCATAAGCTTTAAAGCAGCCCTCCAAAAAATTTTGTACATTTCGATATCCTCCTGCATTTTCAAATTTAAGCCAACCATGTCTCAAATGTTCCTTTACATTACCATCTTTATCAAAATTATAGATTATTGCTTCAATAAAATTGGAATCATTCTTATTGTTCTCCAACACAATAGAGACAGGCTGAGAAAAAAAACGAATGGCTTCTTCAATATTAAAACTCTTATTGTCTTTTTTGTTACTAATACGAAAATCTATATGTGGACTCCTCAAACTTTGTAAAATTGCTTCAGTAAATTCTTCGTCAATAATCTTGGATTGAATAGTTTCTGTATTAGGGTTTAGTGATGTAAGCTCTTTAAAATTTTGAGTATGCTCAACTTTATCAGAATTAATAAAAATATTATATCTTGGAACTGAATTAACAGGACTCCAAGTTAAGATTTGAAAAATATATGTTAAACCTTGAAAGTCTGAATTCTCAAAAATATCTTTACTGATTTCAATTCTCATTATTTACATCATTTAATTGAGCATTGTAAATAGCTCTTGCCTCAATAACAGATTCACCAAAAATCCCCGTTGGCCACCAGTCTACACCGCCAACATTATCTACCTCAATCATTCTCAGGTTACTCTCATTTTTAGCTTCATCAAAATCGACATAATAAATAGCCAAATCATCTGGTTTTAATTTCCCTTCGGCTACTAAACGCCTCATTCGTAAAACAAAATTTTGTGAGTGTGTTTCAATTAAGTATTTCTTATTATTATCTTCTAAATATGATTCCGCAAATCGTTGAGCCAATACTCCATGGGCAGCAGGGTGTAAGTGTGTTTCTGGCTCTTCTATAATTATTACTGTTGGATTTTGCGTAGGCATATAAGAACGAACTATTAAAGGTAATGATTGGCGAATTCCAGAACCTGTATTAACTATATTAATTGCCTTAATCTTAGATGTGGATAAAACTACTTCAAATAGTGGACTACTACCAGCAATGTCCTTAACACCAATTTCCCATCCCTCAAAGTTGTCTTTATACCATTCTTTTATTTGATTCAAAATAGGACTATTTTGATTATGATATTGTGCCATAAGTTTATAAGCACTTTCTCCAGAAAGACCAATTTTTAAATAATCTCCGTATATATCACTGAATTGTGGTTCAGGAAATTTTCTAAATGAATCAATATAATCAAAGTCAAATAATTCTGGCTTTTTACCCGTCATCTTTTCAGGAATAAAACCATTATATTTTGATTTTAAATCAGTTTCTTCTCCGTTAATAACACATTTTGAAACCCGTATTTGATAGCTTCTATCTCCGCTTATTGAAGCTTTTATATTATCATCCGTTAACTTTATATCAAATTCGATAGGCTCTAAAGTAATCTCACGATTGTAAAATAACTCCTCATTTGAATAGCCAATTCGAATTCCTTCATAGTTAAGGTTAATAGGTGCAGAAAATGAACCACTGATACTACCTGCTATCAATACTGGCAATTTAGCTACTGCACTCTTTCCACTATTATTTTTTCCTAATAATATTGTTATAGGTTTAATTTCAATTGTCTGCCAATTTTTAAATATTTTAAAATTCTTGAATTTTATTTGTTCTATCATGATTTCTTTCAGATATATTCATTTACTGCAAAGATAGTTATCTTTATTAACTCAACTATCTTATAAACTCCAAATTATTCTGTTCCTTCCGAATCCCTTACCTGTCTCTAAAAGACACTGAGGAAGTAGAAGAAAAAATACTTTCAATAAATATTTTCCCTATTTTTGTAAAAACCAAACCCTTCACCAACCAAAACATGAAAAAACTAATCCTTTTCTTACTTCTCAGCCTAAATCTTTTTGCTCAAAGCACCGAAGATAAAATCAAGGCATTGATTCCCGAACTTGATGCTAAGTTTCAAGATTTTAAGGTCAAAAGTCATTTGTCGAGTGTGGCGTATGCCTTGGTGCTTGATGGCAAAATTATTTATCAGAGCAATAGCGGTATTGTCAATTACAAAACCAACAAAACTGCTGATAATCAGTCGGTTTATCGCATTGCTTCGATGTCGAAAAGTTTTGCTTCGGTGGCAATTTTGCAGCTACGAGATGCAGGAAAAATCAAACTCGACGACCCAGTTTGGAAATACATTCCCGAACTAAAAGGACAAAAACATTCACCCGATTCGCCCGAAATCACGGTGCGTCATTTGCTTTCGCACGCAGCGGGTTTCCCCGAAGACAATCCTTGGGGCGACCGCCAATTGGGTATTTCGGAAGCAACGATGTTGAAGATGTTTAAGAAAGGAATTTCGTTTTCCAATGAGCCAGGCGTTGCCTACGAATACAGCAATATGGGCTTTGCGATGCTGGGGCAAATCATCAAAACAGTTTCGGGGCAAAGCTACCAAAGCTATATTACCAACAAAATTTGGAAGCCTCTCGGAATGACTAATACTTATTGGGATTATAAGAAAGTGCCTGATAATCAACTCGTTAGGGGGTATCGTTGGTTGCGTGAACAATACATCGAGCAACCCATCGAACCCGACGGTGCGTACGGAATCATGGGCGGCGTGCTGACTTCTATCGAAGATTTTGCCAAGTACATGGCTCTGCACCAAGCAGCTTATCAAGTTGGTTCGCCAAACTCGGTCATTTTGAAAAAAAGTTCGCTCAAAGAAATGCACTTTCCGTGGAATTTCAATAGCCTAAGTAACCGTGGCTACACAGGTACGGGCGAGCCTTGCACCAATGTGGCGTTTTATGGCTATGGCTTGCGTATCGACAAAAACTGTAATCAACTCACAAGCGTTGGCCATTCGGGTGGTCTCCCAGGCTTTGGTTCTGACTGGAAAATATTGCCAAATTATGGTGTCGGAATCGTAACTTTCACTAATGGAACTTACGGCGGTGCAGCCTTGATGAACAACCAAATTCTGCCTTTTATTGTCGAAAATGCAGGTCTTACACCTAATTCTTTCCCTGTTTCACCAATTCTGAAACAACGCCAAAATGAATTAGTAAAACTTTTACCTTCGTGGCAAAACGCTGAAAAAATAGCCATTTTTGCTGAAAATTTCTTCTTAGATTATTTCCCTGACCTTTTGAAAGCTGAAGCCGAAGGAATCTTTGAGAAAGCAGGGAAAATTATAAAAATTAACGAAATCGTAGCCGAAAATGCCCTGAGAGGGAAGTTTTTGTTGGAAGGTGAAAAAGGAAATATTGAAGTAAGTTTCACGATGTCGCCCGAAAATCCGCCTTTGATTCAGGCTTATAGTATTCGGTTGAAGTAGAAAACATCAAAAAAGCCCCGATTTCGAGGCTTTTTTGATGTTAGATTTATGTTAGATTAAAACCCCTTCACCACATCAGAAATAATTTCGACACAATCCCATAGTTGATTTTCGGTCATAACTAATGGCGGAGCAAGGCGAATTTTATTGCCATGCGTAGGTTTTGCCAAAAGTCCATTGTCCTTAAATTTCATACAAATATTCCAAGCCAAATCTGAGTCTTCGTGCGAATCTATAACAATGGCATTGAGTAAACCTTTTCCACGAACTTCTGTTACAATGTTTGTGCTTTGAATCAATTTACTCATTTCATGGCGGAACAATTTTCCTAAATAGTCGGCATTTTCAGCTAATTTTTCATCTTTTACTACCTCCAAAGCTTCCATTGCTACGGCACAAGCCAAGGGGTTTCCACCATAAGTTGAGCCATGTTCGCCTGGCTTCAAGGTAAGCATGATTTCATCATCTGCTAAAACCGCCGACACTGGCAAAACTCCTCCTGAAAGAGCTTTTCCCAGAATAACAATGTCTGGTCGTACGTCATAATAGTCGGTTGCCAGCATTTTTCCTGTACGAGCGATGCCCGTTTGGATTTCGTCAGCTATAAAAAGCACATTACTTGCTTTGCACAAACGATAGGCTTCGGGCAAATAATTATCGTCGGGTACAACCACGCCCGCTTCGCCCTGAATCGGCTCAAAAATAAAACCTGCAATATATGGGTCGTTAATTAATGCTTCTTCCAAAGCCTCAATGTCATTATAGGGTACAGTTTCAAAACCGTCCATGAAAGGTCCAAAATTTTTGCGAGCCGTTGGGTCGGTTGATGCCGAAACAACAGATAAAGTTCGTCCGTGAAAATTGCCTCCTGCAAAAATAATCTTGGCTTTGTTTTCAGGAATTCCTTTGACTTGATAGCCCCATTTGCGGCAAAGTTTCAAGGCAGTTTCTACTGCCTCAACGCCAGTATTCATAGGTAAAACTCTATCGTAGCCAAAATAATTGGTGATATATTCTTCATAACGCCCCAAAATTGAACTATAAAAAGCACGTGAAGTAAGCGTTAGTTTTTGAGCTTGTTCGGTCAAAGCATTTATGATTCGAGGGTGACAATGCCCTTGATTGACGGCAGAGTATGCCGACAAAAAATCATAGTAACGCTTGCCGTCCACATCCCAAACATAGACACCTTCTCCACGGTCAAGCACTGCCGAAATCGGGTGATAATTATGAGCTCCGTAGCGTTCTTCGAGTTCGATTAGTTGTTCGGCGTAAGATGTCTGTACCATTTCATTTGATTTTTTTATTTTTAATCATTTATAAAACAAAAATGTTAAAATAATTTATATTGATTCATTTTTAAGTTATATATTTTTATTTGAAAATATTTTAAGTTATATTCACTTAATTATTCTAAAGTAAAAGTCAATTTGACTATGATAGATGAAAGCATTTTAGATGAATTTGACAAGAAAATCTTGCTTCAACTCGAAAAAGATGGGCGAAAGCCTTACTCCGAAATTGCCAAGAATTTAGAAATTTCAAACACGATGGTGCATCAGCGAATCACTCGTTTGAAACGAATCGGTATTTTGAAAGGTGCAGGTATTATTCTGGATGAGCGTAAACTCGGCTACGAATGGAGTGCATTTACAGGTTTGGTGCTGAAAGAAGATTCTGATTCGAAAGTAATTATTGAGGAATTACGGAAAATTCCAGAAGTAACAGAATGTTATTATATCACGGGGCAATATACGCTTTATATTCGCATTGTTGCCAAATCGAACGAACACATGAGAAGTGTGTTATACGATAAAATTGACCACATTGCAGGAATTTTAAAAACTGAATCAATGATTGATTTTGGGGCGGCTTTTAAGCGAAATGTGAGTGTGGAATTGTGAAAAAAGTCCTCGGTCTACAGTATTTAGTCCACAGAAAAAAATGTTTTTCCTTTATTTACCAAATAAAATTTGCTTAGTCTATCAAAATAATGGGTTGTATAATCAAAAACCAAATATTATTTTTGTGAAAATCTTTTATAGTTTTAAAAATAAGCCAATCTAATGCCAAAAATTTACCTTGATAATGCCGCCACAACTCGCCTCGACGACGAAGTTTTACAAGCAATGTTACCACTAATGTCCGAAAATTTCGGTAATCCATCCTCTATTCATTCACATGGACGACAAGTTCGTTCGGCAGTAGAAAAAGCTCGTAAAACCGTAGCAAGCCTTATCAATGCTTCACCTTCGGAGATTTTTTTTACTTCGGGAGGAACAGAGGCAGATAATACTGCCATTTCGTGCAGCATTGATACTTTCAATATTAAGCATGCAATAACTTCACCAGTTGAGCATCATGCGGTGCTTCATACGCTCGAATATTTGGCAAAACAAGGCACAATCGAGCTTAGTTTTGTGAATCTTGATGAAAACGGTCATGCAGATTTGGCTCATTTGGAAGAACTTTTAGCTACAAAACCACGAACTTTGGTTTCATTAATGCACGGCAATAACGAAATCGGAAATCTGATAAATTTGGAAAGGGTAGGGGAGTTGTGCAAGAAATACGATGCCATTTTTCACTCAGATACGGTGCAAACAATGGGGCATTATAAACATGATGTGCAAAATACAAAAATAGATTTTTTGGTAGGTGCGGCTCACAAATTTCATGGGCCAAAAGGCGTAGGTTTTTTGTATATTAATGCTGATAACAAAATCCATCCGTTTATTCATGGAGGTTCGCAAGAGCGAAATATGCGTGGCGGAACTGAAAATGTCTATGGCATTGTTGGCTTAGCAAAAGCTCTTGAAATTGCCTACAAAGAAATGGAGCAGCATAAAATGCACATTGAAGGCTTAAAGCAACGAATGATTGAAAAACTGCAAGCGGCTATTCCTGATGTAAGATTTAATGGTGATTCAGCAAATTTGGAGCGAAGCCTTTATACAGTTTTGAATGTAAGTTTGCCCTCAAATGAAGACAATGATATGCTGCTTTTTAACTTAGATATTGCACAAATTTCTTGTTCGGGCGGAAGTGCTTGTACAAGTGGCTCAGATGTTGGCTCACATGTTTTGGGAGCATTGAATGTACAGCCAGAAAGAGGAAATGTGCGTTTTTCTTTTGGAAAATATAATACTACCGAAGAAATTGATAAAGTTGTGGAGGTTTTGAGTGGCTTGTATAAAAGTTAGGTTGCTTAAGTTCATACTTGATTTTTTACCGAAAAACCATGAAAAAATTCTTACTACTTTTTACATTTCTTTCTCTATTAATTTCTTGCAAAAACAAGCAAAAAACGCTATTTTCGATGCTTTCTGCCGCCGAAACTGGCGTAAATTTTCAGAATACAGTCATCGAAAATGAGCAATTTAACCTCTATGATTTTCATAATGTTTATAATGGTGCGGGCGTAGCAATTGGCGATATTAACAACGATAATTTGCCAGATTTGTACTTTACGGGAAATATGTCGGGCGATAAAATTTACTTGAATAAAGGAGATTTCCACTTTCAAGATATTACCGAAAAATCAGGAATCATAAAGCAAGGTTGGTCAACGGGCGTAACGATGGCAGATGTAAATGCCGATGGTTTTTTAGATATATATGTCTGTAAATCAGGCAATTACAAGGGCGAACAAAGAGCAAATCAACTTTATATCAATCAAGGCGGTGAAAAATTTATCGAAAGTGCCAAAGAATATGGCATTGCCGATACGACTTTTTCGAGTCAAGCGGCTTTTTTTGATTATGACAAAGACGGCGATTTAGATTTATACTTGCTCACAACAACCAATTTGATTCGCAACCCAAATCAAATTTCTGTTCCAGTAAATGACGGCACGGGCTTTTCACCAGATAAATTTTATGAAAATATCGGCAATGGAAATGGTTCTTCGCCACGATTTATAGATATTTCAAAAAAAGCAGGAATTTTGCATGATGGTAATGGACTTGGCTTGTCCATTTGCGACCTAAATGATGATGGTTGGGAAGATGTTTTTGTAACAAATGATTTTTTGCCAAACGACCTTCTTTATGTGAATAATGCAAATGCTTCTTCACCACGATTTACTGAATCTGCCAAGACATACTTCAAGCATCACAGTCGTTTTTCGATGGGAAATGACGTTGCCGACTTCAATAATGATGGCAAAATGGACGTAATGATGGTGGATATGCTGCAATCGAGCAACGAAGCACGCAAAATGATGACTGGTGCGGGCAATTTTCAACAATACGAAATTGAGTTGCAAACAGGTTATCATCCTCAATTTATGCGAAATATGCTGCACCTAAATCTTGGAAAAACACCAGATGGGAAAATGCTTTTTTCGGAAATTGGGCAGTTTTCGGGCGTTCATGCTACCGAATGGAGTTGGTCGCCACTTTTTGCAGATTTTGACAACGACGGACTGAAAGATTTGTTTGTTTCAAATGGCTACTTGCGAGATATTACGAATCTTGATTTTATTTCGTATAATGTTGGCTTCGAGTCCAAAGGAGAAGGCGATTTGCGGCGATACATGATTGACAGAGCTACCAAATTACCTTCAATGAAGACCACAAACTATTTTTTCAGAAACAAAAACGACCTTACTTTTGAGGATATTACTGAAAAATGGTTTGGCGATTCTACTTCTGTTTCGCATGGTGCGGCTTATGCCGATTTGGATAATGATGGCGACCTTGACGTGGTTGTAAATAATACCAATCAGCCTGCTTATATTTTGAAAAATAATGCCGAAAAAACAAACTTTCTTGCCATTTCGCTAAAGGGAAGTGCAAAAAATACTTTTGGTTTGGGAAGCCATGTAAGTATTTTTACGAAAGGTCAAATTCAAAAATATCACCAAACCGTTACACGAGGTTATGCTTCGTCGGTTGATTATAAAATTCATTTTGGTTTGGGCGAAAATACAAAAATAGATTCCCTCGAAATCGTTTGGACTGATGGAAAAATTCAAAAACTAAAAAATATTGCTGCTAATCAAAATCTTGTTTTAGACTATAAAAATGCAGAAATAAAGCAAAAAAGTATAGAAATTGCTCCAAAAATGCTTTTTGAAGAAGTTACAAAGCTCGTAAACGTAAATTATTTGCACCAAGAAGAACGCTACGTAGATTATAATTCTGAGAATTTATTGATGCACAAACTTTCTCAGCAAGGTCCAAAAATGGCTGCTGGCGATATAAATAATGATGGTTTAGAAGATTTTTTTGTGGGCGGTTCGTACAATCATTATGGTAAATTTTTTGTTCAAATGCCTACTGGGAAATTTATAGAAAAGTCATATACGAAAGAAATTTCACCAAAAAATGAAGAAGATGTTGGCGTTTTATTATTCGATGCCGATAATGACAAAGATCAAGATTTGTATATTGTGAGTGGCTCAAATGAGTTTGTTGATGGTTCAAAATCTTTTCAAGATAGGCTCTATTTTAATGACGGAAAAGGCAATTTTACAGACGTTTCCAACCAGCTTCCTGCCATTCGGCACAGTGGCTCATGCGTAGCTGCTGCCGACTACGACCAAGATGGAGATTTGGATATTTTCAGAGGTGGAAGGCTCACGCCGCTGCAATATCCACAGTCGGGCGATAGTTATATTTTGAAAAATGACTACGGAATTTTTAGTGAATTTACCCAAGAAACTGCCCCCGAACTCTCAAAAATAGGCATGGTAACTGATGCTATTTGGGCAGATATTGACCAAGATTCTTGGCTTGATTTGATTGTTGTTGGTGAGTTGATGCCTATTACTATTTTCAAGAATTACAAGGGAAAATTGCGAAATATGGCTGTTTTTCCACAATCTGATGGCTTTTGGAACTGTGTTTCGAGTGGAGATTTTGATAAAGATGGCGACATAGATTTTGTTTTTGGCAACATGGGACAAAACTCTCGCTACCACTGTTCTCCGCAAGAACCGATTACTATTTATGGAGAAGATTATGACGGCAACGGTCGTTGGGACGCTATTCCGTCATATTTTATTAATGGCAAAGAATACCCTATTCCGATGCGAGATGATTTGCTTCGACAATTGCCTTCTTTTCGTACATTATTTCCCAATTATACAAAGTATTCCAAAGCCACAATGAAGGAAACTTTGACAGAATTACAGCTAAAACAATCAACCATCAAAAAGGCATTTGTGCAGCAAAGTATGTATGCCGAAAATCTGGGAAATGGCAAATTTACACTAAAACCACTTCCGCCAATGGCACAATGGTCGCCTGTGCAGAGTATGCTCACCGATGACATAAATAATGATGGAAATTTAGATATTATTTTGGTGGGAAACGCTTACGATGCAGAGCCAATTGCAGGGCGATATGATGCTTCTGTTGGCTTGGTTTTGGCAGGAAATGGCAAAGGAAATTTCAAAGAATTACTTTACAACCAAACTGGTTTTGTAGCAGATGGCGACTGTAAAAGCATTATTTCATTAAAAAAAGCCACTAAAAGCAAGTTTTTTGTAGTTTCTCAAAATGCTGGTTTGCTTCGAGTTTTTCAAAATAAAAAATGATACATTTCCGAAGAAATGTCTCATTTTTTGAAAATTTCTACTAAAGTTTCACTTGCTTACTTTCAAGCAAAACACCATCGGCATAAAGCCCAACAACAACTCCAGCGGGCAAATCTTTAGTCGAAATTTGCACTGTACCTTGTCTTTGGCTGAGACTAATTTTCTTTAATTCTTGGTCAATTTTTGGGTGAAAAATAATTATTTCACCTGCTGTTTTGCCTTCGGGCAAAGAAAAATTCATGCTAAATGCCGTTGCAGATTTCGTAGAAATATCTTCTTGAAGATAAATCGCTGGCTTTGAAACTACCGCCGAAACTGCCAAACGTTGCGTAGCAGTTCGACCATTTTCATCAGCAGTTTCCTGACAAAATGCCGAAAAACAAAGTAATGATAAAATGGTAAAAATATATGTTCTTTTCATTTTCTAAATATTTTATAAAAAATTGATTATCAATAAGTTATGATTAATTATTGTAGAAATTATTTTTTATTCTACGTCTATTTCTTCTCTGCTTTTTTCTCTTTTTCTTCTTTATTGAGCATCGCTTCGAGGCGTTCCATTCGAGCGTTGAGAGCTTCGTAATTGGCAATTTTAGACTTGAGCCTTTCTATTTCTTCTTGCTGGTCTTTCATACCCTGAATCAGAATAGGAATTAAGCCTGTGTAGTTTAAGCCTTTATATTTTGTTTTGTCTTTTGCCTCTGAGATTTCGGAAACGAGTTCAGGCAAAATCTTTTCGACTTCTTGGGCAATCAAGCCAATCTGATGCTCTTTTGGCAAACCCATTTCTTTCAATTCCTCATGTCGAAAATCATATCTTAATGGATTCAATTTATTTATAATTCCCAAAGCATCATTAATTGGTTCAAAATTATGCTTAAGTCGAATATCTGATGCAGGAACGATGGCATTTTTTACCCAAATTTTTCCATCAGCCTGAATATCAATACTACTTGTAGGAGCTCCCGGGCGAATACGAAATGGCAAACGACTACCACCAGTTACATCTCTAATAAAAAAATTGGCTTCATTGCCAGCCATGTCCCAAGTTTGAGCAGAAAAACCACCACTTGAATTTTGCTCAAACCTCGTAGCAGGAGTATTGCTTGTATTTATATGAAGGTCTAAAACCGGTGTGCCAGTTTTTAAACCTATCCTTCCAGTACCGTCCATAAAAAATGAATTTGTTGGAGCTCCAGCAATCATTTTGAAGGGCGTTTTTGAGCCATCAACATCAAGAACTGCAAATGAGCTTGCTCCGCCACTGGCACTTTCATTGGCTTCGATTTGCCAATCGTTAGTCGGAAAATTTCCTACACTTGTATCTTCAAATTTTATTCGGGTATTGTTTTCTTTGAAACGTTGTGTATCAAAGCCAAATGACTCATTATTTACGCAGTCAAATCCTACACATTGGCTGCCTTGTATGATTTGGTCATCTGGCACTACCACATCAGCGACACTTTTTTGTAGCTCAATATTTTTTTGTTGGTCTAATAAAAACTGCTGAGGAGAGCGTTTTTCTGCATAAACTTTCGCTTTCGTAGAAGGAATTGATGCTTTTTGCAGAGTTTTGGGTTGCTTTTTAATCTGTGCAAAGGCTTCATTTGCAAGCATAACGCAACAGAAAATAACCATTCGGAGGAGAATAGTATTGTTTTTTTTCATGAGAATAAAGGTTAAATTGGGTTTACTAAAAAGGTAACCAATTCAAATATAAGAAAAAAAAACTTTGAAATTGCAAGAAAAAAATGAGTTTCTATTTGAAAATTTATTGAGAGGCAAAAAAAGAAAGCTCAATCAAGGTCAGACCTTCGGTGCAGAAACTTTCAATACTTTTTCACAGAATAAATATCCATCACTAAAAAGCTGCCGTCGATGTTGGTGTAGTTGAGTTTTACGAAGCCATATTCTTCATTAAAATAGGCAGTCAAGTGCGTTTGTCCGAGCAAACTTTCGCCCTCAGCTTCTACTACAAAACATTTCATGAAACCAATATTTGTTTTGATTGTCTGAATATCTCTGATGCGATAAGTCGAATTTACATGGATATTTCCTTGCCAAGTCTTCCATTTTTGACTTCCCCCAATATTGCTTGTGGTGGTGTTATTTTGCCAAGAATTATCTTTGATGAAAGGTTCTCGAATCTCAGGAAAAGGGTTGAGTTCGGTAATCAAAAAGTGGTTGTTTTTTGGCGGATTTATCGAAATGTCTTTGCAAACTTCTACCAAACCCGTTTGTTCGTGCCTCATTCCTCGGCGTTCTTTGCTCAAATAATCATATTGTAGCAGTGATTCTTTTCCAAAATAATCACCAGCTTTTACGGTCATAGCAACTTGATGAATGGCAGTAAAATCTTGCTCAAAAGTGAGTTTTGACTTAGATTCGAGCTTCCAAGACTCTTCATAAGGAGCAATAGCATCGGGTTTTGTATAAAGTTTTACAAGAAGTGTATCTTTATTTTTTAGGAAATAATATTTGTAAAAAAACTGCCGATATTGCGTATAAATAGTATTGTCTTCAGTCATAAACCTCATTTCTTCAAAGGTCTGACTGAAAGAGTTTTGCAGGGAAATAAATAAAAAAAGTATGAAAAATAATACTACATGAAAATTTTTGTTTTTGTTGATTTTTTTTTGAAAATCCATATAAATCCGTGTTCCATTTTCGTCGAAATTAGAACACGGATAACACGGATTCCGTTGGAAACACAGATTTTCACGGATTTTTAAAAAAATGCCATGCAGTATTATTAAAAATCTAAATTTCATGTAATTTTTGTGAGAATATACACTTTGACTCCTTCAAAATCAGTGCCATAAAACCACTGAAATTCATCTTGATTTTTAAACCACGTCATTTGGCGTTTGGCATATCTTCGGGAGTTACGTTTCAATAATTCCACCATTATTTTGTAGTCGTAATTTCCGTCCAAATAATCAAAAACTTCTTTGTAGCCAACGGTTTGCAGGGCATTATGATGTCGAAAAGCCAACAAAGATTTCACTTCTTCGAGCAAACCATTTTTTAGCATTAAGTCCATTCTGAGGTTTATTCGCTCATACAATTCCTCACGTGGACGCTCGATTCCTATTTTTATAATATTGAAATTTCGCTCAATATTTGCCTTTTTATGAAACGAAGAAAAAGGTTTTCCTGTACTCAAACACACCTCCAAAGCTCGCACCACTCGCTGCGAATTTTGTAAATCTGCCGTTTGGCAATACTCAGGGTCAAGTTCTTTCAATTGCTCTGCCAAAAACGCAACTCCTTGATTATCAAGTTGTTGCATTAGTTTTTGGCGTAATTCTAAAGGTGCTTCAGGCATTTCGTCGAGTCCATCAATAATTGCTTTGATGAAAAGTCCTGAGCCGCCTGTCATGATTACATTTTGGTGTTTCAAGAAAAGATTTTCTTCTAAAAGTTTTATGGCATCACGCTCAAAATCTCCTGAACTATAATATTCGGTGATGCTGTGTGAATCAACGAAATGATGCACCACGCCGTCCATTTCTTGAGGCGTAGGTTTGGCAGTGCCAATGCTCAACTCACGGTAGAATTGTCGAGAATCTGACGAAATAATTTCGGTATCTAATAGCTTTGCTAATTTTATACAGAGTTCGGTTTTGCCTACTGCCGTAGGTCCTGCAATGATAATTAAGTTACTTTTTGAGTTGGATAAAGTCAAAGTTTCTGGAAATATCATTTTTATAAATTTAATGAATCGGTCAAATTTAAGTTATTCTTTACAAAATTTATTCTATTTTTATTCACTCATTCGCTCATTCACTCATTTATAATTAGTTTTTCTATGGAAATTTTGATTTTTCTCGTAGCTATTGCCATTGGCGGTATTGCTTCTTGGCAGATATTCAATTGGATGTACGGAAAAAAATTGCGTGATAATAAAGATCAATTACGCCAAGAGTCCACGCTTTTGCTCGAACGTATCGAAAAGGTTTTTAAGGTAGTAGTAGCCGAAGGATATTTTACCGAAATCTATGACCACAATAGCAAAAAGGAGTTTTTGGGCTTTTTCAATGTCAATAAAAAAGCCTTGGTTATTTCACGGGCGAAGGTTTCGGTAGGTTTTGACTTTGGCCGAATGAAAGTCAGGCGAGACGATGCTTCCCGCAAATTGATTATTGAAGAATTTCCGCAAGCTGAGGTACTTTCGATAGATACCGACTATAAATTTTATGACATTGACCATGGTTGGCTCAATAAATTTAACCACGACGATTATACTTTTATTCTGAACGAAGCAAAAAAAGTGATGCAAGACAAAGCCCTCACAAGCGATTTGCCCAAGGTTGCTAATCGCCAAGTTGGGTTAATGATGAACCAATTGGCAGCTTCGATGAATTGGGAGGTCGAATTTAAGCAATTGCCAGAGTCAAAAGCTAAAGAATTGATTGAATTTACGCCTTTTCTGGAGGTAGGGGAGTCATGAAGCCTGATTTTTTTAATACATTTGTAGCAATAAAACCATAAAATTGAATGACATATCTCTTCAAAAAACTAAACTTCAAAGACCAAAAAGAAATTTTCATTATCAATCATCCAACAGAATTTGATGCTGAATTAGAGGCAATGAAATACTTTTCGGCCATCAAAACCAACATTGAAGAAGCAAAAAACATTGAGTTTGTTTTGGTTTTTGTAAAAACTAAAGCAGAAATTGAGCAATACTTTTCAAGCATAAGCACAGCATTGAAGGGCGATGTAATTCTTTGGTTTGCTTATCCAAAAGGCACTTCAAAAAAATATAAAGTAGAAATTGGCAGAGATTACGGTTGGGATATTCTTGGTAAAAATGACTTTGAAGCTGTGCGTGCAGTAGCCATTGATGAGGACTGGAGCACCTTGAGATTTAGGAATGTTACTTTTGTAAAATCAATGACTCGAAATCAAAAGATGGCAATGACCACCGAAGGAAAATCAAGAACCGAGAAAAAATAGAAATTTAAACATTTTGCAAAGGTATCTACGAAAATAAATCATCGAATCAATACCATTTTTTTGCTCAAAATACCTTCCGAAGTTTCCAAAATATACAAGTAAACACCTGTGCTTAAAGTTTGATTATCAAACTCAACGCTATGGCTTCCTGCTGGTTTCCATTCATTTAAAAGCGTGATATTTTCTCTGCCCCAAAAATCAATAATTTTGAGTGAGACGTAGCCAGATTTTGCCAAACGAAAATCAATTCTTGTGTTTTCTGAAAAAGGATTTGGAGCATTTTGCGAAAGTTCAGTTGGCAGATTTTCTTCCTCAATGCCTGTTATAACTACAACTGACGAGGTATTTGACGGAATGCTTTCATTATGTAAGCGGTCGAGTGCTGTAATGACATAAGTATATCGCAAGGCTTGTGGAGTAGTTTCTGCATCAAAAAAAGCCGTGGTATCTTTGGCAATAATTGTCCGAATCGCCTCAGATTTGGTAATATCTACGGCATCATTATTGGCAAAACGATAGACGACATATCCCCTTATTTTTTCGATTTCAGAAGTGCCAACTGTTGGTTTATTCCATTTGAGTTGAAGACCATTATTTGACAAAATAGTGGTCAAATTTTGAGGTGCTGCAGGTGCAATAATATCCTTCCAAGCCATTGTGGGCATGAGCGAAGGGCTTTTATAAAACTTCGTAATCAATGAATCTCGAAAACCCAAAAGGTTTTTATTAAGCGTATTTGTATTATAAAAAATGCTTCCTTGTACCTTTGCATTACTACTATTTAGTCGAATCTGATTTGGCATTTGCGTAGGATTTTGCCAAGTCGTATTATCACTTGCATTGATGCGATAGGCAGCATGACCAATATAAAGATGTCGGTCAAAGGCATTATTTGCCCACCAAGGCACTAAAATGGCAAAGTCGGCAACTGTGAAGCCGATGTTCCAATAAATCTGCGGGGCGATATAGTCCACCCAGCCATTTTGTAGCCAAATTTTTGAATCACAATAAATATCATTATAACTTTCTAAACCCCCAGTTGCCGAACCCAAAGGCTGTGCCGACGACTTATTTTGCCAAATGCCGAAAGGAGAAATGCCAAATTTTACCCAAGGTTTCGCCGATTTCAAACTGTCCGAAATTGTTTTTACCAATATATTTACGTTGTCTCTTCGCCAGTCGACTTTTTTCAAAATCCCTCTTGGGTTTTTGGCATAAGTTACCGAATCGTTGAGTGTCAAACCTGTTGTTGGGTAAGGATAAAAATAATCATCGAAATGCACACCATCAATATCATATTTATTGGCAACTTCCATTACTACTTGTGTTACGTGTTTGATAACTTCGGGATTTCCAGGGTCAAGCACTCGTAGGTTTCCGTACGCTAAAAGCCATTCGGGGTGCTTCACTGCTACGTGTTTAGCATCTAAAACCGACGTGTTGACATTAGAAACTGCCCGATAAGGGTTAAACCAAGCATGAAACTCAATGCCACGTTTACGACATTCGGCTATCATAAAAGCTATTGGATCGTAATATGGCTCGGGAGTTTTTCCCTGTTTGCCTGTCAGAAATTCAGACCATGGAGCAAGCTCAGAAGGGTAAAAAGCATCGCCATTGGTACGAATTTGCACCATTACTGCATTGATGCCTGCTTGCTTATGTTGGTCGAGAAGTTTGATAAATTCTGCTTGCTGTTGTGCCGAAGTGAGGGTTTTGCTTGTAGGATAATCAATATTTCCAACGGTGGCAATCCAAGCTCCTCGAAATTCTCGTTTTGGGTTTTGGGCTTGGGCGATGAATAGAAAAAGGCAAAATAGTATTGTTGCAAAAGTGATTTTCATAGGTTGAGTTCAATTTTTTTTGTTCAAAATTACTAATTTTTGATTAATTTTGAACAAAAAAAACATAATGTCAAATCAGGAACGCATTGAGCAATTAGAAGCCTACAAACTCAAAGAAAGATTTATTTTGGACGATTGGGAAGACCGAGAACTTGTGCCGTCGTCAAGCTCGACCGTGGAGCGAATGCACAAGGAAGTAGAGCGTTTTACAGAGTTTTTGATAAACCATCTTGCAGCCAAAACGAGTAATTTACAAACCCAAGTGCAGCTATATTTCAATGGCTGGGACAATGAATATTTTAGTCAAGACGAAACTGAATATATTGTCGAAATCGAATACGAAGCAATGCGAATTGCTGGACTTAATATTGAGAAGTTGATGATTTGACAAAAAACTTGAAAAGCCTACTTATGGCACATTTTTGAAATATATCACAAATTTTTGATAGTTTATCTTTTCAATTTATGCTGTAAATGGCTTTATTTTTGATTTGAACCATAGATACTTTTTAGTATATACTTTTTAATGTATATTTTTGCTAAATTTAACAGGCAAGGTGTTCCCCGATTACATGGAAATAAAATATAGAAATAACAATAAAGAAATTGTTCCAATAAAAAATGCTTGGATAGAAACGAATTCAATGAAAGAATTTAGGCAAAAAACCGTTTTTGAAATTATCCAAAAGTGTGGCTATTTTGCAGATGAAATGGAACAAAATAAACTAACCCACTTTTCTCCATTCTCTTCTTTAAATACTATAGAAATTGAATATAAAAATAAGATTACAATAGTTATCAATTGCTTGGGAGAGCAAGAACCCAAAAAGAACGATTTTATTCTCACGGAGAACTATTCTATTTTGATTGGTGCTAAATTCTTTGCACTTGCTTATTATTCAAAGAAAGCTGAAATTCTTTTCAGAACATTTGAACTAATTCGCTTGAGCGATACAGATGTTCAATTAATTGAGATTTCTGATATTCCCAACTATAACGATATTGAAAAAAGTAATTTTCCTAAGCCAGAAAAAAATTTTTCTAAAGAAGAATTCAAAAATATCTTTTTCTCATGCCATGATATAATTAGGAATAACGATAAGTTTTCGCCAGAAATGGCATTTGATGAAATCGCTAAAATTCTATTTATAAAAATTACAAAAGAGCGTGAAAGTGGCATACCTTACACAAAAGAAGACTTTAAAGCCTCGAAATTAACGCATATTGAATTATTCAATCAGATAAAAAAAGAACGTGAAGTTGACAGGATTTTTGAGACTAATGACACATTAAGGGTTAAAGATATTAGTTTTGAACAAATTCTTGATAAATTAAAAAATTACAATTTATCAGAAGTACCCGAAGACATCAAAGGTGTTGCTTTTGAGGAGTTTTTAGGGAAAACTTTCCGAGGAGATTTGGGGCAGTTTTTTACACCCAGAACTTTGGTTGAGTTTATGGTCTCTGTACTTGACCCTAAAGAAAATGAGCTGATTTGCGACCCTTGCTGTGGTAGCGGAGGCTTTTTGATTGAATCTTTCAAAAAAATCAAATTAGAAATTACGGATAATATCCGAGGACAAAAAGTTAAGTTTAGAGATAAATTATTTGTTTCAAACTTTTATGACCTCGACGATTCTGAGAAGCAAGAAATTATTAGAAAAATTATATCTATTTTTAGTAAGTTAGAAGAAGAAATTGATACAACTAAAGCAAAAAAAAGGCTAAATTTCTTATCTGATAATTGTATTTATGGCACGGATGCCGAACCTCGCTCAGCTCGGACGGCAAAAATGAATATGTTTATGCAGGGTGATGGACATAGCGGTGTTCATCATCACGATGGCTTACTGGATATAAACGGAATCTATAAAAATAGATTTGATGTAATTCTGACAAATCCCCCTTTTGGTTCGAGACTATACCGCTCAATGATTGTAAAAGAAGAAGAGTTACAGCCCGAAGCAGTCTATGAGGAAAAATATAAAACGCCTTATACCAACTCTCACCAAGCAGATTTAGAAAAGTATCACCAAATTAAAAGCAAAAACAATAACGGAGAGGTTTCTATTTTAGATTTTTATGAAACAACTAAGTATTCGAGCCTTACAGAAGTTGCTTTTATGGAGCGTTGTCTAAATTTACTTCAAAAAGGTGGACGAATGGGTGCAGTATTACCCGAAGGATTTCTGAATGGAGCGGAACTTGAAAAAGTAAGAGAGTATCTTGTAGGAAGAGCAAAAATATTATTGATTGTTTCGATTCCGCAAGAAGTTTTTGTTTCGGCAGGTGCAAGCGTCAAATCGAGCTTAGTTTTTCTGAAAAAGTTTACGGAAGAAGATGAGATAAAGTTTAATAATATTAAACACCAAGTGATAGAAGAAGTAGAATTCAAACACAATGTCAAATTAGATAAAGTACATAAGAAAGAAAAAGAACAACTCGAACGTGAAATTTTTGAACAAGTAAAAGAGCGTTTTGATTATGAAGTACCTATTGCCGAAGTAAAAAGTGCAGGTATCAGTAGCACAGGACAAAGTAAAGATACCAACGAATTAGATTCATTGAGTCAAGAATTTGCACATTACAGAGTCCAAAATCATTTATGGACTTCTAAAGAAACCAAATATGATTATCAAATTGATACAAACGGGACATTGTTGAGAGAACCCCCATTTTTGAATGATTTATGACTTCAATGAACTATAGAATTTTAAAAACAAGTAGATTTAAGAATCTATATAGTTGGAGTGTTTTAAATGCCATACCAACAGAGACAATTTTTTCCAGTAGATACAATCTTGTTAAAATTGGGAATTTACTACGGAAAAGTAAAAATACAATAATCATCAATGATGATTATACCTACAAAAGAGTAACAGTGAAACTCTACGGTAGTGGTGTAAAATTGCGTGACGAAGTACTGGGTAAGGAAATTAAAACCAAAAGACAGTTTGTACTAAAAGAAGGGCAATTTTTATACTCCCGAATTGATGCAAGAAATGGGGCTTTTGGTTTAGCAAATAAAGAAGTGGACAATGCCATTGTTTCTAACGAATTCCCGATTTATGATGTTGATACATCGTTGGTTATTCCTGAATTTTTAGTGTTAATTACTTCCAGTAAGCCTTTTTATGATTTTTGCCAAAGCCTAAGTAGCGGCTCAACAGGTCGTCAACGTATAGATGAAAGTAGTTTCTTGTCATTTAAAGTGCCATTGCCTGACCTATATATTCAGGCACGAATAGTTGAGCAGCATAAGTATAATATTACCACTGCTCAAGAAGCCGAAAATGAAGCTAATGAGTTAGAAAAAAATATAGAAAACTATCTGTTTTCAGAATTAGGTATTGAAAAGTCCAAAACATTAGAAAAAAAAGAAGGCTTGCAGTTTGTAAGGTTCAAGAATTTGAGTCGATGGGATTACGGATATGTTATTGATGAAGAACAAGATATTTTTACAGTTTTAAGAGAAACTAAATACCCTATTTCAAAATTAGGTCAAATTTATAAGTTCCAAAACCGTCCATGGACAAATAAAAAGCATAGAAATAGCACATTTCGCTATGTTGAAATAGGTTCTGTTGATTCTACCTTAGGTATTACGGATTATTCAGAAATAGAAACAGAGAAAGCACCAAGTAGGGCAACACAAATTATAAAAGAAAACGATTTAATTATTGGTCTAACACGACCCAATCTAAGAAAATTCGCATTAGTCAGTAATAAATATAATGACTATGTGTGTTCATCTGGATTTCAGATAATTAGTCCATTTAATAGTTATAATTTAGTTTTTTTATTAGAATTTTTAAAATCAGAAGTAGGAGTTAAACAAATTTCATTCTTTATGGCAGGAGCTATATATCCTGCAATTACATCTAAACAATTGAGAGATTTGCAAATTCCATTACCACCAAAAGAAATTCAAGACAGAATAGCAAACCATATAACAGCCGAAAAAGAAAAAACAAATTCCTTGAGACAAAAAGCAGAGAAATTGAGAAAACAAGCAAAAGAAGCATTCGAGAACGAAATATTTGCATAATATGAGAATTACTAAACTCTACATAAAATCCTTTAAAAACCTACAAGATTTCACTTGGGAACTCAACCCAGAATATCCTGTGGCGGTAATTGTAGGTAAAAACGCCAGTGGGAAATCTAATTTATTAGAAGCTATTTTGATGATATTCATCGAAGCACAGAGAGACATTGAAAATAAATTTGAGGGTTTCCCATTTGAGTTTGAAATCAATTATCAATTTGGCAGTAAGGATACTTTTGATTTGGAACAAATATCCATCACGTACGAAAAAAATAGCTTTGTTTGTATCAAGAATGATAAAACCATAGACCCCTTAGATGCCTTACCCAATAAAATCGTATCTTACTACGCTGGGATTTCAGAAAGAATGTTGGGTATAATTAAAGACTATGTGAAAGACAAAAAGAATCCAAATCGTCCTTTCAACATAATACACTCGGAAACGATACACTATAAATTTGCTTTATTGGCATTGCTTGCCTCTAAAGATACTTCCAAACGTGCATTTTTAGAAAAATTCAATATCAATGAGTTTGTTATACTTACACTTAAAATTCAAAAACCAGATTATACTTTACTTGGAGACCCAAAAAAAGAAAACTATTGGTCTGCCTCGTTAAATTTAACTACATTTTTCAATAGGTTAGTTCAAAATAACAACGGGAATGTTGACTCAAAAGAAGAATATCATATTACTTTAAATAATATTGGTTTAGAAGAGTTGATGAAATTAGAAATCATTGATAATAAAGAACTTAAACTTTTCGACTTATTTTCATTATCGTATGCCAGTGGTTATATTCAAGATATTGATGTTAGGTTCAAGAAAAAAGGTATTGAAGACGTATTAATCTTTGAACTATTAAGTGAAGGAGAAAAGCAGAAAATGGGCATACAAGGTGCTGTTGAGTTATTTTTAGATATAAAAACGTTATTTTTACTTGATGAACCAGATGCCTTTGCTCACCCAAGTTGGCAATGGGAATTCGTGCCTGAATTACAAAAAACACTTACTAATGGCTCTTCTTCACAAGCTGTTTTTGTAACTCACTCACCTTTGGTTTTAAGTACGGTTAGAGATAATGCTTTTGTGATGGAAGGTGGTAAGATTATGGAATTAAATTACCTCTATGGCAAAGATGTTGATACAGTTTTGATTGATGCAATGGATACAAGTAAACGTCTGAAGCAAGTAGATATTGATTTTGAAAAATACATAATTCTCATTGAAAGTGGTAGAGGAGAAACTGATGAGGCAAAGGGAATTAGAACAGAATTAGAAAATACTTACGACCTAAATCATCCAAACTTTGCCAAAGCTGATATGCTCAGAGCATTATATTTATAAGACTATGCTTTTTATTCAAAAAACACAACCAAGCCAAGAACTTATTGACTTTGTTATTGCTGAAAGAGCAAAATTTCAAGCAGAAGGCAATGTCGATAAATATCCTTCTTATCTGACATTACAATCTGACAAATCATATAAATCTCTTCGTGAACAACTATATAAAGAACAAAGAGGGTTATGTTGTTATTGTATGCAAAAAATTGCCCTTAATAATAGTACTATTGAACATTTTCTTCCACAGAGTATATTTTCTGAAAATGAGGTAGATTATTTCAATTTATATCTTGCATGCCTTCATTCAAAAGGAAAATCAAAAACAAATTATCATTGTGATATTATAAAAGGCAACAACTTAATTAGTAAATTTATAGGGTATTCACATCATAATCAATATACAGGTAAAGTTATAAAATGTGAAGACTTAATTCAATATACAGAAGGTGGATTTATTTTACCGAATAAGGCCGGCTTTAAGACCATTGATAAATTTTACAGGAATTATTCTTCTTTAACTTCTCAAGAAAAAGAGCTACTAAGCACAATTGATGGATTAAATTTGAACTGTCCAAGCCTTGTGAACGAAAGAGAAAAATTTATCAAAACAGAAACTAAATTTAAACCTTTCATAGATTCTATTTCGGATGTATCAACTCTAAAAAAAATACTTGGTAATTACGAAAAACAAACAATAGCTTTTGCTGGCGTAGCTATTTATTTTCTCAAAGAACGCCTGAAACAATTACCATGACCGAGCCATTCAAATACACCAACCGAAAAGGCGAAGACCACTATATAAGAGCCACCGAAACTGCCAAAGGTGGAATACGATATTATATCGTAAAAAATAGCCCAGAAAAATATAAAGACCTCATCGAAGAAGTTCCGAATGATTTTGAAGTTGTAGAAACGCCCGAAGAAGCACGTGTAATCTTCAGAAAACGAGTTCCTAAACTCATCACAGACGAGGAGCGTTTGATTGTAGAAGATGCAGTTAGAGAACTATCTGATTTAAAGGATTTTATTGTTTTCGTTGATGGCGATTTATTAACTGTATTCTATTCACAATTCAACTCTATTGCTGGGCAAGAAGAAAACCTCACAGCCGAAGAAGCCGATGAATTAAATTACGGAGATACTAAAAAATGGAAACGCTATTTTGAAGGGCTATATTTCCGAATAACAAATGTAAAAAAACGTACATTTGAAGTATCTCGCCGTACTTTTCTACGTCTGTTTGATACTGGAACAGCATGTTTAGAAACATCTGACGATATTCAATATTTGGCTGATAAATATTGTCAACATTTGGGAAGAGATACTTGCCTGATTGGGAAGAATAAAATAGGGTTGAAATTATTATTTTCAACCCTTCACTTTCAACCAAAAATCTCATTCAACAAACCAGCCAATCTCACTCCACCTTTCAATAGTTGCTGGTTAAGCATTTCTACATTATCAAAGTTATAACGATAGCTTAGTTTCTGCTCAGGTTTTACGCTTGCATAAACTTTATCTGCCAATTGGTAAGATTCAAAAAACCATTCCGACATTGGTTGTTGCTGCCACTCTTGGCGTTGTTCTTTGGTGGTATGATTAATACTTGCGGCATATTCGGTATAGCTCAGGTTTTGAAAAGTTATCAATTTGTCGTCCCACAAGGCGTGGAGGTTGGTTGGCTCATTAAACCACGACAATCTTATTCTGTTTCCGCCCAAATCTTCGGCACGACTTACGTGCATTGGTTGGTGAATATCGCCCGCAATATGAATGAGCAAACGAAGGTAAAATCGCTTTTGTTCGAGCGAAATTTGCTTGTTTTTCAATTCTGTAATCAAAAAATTGAGTTTTGTATAAGCATCTATTCCTGTGTCGTTTTTTAAATAATTAGAAAATTCGGTCGCATTCATGCCAGCTTTGACATTGATATAATGCCAAGGGTCTAAGTATTTGAGCGTAGAATCTGACTTTGCAAAATCGGCCCAATTGCTCGACATAGCAACGGATTCATTGCCTAAAATTTCTCGAATACTTCTTTTTGTTTTTCTTGAAAGATACGAATCAGCAATTTCGCCCACCACACGATGCCCTGTTGTTCCCCAAGCAAAAGTTTGTAAAGAAATTGAAACTAATAATATAAGAATGGATATTTTTTTTGTCATTTTGGTAAAAATTTGTTTGGAAACTTATATATAAAAGAAATCATTTAACCACGGAGTTTCGCCAAGTTTTAGACGAAGTTTTACAGAGTTTTTCAAAAAACATCTGTTACTCTGTGCCTTAACACTGTGAACCTCCGTGGTTAAAACAATAAAAAGTTCTTACTTTTTCTTAATCTTCATCGCAATTGGGTCCCAATGAATGATTTTTTTATCGAAATAACTAATATTACAAGCTAAAGCTGGTGCTGCCGCACGGAAACCAAAAACGGGGTCTTGGGCAGTTTCTTGACTTCCTTTACGCACATTTTCAAAGAAGTTTTTGAAGTGTTGTGCGTGCGGGTCGTCTTCTTTTGGTGTTTCGTATTTAATTTCTTGTACTGGTGGAGCTACACGGTCAGATTCTGCGTATTTTGCATCATATTCTTTTTTGTATTCTGCCTGCATATCATTCGAGAATGTCGCATAACTTTCGCCTGCACCATAGCCAGGAGCTTTTGGCAATTTTCGCTTTGTGAGTGTCAAACCTGCGGCACTCCACAAAATTTCGCCCTCAGTTCCAACAATACGAGTTACATTTTTGATTGCTCCTGCATTGGCAAAGTTTACACGCAAAACTGCTTGAAACTTAGTGTGTTTTTCGGTATCTGGATAATCAAGTACCGTTACCATTACATCTGGCACATCACGCCCATCTTTCCAATAGCTGAGTTCGCCCGAAGCATAAATTCTTTCGGGCCCGATTGCCCCCGTAGCATAGTGCATACCAGTAATGAGGTGAACGAATAAATCGCCTGCTACCCCCGTGCCATAATCACGGTAATTTCTCCAACGGAAAAAACGAGTGGCATCAAAAGGGCGTTTCGGAGCATCGCCCAAGAAAGTATCCCAATCAATAGTTTTTGCTGAGGCATCGGGCGGAATCGAATAGGTCCATGCACCCAAAGCATTGTATCGGTCGTAAGTGGCTTCTATAAAATTTAGGTCCCCGATTGCACCTGTACCCATCAATCTGCGAGCTTCGGCATAAGCGGCACCACTACTTGGCTGACTACCTACTTGCACGGTTTTACCTGTTTTTCGCCAAGTATCAATCAGTGCATGCCCTTCGTCAATGTGCTGCACCATTGGTTTTTGGCAATATACATTTTTGCCAGCTTTCATTGCCGCAATGCTAATGTGGTCGTGCCAATGGTCAGGCGTGGCAACGATTACGGCATCAATATCTTTTCTGTCTAAAATTTCTCGGTAATCACGAGTTGTGAAGAGGTCTTTATTAAATGCTTCTTTAGCATGAAGTAAGCGACCATCGTATAAATCGGCTGCTGCTACAAATTCTACATCAGGGTTTCTGAGGGCAGCACGAGTATCGCCATGACCCTGAATTCCGAAGCCTATTGTTGCAAAACGAAGTTTGTCGTTTGGACTCATTTTCTTTAAGTCCTTGATAATATTGAAAGGTTTGGCAAAGCTATCAGTTGCTAATAAAACTGAAGCTGCACCAATGTTTTGAATAAATTTTCTACGAGAAGATTGCATAGTTTTTGTTTTTATTTTTTTGATTAGGGTATTATTTTTTCTTTAATTTCATTTCAATTGGGTCCCAATGAATGATTTTTTGTTCAAAATAGCTATCATTACACGCCAAAACAGGAGCAGCGGCACGGAAACCAAAAACTGGGTCTTCGATAGTGCCTTGACTTCCTTTTTTTACATTCTCAAAGAAATTAGCGAAGTGATTGGCATGAACATCTTCACTTTTTGGAGCATCAAATCTTACTTCTTTCACTGGCTCAGCTTTGCGGTCATCTGCCGAATATTGTGCATCATAAGCTGCTTGTTTTTTCTTCTGCTCCGACGCCGAAAATGTAAATAAACTATCATATCCGCCTATTCCAGGAGCTTTCGGAAGTTTCTTTTTGCTCAAAACTAAGGCATTATCCATGACATCAATTTGTCCTTCTGTGCCAATGATTCGAGTATTATTTTTGATTGCACCAGCATTTCCAAAGTTCACACGAAGCACCATCTGAAACTGAGAATGTTGCTCAGTTTTTGGATAATCCAAAATCGAAACTAATACATCAGGTACATCTCGTCCATCTTTCCAATAGCTTAGTTCGCCCGAAGAAATGATTCGAGTTGGTCCAAATGAACTCGTGATATAATGCACACCTGTGATGAGATGCACAAACAAATCGCCAGCTACGCCTGTGCCATAATCTTTGTAATTTCTCCAACGGAAAAACCTTTTTTCATCGAATGGAAGTTTAGGGGCTGTTCCTAAAAAAGTATCCCAATCAACTGTCTGAGGAGACGCGTCAGTAGGAATTGAGTAATTCCAAGCCCCAATGGCATTAAAACGGTCATTATTTGACTCAATAAAATTTATATCACCCACATCACCTGCCTGAATCATCTTTTTTGCTTCTTCAAAAACTGACCCGCTGATGCGTTGACTACCAACTTGCATTGTCTTACCCGATTTTTTCCAAGCATCAATCACACTGCGTCCTCTATCAATTTTTTGAACCATTGGTTTTTCGCAATACACCGATTTTCCTGCAGCCAATGCTTCTTTTGTAATTTTATCATGCCAATGGTCGGGCGTAACAATAAGCACAGCGTCAATGTCTTTTCTTGTCAAAATTTCACGGTAATCACGAGTTGTAAAAATATCTTTTCCATAAATTTCCTTTACCCTTGTCAAGCGACCATCGTATAAATCTGCCGCCGCTACAAACTCAACACCAGCAGTTTTTAAGGCTGAATTTGTATCCGAATTCCCCTGAATACCCATGCCAATTGTTGCGATTCGTATCTTGTCGTTGGGACTAATGCTTAGGCTTTTAATAATATTGAAAGGTTTTGCAAAGCTATCGGTTGCTAATAAAACAGAAGCTGCACCAACTTTTTGAATAAATTTTCTACGAGAAGATTCCATGTTTATTGATGTAATTTTGGTTGAATATTTTGAAGCAATGAAGTTAGTGTAAAAAATAAATTTATTGAATAATTTGACTGTTTTTTTGATATATTTTTTTTGAATTCATTTTTTAATACGCTGAATTTTTAAAAATATTCTTATTCTTCAAATTTTCTAAATCTGACATACAAAATCTCAAATCGGTTTGTATATTTACCTGTTATTTTATTCAACCTTAATTTTTACAAACTATAAATGAGAAAAATCCTTTGCCTATTATTAATGATAGGCTCTATTGCTACATCTGCCCAGCAAGGCACGCTCAAAGAAAGCCTAAAAATCAAAAGTACCACTCTTGGTAAAGATGTTGAATACAGCATCTATCTTCCTGCCGATTATGACAAATCGAATCGCCAGTATCCTGTGCTTTATTTGCTTCATGGCTATACTGATGATGAAATTGGCTGGACACAGTTTGGTCAAACACCCGAAATTGCCGACAAAGCAATTAATAGTGGTGAGGCTCCACCAATGATTATTGTGATGCCCGATGCAGGTGTAACCTGGTACATGAATACTTTCGATGGAAAAACGAAGTTTGAAGATTTTTTCATCAAAGAATTCATTCCTTACATCGAAACAAATTATAGAATTCGTGCAAAAAAAGAGTTCAGAGCAGTGGCCGGGCTTTCGATGGGCGGACTTGGCACTTTGCTTTATGCCACCAAACACCCCGATATGTTTGTAGCTGCTGCCCCACTTAGTGCTGCCATTTGGACTGACGACGAAGCTGTAACAGGAAACACTGATAATGCTCGCTGGAATGCCGTTTTTGGAGATTTATATGGAAAAGATTTGAAAGGAAAAGAGCGTTTGACAGAACATTATTATAAAAATGCCCCTATAAAAATCGTTGAAACTGCCAATGCAGATGACTTGAAAAAAGTAAAATTTTACATTGATTGTGGCGACGATGATTTCTTGATAAAAGGCAATATGGCACTTCACGCAATGATGATTGACAAGAAAATTCCGCATGAGTTTAGGGTTCGTGACGGGGCTCACAACTGGACATATTGGCGTACTGCCTTGCCTGAAGTTTTGAAGTTTGTAGGAGAAAGTTTCCATAGATAATGCTAATTTTGAATGATAGAATGAGTGAATGATAGAATAAAGTAATGCAAACTAATTCAATAATTCATTCATTCACTCATTCTATCATTCTATCATTCAAAATTAAATTTAAAAAATATGAATCGTAGAGAAGCAATTCAAAAAGCCACGCTGATGCTTGGGGGCGTAATGGCTGCACCGCTGATGGCGGGGGCAATGGGACAAGTAACAAATTTTGGCGAAAGCCTAAAAGTAAGTGCCGAGCAAGAAGCATTGCTTGCCGAAGTTGCCGACATTATTATTCCAACTACTGGCACACCAGGGGCAAAAGCGGCAGGTGTTGAGAAGTTTATCGTAAGGGTAATGCGTGATTGTTATGAAAAAGCAGACCAAGAAAAGTTTTATGCAGGATTGGCAAAGTTAGATATCGATAGCCAAGCAAAATTTGGTAAAGGTTTCGTAGCTCTTGACCTCGCTCAGAAAAACGAAATGGTAAAACAAAGCACCATTGACAACAAAGCGTTTTTTATTTTGATGAAAAGTTTGACTGTAACAGGCTATTTTACTTCCGAAATCGGAGCAACAAAAGCTTTAGATTACCTGCCAATTCCGGGCAGATTTGATGCTTGTGTACCAATGAAAGCAGGTCAAAAAGCATGGGCAATCTAATTTGATAATTTGGGGATTTGTCAATTTGAAAATGTAAGAAATAGTTTTTTATTTCCAATTCATTTAATTTCCAAATTAACTAATTTCCAAAGTATCAAATCTCCAAATCACCAAATTATCTAATCTTCAAATCGAACAAAAATGGCAAATTTAAACATAGATTTAATCAAAGAACAAACCTACGATGCCATCGTGATTGGCTCAGGAATTTCGGGCGGCTGGGCAGCTAAAGAGCTGACAGAGAAGGGTTTACGAGTTTTGATGCTCGAAAAAGGCAAGCAGCTCGACCACGTAACAGGCTATGACAATGCCATGAAAGCTCCGTGGGAATTGCAATATAATGGTCGCCTTACGACCGAACAAAAAGCAACACATCCAAAGTTAGCACGTGATTATCCGTACAACGAAATGACCGAAAAATATTGGATGAACGACTCCGATTCTCTTTATAAAGAAGAGAAAAGATTTGACTGGTATCGCCCAAATATCGTTGGTGGAAAATCAATCATGTGGGGGCGACAGTCGTACCGATTGAGCGATATTGATTTTGAAGCAAATGCCAAAGAAGGCATTGCCATTGATTGGCCTATTCGCTACAAAGATATTGCTCCGTGGTACTCTTATGTGGAAAAAATTGCAGGAATTTCAGGCGAAAAATTAGGCTTACCACAGTTACCCGATAGCGAGTTTTTAGCACCAATGGAAATGTATTGCGTAGAAAAAGAAGTTCGTAAACGTATAGAAAAGAACTTTCCCGGTCGCCACATGACCATCGGACGAGTTGCCAATCTTTCGGAAGCCAAAAAAGAACAATTAGGTTCTGGGCGTGGAGCTTGCCAATATCGAAATAGATGCTCATGGGGATGTCCTTTTGGAGCATATTTCAGTACACAATCTTGTACTTTGCCACCAGCAGCCAAAACAGGTCGCTTGACTCTACGTCCAGATTCGATTGTGTCGGAAATTATGTATGACGAAAACAAAAAACGAGCAACTGGCGTGCGTGTAATTGATGCCGTAACGATGGATTCTCGCGAGTATTTTGCCAAAATAATCTTCGTTTGTGGCAGTACTTTAGGTTCAACAACGTTGATGCTCAACTCAACTTCTAATCGTTTTCCAAATGGTTTTGGTAACGATTCGGAGCAATTGGGGCATAATTTGATGGATCATCATTTCAAAATCGGAGCTTCGGGAGTATGGGAAGGAGATTTGGATAAATATGCTTACGGTCGTCGTGCCAATGGAATTTATGTGCCTCGTTATAGAAATATTGGTACTGACAAACGTGATTATTTACGTGGTTTTGGTTATCAAGGTGGAGCAGGTGCTGGTCGCCAAGGTTGGCAGCGAAATGTGGCGGAATTAGGCTTTGGAGCAGATTTCAAAGAAGAACTCACAAAACCAGGTCCTTGGACAATGGGCTTGAGTGGTTTTGGCGAAACACTTCCTTACTACGAAAATAGAGTTTATTTGCACAAAACCGAAAAAGACAAATGGGGAATTCCGTTAGCTGTTTTTGACGCAGAATTGAAAGAAAATGAAAAGAAAATGCGTATTGATATGCAAAATGATGCCATCGAAATGCTGGAATCTTCTGGAATTAAGAATGTAAAAGGCAATAATCAAGGTTCATTCCTCGGCATGGCGATTCACGAAATGGGAACTGCCCGCATGGGACTCGACCCAAAAACTTCGGTGCTGAATGGCAATAATCAAGTGCATGCTGCCAAGAATGTTTTTGTAACCGATGGCTCATTTATGGTTTCGACTTCATGCGTAAATCCTTCGCTTACTTATATGGCAATGACTGCTCGTGCAGCAGATTTTGCAGTAAAAGAACTGAAGAAGAAGAGTATTTAAAGGTGAAAATGACGAATTTTGAATGACGAATGAATCAGTGCTTTATACATTCGTAAATCGTCTTTCAAAATTCGTCATTTTTTTCACATCACCTCAATAAAAATTCATGGCAACTCAGTACGGAAAAACTTGGTGGGGGCAACAATGGCTCAATTCACTTTCAAAAATTGATAATAGCAATCGTCTTCCTCGTGGCAGAACTTATGCCAACAAAGGTGCGGTCAAAAACATTGAAATCGAAACCAATGCTATTTCGGCAAAAGTTCAAGGTTCTGCACCTCGTCCATATAAAGTGATGGTGAGTGTGCCGATTTTTACAAATAACCAAAAACAAGCACTTTTAGAGGAAATTCTGAGCAATCCGACTTTGCTTGCCAAATTATTGAACCGTGAATTGCCCGAAGAATTAGCCAAGTTTGCTGAGAAAGAGTATATTCCACTTTTTCCAAAATCTTGGCGAGATTTTCCGATGAATTGCTCTTGTCCCGATTCGGCTGTGCCTTGCAAACATTTGGCGGCGGTCATTTATATCATTGCCAACGAAATCGACAAAAATCCATTTTTGGTTTTTCAGCTACACGGTTTCGATGTTATGGGTGAAGTTAGTAGTCGTTATTCTGTCGGCAAAAAATCGGGTATTCGAGTAAATGCTTTTACGGAGTTTTTTGAAGAAAACCCAGCAAAAACTACCGAAATAAAAGATGATATTTTTGATGATATTGATTTTTCGTACATCGAACCAATGTCTGATAAACTCTTGAAAATCATTCAAGGAAGCCCGATTTTTTCAGAAAAAGATTTCAAGAAAAACCTCGAAAAAGCCCATAAATTATTACCAAAAGGTCTTGCCAAATGGAAACTCGAAGAGAAAAAAGCAAGAATTGAAGGCTTAGTTTTGGGTGATAATCTGGAAATATTTGTTTCGGAAACTGCTAAAATTACCGAATTTAGACTTGTTTCAACTGACGGAGAATTACAGAATTACGAAAAAATTACGCTCGAAAAATTGCTAAATACGCTTTACTCAAGCGACGAAAAATATTTCGACCGAATGTCTGATGCTTTTCGAGTTTTGAAAATTTCGCATCAATTTTGCTTGAAATTGCTTGAAAATGGAGCTATTATTCCACAATTATTGAAAAGTAGTGGCGATGAATATTTCATCAGGTGGCTTCCTGCCCTCAATAATGCCGAAATAAAAGACATTCTCACAACACTTTCAAGAGCGATTCCGCCAAATTTAATTCTATTTCAAGCCAAGAAAAAAACGCTTTATCAAACGCCCGATGAACAAATATTGACGCTTTGCTCGCTCATCCTCAATGAATATGTAAGTCAGTTTACAATTCCGATGGGTGAATTTTATAGAAACAAGGTTTCATTTGAAATGTGGGACGGTTTTTTCTTCCAACAAACACCTTATGAGTTTAAGGGTTTTCGAGAGAAAGAAACACCAACTGCGATTCAGACTTGGTTGAACAATTATTACATCACCCAAAAAGATTTTGTGCCAATATTACGGGTCGAGGAAAACCCCGAGCGTGGCAATTTTGTGCTTGATGTTTTGGTCCAAAATCGGCATGAGCAAGAGAAAGAACCAATAGAGTTTCAGCAAATTTTGCAGAAAAAACTCTATGAAAATATACGTTTTGAGGTTTTACAAGATTTACTTTTACTTTCCAATCATTTTCCTGCCTTAGACAAATATTTGCAGACACAAGGCAGTCGAAAAATGCAGTTCGATGGCGAAGAATTTGTAGGTGTTTTGCTCGAAATATTGCCTACTTTACAGCTTTTTGGCATTCAGATTCTGTTACCAAAGTCACTGAAACATTGGATAAAACCTCAGATTTCTGGCACAATAAAATCGAAAAAGGCTTCGCAAGTTGGTGGTTTTATGCACCTCGACGATATGCTGTCCTTCAATTGGCAAATTGCTGTTGGTGAGGAATTACTTTCTTGGAATGAATTTGAAAGCCTCATTAAAGGCATGAAAGGTTTGGTGAAAATCAAAGATAGATATGTGTTAATTGAGCAAGATGAACTCGAAAAACTCAAAAAACGTCTTGAAAATCCACCAAAATTGACTGGTGCAGATTTGCTAAAAACCGCCCTCGCCGAAGAATACCAAGGTTCAAAAGTTGGACTTTCGCCCGAAGTTGTCGAATTATTGAAAGATTTGACGAGTCCGGGCAATGTAAAACTTCCCGAAAACCTTCACGCCGAACTCCGTCCATACCAATTACGTGGCTATGAATGGATGGTCAAGAACACTAAATTAGGCTTTGGTAGTTTGATTGCCGACGACATGGGTTTGGGCAAAACTTTACAAGTAATTACGCTTTTGTTGAAGTTTAAGCAAGAAGGGGCTTTTGCCAAAAACAAGGCTTTGATAGTAGTTCCAACTACATTATTGACAAACTGGCAAAAAGAAATCAACCGTTTTGCTCCCGATTTGACATTCCAGATTTATCATGGAACAAAACGAAAATTAGAAATCAAAGACGCTGAAAATCCTGTTGATTTGGTAATAACCACCTACGGAACGGTGCGAAGCGATGCCGATATTTTCAAGAAAACAAGTTGGTATTTCGTAGCGATTGACGAAGCTCAAAACATCAAAAACCCGGACACCGAGCAAACGAAGGCAATAAAAAACCTCAAATCTGACATCAAAATTGCGATGAGTGGCACGCCCGTAGAAAACCGTTTGAGCGAATTTTGGAGTATTCTTGATTTTACAAACAAAGGCTATTTGGGGAATTTGAGCAAATTTACAAATGAATTTACCAAGCCCATTCAGTTAGACCATAGCCAAGAAAAACTGCAAGTTTTCAAGAAAATCACGGCACCGTTTCTGCTTCGCCGACTAAAAACTGATAAAAGCATCATTAGCGATTTGCCCGATAAAATTGAGAATAATCATTACACAAATCTTAGCAAAGAGCAAGCCGCTCTCTATGAAAGTGTGGTTCAGCAAAGCCTCAAAGATATTGAAGAAAATGAAGGCATTGCTCGTAAAGGTTTAGTGCTGAAATTAATGACCGCTTTAAAGCAAGTGGGCAATCACCCACATCAATATTTGGGTAAAGGCAAAAAGCTATTGGAAGAGTCGGGAAAAGCTCAAATGTTGATAGAACTCTTAGAAAATATTCAAGAAGCCAACGAAAAAGTGCTGATTTTTACACAATACCGTGAAATGGGCAAACTGTTGGTTGAGTTTATTAAAGATAGATTTTGGGTTGAACCGCTATTTTTGCACGGCGGAATTGACCGCAAACAAAGAGATGTTTTGGTAGAAAGATTCCAGAAAAACAGAGCAGATTCGGTCTTTATTTTATCATTAAAAGCAGGCGGAACTGGGCTAAATCTGACCCAAGGAAACCACGTAATTCACTTTGATTTATGGTGGAATCCTGCCGTAGAAAATCAAGCCACCGACCGTGCGTTTAGAATTGGTCAAACCAAAAATGTGATGGTTTATCGCCTCATAAATCAAGGTACGATGGAAGAAAAAATTGATGCCATGATACGTTCCAAGAGAGATTTGGCAGACATGAGCATCACTACAGGCGAAACCTGGCTCGGAGATTTATCAAATGCCGACTTGAAAAACTTGGTTCAATTGACCAAAATGTAGGGTTTAAACTATTCATTCAAACAAAAAAATCCCGTCTCGAAAGAGGCGGGATTTTTTTTGTAATTATTTGATAATCAATTAGTTGAAGATATAACGCAAGCCAAGTTGTGCCTGCCATCTTGAACCAATGGTATTTCCTGGTGTATATGTTGAACTTAAAGGAGTTGTTCCTGTCAAGAAAGGGAATGTATAAAGAGGCGTTCTATCTTTATCAAATCCTTGAAAAGTTAAGAATGAACTTCTATTAATATTTCTGAATACTCCCCAATCAGAGTTAATCATATTTCCAAAGTTGAATATATCAAAACTCGCTTGTAAAGTATTTCTTTTACCTTTTACATTTACAAAAATATCTTGCTTGATGCTAAAATCTAACTGACCTCTTGATGGTGTTACATTTCCGTTTCTTTCAGCATACATGCCTTTTCGAGTGCTTAAATATTCATCTTGGTTGATATATTTTTCAAGATCTGTCCATTGTGCAGCTGCCGAATAAGTAACTGTTGTACCTGAACGAATATCTACCAATTTAATATCAGAAGCATCTTTCGGAATATACATCAAGTCATTGGTTTGGCTATCGCCATTCATATCACCCGAATAGATGTTTGAGTATCTATTTCCTGACTGATATTCATAGAACATACCAATAGTTGTTTTTCCATGTCTCAAATATTCTTTTGAGTAAGTCAAACCTGCAATAAATCTATCTTTGATTAAGAAATTTGAATAAGATAATGCATCTGCATTCGGATCACCAGAAACTGAGCGATCTCTATATATTGATGCTGCAATCGAACCACCATCATTAATTGAACGTGCATCTGATCTTGTATAAGCTATCGAAGCAAATAAGTTATTGCTAAAAGATTTCTCTAACTTAGTTGTTAAAAAATAACTGTACCCTTCATTTGTATTTTTCATCAAAATAGCATCAGTAATATTGCTATTAATTCTATTAACGGCTGTTCTGGCTCCTGTTGTAGCATTGATAGTAAAGAAAATCGGACGATTATCTGAGCCAGCAGGAATACCATTTGAAGCAGGTAAATTGATATTTTGATGATAGACAGCATTCAAATCTTTAGTATAAGCTCCTTCAACAGTTAAAACTACACCCGCTGGTAATTGAACATCTATTCCAAGATTTGTTCTCCAAATTTGTGGAAATTTAAAGTTTTTATCTGTTACAGCTAAATTATAGGTAGCATTTGCTCCAGTATATTTACTACGCAATACGTCCACACTTCCTGTAAATGCAGGTACAGGATTTACAACACCGCCGATTGTGGCAGGCAAAGTAACACTACCTGTCAAAAGTCCGTTGTTTGATGCTTGATTAGAAACCCAAACAAAAGGAACACGACCTGTGAAAATACCAGTACCACCTCTGATTTGTACTTTTCTGTCGCCTAATAAATCATAATTAAAACCTAATCTTGGCGACCATAAAAGTTGAGTTTTTTGAACTTGCGAAGTATTGATTTTTTGTCCATCTCTAAAAGTAAGAGCAGCTGCAGCAGTATTTTCGCCAATATCGGTATTGATTACTGGCATATCGCCTCTAATTCCGATTGTTAGATTCAATTTACTATTTACTTGAATTCTGTCTTGAACATACAAACCATATTGAGCAGCTTTGATATACGCAAATGGGAATTCACCACCTGGTAATGCCGAATATCTCAAACGATATTGAATTGCATTGGCAGTACCATTATTTGCACTCGCATAAAAATCATCTAAAGACCTAAATTGGTAGCCTGTATAATAGTCGGGTGCAAATCCGTTTTTGAATGAGAAAAATTCGTTGAAAGTACCTATTGTATAGGTATGTTTTCCTTTGAAAATATCTAAATTATCTGAAATTTGGAAAGCATCAGTATTCAAGATGTTATTTGCAGAAAATGGCTCATAACCAAAAGCAGTGTAGGCAGTTCCAGTTCCGTTTCCAATATCAACCAAAGGAAAAGGAGTAGTATTTCCAAGTGGAGTTTCTCTAAAATCACGGAAAGCTGTATAGCCTATTTGGAATTTATTTGAAATATTTCCTTTTAGCGTACTATTCAATTCGGCAATAACCGAGTTCAGATTATTATTAATTCTGTAGTACGAACTAAGAAATGGCAAAACATTTTGGCTCGGTGCACGACCACCAGTCAATGAACCCGATGGACTCGCATTTTGGTCTTTCAAAGATTGCAAGAAATTATATTTGATAGCAATTTTATGTTTATCCGAAATGTTATAATCAAGTCTAACATTTAGTTTATCAGAATTACTTGCTAAAAAATAACCTTCATAAGGACCTGGATCATAGTTGTATTTTTGAATCAAGAATGTAGAAAGTTTATCTAAATCTGATTTTAATACATTTGATTCAATTCCTGCCTCTGTAGAACCTTTTGCCTTAAAAGTCGTACCTGGATCGGTTCTTCTTTCTTGCTCTCCACTAATAAAGAAAAATAATTTATTTTTTATTATCGGACCTCCAACTCTAAAACCTGTATTTCTTACACTAAATTTTTGAGTAACTTTGTCGAGAAGTGCTTTTTCACCTAATATTTTTTCTCCTACATAACTTAAATTACGATTAAAATTATAAACCGAACCTCTAAATTCGTTATCACCAGATTTGGTTACCAAATTTACACCTGCACCCGTAAAACTACCTTCACGTACATCATAAGGAGCAATATTAACAGAAACTTGCTCAATAGCATCTAAAGAAATTGGTTGTGCAGAAGTTTGTCCACCAACTGTGCCTGAAAGACCAAATGCATTGTTAAATCCAGCTCCATCAACCGTTATATTATTAAAGTTACCGCTTCTACCTGCAAAACTATTTCCATTACCTGCCTGAGGTGTCAGACGAGTAATATCACTAAATGACCTCGAAATAGTAGGTAATGCTTGAATTTGCTCTTTTACCACACCAGTAGCTGCACCTGTACGGTCTGAACTAAAAATACTACTTTTGTTACTTTTAATTACGATTTCGTCAAGTTGAGTTCCTTCTTCCGCCAATTTTAAATTTACGTCAGCAGGAGAACCAAGATTGGCAATTACGCCTTCTTTTACATTTGCTTTGTAACCAATAAAAGTTACTGTAATTTTATAAGGACCACCTACACGCACAGCAGGAAGTACATATTTTCCTGCAACATTGGTTAGTGTTCCGTATTTTGTACCTGATGGCACGTGAATTGCTACAACAGTAGCCCCTGGCAAGCCTTCGCCTTTGGCATCAGTAATCAAACCATTGATTGTTGATGTAGAAAGCCCCTGTGCAAAGCCTTGGAAAGCAAAAAGAATTATAGCAAGAAGGCTAAATGCCCCTCGCATTAAAGTAGTTTTTCGCATCATTTTGTTTTGGAGTTTGAATTGTTTGAAGTTAAAATCATTTAGTGGGTAAATTTTCCTATACAAAGGTCATAATTTTTTTCTCGAAAAAAAACAGGCATCCATCATTTTTATTTAGATAAGTGCCTGATTTTCAATAATTTATAAGATTTTTAATGAAAAATATTGATAAAATTCAATTTCAGGGTATTAAGAAATTGTTATGCGTGCATAATATTCTTACGAACCCAATATTTCATGACCCATTTTATCTCTTTTGGTCTGCAAGTATTTTTCATTATGAGGGTTTGAAGAAATCTCTATCGGAATTGATTCAATTATCTCCAAACCATAGCCTATCAAACCTGCACGCTTCTTTGGGTTATTAGAAATCAATTTCATTTTTTTGATGCCTAAATCTCTCAAAATTTGAGCTCCAACGCCATAATCTCGCTCGTCCATATTGAAGCCTAATTCAAGATTTGCCTCTACGGTATCTCTACCCATTTCTTGTAATTTATAGGCTTTTAGTTTATTCAAAAGTCCAATTCCACGCCCTTCTTGATTCATATATAGTATAACGCCTTTTTCAGCTTTTTGTACCATTTCCATAGCTGCATGAAGCTGTGCTCCACAATCGCATCGGCATGAACCAAAAATATCACCCGTTACGCAAGATGAATGTACTCGCACCATAATTGGCTCGTCTTCCTCCCAACTACCTTTAATAAGTGCCAAATGCAGTTGGTCATTGTCCAATTGTAGGAACGCCACCATGTCAAAATGCCCCCATTCGGTTGGCATATCTACACCAATTTCTCTTTTAATTAGGCTTTCTTTTGAAAGACGGTATTCTATTAAATCCTTGATACTCACCAGTTTAAGGTCAAATTTCTTGGCAATTTCAAATAATTGTGGCAGTCGAGCCATTGTACCATCTTCATTCAAAATTTCAATTAGTACGCCCACAGGTTGTAATCCTGCCAAAACTGCCAAGTCAATGGCAGCTTCTGTATGACCTGAACGACGCAAAACACCACCTTCGGCAGCACGAAGTGGGAAAATATGTCCTGGGCGACCCAAATCGTCTGGTTTTGTATATGGATTTACTAAAGCCTGAATAGTTTTTGCACGGTCGCTCGCTGAAATGCCTGTCGTACAGCCATTTCCAAGCAAATCAACTGAAACTGTGAAGGCTGTTTCGTGCTGGGCAGTGTTTTTGCCTACCATCATTGTCAATTCTAATTCTTCACAACGCTTGCTTGTCAATGGCGTACACATAAGCCCACGCCCCTCTTTCACCATAAAATTGACCATTTCGGTTGTGCTTTTTTCAGCAGCACATACAAAATCTCCTTCGTTTTCACGGTCTTCGTCATCTACGACGATGATTATTTCTCCATTTTTTATGGCCTCTATTGCTTCTTCTATTTGGTCTAATTTCATTAAATTTCTATTTTTTGTATATTAACTCAACAATTAAAATAGTGAAAACGTTTAAAAAAGAAGGCTTCCCTCAAAGGGAAGCCTTCTTTAATATACACAAATTCTTACTTCTTCACAAACTCACGATGAGCTACTTCATCAAAAAGACGCTCTCTTGGCAAGCTCTTGAAATATTCATAAGTGATTTTCAAACCTTCGGCTCTATCTACTTTTGGCTCCCAACCGAGTATTGCTCTTGCTTTCGTAATATCTGGTTGGCGTTGCTTTGGGTCATCTTTTGGCAACGGTCTGTGAACAATTTTTTGGTCTGTCCCTGTCAATTTTATGATTTCCTCAGCAAATTCATTCATCGAAATTTCCGAAGGGTTTCCGATATTGACTGGTTGTGCATAATCAGATAATAGCAAACGATAAATGCCTTCTACCAAATCATCGACATAACAGAATGAGCGTGTTTGTGTACCATCGCCAAAAATCGTTAAATCTTCTCCACGCAATGCCTGACCTATAAATGCCGGCAAAACACGTCCATCATTGAGTCGCATTCTTGGACCATAAGTATTAAAAATACGCACGATGCGAGTTTCTACACCATGATAAGTATGGTATGCCATTGTCATGGCTTCTTGAAAACGCTTGGCTTCGTCATACACGCCACGTGGTCCAACTGGATTTACATGTCCCCAGTATTCTTCGGTTTGTGGGTGAACCAGTGGGTCGCCATAAACTTCTGATGTTGAAGCAATAATTACTCTTGCTTTTTTTACACGAGCTAATCCAAGACAGTTATGAATACCCAATGAACCAACTTTTAGGGTCTGAATTGGAATTTTCAAATAGTCAATCGGACTTGCTGGTGAAGCAAAGTGCAAAATATAGTCGAGTTCGCCAGGAACATGAATGAATTTACTCACATCATGGTGATAAAACTCAAAATTTGGGTGTTTGAACAAATGTTCGATATTGCGTAAATCTCCCGTGATGAGGTTATCCATCGCAATTACATAATTTCCTTCTTTGATAAATCTATCACAAAGATGCGAACCCAAAAAACCCGCACCGCCTGTTATTAATACTCTTTTCATTCTTGGTCAATTATCAATTATCAATTATCAATTATCAATTATTTCAATCGTAATTGATTGATAATCAGCGTTTTATTTTAATTTATTCTGGTATTTTTTAGAATTGCATAAAGTATTTTTCCAAGTTCATCAGCATCTTGAAATATACTTTCGTAAACTTTTTGGTCAATGTAGTCTGTATCTTTTAACAATGAAAGCCAATATTTTGTTTCTAAACATTCTTTATATGCTATTGACATTTTGGAAGAAAAATCAGCCGTAGAAACTGCCCCGAATGGAATTCTCCATTTGCCTCCGAGATATTAGCTCCAATTGAAGTACCACTTCTCAAAAGTTGTTTAGACAAAATAAACTCTTTCTTATCCTCTTTCAAATATTGATATGCCCTCACTATTCTTATTGCAAAGGTGTAGGCTTTTGGATAAAGAGTTGTATCAAGAGCCATAAATAGTTATTTTTAAAAATTCTATTCTGAGATCGAGTGTTAATTGATAATTGTTAATTGATAATTGACCGCCCCACCGAATGATAGGTATAACCCAACTCCTGCATATCTTTCAATTCGTAAAGATTACGACCATCAAAGATAACTTTATTTTTTAAAGCGGCATCCATTTTATCGAAATCTGGTGTGCGAAATTCTGGCCATTCGGTCATAATCATTAGAGCATCTGCACCTTCGAGTGCTTCGTAAGGTGTTTTGGCATATTTTACTTTTTTACCTACTACTTCACGAATATTGTCCATTGCTTCGGGGTCATAAACTACCACTTTTGCCCCCGCTTTACGCAATTCTTTGATGTTATATAATGCTGGTGCTTCACGAATATCGTCGGTGTGTGGCTTGAACGCCAAACCCCAAAGAGCAATTGTTTTTCCTTTCAAATCTCCGTCAAAATGTGCTTTAATGTGCGGCATCATTTTGGTTTTTTGCTTTTCGTTTACTTTCATTACTGACTTCAAAATCTTGAAATCGTAATTAAATTCGGTCGCTGTTTTTTCTAAAGCCTGTACGTCTTTCGGGAAACAACTGCCGCCGTAGCCAATTCCTGCAAACAAAAAACGCTTGCCGATGCGGCTATCAGTGCCAATTCCTCTACGAATTGAATCAACATCTGCTCCTGCAACTTCGCAAAGGTTAGCGATTTCGTTCATAAAAGTAATTTTCATTGCCAAAAATGCGTTTGCCGCATATTTTGTCATTTCGGCTGAACGCTCGTCCATAAAAATAATCGGATTGCCTTGACGCACCAACGGAGCATACAATTTTTCCATTACTTTTTTAGCATTTTCAGATTTCGTTCCGATAACTACACGATCGGGCTTCATAAAATCTTCAACGGCAACACCTTCACGCAAAAACTCAGGATTTGACACTACATCAAAATCTACTTTGGCATTTTTGGCGATACGCTCATGTACCTTTTGTGCTGTGCCAACTGGTACGGTACTTTTATCAATAATTACAGCGTAATTTTCTAATAAAGGTCCTAAATCGTTGGCTACGCCCAAAATATACTTCAAATCAGCTGAACCGTCTTCGCCCGGAGGTGTTGGCAATGCCAAAAATATTACCTGAGCATCTTTGATTCCTTCGGCAAGATTTGTAGTAAATTTTAAGCGACCTTCTTTGGTATTTCGGTCAAAAATTACATCTAAACCTGGCTCATAAATAGTGAGTTTTCCTTTACGAAGTTTCTCAATTTTACGCTCGTCAATGTCCACGCACATAACCTGATTGCCTGTTTCGGCAAAACAAGTACCTGTTACGAGTCCTACATATCCTGTTCCTACTACTGCTATTTTCATATTTTCAAAGCCACCCTCAGCCTCTAATGGGGGATTGTTTTTAAAACTGTTATTATCTGATTGAGGCATTCTCAGATTTTCTGTTTGTGTTAATTGGATTTTAATTTCTTGATGCAAATGTATGATTTTTTTTAGGAATAAAAATAATTATTAATTTAAAAATACGAAAATATTTTTCAAAAAAAGGCACTTAATGAAGTAAAGTTTCTTTTAAGTCTATAATTTTGAAAGAAAATGTGTAATTTTTATTTTTTTTGAAAATGATTAAAATTGTAAAAAAACAAGATTTTAATGATATTGTGTTTCTCTTTTAAAAAAACGAAACACAATAATTTTGAGGTTTTGTCGCTTTTAATAGAATTTTCATTGGTCGAAATTTGCATAGACATAAGATTCTTTCGTAATTTCACAAATTAATTCAATTCACAATCCTACTTAATATACAAAACCTTGAATAGAAGAGATGCCATGCAAAGAGTTGCCTTCCTGATGGGAGGTGCTTTGTCTGCCCCAACAATGATTGCAATGCTGGAAGGCTGTAAGTCAAATACTGCTACCGAAGCGGCAACTTCTTTTGCACTTTCGACCGACTACAAGACTTTGGTTGCCGAAATTGCCGAAATCATTCTTCCAAAAACTGCCACACCAGGTGCAAAAGATGCTGGCGTAGGACCGTTTATAGAAATGATGTTGAAAGATTGCTATTCGGCTACTCAACAAGCACATTTTGCCAAAGGTCTTGATGACCTTGAAGGAAGTTCAAAAAAAGTAAATGGCGGAAAAAAATTCTTGGAAAGTACCCCTGCCGAACAAACTGCTTTGCTGAAAACTTTCGAAGCAATGTCAAACGAAGAAGCTAAGAAAAATGCCGAAGCCAAGAAAATTGTTGATGCCGAAACTGGCTTGACAAAAGATACCAAAGGGAAAACAGAAGCTCCACCAACGCCTTTCTTCAAATTAATGAAAGAACTAACTCTTTTGGGTTATTTTACTTCGGAAGTAGGTGCAAAGCAAGCATTAGTTCATGTTGATGTGCCAGGAAGTTATGTTGGTTGCATAAAAATGACACCGGGGCAGAAGGCTTGGGCGTTGTCGTAGGATTTAGGTTTTAGGAAATAGGATTTAGATAAAAACTAATACCTAAATTCCTCAAATGTTCGGGTTTTAGAGAATAGAAATTAGGCATAAAGAAAGAATAATCTAACACCTAAATCCTATTACCTAATTCCTCAAAAAAAATACTTAAAAATAATCTATTCAATCTAATGAACATACAAGGTAAAGAAAAAATGACTTATGACGCTATCGTTGTAGGTTCGGGAATATCAGGCGGCTGGGCTGCCAAAGAATTAACTGAAAAAGGCTTAAAAGTGCTAATGATTGAGCGTGGAAGAGATATTAAGCATATAGAAGGCTACGAAAATGCGATGAAAAACCCTTGGGATTTTCCGCACCGTGGCAATATGGATAGCATGGCAAAAGAAGAATATTGGGCGAGTGTTCGCACAGGATACACTGGTCGTGAAGAACACCGCAACATGTTTGAAAACGACAAACAAAACCCTTATTTAGAAAAACGCAGTTTCGACTGGATTCGTGGTTATCACGTTGGCGGACGTTCATTAATGTGGGGTCGTCAGAGTTACCGTTGGAATGAAAAAGATTTTACGGCGAACCTTGAAGATGGACATGGCATTGATTGGCCGATTCGTTACAAAGATTTAGCTCCGTGGTATGGTTATGTTGAAAGTTTTATAGGCGTAAGTGGCAGCAAAGAAGGTTTAGATGTTTTGCCCGATGGAAATTTCCAACCGCCAATGGACATGAATTGCGTGGAGAAAGAGTTTAAATCTACCATCAATAAAAAATTTGGTGGTCGTGCCGTAACAATCGGTCGTACAGCTCACTTGACTGCACCTACCAAAATCCAAACAGATTTGGGGCGTGGTTCTTGCCAATTCCGTAATGCTTGTATGCGTGGATGCCCTTATGGAGGCTATTTTAGCACACAATCGGGGACTTTGCCAGCTGCAAACAAAACAGGTAATTTGACTTTGACAACAGATAAAATTGTTCACCAAGTAATTTTTGATGATGAAAAAGGCAAAGCAGTTGGCGTAAAAGCCATTGACCAAAATACAAAAGAAGAATACGAATATTTTGCAAAAATCATCTTCTTGAATGCCTCATCAATCAATTCTTCTTGGATTATGATGCAATCGAAGTCGAAAACACATCCAAATGGCTTAGGAAATGAATCTGACCAATTGGGAAGAAACATCATGGATCATCACTTGTCGGTTGGTGCTTCGGGAACTTACGAAGGCATGGAAGACATGTATTATTCTGGTCGTCGTGCCAATGGTCTTTATATTCCACGTTTCACGAACTGGGGTAGCGACAAAAAACGTGATTTTGTACGAGGCTTTGGTTATCAAGGTGGTGCAAGTCGTGCCTCTTGGGGACGTGGTAATTCGATGGACGGTTTTGGTGCAGCATTTAAAGACGAACTAAGCAATGTAGGACCTTGGTCTATGGGACTTGGTGGTTTTGGTGAAACTGTACCAGACTCAAACAACCGTTTTATTCTTACTGACAAGACCGACAAATGGGGCTTGCCAGTAGTTGAATTTGATGCAGCTTGGGGCGAAAATGCCTTGAAAATGCGTGTAACAATGATGAACGAAGCAGCCGAAATGTTGGAAGCGGCAGGTTTCAAAAATATAAATCCTTATAACAATCCTACGCCAAGCCCAGGTATTGGTATTCACGAAATGGGTACTGCTCGTATGGGTCGTGATAAGAAAACTTCGGTGCTAAATGCCAATAACCAAGTGTGGGGAGCAAGCAATGTTTTTGTTACAGACGGTGCAGCAATGGCATCAGCATCGTGCGTAAATCCTTCGCTTACTTATATGGCTCTTACGGCTCGTGCGGCAGATTTCGCTGTGAAGGAATTGAAGAAAATGAATTTGTAAGTTATTGATAGTTAGGTGATTAAGAGCGAATCTATGAGAGTAGGTTCGCTCTTTTTGGGTATTTTTAAAAGAATTAATTGATTAGCTTATGCCGTTTTAAAAACGGCTGGCATAATGAAGAATGATTAAACTAAGAATAGAACTGGGCTTAGAACGTACTTCTAACTGCCTCTAACAAATATTCAAAAAAAACTTTTCTTTAAGAAAAGAAGTTCTGAAAAAAAGCGAAGCTTCAGAATTATGATTGACTTCATTATTTTGTAAAAAATTATAAACTTATTTTATCAAGTCAGAATAACCTCCCCAGTTGGAGACCTATTAAATGAGTATTACCTTTTTCATAATCAACATAGGTATATAGTATGCCTATTTTGCTTCGTTTACCAACTTTATAACTTAAACCCAAATCAAAATTAGGACTAATTCCTTTGTCCTGACTTTGTTCGGTTTTTCTTAGAATTATGTTTCCATTACCCTCAATTGCTTTGATAGCTGTTAATGTTGTGATTTGCTTCCAACCCATAAGCATACCTACCTCAAATTTCAGCTTAGAATCAGGCTTCAATAAGCCAAGAACATTATAACGAATATTTAGATTGACCCCAATAAGATTCTTAGATATATCTTCCTTTATAAGTTCTTTTTGGCTTGCTGGAGTGCTAAAATAAGTGATATAAACATGATCATTAGTATATTCTGTTCCAATATTTCTCAGCTTAAATGGATCAGTAGCAAAAAAGTTAAAACCAATACCAACTTTAAAATTCTTAAATATTTGATGATTGTATTCGCTCATAAAGCTCATACCTTTAAAAGACACCTTTCCAACCCCAAAAACCACCTCTTCTTTTTGGGAATAAACAGTATTTATGAATAGGCTAAACATGATAATTTGAGCGATTTTTTTCATTTTTATACAGTATTAAAAAATTGAATGTAAGTTTGAAAATTAATCATAGTTCTCAAACTTACATTTTCATAAGTTTAAAATATTTTAATTTATTCATGTTGAAATATTCTGATTTCTAAAAGGGAATCGTTTATGTTATTAAAATACTGACTTGAATAGTGTAATAATTCAGCTGCTATTTTTTTATCCTCTTCTTTATAGGTTATTTGATAGTTTGCCGTACCAGTTACAGTTTCTTTGCTACCAGCACTAACACCAACAGTAAGTTGTTGGGTTGCTCCAGAGTCATCATCTTCAAAAGCTACTATATTGTAGTCAGGTCCGTGATTATCATCAAAATACCATCGGAATAAATCTTGAAATGGTGTATATCCTATATTAGCAAAATTTCTAGACGGGGTTTGAATTTTAGTAAAAGCATTAAATGCAGCACTAAAACTGTCATTATAAACAACACCTTCAAATCTAAGCTCTGGCCCAAAAAACCAAAAAGATTCAATCGCATTCAAATTAGGGCATCTCAACCATGATATACATTCATAATTTCCTGAAACTCTTGTTGTGTTTGGTTTTAGGTTTTTAGTATTTTGGTTAAATTTAGGAATATTATTAGGAATATTATTATAAATTTCACCTCTATCATCTTGTCCAACTATAATCACAGGTACATCTGGGTCTTTTTTACCATCTAAATAATAAATTTTACCTTCTGAGTCAAAAGCTTTTACAACACTTGCTTTTTCGGTTACAGGGGACGCTGCAACTAAAAGTTTATGTGTTTTTGGATTCCATTTTAAAATTTCAATAGGAACACCGATAATTATTTTGCTGTCATTTGACACTATTTCATCAATTCTATTCTCAGATTCTGTTTGACTTGCATTCTTATTTTTAGACGCAAGTAATGACTTTAATGTTTTACCTTTGATTTTCTGTTCTTTTGCTACTGCCAATGGGAAATAATAATCTCCATGATACATCTTTTTCGATTCCGAAGAAATAAACTCTCTAATGTCTAAATTATCCATATTGAGTGCCAACTGTCTTGCAATTTCTTCATACTGGATAGCTAAAGTTTGTTGTTCAGTTGTTAAGCCAATTCTGCCATTTTTTTCAACATTTTCTTTTACTAATGTTGAGGGTAATAAAGTTGGTAATTCAAGAGTTATTTCATTTTGAACTTGTTGAACATCCTCTAATACTTGATTTTTATCACAAGAATTTAAAAACAAAATTGATGTGAGAATAGCAATGATAATTGCAATTTTTTTTCATAAATTTGACTGTTTAATTGTTAAAAGATTAGACGATAAGCCTCCCGTAGTCGTCCAAGATTGTTGGGGGGCTTATTTATTTGCAAAAGTGGTTGATAAGTTAGTAGTAAAGAAACTTTTACGACCAAAACGTTTTCTTTTACGACGAACAAGAAATTTCTACTCTTCTGAGTATTGTTTTGAGATATGATTTAAAAAGCGACCCACATCTGATTGAACAATAAAAGATTATCGAAGGAGAACGCCCAAAAATTGGTAAATTTCATTTGGTTGGTGTGCCAATAAAATTTTCAGAAACCCCTACTTCTCCTTCAAGGATTGCTACATAGTTGGGTGAGAATATTGAGGAGAATTGCGTGGATTGGTGGGGAATAGGGTTTAGAGACGGTGCAGCTATGACCTCGGCTTCATGCGTAAATCCTTCGCTCACTTATATGGCATTGACTGCTCGTGCGGCAGATTTTGCTGTGAAGGAATTGAAGAAAATGAATTTGTAAGTTATTGATAATCAAGTAATTAAGAGCGATTCTGCGTAGGTGGGCTCGCTTTTTTTGCTATGGGTTTTGTCTTCGTGGAATCACAACTTTGAATTGTTGTGTTTCGATTTCATTATATAATTCAATATTGGGGTGTAATTGTAAAGCTCTAAAAATACCTGAACCAATGCCACGATAAGGCAATAACTCGCTGGCAAATTTGGTAATAATCGGATTTCGAGGAACTGCAACCCCCATCTTGACGTTTTCGGTAGTAAGATGATTAGGTAAAACTCCTGGACTAATAATTTCGATACGATTCTGAAAAACAAATAACCTTATCGGAGAATTTCGACTATAATCTCTGTGAATCAAGGCATTCATTATTAATTCTTCTAAGGCAATTTCTGAAATCTCTAACTCACCATGAGAATTAAAACCTTGCTTATTCTGTGTTTTCAATAGATTGGACTTTAGAAAATCCATCGAAAAACGATATTGACGTTCTAATGTACCCGTAATGTCATCACTTGATAAATATTTCGTATCAGTTATATCATTCCCATAAAAACTAACAGCTTTTACGATGAAAGTGGGTTGAAAAAGCTGCGGATTTTTACTAAAAAACAACAATCCTGTCAGTGTAAGTTCTTGATTATGAGCTAATTTCAAGTTTTCGAGCAATTGCCCAAGGTTGATTTTTTGGCGTTCTAATTGCTCAAAAATATTTTGCTTAAATTGTGTTTCGTAATAAACATAGAAAGTAGATTTATCTAATTCTTTTTCAACGTTTGCTCCTCTCACTGGCAACTCTTCGGTATGAAATGAGCCACTTTCTTGCAATAACCTTGACAATTCGGCTTGTGACAGAATACGTTTATCGGCACCCGATTTGGTCAAATATTTTCCTTGTTTGGTGCAATACGGTCTTTGTAAACCTTCTTCTACTTCAATGATAAAAATTATTTTACCTTCAATTTCTTCCAAAACAGTGGTAACATGAATAGGCGGAACAATGTTTTCGCTACAAGCATTAGAAACCAAATTATTCAGCTTTCTAATATCGTCTTGGCTGATACCTTGCACTACATTTTCATCATCAATACCAATAAAAATATAGCCACCTTTAGCATTCGAGAAAGCAACTAACTCCTCTGCTAACGAAATGGCATTTTCAACCTTCACTTTGAATTGATGTTGAGAATCTTCTCCCAGCCTGACTCTCTTTTCTATGTCCGCAATGCTTAGTTTCATTCTTTATAAATGAAAAATCTGGTGATAAAGTTCAATCATTTTCGGGACTTTGGTAGCAATTTCGGCAGGAAGCAAACCTATTCCTACCCAATCTTTTACTTTTTTAGCTTCGTTAAAAATGGTAGTAAGTGTACTTGTTGCTGCTTTTATTTCACTTGGCTTGGTAGCATCTTCCAAATTATAGACTTCTTGAAGTGCCATTGTAAAATTATTTTGCCATTCTCTGTTTTCTTGCGTTGCAATTTTTAACTCGGTCAATAACTCTCGAAACTCTTCTAATTTTGGGTTTTGAGCATAATTATTGACAAATTTAATTTTAGAACCAGTTCCTAAGCCCGACATTTGACCGTGATTAATGATATTGCCATGATAATGCGTTTCGTTTTTTGCTTCTTCCATTTGCTTAATATTTTTTGGTGTTTCTACTATTTTCAGAATATCATTGATTTGATAATCTTTAGTTTCGGTCGAATACTCGGTTTTTCCTCTTCGCTTCAAACCTACCAAATGGTTATATTCTACCGTAATACCTTCTTCTATTTCGAGGTATTCTTTCACTTCCAGGCTCTTCATGGTGCGGTGAATCCCTCTGAAATCTTCTCTTAAAATATCCAAATAGCCTTGTCGATGCTTGCCTTGTAGCCAAATATCAATGCGGCGGTCGTTTTGCTCGACCAATGCTATGCAAGGTTCAACATTGGCAGCTTCTTGCAAAATAATACCTTTATTCCAATAATAATTTTCTTGCAAAATATTGGTAAAACGCTGCACAATAAAACTATGAATCAGAAACGAAGGCAGACCATTATCGTACTGAAAATAATAATGCAGGGCATCTTTTTTATAGATATTTCGGCGAAGTCCATCGGGCGTGTCTTCTCTAAAAGCTGCTGGAATATATAAAACCTCTTCAGTTTTGTCGAAATAGGCTACTTTGAACTGTTCCATCATTTCGATAATATAATCGTAGTGCGAAACTTCGTAGTAATATTGTTCGGGGCTTTCGGGTTGTAGCATATACCGTAAATCAGCCTTTTTGATTTTGCCCAAATATTGAGCGGTACGGTCGTGGGTGATGATGCGATAAATACCATCGGTCAGCCATTCGGGGTTCAGAATTTGAAGATTACGAAGGTTTGGTCGGTCAAAAAAACGAACTGTGCCGAGCAAATTTAGGTATTTCAGTAAATCATCTTCGGTTTTGGCTACAACGTTATTTTCTTTACAAATCTGCAAATAAGTGTCATTGCTCAAATACGGTATTTTTTTCGTATATTTTTCTTCGAGATTTTGCTTCACATCAAAATAACTTTTGGGAACTTCTTGATGAATATAAGGCAAATCCATGAGCGTTGCTCGGATGGTTTTTTCTAAGGCCTCCATTTCCTCTACAAAAGGTTTTTCTCCGTGAGAAGCCGCCTTGATAGAAACCCGAAAAATGCCTTTTAGGCGATTGGCATAATCTTCGGAAAGTAGATTTGTAGTGATTTTTGCACTCGGATGTGCCTTAATTTTATTAAGGACAATGATAAAAGGTGAATCAGGGGCGTAATTATTGAGGTACGACAAATATTTGTCGGGTTGTCCATCTTTGATAGCATCTAAAACAATGATGTATAAAGTTCCTTCGGTTAAGAAAAATTGGTGAATAGATTGCTGGATTTCCTGCCCACCAAAGTCCCAAAAATTGATGCGATAATCTTCTTCTTTATTTTTCCAAGTTTCTTTGATTTTCCATTGCTCCAAATTTACACCACGAGTTACTGATTTATTATTGTCGAAGGGTTTGTTGAGCAAGTATCGCATAAGGCTTGTTTTTCCTGCATCGGGTTCGCCCAAAAATATTAATTTAGCTTCATTGAAAGGTTTCTTGCCTTTTTTTAGGTTATCGTAATAGGCTAATAAGCCTTCACGACCATTGCTTTTGATGGCTTGGTTGATTTCGGGAAGAAGTGGATTTTGTCCTATATGTATATTATTTGCAAAGTTATCTAATGAATAATCTAATTTTATTTGTTTAACAAAAATTTCAGGGATATCGCTGAGTTGATTATTACCTAAATTAAGTACACTTAAATTAACTAAATTGGCTAAAAGAGAAATATCGCTGATTTCATTTAGATCTAAATCAAGTACCCTTAAATTAACTAAATTGGCTAAGGGAGAAATATCGCTGAGTTGATTTTTAGTTAAATCAAGCTCAACAACTCGTCCATCTTCAATTTTATATTTATCCTCCCCAATCTTAATTCCCAACTGTTTCTCCAACATCAATATTTCCTCTGTTTTTTTCATTATTTCAGCTTAGTTTTAATACAAAAAAACAAAAAAGCCGAGAATAAAAAAAGGTATTTGGTAAATAGTTCGTTCCCTCAGATAGCTAAGATAAAAGCAAACAAAAAAGTATAATTTTTTTAGGCTGCCATCTTAGCTATCTGAGGGAACAAGAAGAGTCAAAGGAATTAAATTTATAAGTCATTGATAATCAAACAATTAAGGGCAAATCTACTCTCGTAAATTCGCCCTTTTATTATTTTTTTACTCAAAAAAGTGGAAAGCAATGTTTCCACTTCCTATTAACTCATTATTTTCTTCAAGTTATTGAAGCTCGTTCTAAGATTATCAACGGGAGATGGAGCTCCATCTTGCTCAATGAAAAAGTGCTTCACGCCAGCAGTTTTGGCTGCTGCAAAAATAGGCTTAAAATCAATATAACCTGTACCAACTTCTACTGGCTTTTGTTCTTTATTCAAATCTTTTACATGGAAAAGAGGGAAACGACCAGGATGTTTTTTGAATAATTCTGGAATATTTACACCTGCTTTGGTTGCCCAAGCAAGGTCGAGTTCAAATTTAAGCAAATCGGCACTGATTTGAGAAGCCATCATGTCGAATGGCAATTGACCTTCAACTGCCTCAAATTCGGCGGTATGGTTATGATACACAAATGTAAGACCTGCTTTTTTTGCTGCTTCTGCCGCTTTTTGAAGAATTTCAAGCGACATTTTTATTTCCTCCATTTTATTGACAGGAATACTGGCACAAACCAAGTATTTTACGCCACCTTCGGCAGCTTCATCAACAATTTGTTGGGTATCATTTAGCAAAGATTTCATGGCAGGCATTGCAGGTCGAGCTGATGCAGCTTTTCCATCAGCCGCAGGTGGTGGGGTTGCTCCAGTAGGTCTTCTAAATGGAGCTCCACTTACGTGGTGTGCTTGCCACGACATACCCAAATCGCTCACAAGTTTGGCAAATTCCTTTGGTTTCATGCCATAATACCCACCTTTCATGCTAAATGCCGACTCAATTTCTTTATAACCAATTGCTGCAATTTGCTTTAAAGTGCCTTCTACATCTTTGTCAATAACCGACATGGTGGTAAATAATTGTACGCCGTAATTCTTAACTTTTTTTGCCTCCGAAAATGCGTCGGCAAAGTTTGGTAAAAGTAAACCACTGAGTGCCAAAGCACCTGAATTTTTCAGAAAATCTCTTCTATTTTGCATTGTTTTGTATCAAATATTTTTTGACTATGGACAAATTATTTTATTGAAACCACTCCCGTACTTTTCATTTTGTCTGCTTCTGCACTTGGTAATTTCCAATTATTATCGAATCTTCCACCCGAAATAATGTTAGTCATGCTTCCTTTGAAAAGTACAAAATCTTGAAATCTATTTAAGGCGTTCATCGCCACTGGAGAACCTTGTCTGGTAACTGGTCCATTTGGAGCATCAGCGACAGTCCACCAAGGTAAGCCAGAATTTACCAAAACGTAATGATTTCCTACAGGGAAAGTATAAGAAAGACCATATTCTGTAGAATTTTGATTCAATTCCATTGGCAATTTATCGGCAAATTTAGCAATCAAAGTATTGGTTTCTTTTGTGCCAAAAAGTATCAAATTTGAAGATTCGATATCACTTGGACGGACTTCTTTGTCGCTCAATGTTCTTGGAAAAACCATAACTCTTCCTAAAAAATCGCCACGATAAATTGACCATTCGGCTGCTTTTTGGGCATCGTTTCTACGCTTTGTCAATTCATCTGCCGAAGGGTTTCCCGCTGTACCATACACATAAATATGACGGTCGGCAATCGCTTCATTCATCGGACCTTCTGCTCCTACTTTTTTAGATAATTCTGCTTGTGTGAAAGCACCTTCTGCCCACGAGCCTGAGTTTTTTGAAAAAGAAACGTTCGAATTTCCTTGTGCAGTGATGCTTTTTCCATCAATTGTTACTTCCAAAGGAGCATCTTTTTTGAATTTTGGGTGATTCTCCAAATTCAAAGTAAAAGTTGTCAAACTCGAACCGAGCGTTGAGATTTCAATATGATTTTTTGAAGTAAATTTGGCATCAATCGATGCGGTTTTTCCAACTGTAAATTCGTCGAATGTTACCCAATATGCCTTATTATGCTTGTGCTGACTTGCCGAAAAACGCACTCTTTCAGGAAACGCATTTCGCTTGAATTTTGAAAACCATTCAAAAATGAACCCATCTTTATAGGCATTTTCCCAACTATTATGATTTACGCCCGGATACTCGGTATATTCTACTTTTGTGCCAATATCTTTCAATCTTTTCACCCATTTTCGAGTAGAATCTACATTTACAGCTTGGTCTTTATCACCTTGAAAGAAATATACAGGAAAATTGAGTGCATTTGGCACTAATTCGAGCGTTCCTTGTGGCGGTGCTGGACAAACTGGAGCAATTGCAGCCCACATATCGGGACGACTCAAGCCTATCCACATGGTGCCACCTCCGCCCATCGAAAGTCCTGTGAGATAGGTTCTGTCTTCGTCTATCGAAAAGCGTTTTTTTGCGTCGGCTATCATATCCATTACATCTTTTTCGACCACGCCTTGATAGCCCATTGTGCCACGAGCAAATGACGAAACGACGATATAATTGACATCTTTCCACTCAGGAAAATAGCGACTTGCTTCCACATCTGACTCGCCTTGTACATTGCTTTTACCAAAAACTCGACGCAAACTCAAGCGGTGATTTGAGCCTGCCCCATGAAGCATCACTACGAAAGGATATTTCTTTTTTGGGTTATAATTTTTTGGTAAATATAAACCATAAGGCTGCTCAGTATCATCAACATCGGAGTGAAAAGTAAGCACTTGTGGTCCAGATGAAAGTTTTTGGGCATTAGTAAAAAGGCTTATAAATAAGGCAATTACTAATAAAAAAGGCACTTTTTTAAGTAAAATCATTATGTTAGGGTTGAATAAAATAAATGATGAATGAGCGAATGATAGAATGAGCGAATAATTTTTTAAAAATTATCTCATTATTTTACTCCCCGCTTTTAAACTCAATTCCCGAAAGCGACATGATAATTTGTGTACTTTTTGCTGTACTATTTTTGAAAACTAAATAGACATCATGTTGACCCGAATTGGAAGGAATCGCAACCTTTAATTTACTACCGCCCATGCCTCGACGTGCAGCGGGGTCTGCTGGTGGGGTTGCTGCCGCAGGTGCAGTTGTACCATTTGCAGGAGTAGCGGCAGGAGCGGCTGGCGGAGGTCCCATTCGCATTTCTGCTGGTTCAATTTTATTACTTGTGCCGAGCAAAGTACCTGTTGGAGAATCTAACCTTACCTCATAAACACCGCCTGTTGCACCAACTCTTGTTTGTGCCTGTGCCGAAATTTCGATTTCAGAAATGCCATTTAGGTCAATATTTTTATAGCCTAAATAAGAATCATTTCCCACCATCGAAAATGAGCGACCAGGTGTAATAACCAATTGAGTTCCTTTCGATTTGTCGGCAAGTTCGGGGTTTAGGCTGGTACTTCTAAGCACAATTACATCTTCAGTTGCCAAGGATTGCATCGTTTTTGTGCCTTTGTCTTTGTAAGCTGCACGCAAAATGTACGAGCCACTTGCTTTTTGTCCTTCTGGAATTTTCGTTGAATAACTACCTTGTGTTGGCAACGATTTGGCTACTTTTGGCTCATTAATATCCAAAATATAACCTACCAAAATATTGGCTTCGGCTTGTGAGATTTGAGGGTGAGCTGCCATAGCGTGTTCGCTTCCCCAAACTCCACCGCCACCATTAATTACCTTTTTTGAAAGATTTTCTACTGCTTTTGTATCTCCTTTATATTTATTGGCAATATCTTGGTAGCTTGGTCCGACAGATTTCTTGTCAAGAAGATGACACGATTTGCAGTCATTTTTGTTAATCATTCTTTCACTTACCGAAGCAAAAGCTGCGGCATCAACGCCACGGTGATTTTGCGAAGCCTCGATTTTGTCATAGCCCACAGGAATGTAGTCAATACTCACTGCCACTTGCTCAGGCTTGATTTTTCCATTAGCCAAATTGCCATCTTCTTTGTCGGCAACACTTACTTCATATTCGATTGGTTTATTCGGGAAATAAAAAGTTTTGTTTCCTTTTTTGATGTTAAAAGCTACCGCTGGGGCATCATTACCTACTTTTACTTCCAAATAATCGGTATTTTCTTCGCCTTTGCCATCTTTTACTGTTAGTGAAACTTCGTAAGTTCCTGCTTTGTCAAAAGTTACGGTTGGATTTTCGGTTTTGAAAACTCGCTTGCCCGATTTGCCCTTAACTTCCCATAAATAAGTCAATTTATCACCGTCAAAATCAACACTTCCTTTTGAAGAAAAATTAACTTTCATTGGCACAGCACCTGTCAAATTATCTGCCGAAGCCACTACTTTTGGCGTACGATTTCCACCATTATATTCTACTTTTACGAGTCTTGCATTGTCGTTTCCTCTAAACCATGCCGAGCCATATTCAAGCACATACAAATCTCCATCGGGAGCAAAATCCATGTCTATTGCACTACCAAAATCAGTGTTTGGCATAAAACGCTCCATTGATTTATAGTCGCCTTTTTCGTCCATTGTTACCGACATAATCCAACCACGCATAAACTCTACGATTAACCATTTTCCTTCGTAATAATCGGGAAAAACTCTCTTTCCAATTGGAAAATCTGACTTGTGAAAAACAGGTCCGCCCGTAGCACTACGCCCAGAACTTCCAACCAAAGGAAACTCTTCTGAAATGCCATAAGGATAATAAATAAAGGCTTTTGTTGCAGGCGGAAGTTCTTTCAGACCAGTATTATTTGGTGAATCGTTGATAGGTTTTGCAGGGTCATATTTTGAATCTGGGCGTGGTTTTTTTGTTTCAAAATCCCAGTCGGTATAAGCTTTGTTATCACCAATGAAATAAGGCCAGCCAAAGTTACTTGCCTTGCGAGCTTGATTGAATTCGTCATAACCTCTTGGACCTTGCTCGCCATCGACAGAGGCATCGGGACCAACTTCGCCCCAATACAAAAAGCCAGTTTTGCTGTCAATGGTAGGTCGCCAAGGGTTGCGATGCCCCATCGTATAAATTTCTTTTTTAACTAATCCATCACCATTATTGGGAAAAGTTTCGTACAAATTTCCTTTTGGAATTGTATAAGTAGCATCGGCTTCGGGTTTTATTCTCAAGATTTTTCCTGTCAAACTATTGGTATTTCCTGCACCACGTTGGTCGTCCCAATATTCCCAACCTTTTCTTTCGTCAAGATTTGCGTAGCCGATTGTTCCACTATTTGAAGTATTATTTCCAACGGTCAAATACAGATTTCCTGCTTTGTCAAACACCATTCCGCCGCCTGTATGACAACATTCTTCACGCTGTGTAGGCACATTAAGTATGATTTTCTTTGAACTTGCGACTAATTCTTCGCCACGCAATTCCCAACGAGCCAGCACGTGTTGATTTACGTCAATATCTGCATAATACATATAAATCCAATGATTTTGCTCAAAATTTGGGTCATGAATAAGTCCCATTAAGCCTTCTTCTGCCTCACGTTTTACACCTTTTGCATTAGTATATTTCATGTTTACAGGAATTGTTGCCAAAGTTTTGATTGCTCCAGTAGTTGGGTCATATTGCTTCAAAGCACCTTTGCGTTCGATGAAAAGCACTCTGCCATCTTTTAGCAAAGCCATTTCCATTGGCTCGTCGAGTTTATCTCCCAAAACTACTTTTGTAAAGCGAGTTTCGTCAGGAGTTTGTGCAAAAGAAATAAGTGAAGTTGAAAACAAGAAGATAAAAAGTAAAGATTTGCACGTAATTTTCTTTGTGCAATCTTTCAAGAATTGATAATTCATAGATCTGGAGTTTGTAAATTGTAAAAAACGAAGTAAATATGGCAAAAACTTTGATTCGACAAATAATAAATCGTCAGTCTAACTTATGCACTCGACAATTGGGCATTTTTGAGCGATTTCTCAAATTGTTATTTCATGAATTGTACACGCCTTTTTTGTAGGAATTAAATTTATAATTTAAAAAACCGTTATATTTGAAAATTAAAAATTAATTTCAAAATCATGAGTACAGCACAAGTTTTATATCAGCAATATAAAGTATTGCCCAAGGGCATACAAAAAGAGCTAAAAACCCTGATTATTAGTGAAGATGAGGAAAAAACACCTTTAATTGAACAAATAGCACAAGGTTTGCGAGAAGTTAAACTTATTCGTGAGGGGAAACTTCCTCGCAAAACATTCCAAGACTTAAAACGAGAAATGGCGAATTAAAAATAAGATTCTCACTACACCTCGTTTCGATTCTTGTTATAAACGATTGGCTAAAAAATTTCATTCGCTTGAAAATGATATTGATAATTTAGAAGCAAAATTATTAGAAACACCCCAACTTGGCGAATCTTTAGGTTCGGGACTTTACAAAATTCGCCTTACTGTTGAAAGCAAAGGTGGGGGTAAAAGTGGAGGTTTTAGGCTAATAACTTATTTGGTCAATCAAACTGAAGAGGGCATTGATATTTATTTTCTTACCATTTATGACAAATCAGAAGACAGCACAATGCAAAAGAAAATACTTCTGAAATTGGTCAAAGACATTGAAATTTGACTTTTTCTGACACAAAAAAAGGAATCTATAAATCCGAAAAATTTATAAATCCCTTTTCTAAAAAACTTCTATTCGAATTATTTTCCTCCAAACAATCTACTGAAAAAACCTTTGGCTTTTTGAGCTACTTCGGTAACAGTTTCGCTTGCTTCGGCTGCTAATTCTTGAGCTTTTGCTGAGGCTGCCGCCGCCGCTGCTGCTGCGTCTTCTTTCAAATCATCAAATTTTTCGGCAGCTTCGGCTTTCATTGCTTCCACGTTTTCGCTTTTCATAAATTCGGTTGCTTTTGCCTTCAAATTATCAACAGTTGCTGATGCTTCTGCTGCAAATTCTTGTGCTTTTGCTTTGGCTGCTTCTACTGCTTCGGCTGCATCTTCTTTCAAATCATCAAATTTTTCGGTAGCCTGAGCTTTCATTTCGGTGATTTTTTCTTCACTTACATATTCTGAGGCTTTTGCTTTCAAGCCATCAAGGGCTTCGGTAGCATCAGCTTTCAAATCTGCAAATTTTTCAGTAGCTGCACTTGCTGCTTGTCCAGCCATTTCGCTTGCTTTATCGGTTACACTTTTTTCGTTCTCTGTCATGATACTTTTAGAAATTTTAGGTAATTGATTAATACTTTGATGCAAAAATAGAACATTTTTCAAACAAAGAAAACCTAAATGATTGTTATTTAAGCCTTTCTGATTCTTGAATGGTCATCAAGCCGTTTTTATTTGTGCTATTTTTTCCAGATTTAACTCTTTTATACTTATTTCTCGCATCTCAATTTTGCGGATTTTGCCTGTAACAGTCATAGGAAAACCATCAGTAAATTTGACATATTGAGGTATTTTAAAATGAGCAATTTGGTTCTTACAAAAATCTTGAATTTCAGAAATTATTGCCGTTTCGCCCTCTTTCAATTTCACCCAAGCCATCACTGCCTCACCATATTTTTCATGCGGAACACCTATCACTTGCACATCACTGATTTTTGGGTGAGTAAACAAAAATTCCTCAATTTCACGAGGATAAACATTTTCGCCACCTCTCAAAATCATGTCTTTGATTCGTCCTACGATTTTCACATAACCTTCTTCGTCCATGATAGCCAAATCGCCTGTGTGCATCCATTTTGCCTTGTCAATGGCACTTTTGGTGGCATTTTCATTGTTCCAATATTCGAGCATTACACTATATCCACGTGTACAAAACTCACCTGATTCGCCTCTTTTTACAACAAAACCACTCACAGGGTCAATGATTTTGATTTCAAGATGAGGGTGTACTTTTCCTACCGTACTTACTTGTTTTTCTAAGGGCGTGCCGACACGAGTTTGGGTACTAACAGGACTCGTTTCGGTCATGCCATAAGCAATTTCCATCTCCGAAATGTGCATCAAGCTCTGCACTTTTTTCATAACTTCAATAGGGCAAGGCGAGCCAGCCATGATGCCAGTTCGCAAGGAAGTAAGGTCGAATTTATCAAAATTAGGCAAGTCTAATTCGGCAATAAACATGGTAGGTACGCCAAAAAGTGCCGTTGCTTTTTCTGTTTCGACAGCTTGCAAAGTTGTTTGTGGTTCAAAACCTTCGCTTGGGTAAATAATGGTTGCTCCATGCGAAACGCAACCCAAATTCCCCATCACCATTCCAAAGCAATGATATAGAGGGACAGGAATAACCAACCTATCTTTTTCGGTAAAATTCATCAATTCTGCTACAAAATAGCCATTATTCAGAATATTATGATGGCTCAAAGTTGCTCCTTTCGGAAAGCCCGTCGTGCCACTTGTATATTGAATATTGATAGGGTCGTCGGCTGAAAGATTTTCTTGAATTTGCTTTAAATTCTCAGTAGTAATAGGCTTTGATTTTTCTAAAAAATCTTTCCAAGATAACATTCCTTTCAAATTACTTTCTCCTAATTGAATTATGGTTTTTAGGTGAGAAAGTTTTGTCAAAATTAGATTTTCTATTTCGCAAGCATTGATTTCTGGAGCTAATTCATAGAGCATTGCCGTAAAATCAGCCATTTTGAATTTTTCGGCAGTTACCAAAACCTTACAGCCCGATTGATTGAGTACGTATTCTAATTCGTTGAGGCGATAACTTGGATTGATATTGACTAAAATTGCCCCGATTTTGGCAGTAGCAAACTGCACAACCGTCCATTCGTAGCGATTTGGTGACCAAATTCCTACTCTATCTCCTTTCTGAACACCAATTGCTACAAATGCTTTGGCACATTGATTAACAAGTTCGTTGAAGGTTTTGTAAGTAAATCGTACCTTTTGATGAATAGAAATAAGTGCTTCATTTTCAGGAAATTGCTCTGAAATTTCATCTAAAAGCTCGCCAATTGTAATGCCGAGCAATGGTTTATTGCTTGTACCGCAACTGTAACTCAAATTATTTTTTATTTTTTGTACTATCATTTTTCAATAAAATTAATATAACAAATATAGTATTATGAAAAGAGAATTAAATAAAGTATACATAATTTTGTTTCCTTGAATACCCCACCCCACTATTTTACCTCAATTTACGTTATATTAATATGTATGTCGATTTTCACAAAAAAACTACCCAATGCTTAAAAAAATACCCTTAATTCTACTTTTAATTTCAACCTTTTCTGCCAATATTTTTGCCCAAAAATCATTTACTATCAGTGGTTTTGTGCGAGAAAAAGGTAGCCAAGAGCAACTCATAGGCGTGAATGTATATGTGCCAACGACCAATTTTGGTACAGCGTCGAACACCTATGGTTTTTATTCGCTCACGATTCCTGCACAAGATTCCCTTACGCTGGTTTACTCGTTTGTGGGCTACGAAAGGGTTGTCAGGAAAGTGGTTTTAAACAAAAACTTGGAAATCAATATTACATTGGCTTCGTCCAATCAATTGCAAGAAGTGGTGGTGTCGTCCAAACGCCAAGAGGAGCGAGTGAGTGAATCGGTGCAAATGAGCAAAATCGAAATTCCGATTAATCAAATCAAGAAAATTCCTGCGTTTTTGGGCGAAAAAGACGTTTTACGAGTGCTTCAGCTAATGCCGGGCGTGCAAAAAGGCTCGGAAGGTCAAACAGGAATTTATGTGCGTGGCGGTGGTCCTGACCAAAATCTAATCATTTTGGACGATGCAATTGTTTATAATGCCAACCATCTTTTTGGTTTTTTCTCGGTTTTTAATGGCGATGCTTTGAAAAGCGTTGAACTCACCAAAGGCGGTTTTCCTGCAAGATTTGGTGGGCGACTTTCGTCAGTAATCGAAATGAATATGAAGGAAGGAAACAAAGAAAAACTAACAGGAGAGGGCGGAATCGGCTTGATTTCGTCGAGATTGACTTTGGAAGGTCCAATAAGATTTAACAAAAAGAAAAATGTTCGCTCATCATTTTTGATTTCTGCTCGCCGAACTTATTTAGATGTAATTGCAGCTCCTTTAATCAAAGCCTCACAAAAAGACCAAATTGAAAAAACTACTGGGGGCTATTATTTTTATGACTTAAATGCCAAAATAAACTACGAAATTGGAAAGAAAGACAAAGTTTATTTGAGTGGTTATTTTGGAAAAGATAAATTTAATACCAATACCGTAAGCCCAACAAGCACTTCACAAAATGGCATAAATTGGGGCAACGAAACTGCCACTTTACGCTGGAATCATCTTTTCACACAAAAACTTTTTGGCAATTTATCGCTCATTTATAGCCGTTATAAATTTAATATTAATTCAACTCAAAATGCAGTTGATATCGTAACAGAATTGCCTTCGGTTTTTAAATTACAGTACGATTCGGGCATTCGAGATTATTCTTTGAAGTACGATTTTGACTACTTTCCTAATACAAAACACGCCATAAAGTTCGGAATTCAGTCAATTGCTCATCGTTTTACGCCAAGTGCGGTCGTTTTGCAAGATTCAGATATTGCTAAATATGAAACAAAAATTGATAATATTGATGTCATTGAGTCGGGCATTTATGCCGAAGATGTGTGGCAACCCATCGAGCGTTTGAAGATGAATTTGGGCATTAGATTAAGCAATTACCATGTTTCAGGAGCAGATTATCTTCGTCCCGAACCACGTTTTTCGGCAGCTCTAAAATTGAGTAATTCGCTTGCTTTCAAAGCCTCGTACGCCTTGATGAATCAATATGTGCATTTACTCACAAATACGGGCTTGGGTTTACCGACAGATTTGTGGGTGCCAACGACCGACAAAATCGCTCCCCAACAATCGCAGCAAATTGCGGCAGGTTTTGCCAAAGATTTTGATAAAAAAGGCTTGACTTTGACCATCGAAGGATATTACAAAACGATGTCGAATCTTATTAATTATAAGGAGGGAGCAAGTTTTTTGCTTTTCAATGACCCAACTGGTGCTACAAAAGTGCGTTGGGAAGACAACGTTACGGCTGGAAAAGGTTGGTCGTACGGCACAGAATTTTTACTACAGAAAAAGGTCGGAAAATTCTCTGGTTGGGCAGGTTACACACTTTCTTGGACAAAATGGCAATTTGCTGAACTTAATTTTGGCAAAGAATTTTATCCTCGTTACGACCGCCGACATGATATTTCTTTGGTTGGAATTTATGATATAAAACCAAATATTACGGTGTCGGCAGTTTGGGTTTATGGTACAGGAAATGCCCTCACAGTGCCGCTTTCGAGGTATAATGGTTATAGCAATTTCAATACAAGTAGTGGCAGAAATAATAATAATGGCAATAATCCTACCGTTCCTACATCTGCCAACAGGCTCTTTCAGGGGCGTGCTGTGCAGGAATATGGCGAGAAAAATGCCTTTCGTGCCGAGCCTTATCATCGCTTAGATGTGGGCGTGCAGTTTCATAAAAAGAAACGTCGCCACGAGCGAACTTGGGAGATTAGCCTTTATAATGCCTATAATCGCAAAAATCCTTTTTTCTATCAACTCAATACCAAAATTAACACAAATAATGAATCGGTTACTGTTTTGGAGCGATATTCTATTTTCCCGATTGTGCCATCGTTTAGTTATAATTTTAAGTTTTAAACCCCCAGCCCCTAAAGGGGGATTTTTTATACATGAAAAATTCAAGAAAAAATATTCATTCTTTCATTCATACATTTGAGAACGGGCGGCGAACCGCTTCAAAATTGACTATCCTCCTGATAATCAGTCAATTAGCAATATTTTCTTGCAAAAGTTTGGTGAAAGAGATTGACCCATCTGTTTTGCCACAGACCGATTCTAAGTTGGTGGTTGCTTGCTTTATTTCGCCACAAGACACTGTTTTGGCAGCAAAAGTTACCGAAACAAAAGTGCTGATTGGCTCGACAGGAGGTATCAGAGATGATATTACCAATGCCACAATCAAACTTTCGGACGGCACAAAAACCATCAATTTGGTTTACAGTGCGAGCAATGCGTATTACCGAGCTTTGCCTTCGGCATTGCCAATTATTGCAGGAAAAACTTATACAATTGAAGTCAGTACGCCCGATGGACGAAAAATAAATGCCACCACGACTGTGCCAATAAGTGCAGGAATTAAAGATATAAAGCTTGATTCGGCAAAAGTTACTGACAGCCGAGGAGGAAATACAAGCACAAATACGGAATATAGTGTCAAACTTATTTGGCAAGATAAGGCAGGAATCGCTAATTTTTATAGAGGAATTGGTGTTTTTGAAGTAAATAGTAAAAGTAATAATGGTGTAAATACCATAAGCTCTCCAATTGTTGATTTCCGAACGATTGATGATAAAGGTACGGACGGAGAATTGATTTCTTTGACAGGCGTTTATCAGGCAAGACCACAAGGTGGCGGAGGTACTGGAGGTGGAAATCAAAATCAGGCAAATATTTCATTAAGAAGAATAACCGTTGCTTTATTGCAAACTGACCCAAGTTATTTTTATTACCATGCTTCTCTGCGAAGACAAAGAGACAATAATAATCCATTTGCCGAACCTATCCTTTTATACACCAATGTCAATGGTGGTTTTGGTTGCTTCGGGGCGTATAATGCTACTTGGCAATTGGTGAAATAGATTAGTTAATTTCTTCGTGTAACAATGAATTTCTGCCCTTTTTTAAAATATATTTGTATTTTTTAAAGAATATGCATCATATAATAAAGAAATTTGAACCAAATTATATTTGGCTTGTTACTTTATTTATTCGTTATAGTCAAAATAACAAAACTAAAAATGAAGATTAAAAACAATATAGCTTGACAAACAACTCTACATTTTTATAATTCCAAAAAGTAACCTACAAAAGAATACCTTCCACTTTAAAATTAAAAAAAACTGTACAATTTTGATATGGTCAAAAACCATGTTGCGTGAAACTTTTGTGTAATTTTTTAAAAAATAATTAAATGGAAACAGTAACATTGAATGAGAGAATAACAGATTATGTAGCCAATCGTTTATCAGCAAATGATAAAGCTGATTTTGAGGCTGATATGATAATGGACAAAGAATTGGAAAAGGAAGTTGCTCGTGAAGTTCTGAGAAAAATGCAAATTGACTATAAAATAAAAGAACACATCCAAAAAGCTGAATCTGAAAGAATTGCATCAAATAAAGAACATAAAACCCAAAATATTTGCCTTTCTGAAAGAATCAAGCAAAAATGGGGAAGATTATTAGATTCTCTTTCGAGTAATTGAAGAGAGTATTTTAGCACAAATATTAAAATAATACAACATCTCGTAATCACTAAAAGATTTTTAATCTAACCACTAATAATGTAAATACCTCGTTGGACAAGATTTCAGCGAGGTTATTTTTTTGTTGGAAAACTTCAATTCTGAATTTTATTATCAAGCTAAATGTTTCTTTCACAAGTAATTTCATAATTTTGCAAAAAAACAAAACCTAATTTGAAGAGTTGATGATTTGAAGATTTGAAAATGCAAAGTTTAATCACCTGATTATCAGCATTTTATCTCCAAATAAAATTATCTCCAAATCATCAAATTGCCAAATCATCAAATCCATTTACGATGTTAATTAATATTTTTAAATCAAAAATCCACAGAGTGAAGGTAACACAAGCCGAACTCAACTATGTAGGCAGCATCACGATTGATGAAGACCTACTCGATGCCGCAGGAATCGTAGAAAACGAGCGAGTACAAGTAGTCAATAATAACAATGGCGAGCGTTTGGAAACTTATGCTATCAAAGGAAAACGTGGCTCTGGCATTGTTTGCCTTAATGGAGCAGCTGCCAGAAAAGCCGAAGTTGGCGATATCGTAATCATTATTACTTATGGCTGGATGACTCCCGAAGAAGCAAAAACCCACAAACCAATGGTCGTTTTTCCCGACGAAAATAACCTTGTCATAAAGTAATGTGGCACGATTCTCCAGAATCGGGGTATGAAAAACAAAGGTAATTACCTCAAAAAAACGAATGAAAAAAGCCCTCCAATACATTATTTCGCTTGCCGTTGCAGCCATTTTATTATGGTTTACCTTCAAAGATATTGACCTAAATACCCTTTGGGAAAAAATAAAACAAGCAGATTATCGTTGGGTGATGTTGTCTGGAATTTTGGCTTTGGTGGCTCATTGGAGTCGTGCCTATCGTTGGGTTTTGATGCTCGAACCGATGGGTTACAAGCCTTCGGTTTTTCGTACAATGCTGGCGGTTTTGGTTGGTTATGGAGCAAATTTAGTTTTTCCAAGAGCAGGAGAAGTTGCCCGTTGTGGTTCACTTAATAAACTCGAAAATATTCCTTTTGAAAAGTCTTTTGGGGCAGTAATTGCCGAACGAATTTTTGATGTAATTGTACTTTTATTATTGATTTTTTTGAATTTTATTCTTGAATTTGACCGCCTGAAAGACTTCTTTTTTCAATTTTTTGGCGAAAAATTCAAGAACCCATTGCTACTTGGAGGCTATGCTTTTGCAGGAATTTCCTTGCTTGCAATCGCTTATTTTTTATTCAAGAAAAATAAAGAAAAAATCTCGCAAATACCTGTCTATCAGAAAGTTAGTAAGATTTTAGCAGGATTTTCGGACGGATTTTTAAGTGTTAAAAATCTTAAAAACCCTTCGGCATTTATCTTTCATACTATTCTTATTTGGAGCTTATATTACGTCATGTCTTATGTACTTTGCTTTGCTTTGCCACAAACAGCCAATCTTTCGCCTTTGGCTGCACTTACTATCTTTGTGATGGGGTCAATCGGCATGGCAGCACCTACGCAAGGAGGCATCGGGAGCTATCATTTTTTGGTTGGAAGCATTGTAGTTTTGTACGGATTTTCGGAGCAAGACGGCATCACTTTAGCTACATTTTTGCACGCCATGATGGGAATGTTTTTTGTAGCACTTTTTGGAATAATCGCCTTTTTATTGACATTGGTTTTACCGAAAAGAGAACATAGGAATTAGGTTTTAGGAATTAGCTAAACTGCGATTCTTAAAAGAAAAACCCTAATTAGCCAATTCACCTAAACTCTAATTGCAAATCGTACGAGCGACCCCGTCCTAAAACCTAATTCCTAAAACCTAAGCCCTAAAACAATGACCTCAACAAAAATACTTAGCCGAGAAGACACAAAAAAACAAGTCGAAGTTTGGCAACAAGAAGGCAAAAAAATCGTTTTTACAAATGGTTGCTTCGACATTGTTCATCTTGGGCATATCGATTATTTAGAAAAAGCTCGTAATTTGGGCGATAAACTTGTACTTGGACTAAATACCGATGCCTCTGTGCAACGCCTGAAAGGCGAAAGCCGCCCTGTGATTAACGAATATGCACGTGCCAGAATGATGGCTGCCATGAGTTTTATTGATGCCGTAACTTTGTTTGACGAAGAAACACCCAAAGAGTTAATCGAGTTACTATGTCCAAATATTTTAGTCAAAGGAGATGATTATACTATTGCGAACATTATTGGTGCAGATTTTGTTATCAGTCATGGGGGCGAAGTAAAAACCATTTCATTAGTAAAAGGTTATTCGACAAGCTCAATTATAGAAAAGATAAAAAATATTGAGTGATTGGGTGGGGAATTGAGTGATTTGGTAATTGAGCGAATGAGTGATTTTTTTAGCATTAATAATCACTTATCACAAATCACTCATTCACAAAATCACAAATCACTCATTCACAAATTACAAACTCACTCATTAAATTTAAGAAAAACCTATGATTTTCGTTATCAGTATTGTCTTTATGCTACTCGGAATGTTGGTATCAAGACGTTTAAAAAACAAATTTGAAAAATACTCACAAGTTGCCCTACGAAATGGCTTAACTGGTGCAGAAATTGCCCAAAAAATGCTTCACGACAACGGTATTTATGATGTCCGTATCATTCAAGTTGAAGGTCAATTGACTGATCATTATGACCCAATTAGCAAAACCGTTAATTTGAGTTATGATGTTTATACAGGCAATAGTGCAGCTTCGGCGGCAGTAGCAGCCCACGAATGTGGACATGCCGTACAACATTCGGTTGCTTATGCACCACTCAAAATGCGTTCGTCGCTCGTGCCAGTTGTCAATATCGCCACCAAAGGCATGAATCTATTTTATATGTTTGGTTTTATGTTTATGGGCTATATTTTCTCACGAAATACAGCTATGGCACAAACAGTTTTGTTGGCTTTGATTTTGGCAAATGCTGCAATCGCCTTGTTTTCGCTCATTACATTGCCAGTAGAATACGATGCCAGCAACCGTGCCTTGAAATGGATGGAGTTGAAAAACGTTGTAACGACAGGCGAGCATGACATGGCAAAAGACGCTCTCAAATGGGCAGCTTTGACTTATGTTGTTGCAGCAGCAGGTGCAGTAGCCAACTTACTTTATTATTTGAGCATGTATTTGGGCAGAAGAGATTGATTTTATAATTGATAAAAAGTAAAAAACCATGAATTGAGCAATGAAATTTTGTTGGATTCGTGGTTTTTTGTTTTATATTCTGTGAGAAAAAATATTTTTGAGCAAAATGAACGAAATTTCACCTACAAATGTTTACAATTAGTAAACTAAAATCTTTCGCAAATGTTTAATGTTATCAAAAACAAAACCTTAAATGAGTATGCAGAAAAGTATCCAGAAGCCAAAAATGCCTTGAGAAAATGGTATTATGAGTTTAAAAGTGCTGACTTTAAAAATATCAATGAATTGAAGGAAGTTTACGCCAATGCTTCGTTGATTGCAGATAATAGAGTGATTTTTAATATTTGTGGCAATAAATATCGTTTGATTATAAGAATAAATTTTACCTACAAAAACGTATTGATTAAATGGTTTGGTACAAACAAAGAGTACGATAGAATAAATGCTGAAATAGTTGATTTTGACCAAAAATAAAAAAGAAAATGAACAAAATTATTAAAAATGATACCGATTACGAAAAAGCATTAGAAAGATTAGATGTCATTTTTGATGCAAAACCTAATTCAACGGAAGGTGATGAGTTAGAACTTTTGGTACTTTTGGTCAAAGAATATGAAGATAGGGTTTACCCAGTTTTACCGCCAGACCCAATTGAAGCAATAAAATTATCAATGGAAGAAAAAGGTTTAAAATCAAAAGATTTAGTGCCCTGGATTGGTTCAAAAAGTTATGTATCACAAATTTTGAATAAGCAAAAACCACTTACAGCAAATTTAATGAGAGTTTTACACAAAAATCTGGGAATACCTACCGATATATTGTTGGCATAAATTTTATTCAAGCATTAATCAAACAAATTCAACGTGATTTCCCAATTCAATTTCCCCACAAAAATCCGATTCGGTGCAGGCGTAGTTTCTGAACTTTCAGCCTATTTGAAAGAAAATAACCTTTCAAAACCTTTGGTTGTAACTGACCCAAATGTAGCCAATTTGCCCTTTTTCAAGCAAATTGTGCAAGATTTACAAGCAAAAGGCATCAGCAACGAGGTTTTTTGTGATATTCATAAAAACCCTGTAAAGTCAGATGTTTATAAAGGCGATGAAGCCTATTATGGCACACATCGAGATTGTATCATTGGCATTGGTGGTGGTGCAGCAATTGATGTAGCAAGGGCGATTTTGCTAAGAATAAATCACCGAGAAGACCTTTTCAAATATGATGATTTGATAGGTGGCGATGTTTTTGTAACAAACGATGTTCCGCACTTTATCACCATTCCGACCACAGCAGGAACAGGCAGCGAAGTGGGCAGAAGTGCCATCATTGCCGACGACGAAACGCACCAAAAAAAGATACTTTTTGCTCCAAAATTACTTGCAAAAATCATCTTTGCCGACCCAATGCTCACGATGGATTTACCGCCTTTTATCACTGCCGCAACTGGCATGGATGCTCTCACGCACAATATGGAGGCTTTTTTGGCAAAAAACTGGCACCCGATGTGTGATGGCATTGCGTTGGAAGGAATATCTTTGATAAATGATTCTTTAGAAAAAGCTGTGAATAAGCCCGACCTCGAATCTCGCAGTAAAATGTTGATTGCATCGCTCATGGGAGCAGTTGCTTTTCAAAAAGGCTTGGGCGTGGTTCACTCGTTGGCTCACCCGCTTTCAAGTTTGCTTGATACGCATCATGGCTTGGCAAATGCCGTCAATATTCCTTATGGTATGAGGTTTAATATTGCTGGATTTGAAGATAAATTTAAACGAATTGCTACAACCTTGAATCTCCGTAAGAAAAACGGTGAAGCGGTAGTGCAGTATTTATTTGATTTGAATTCAAAGATAAATATTCCACATCGTTTGCGAGATATTGGCGTAAAAAATGAGCATATCGAAACTTTGGCAAACTTGGCAATTGCCGATTTTGCTCACCCAAATAATCCAAAACCTGTTTCGAGAGAAGATTTTAAAAATTTGTATATGGAGGCTTTGTAAAAACAATGAGTGATGCGAAACGCCGCCCGTTGTGAATGAGCAATTTGTGATTGAACTATAGTTGAAAAAATTTATAATCACTCAATTACCAATCGCTCATTCACTCAATTTTTTCATTAATCTCTTGGATTTCATGAAAATAGTTTAAATTTGTTTAGATAAACTCAAAAAAACTATGAAACGCTACTTAACAATCATCTTCTTATTGTTTTTTTCAAGCGAAATTATCGGGCAAATAACTAATAATAAGTATGACTATTTTTTAAGAAAAATACAGGTTGCTGGCAGCAGCGATACAAAGATTGTTGTCAACAAAAACGGTGATACTACCTTACAAGCCTATTATAATGCGAGAGATATTGTCAATAATTCGCACCAAGAATTTACGAAAATATATAAAGGAACGCCTTTTTTCAAAAATGGTTGGTACAAAGGCAAATTAAGCGTTGAAACAGGAAAAGATATGGAGTTTTTAATGGCATTTAATGAACAAAAAAATGAACTTTATGTAGTAGAAGACCTCAACAAAGATGCAATTACACTCAAACCCGAAGCATTTACGATAGCTGGACATCATTTTAGCCAGTTTAATAAGGCTTATTTTGAGGTGATTTACATTGGCAAAAACACGATTTTGAAAGAACATTCTTGTACTTTAAGTGCCAATGGCTCAGCCGAAAAGACAGGCTATGAAGTTTCGGGTGGCGTAGGCGAATACGAAGGTGAATTTGTAAAATCTTCTAAACTATTTATGTTAAAGCAAGAGGAAGTTGTACAACTGCCAAAAGGAAAGCAACTTTTGAAACTTTTTGGAGATAACAAAGACAAAGTTGAGGCGTATGTTAAAGAAAATAATATTAATCTAAAATCCGAAAATGGAATCATAAATACTTTTAAATATTTCGATTCTTTGGACTCTCCACAATGAAAATAGGCATCACCGACTGCGGTGCAAAATATCCCATTTATGAACGTTGGATTTTGTCGCAAACTGTTTCACAGGTTGAAGCTATAAAGCTAAGCTATCAATTAGATAATTTTGAAGAAATCAAGCAATGTGATGGCATAGTTTTGACTGGTGGGGAAGATATTCACCCAAAATATTATGGCAAAACTGCGGGCGACGTTTCGCAAGCACTCAATCTTTGTAATCCAGATTTTATGGACGAACGTCGAGATGAATTTGAATGGAAAATTTGTGAATATATTTTTGAGAAAAAGCTACCTGTTCTCGGCATTTGCAGAGGTTTGCAATTGGTTAATGTTTTTTTGGGAGGCACATTAATTCCTGACATTCCAACTACTGGAAAAAACAGCCATTCTAAGATTTATGAAGGCAAAGACCGCTATCATGCAATCGAGATTTTGCATGACTCCGAGCTTTCAAAAATAACAAATATTGTCTTCGGAGAAATAAATTCTGCACATCATCAATCGGCAAAAATAATAGCTAAGTCGTTAAAAATCAATGCTTTATCTGATGACGGAATCGTAGAAGGTTTGGAGTTTAAAGCTAAAAACGAGCAATATTTAATGCTCGTCCAATGGCATCCTGAACGAATAATTAATGCCGAATATAATTATTTTTCTTTTAAAATTCGACAACATTTTATCGAACATATCCAATCAAAAACAAAAGTTTAATCTCAGCTATTTTTAAAATACTTTTATATGTGCCGAGCTTCAAATCTTTGTTTCCATGAATAGGTATGGGTAGCGTTTGTTGTGTTGAAGTCTTTTTGAAAATATGATGGCTACCCTTGATTCTGTCCAACTCCCATCCATTTTCTTTCAATAATTTTATCAGAGATTTAGGTGATAAATCCATCAGTATTATGCGTATGCTAAAGGTTTGGAACTTATCGACATCGTAATTAGCACTTCCATATTTTGACTATCATCTGGAATTACCCACCCATTTTCCTCCATCGTTTCTATCACACCTTCCAATGCTTCATGCAGATTTTCCATTGCTTCATCAATTGTTTCACCAAAACTAAAACAATGTGTCAGCGAAGGAATATTTGCCATATAACCACCATCTTCTTGCTTGGTAATGACAACCCTAAAAGTCCGCATTGATGTATTCAATTTATTTTGAATTTTCATAATATTTGAATGAAATATGGCACAATACTACTAAGGAATTTTGAAATTTCAAGTATGGGTTATGAGTTTTTATTTCTCACCCAATCGGCAAACCTATAGATTTTAGCAAAAGTGAAGCATTGAAACTCTTACAAACGCCTTCTTTTATCAAATAATCGAATAATAATTCGCCATTTTCGGTGGCATATTCAAAATAATAATTTTTGATAGATTCAGGATATTTCTCCGAAATTTCGGTCATACGCAAATCGTGTGTCGCCACCATTGCGTAGGCATTTGAGCTAATAATTTTCTCTAAAAGTGCCATCGAACCTGCCAATTTATCTTCCGAATTAGTTCCTCTGAGCATTTCATCAATCAAAAACAGTGAATTTTCGTTATTATTTATGGCAGCCAAAACCAACTTTATTCGCTCAATTTCTGCCTTAAAAGTTGAGGCATTTTGTTGAATGGAATCTTTGATTCGCATATAACAAATCAATTTTATACCTAAACTAAGGTTCATTTTCTTGGCAAAAACTGGACTTCCTGAGTAAGCCAGCACGATATTTAAGCCAATTGTTCGCAAAAATGTACTTTTCCCCGACATATTTGAGCCTGTGATTAGCGTCAGGCGATTGTATTTATCAAAAACAAAATCATTGCTCACCACATTTTGGGTATTTATCAAAGGATGTCCAAGTGAAGTTCCTTGTAAGCTAAAATTTTCCTGTGAATTTATTTCAGGAAAACACCAATCGGGCTTATTAAAATGCAAAGTTGCTATGCTCGCATAACATTCAAAAATGCCAATTGTGTCAAATATTTTCTCAAAAAACTCAGGATTTTCATGTAGCCACTTTCTTAATTTAATTAATTGAACAGGCTCAAAAGGTGTGGCAATTGTCAGAAAAAGCGATGCTAACATATTCTTACGCATATCCAATTTTTTCAAAATAACAACAAAATCATCAATCGGATTTTTGGAATTTAACTTTGAAATTGGTAGTTGTTCGTGGGCAGTTTTTAAGATTTTTGAATTCCAATTTTCTTGGGCAATGAGTCCCGTTGCTACACCAAATTTTTCCATCAATCTTCCAGCCCCCGAAATCGTATTGAAATACTCTTCGGTATGATTTCGGTTCATTCCTGTCAGACGAAAATTGACTAATGCCAAAGCAGCTACACAATAGCCAGCAAATGACGGCGAAATAAAGTAGGCCGACGCCAAAACACCCAACCACAAAAATGGCAAGATTTTACTATAAATAGCAATAAATGCCTCAAATTTGAGTATTGGAGGGTGTTCGATTTGATTCAAAACTTTACTTACACCTCTTTCTTCATTTGAAATTTTGAACATTGAAGCAAAAAAACTAAGTCGCCAGTTGGTTTTTAATGCAATTTCTTTGGCTGCATTTTGCTTTTCTATGACCGAAAAACTTGAATTTTCACCCAAAAATTGCTTTGCTAATACATCATTTCCAGCCTTACTTTTGGCTCGATTGATTAAATGAAAAAGCGAACCTTCACCAAAAATATCCAAATCATCGCTAAAAGCATGCGTAGGTTTTGCATATTCCTGACCATTATAATAAGTATTTGGCGAGCCATTTAAGCAACGCAATTCGTTTTCGATAACGCCAAGCGTTGTTTCTTTTAAATCAATTTCGGCATCAATTTTTTCATGCTTTTTTACTAAATAATAAAAACTGAGAATCCCCCCCACGATTGAAATTGAACCTACGATTTCATTGATTTTGAAAAGTTGATAAACCAAAAACAAAAGTCCGATGATGAGCAAAAGTCTAAACATCGAAATTTTATCACTTTGTTTTTTTAGAAGGGCATTTTCGGCAAGTAATGTGGTTATTTTTTCTTGATAAGTTTGTTCCATTTGAGGATTTTCGATGTGAAGTACAAAATTAGATAAACCTTTGTACTTTTATGAATATTTGTAAAGTTTATAGTTATTTTTGTCCACCATAAAATTAAATCTCATGCAAATCATCAATCCAGCTACCGAAGAAATTATTAGTGTTTTAGAAGAAGATTCGGCAGAAACGCTGCAAAAAAAATTTAAAAACTTAAAAAAAGGACAAAAGTCTTGGGCAAAAACCAATATTAAAAAACGCATTGTCATCATCGAAAAGTTTTCAGAATTATTGACAGAAAATATCGAGGAATTGGCAGCAACGCTCACTTCCGAAATGGGAAAACCTCTCCAGCAAGCACGAAATGAGGTAAATGGAGCAAAAAGTCGCATCAAATATTTTGTAGAAAATTCTCAAAAATACCTCAAAGATGAAATAATGACTCGCCAAGAAGGTTTGACTGAACGAATTTCTTACGAACCTTTGGGCGTAATTTGCAATATTTCGGCGTGGAATTACCCTTTTTTGGTAGGCGTAAATGTATTTGTTCCTGCCTTAATTGGTGGAAACGCTGTGATGTATAAACCCTCAGAGTTTTCGACTTTGACAGGTTTAATGATTGGAAAATTATTGAAAGAGGCAGGAATTCCTGACGATGTTTTTGTAGTTGCTGTTGGTGCAAAAGAAGTAGGGGAGGAGCTTTTAAAAATGCCTTTTGATGGCTATTTCTTTACGGGTTCGTACAAAACTGGGCTTTATATTTACGAAAAAGTTGCTCCAAAAATGGTCGTTTGCCAACTCGAATTAGGCGGAAAAGACCCACTGTATATTGCTGACGATGTAGCTGATATTCAAGCAGTTGCCGCTGGAACTGCCGACGGAGTATTTTATAATAATGGACAAAGTTGCTGTGCTGTTGAGCGAATTTATGTGCATGAGAAGGTCTATGAGCAATATTTGGAAGAATTTGTGAAAGAAGTAAAGTCTTATAAAATTGGTCAACCAACTACTGATGGTGTTTATATTGGAGCTTTAAGCAGAAAATCGCAATTAGATTTTCTTGAAAAACAAGTGCAAGATGCCCTAAAAAAAGGTGCAATTTTACTTACTGGTGGAAAGAAAATGACAACTGAAAAAGGCTATTTTTTCGAGCCAACAGTTTTAGCAAATGTTACGCACAAAATGGACGTGATGCGTGACGAATCTTTCGGTCCAATTATAGGCATTATGAAAGTAAAAAATGATGCCGAAGCTTTCAAATTAATGCAAGATACTGAGTTCGGTTTAACAGCTGGTGTTTATTCGGCAGACAAAAAACGTGCTGAAAAAATACTCAAACAAATTGATGCGGGAAGTGGCTATTGGAATTGTTGCGACCGAGTTTCTGCTCCCTTGCCTTGGAGTGGACGCAAAAACTCAGGCTTTGGTGCAACACTTTCTCATGCTGGAATTCGGGTATTTGTGAAGCCAAAGGCTTGGCATTTGAGAGGTTAAGTTTTAGTATATTTCTTGTTTGACACTATTTCAACTAAATCATTTTATTAATGAAAAATTTCATCTTCTGTCTCTTAGCTTTTGTCTTTTTACAAAGCAACAGTCCTAAAAAAGTGCAATCGCCCAACATCATTTTGATTTTTATGGACGACATGGGCTATGGCGATTTGAGTTGCTACGGTGCGGTCAATTATCGTACGCCAAATATTGATAAAATGGCTGCCGAAGGCATCAGATTTACTAATTTTTTGACCGCACAGGCAGTTTGCAGTGCTTCGAGAGCAGCTTTATTGACAGGTTGCTACCCAAATCGCCTCAGTATTTCGGGAGCTTTGATGCCTTATAGTAAGGTCGGAATCAATAGCAGCGAAACTACTATTGCCGAAATGCTCAAAGAAAAAGGCTATGCAACAGGCATTTTTGGCAAATGGCATTTGGGTTATCAAAAAGAGTTTTTACCACTTCAACATGGCTTCGATGAGTATGTAGGTTTACCTTATTCCAATGATATGTGGCCCGTGTATTTTGATGGAAAAGTTTCGCCGCCAAATCATCAAAAAAACCAATATCCAGCCCTGCCTTTGATTGAAAATAATGACAAAAAAGACGAAATAAAAACCCTCGACGACCAAGCCAAATTGACAACGATTTATACTGAAAAAGCAGTAGAATTTATCAAAAAGAACAAAAAAAGCCCTTTTTTCTTGTATTTACCTCATTCAATGCCTCATGTTCCGATTGCTGTTTCGAGCAAATTTAAAGGCAAAAGCAAGCAAGGACTTTATGGCGATATGATGATGGAAATTGATTGGTCGGTGGGTGAAGTGATGAAAACTTTGAAAGAAAATGGCTTGGACAAAAACACATTGGTGATTTTGACGAGCGATAATGGACCTTGGATAAATTTTGGAAATCATGCAGGTTCATCCGGTGGATTTCGTGAAGGAAAAGGTACAAGTTTTGAAGGTGGGCATCGTGTGCCGTGCATAGTTAGGTGGAAAGGAACTACGCCCGAAGGTTTGATTTGTAACCAACTTTCATCAACAATTGATGTTTTTCCTACGATTGCACGCATTTGTGGAGCAGAATTGCCCAAAAATAAAATTGATGGAGTTGATATTTTGACATTAATTAAAGGAAATGTTAGTGAAAGTCCACGAAAAACATTCTATTATTATTACCGAAAAAATGCCTTAGAAGCTGTCAGAATGGAAAACTGGAAGCTGGTTTTTGAGCATAAAGGGCGTTCATACATGAACCAATTGCCAGGAAATGATGGTTTTCCGGGGAAAGCCCCCGAAGATATTATTACGCCAATGGCACTTTATGACCTTCGTCGAGACCCATCTGAGCAATATGATGTGCAAAAACTTTACCCCGAAATAATTGCTCAAATTCAGAAAATAGCCGAAGAAGCTCGTGAAGATTTGGGCGATGATTTGACAAGTAGAAAAGGAAAAAATGTAAGAGCAAGTGGGGCGGTTGAATAGGGAGAGAGAACAAGGCACTGTGCCGAAATTCCAAATCTATTGCATATATTTACCAAAAATTCAACCCTCCAAAAAATGAAAACACTTAAATTAACCATTGCTGCATTTGCCATTCTAAGCATGATTTCTTGCAGTACAAAAACATCTGAACAAAAAATGAGTATTGAAAAAAACCTTTTCGGGAAATTAGCCGACGGTCAAGAAGTTGACCTTTATACCCTCAAAAATGCCGCAGGAATGGAGGTAAATATATCAAATTACGGTGGAATTATTGTTTCGTGGACTGCCCCAGATAAAAATGGCAATTACGAAGACGTAACACTCGGGTGTGATTCACTGGCTAATTACGTAAAGGGAACACCTTTTTTTGGAGCATTGGTTGGGCGTTATGGCAATCGAATTGCCAAAGGAAAATTTACGCTCGACAGTACAGAATATACATTACCAATAAACAATGGAGTAAATGCTCTCCACGGAGGCTTGAAAGGTTTTGATAAAGTAGTTTGGGCAGCAACGCCAATTGGCGGCGAAGAACCTTCATTGAAATTGACCTATACTTCAAAAGATGGCGAAGAAGGTTATCCTGGAAACTTATCAGTTGAAGTGGTTTATACTTTGCAAAAAGATAATGCCCTAAAAATTGATTATAAAGCAACTACCGATAAAGCTACGGTTATAAATTTAACCAATCATACCTACTTCAATTTGAGTGGTGCAAGCGATATTCTTAACCACGAAGTTACAATCAATGCCGATAGATTTTTGCCAGTTGATGAAACTTTGATTCCAACAGGCGAACTAAAACCAGTTGCAGGAACACCTTTTGATTTCACGACAACTCATAAAGTTGGCGAAAGAATCAATGATTCGACTGATACACAAATTAAATTTGGTGGTGGCTATGACCATTGCTGGGTTTTCACCGATTCAACAAAAGCATTGAAATTGGTAGCGAGTGTTTACGAACCAACAACTGGGCGTTTCATGGAAGTTTCAACAACCGAACCAGCCGTTCAGTTTTATACAGGAAATTTCTTGAATGGCTCTGTTATTGGCAAAAAAGGTATTATTTATGGTCGTCGTTCAGGCTTATGTCTCGAAACACAACATTTCCCAGATTCACCAAATCAAGCGGCTTTTCCAAGTACAGTTTTACGCCCGAATGAAACTTATCAAACAACAACGATTTATAAGTTTTCGACGAAGTAAAACATTGATAGTCAAATATTTACAAGGAATATATTTCTAACAAAACCTGTGATTTTTGCTAAAAAATCACAGGTTTTTCAATTAAAAAAATGAAAAAAGTATTTTTTCTCCTCTTTGTTTGGTTCTCTTTTGCCTTCAATATGGCAGACGAAAAACCTCGAATCTTTTTGATTGGCGACTCAACTTGTGCTAATAAAAACCTTTACGACGCACCAGAAACTGGTTGGGGGCAAGTTTTTCATGAACTATTTACAGATGCCGTAGAGATTCAAAATCATGCAGTAAATGGACGAAGTACCAAGAGTTTTAGGGTGCAAGGGCTTTGGGAAAAAGTGCATGACCAGCTCCACAAAGGCGATTATGTTCTCATTCAATTTGGACATAATGACCAAAAAGAATCGGACTCTACTCGCTTCGCAGCTCCACAAACCGACTATCGCAAAAACCTCATTCGCTACATCGAAGAAACACATGCCAAAGGTGCAACTCCAGTACTACTCACGCCAGTAATGCGTAGAAAATTTGATGAACAAGGCAAATTCGTTGACCAACATGGCGAATACCCTTCGGTAGTTAGAGAAATTGCCAAACAATACAATGTTACCTTGATTGATATGCATGCTTCGAGCCAAAAAGTGATAGAGCAGCACGGCGTAGAAGGTTCTAAAAAAATATTTATGAATGTCGCTGGCGGCATTTATCCAAAATTTCCAAAGGGAATCGAAGACAATACACATTTCACAGCTTATGGGGCAAGATTAATGGCAAATTTAGCTGCCGATGGACTCGTAAGCACAGGAAATCCATTAAGAAATTTTTTGAAAAAGACTGAGTTTAATGATAAATACGCTTACGAATTACCGCTGACCTATCGTCCAGTTTTTAGAAAAGATACTTTTAATATCGCACGTTATGGAGCAAAATCTGATGGTTTGACGGTTAATTCTAAGGCAATAAATCAAGCCATCGAACTTTGTAATGCTGCTGGTGGAGGCACGGTTTTAGTGCAAAAAGGGCTTTGGGTTACTGGTCCAATCGTGATGAAAAGCAATGTAAATCTGCACATCGAAAAAGGTGCTTTATTACAATTTAGCAAAAACTATGACGATTATCCAATCGTTTTGACGACTTGGGAAGGACAAGATTCTTACCGTTGCCAAGCACCTATTTGGGGCGTAGATTTAGAAAATATTGCCATTACAGGTGAGGGTGTGCTTGATGGTGGTGGCGATGTGTGGCGTGCTATCAAGAAAGAAAAAATGACTGAGGGACAATGGTCAACTTTGATAAAGTCGGGCGTTACAGATGACAAAAAAAACAACTGGTATCCATCTGAAAAATCTATGAAAGGAAACATGATTCCAAATGCTGGAAGAATTTTGAACGGCGTAAAACCAACGCCCGAAGAATTGGCTTCTTACAAAGATTTTTTACGCCCAAATATGTTGAGCCTGACTCGCTGCAAAAATATCATTATTGAAGGAATTACTTTCCAAAATTCACCTGCATGGACAATGCACCCACTTTTGTGCGACCATATTACAGTCAAAAATGTTACAGTAAAAAATCATTGGTATGCTCAAAATAGCGATGCCATTGACTTAGAATCTTGCCGAAATGGTGTATTAGATGGCTGTACTTTTGATACTGGCGACGATGGAATCACAATAAAATCGGGTCGTGATGAGCAAGGTAGAAAACGTGGTGTTCCGACCGAAAATTTCATCATAAAAAATTGTATTGTTTATCATGCTCATGGTGGATTTGTGATTGGCTCTGAGATGTCTGGAGGCGTTAGAAATATGTACATTTCGGACTGTACTTTTATGGGTTCAGATGTAGGACTACGCTTCAAAACTGCTCGTGGACGTGGCGGCGTTGTTGAAAACATCTACGTAAATAACATTAATATGACCGATATTCCAGGCGAAGCGATACTTTTTGACATGTATTATGCTGCAAAAGATCCTGTTCGTGCCGATGGTCAAGAAAATGAATTGCCCGTTATCAAGGCAGAACCCTTGAACGAAGGAACGCCACAATTCAACAATTTTTATATCAAAAATATTGTTTGCAGAGGTGCAGAAACGGCAATTTTGATAAGAGGTTTGCCCGAAATGTCAATCAAAAACATCAATATCGAAAACGCCATTATTGAGTCAAACAAAGGCTTGATTTGTGTAGAAGCTGAGAATATTTCTTTGAAAAACATCACATTTTTGACCAAAGACAAAACCATCATGCAAGTACAAAATAGCAAAAATGTCGTTTTAGATAATATTCTATATGGAACAGATAAAGATGTACTTTTGAAAGTAATGGGCGATAAATCGGCAAGTATTCGTTTGTTAAATACTGATGTGAAAAATGCTAAAAAGGATATCGAATTTGGCGTGGGTGTGAAAGCTAAAGTTGTGAGTAAAAAATAGATTAATTACTACTTTCATTATAAAAAACAATGGTTGCTTTCTTGGCAGCCATTTGTTTTTTTTAGGAAACCTGCTAAATAAAGTATCAATACAATACTTTTCCGTTTGACTTGTCAAAAAAATATGCTAACTATGAAAATTTATTGTCAATACTTCTTGAACCCAGTTTATGATTTTTCGACCGTTTGATGTTGTAGTTTGCATTGGTTTTGTCAATTCTTGCATATTTGCTATTGTTCTTCTCTCAAAAATCAATCGCACTGCTACCAATAAATTGTTGGCTTTTGTGCTGTTGGTTTTTGGCTTACTCTCTGCTAAAATCCTGTTGCATACACTGGGACTTTGGCAAACACAAATGTTTAAATATTTCCCTTTGGGTATTGATTTATGGCTTCCTCCGCTTCTTTGGTTATATGTTTTGGCACTTACTGAGCCTAAAAAACTACGTCAATCACTGTTTCAAAAGCATTTGCTAATTCCTTCACTATTTCTGGTTTATGCTTTGTTGGTCTATATTTGCACTGTTTTTGTTGAAAATTTAGATGAAAAAACTCACTTAGCAAATAGATTATTGTACGATGAAATCAAGACAATTGAAGATGTTCTGTCAGTCGTTTGGGGAATTTATTATGGAGTTTTATCGTATAAGCAACTCAAAAAGTATCAAAAATGGGTCGAAACCTACATTTCCAATACATCTGTTCCTACTTACCGATGGCTGCGGAATCTATTGATAGTTTCGGCGGTGGTCTTGGTGTTTTTAGGCGGAATGATTATCTCTCAACAATTCCACGTTATTTCGTTTGTGCCTATTCAGCTTTTCTATTTTTACTTGGTTTTCTTGATTTATGTGTTTGTTTTTTTTGGTTTTCGACACCAAGATTTCAAGATTTCGATTGATTTGATTTCCAAAAAGTCAGAAGTAAGTGCCAATATCAATTTAATGTTTTTGCTGGAAAATCTACAACATTGGATGCAGTCTGACAAACCTTACCTCGAACCCGACCTTAATTTAAACCAATGTGCCACAAAACTAAACTGTTCAGCTCAAACGATTTCGGAAGCTATCAATTTGGGTAAGAATATGAATTTTAGAGACTATATCAATCAACTAAGAATAGAAGAATTTAAAAGCCGCATCGTAAGAGCCAATCTTCAAAAAGAAACCATCATGGGCGTTGCTTATCAATGTGGGTTTAATTCGGAAGCCAGTTTTTATCGAATTTTTAAAGAAAAAACAGGAATAACGCCAAAGGTTTTCCTCCAAAATAAGATTTAATCATTTTTATCGGCTCTATATTTTTCAAAGTCATCATTTTTTTTCTCTCAAAACCTATTTTGAGAGCCTTATGAATACTTTACGTTTGAATTTTGCGAATCACAAAATAAATTCAAATGAAAAAGCTATTGATTCTCTGTTCATTATTGCTCATTTGCTCTTCTTGCAAATTTCAAATTGTTACACCACAAAATTATCTGCCAATTCCTCCAGCTTTGGCAGTCAAAAACCCTAAAATCATTCAAGAAGCCTACGATTTCTTGAAGACTGAAACACAATTTGATACCTTCATTGCTATTCAAAACGATAGTATTTTGGCAAGTTGGGGCGAAGTAGATTTGCCTATCATGACGCATTCAGCCCGAAAGAGTATTATGAGCGTGCTGTACGGAATTGCAATTGATAAAGGTTATTTAAAACTAAATCAGACTCTTGCAGAATTGGGCATTGACGATGCCAAAGCACCACTGACAGCCACCGAAAAAACTTGTACGGTTCGAGATTTATTGATGTCTCGTTCGGGAATTTATATTGAAGCATCGGGCGAAACGCAAGAAATGAAAGACGCTCGCCCCAAACGTGGACAGCACAAGCCTGGTGAGTTTTTCTACTACAATAATTGGGGTTTCAATGTATTGGGGACTATTTTTGAGCAACAAACCAAATTGTCCATTGGACAAGCCATGCAAGAATGGCTCGCAAAACCCCTACAAATGAAGCTTTTTAAGGCAAGTTTCGTAGAGTACAAACAACAAGATTATACTGAGCATCGTCAGTACATAATTTATATTTCTGCCGAAGACATGGCCCGAATCGGTATGATGATGGCAAACGATGGGCGTTGGCAAGGAACACAAATAGTAAGTGAAAATTGGGTAAAAGAAAGCACCACGCCCTACTCCAAAGATTCGGGCGGTAATGAGCCTTGCGATATGTATTCGTATTTGTGGTGGAATGATACCAAAAATCAAACTTTTTGGGCTTCGGGTTGGGGCGGTCAGTTTATGATTGTAGATAAAGCCAATAAATTAGTGGTTGTTTCACGGAATGATACGGGGCGTTCAAAAATTCAGCAAGGGCTTTTTATGTGGAAAGGCAAACAGGGATTTAGAAGCCACCATCAGAAATTGTACGAAATGATGAAAAGAATTTAGAAAACTTACGACCTTGCAAAAGTGTTTCGTCCCAAAACTTTAATAAGCAAATATCATTTTCCGAAAAATAATAATGAGTTAGTTAATTTACTTATCAACAATCTTCAAAAAATCATGGAAAAAAACTTTCTTCAATCTACTCTTTTCATATTCCTGCTTTTGGTGATTTCCGTAGGATATTCTCAACAGAAAAATGAAATTCAAAATATAAAAACCTTAGAAGAGGTTTATGTGATTAAAAATGTGAACGTCATAACAATGACTTCTACAAATGCTGTTATAAATAATGCAACAGTAGTCATTTCTGAAAATCGAATTGAATCTATCAACGGAACGATTCCAAAAAAAGCAAAAATAATTGACGGAAAAGGAAAATGGCTAATCCCAGGGCTAATAGATATGCACGTTCATTTGGCTACTGATTCCTATTTTGGACCAAAACTACCAACACAAACACCCGATTTAGCATTTAACACACAAGATATGATGACACCAATTATAGCAAATGGTGTTACTACCGTATGGGACTTAAATGCTACTATGGAAACTTTTGCTCAAAAGAAGGAAATAGAAAAAGGATATATTATCGGTCCTCGAATGGCCTTGGCTGCATTGATTAATGGTGGAACTGGACAAGGTAGAATTGCAAATACAGCAGAAGAAGGTCGTATAGCTGTGAGAAATGCTAAAACAGAAGGCTACGATTTCATAAAGGTCTATTCCAAATTAAATGTTGAAACCTACAGTGCTATTATTGATGAAGCACAAAAACTGGGTTTAAAAACTATTGGACATATTCCTAATGCTTTTCAAGGGAAACTTGAACAAGCATTTACCCCTCACTTTGGAATGGTTGCCCATGCCGAAGAATTTTCTAAGCATTCAGAAAATTTTAGTTTACAAGATGCACAAAAATTTGCAAAACTTGCCAAAAATAATGGAACTTGGCTATCACCAACATTAATAACAATGGTCTGGATTGCAAAGCAAACCCATTCTATTGAAAACATAAAAACTTCACAAACACTTAAATATGTTCATCCACTCTTACAAAGCAAATGGTTAACAGCCAATAACTATGTAAAGAATGCAACCCCAGAAAATACAGTCTATTTTGATAATATGGTACAATTTCATTTTCAATTGATAAAAGCATTTCGAGATGCAGGTGTGCCAATAGTTGCAGGAACAGATGCAGGTGTTTCCGGAGTTGTAGCAGGTTTTGCAATGCACGATGAATTAGAACTTTTGGTTCAAGCTGGTTTAACACCACAAGAAGCATTAAACTCAGCAACGATATTGCCAGCTCAGTGGATGGGAATTGATAAACAAATTGGTACTATTGAAACAGGAAAATTGGCAGACCTACTTTTACTTGACGAAAATCCACTTACAGACATAAAAAATACTCGAAAAATTGCGGGTGTATTTGTAAACGGTAAATGGCTGGATAAGCCTAAAATCAATGCCATACTTGCTGACTTAGCCAGCCGTAACACAGCCGACAAAGATAAATTTGACTGGAAAACAATCATCAGTAAGAAGAAATAGAAGAACTCGACAAACGACAATTTTCTTTAAAAACGGCAAAAAGCAATAAACCTGTATTTTTGCCGTTTTTAGTTTATAGATTCATATACTTTTCCTTAAACTCCCATAAATTTCTTAAAAATACGATGATTGCATCTTGACTTGTCATTACTATCCCATATTATCAAAGACAATGAAAAGATTACAAAAGACCATGAATCGTATTCTTCTTGCAGGAATATTTTTGCCCTTCGTTAGCTTCGCCCAAACTCACCGTGCTTATGCCGATGAACTATTCCAAAAAGCCGATTATTCCAAAGCTTTTTTCTTGTATCGAAATCTTTACGGCACCAATTTAGATGAAAACCAGTTTGCTCAACGCTGCAGCCAGGCCATAAAACTCACCAAAGAGTTTTTAGACCTTCGAGCTACCAAGCAATATTATGATTCAAAAACCAAACTTCGTGAGTTGCTTGAAATCAATCCCGATGATTTTCATGCTCCTATTTTGCCCCAAATGTCTATCGAAGAAGCAACTTATTGGCAACGATTGGCTATGAAGCAAAATTCTGTTATGGAGGTGAATCTAATGCTTGATAAAGCCATTGCACTCTATAAACAAGGACAAACCGATGGTTTGAATTATAAAGAAATTGATGATGCCATTAAGCAATGTGAAGTTTCCAAAATGGACGATGGTCTTAGTGAAAGTGTAGCGAACTCATCAAGTATTCCTCTTTCAGTACCTGTTTCGATTGTTGATTCGACCACGACAAAAATAACAGAAATAATATCTCTACCAAAAGTAGAAATAGCAGAAAAAAACTTACCGACTGAAATAAAAGTAGTAAAGACACGTACCCGAAATTTTCGACCTCATAATGTAGTACCTCGTAGAGAAGTTGCCACTATTCGGAAATAAAAAAATCTTTTTTTTAAACAAAACAGGGACATTATTTTTTAGAATAATGCCCCTGTTTTGTTTCATACTTCCACCTGTTGCCCGAGCGTAGCCGAGGGCAGCGACTTAGAAATTCAAACCCTATTCTTAGAATCAATAATTATCGTAACAGGTCCATCATTCAAGAGCGAAACCTTCATATCTGCTCCAAAAATGCCTTTTTCGATAGGTTTTCCTAAGTCGAATGTTAATTGTGTAATCATTTTTTCGTAGAGAGGAATCGCTATTTCGGGGCGGGCCGCTTCCAAAAACGAAGGTCGATTTCCTTTTTTTGTACTTGCATGAAGTGTAAATTGACTTATCAACAGAATATTTCCATTGACAGCATTGAGGTCGAGATTCATCTTGCCTTCTTCATCGCCAAAAACTCGCAAACCAACAATTTTCTTAGAAAGCCATTCAATATCTTCCTGTGTGTCGGTGTGCGTAATGCCCAAAAGAACCATAAATCCAAGCCCTATTTCACCATTGATTTTCTCATCAATCGTTACTGATGCTTGGCTTACTCGCTGAATGACTGCAATCATGGTTTTTTTAGTTTCAAAAATCTCAAATCTTGTATCTTTTGTCTCAAATCTCTTGTCTAAAAATTCTACAAATTCAACAACAAATGTGCAATCAAGAAATAGGTAGAAATACCAATAATATCATTAGCAGTTGTGATAAACGGGCCCGATGCAATGGCTGGATTGATGCCCAATTTATCAAGCAAAATAGGCGTAACTGTTCCCATAAAAGAAGCCAAAACCACTACCGAAATCAATGAAAGTGAAACTACCCAAAACAATCTTGGCTCGCTGACAAAATATACGTAAAAGCCTGCTAATGAGCCAATTATGAGTCCATTTATCAAAGCAACCAACATAATTTTGAATAAACGTTGCCCCAAACTTGTGGTGATTCCTGACTTCTCGGCAAGGCTCTGAACGATAAGTGAAGAAGTCTGAATTCCAACATTTCCACCTGTCGAACCCATAATCGGAATGAAAAGTGCCAATGCCGCCATTTTGCTTAATTCATTCTCAAAGTTTTTAATAACTGTCGCTGCCAAAAGGCTTCCAAAAACACCAACTACCAGCCATGGCAAACGTGATTTTATTTGTACCAAAAGGCTGTCATCTTCTTCAACTTCGCCTGTGATACCCGCCATCACCTGAATGTCTTCTTCGGCTTTGTCGGTAATAAAATCGACCACGTCATCAATTGTAATTCGCCCAAGCAATCGCCCCAAAGTATTGACAACAGGAATTGCATCAAGGTCATAACGTTGCATGATTTCGGCAACTTCTTCGGCAGAGCGAGTGGTTTCGACATAAACAATGTCATCTTCAAAAATATTCTCGATTTTAGTGTTTTTTCGAGCCAAAACAATGCGTTTCAACGACACAATTCCTTTCAGTTTTTGGTCGTCATCCACCACATAAACGGCATATACTTTTTCTACATCTTCTGCCTGCCGCCTTATCTCTTCTACGCACTCACTAACCGTCCAATTTGTATTGACTTTTATTAACTCTTTTTGCATCAAACCTCCCGCCACATCTTCGGGATAGTGTAGCATATCTAATATAAAGCGAGCTAATTCTCTATCTTCTATCAAAGCAATGACTTTTTCTCGCACCTCAATCGTTTGTTCGTTGAGCAAATCTACCGCATCATCAGAGTCAAAAAGATTGACATATTTGGCAATTTCTTCTATCGTAAATCGCTCTTTTAAGAAACGTTTTCGGTCGTCAGGCTCAATATGAGAAAGGATTTCGGCACCCGTTTCGGTATCCACGAGTGTCATCAAATAATGTGCAGGCTCACCATCGAGTTCGAGCAAAATACTGGCAATATCGGCAGGATATAACTCTTCCATCTCGGCTTTGAGCAAGGTTTCATCCTTGTGCCCAATAGCTGTTTCTAATTTCTCTAAATACTCTTTGGTTAGCTCGAAAGTTGTCATTTTTTCAATTTTCAATTATCAATTAACAATTAACAATTATCAATTTTACTATCCAACGATTTTTTATTCGCTGATAATTGTTAATTGATAATTGTTAATTGAGTGAATTTTTCTTCAAACAAATTTGTCAAAAGTACAAACTCTGCCACGCCCAATTGTTCGGCACGTTTGTTTAATAATTCATGCTCAAAGTTCAAACCAATAGGTTTTAGGGCATTTCTTAGCGTTTTTCGTCTTTGGTTGAAACCCGCTTTTACTACTTGAAAAAACTTTTTTTCGTTGCAATCAAGTTTTTCTACATTATTACGTTTCAAGCGAATCACGCCCGAATCAACTTTTGGCGGTGGAATAAAAGCATCAGGATAGACCGTAAAACTATATTCTATGTCGTAATATGCTTGCAAAAATACACTCAAAATACCATAATCTTTCTTTCCAGGAGGCGAAGCAATGCGTTGAGCCACTTCCTTTTGTAGCATACAAACTACCTCCATTACCAAATTTTTATAGTCTAAAACCTTAAAAAATATCTGTGAAGAAATATTATAAGGCAAATTTCCGATGATTCCAAAAGGCTGATTTTCGAAAAGTTCGGTAAGATTCATTTGCAGGAAATCTTGCGAGAAAATTCGGTCTTCCAAAGTAGGAAAATGTTCTTTCAGATACGCCACTGATTCTCGGTCAATTTCTACCACAGAAGTCTGACTATCAGTACGTTGCAATAAATATTGTGTCAAAACGCCCATGCCCGGACCAATCTCCAAGATGTTTTTGTAGCCTCTGTGAAGCGATTGCAGATTGACGATTTGTTGGGCTGCATCCAAATCTCGTAAGAAATGTTGCCCAAGATGTTTTTTTGGTCTGACTTTTTGCATAAGTACAAAATTACGGTTTTTTTTCGAGATACGAGACAAAAGACAAGAGACTAAAAAATATCAATATTAAGCATCTGCCCACCTCTCTTGTCTTTTGTCTTTTTTCTCATGCCTCAATAATTGTCGAGTAAATCTACCAATTTATAGATTTTTGAGTGTCAGATGTAGATTTGTTATTCAAATCTACGCTTTGATGACTTACTTTGTAAGTCCCTAAAATTCATATGCTACAAAATTTATTCATGAAACAAGTATTCTTCTTTTCGCTTTTATTCTTTTGTCAAAATCTTCTTTTTGCTCAAGCTGGCAATAAAGTACAGGTAAAAGGTAAAATTATTGATATTCAAACCAACGAGCCACTTAGTTTTGCAAGCATCAGAATCTCACAAAGTACTGATAATAAATTAGTTACAGGAAATATCTCTAATGAAAAAGGCGAATTTTCTATTCCTGCTCCCTACGGAAATTTTGTTGCCGAAATAGAATATATGGGCTATAAAAAATTAAAAACAGGAAATTTCTCTCTTTCAAAAGATAATCAAACTTATGATTTTGGAACATTAAAATTAGAGTCGTCGGCAAATGCCTTGAAAGAAGTGGTGATTCAGGCAGAAAAAAGTACGATGGAATTATCACTCGATAAACGTGTTTTTAATGTCGGAAAAGACCTTGCCAATGCAGGCGGGACAGCATCAGATATTTTGACAAATATTCCTTCGGTTTCGGTTGACCCCGAAGGTGGCGTAAAACTCCGTGGCAGCGATAATGTCAGAATTTTGATTGACGGAAAACCATCGGGTTTGGTGAGTTTCAAAGGTGGTGCAGGTTTGCAATCGCTTCAAGCAAGCATGATTGAACGAGTAGAAATCATCACCAATCCATCGGCAAGATATGAGGCAGAAGGAATGGCAGGAATTATCAATATTATCTTGAAAAAAGACCAAAAACAAGGCTTTAATGGCTCTTTTGATATTATTACTGGGCAACCAGTCAATTATGGCGGTGCAGCTAACTTCAATTATCGCCATAAAAAAATCAATTTTTTTGTCAATTATAGCTTGGCTTATAACATTCGTCCTGGGCGTGGTTCGATTTTTCAAGAACGCCAAAGTGGAGATTCGACCTTCTTTTTGAAGCAAAGCAACAACGGAACAATCACAGGTTTTAATACCAACATCAGAGGTGGTTTAGATTACTTTTTAAATGATAAAAACACCATAACTGCCTCTTATTTATATCGTAGAAGTAAGGCTCAAAGAACGACAAATTTAAGGTATGAAGACTATCTTTTTACAAGCAACAATTTGACGGGAATTAGCAAACGCCAACAAGATGAAAAAGAAACTGAGCCGAATTCTGAATATGTATTGAGTTATAAGAAAACCTATGCCAAAAAAGGGCAAGAATTTAATGCAGAAATCCGTTTTTTGGATAATTGGGAAAGCTCAAATCAACTTTTTACACAAGAATATTTTACACCAACCGAAGCTCCAATTACGACAAAATCATTGGTTCAAAACTCGCTCAATGACGAGTACGAAAAACAATATTTATTGCAAGTTGATTATGTGCAACCGATTGGAAAAGAGGGCAAATTTGAGATGGGTGCAAGAAGCAGTTTTAGAGATATGGTGAATGATTATGTGGTCAATCAAAAAAATGAATTGGGGAAATTTGAAGTAGTTCCCGGCTTGAAAAACTACTTCATTTATAACGAAAATATTCATGCGGCTTATGCCATTTTGGGCAATAAAACCAACAAAATTTCGTACCAAGCGGGCGTTCGTGCCGAGTGGACTGACGTAAAAACTACGCTGAGAGAAACCAATGAAATAAATCCAAGAAAATATGCCAATTTGTTCCCCAGTGTGCATCTGACCTACGAATTGCCCAAAGAAAATGCTTTACAATTGAGTTATAGTCGAAGAGTTAGACGACCTTTTTATAACGATTTGAGTCCTTTTTCTACTTTTTCGGATAACCGAAATTTCAATAGTGGCAATCCAAATCTTAACCCTGAATTTAGTAATGTTTATGAACTCGGACACATCAAATATTTCGATAAAGGCTCAATCGGTTCATCGGTTTATTACAGAGATACCGACAATAAAATCGAACGGATTCGTCAGGTAAATGCCGTAGGATTTGCCACCACTCGTCCCGAAAATCTATTGTCAGAACAAGCTTACGGGCTTGAGTTTACAAGTCAATATTCTCCTGTCAAATGGTGGAAATTAGACTTCAATTTCAATCTTTTTCATGCCAATATTGATGGTAGTAATATTGATAAAACATATTTACGAGAAACCAATAGTTGGTTTACAAGACAAACCTCAAAATTTTCGTTACCTAAGGGTTTGGAGGTTCAATTAAGAGCGAATTATGAAGCCAAACAAAAGACCGTTCAAGGTAGTCGTTTGCCAATATATTACTTCGATTTGTCGGCAAGTAAAGATATTTTGAAAGGCAACGGCACACTCAATTTCAGTGTTTTGGATATATTTAACACTCGCCGTTTTCGCTCAATTACTGAAGGAACAAACTTCCGAACCGAAAGTAATTTTCAAGCTAGAAAAAGACAATTTAACTTGACACTCAATTATCGCATCAAACAAACCAAAGGTGCAGGAAAAGGTAAGAAATTGGAGCTGGAATCTTAGAAAAGATGATACAACCTATTGTTACGCAAAACTAAGCCCGAAGGGCTTCAACTTGAATAGCCCCGAAAGAATTTCGGGGAAATCAGAATAAATTTTACTTACAACCACGAAGTGGTTGAACTTACTTTGGATGGTTCTGTTCAACCACTTCGTGGTTGCTGTTATTATTTACTATATTTCCCCCGATTGAAACTCGGGGCTATTCAAGTTGAAGCCCTTCGGGCTTAGTTTTGCGTAACATGTCTTACAATGGTAATAAAATTAGGTCTATAATTAGGTTTTTTGATTCTAAATGAGCGAACTTTATGTAATATTCAACCTCATAAAATCATTAGACATGAAAAACCTCTTTCTTCTCTTTCTTTCAGTTTTTTTTCTTCAAAATTCTTTCGCACAAAATACTACCAATAATTCATTAGCGGCAGCAAAAAGTTTTTTAGCAACATTAGATAAAGACCAACTTACTTTGGTAACTTTTCCGTATGAGTCGGAGGAGCGTAGCAATTGGTATTTTATTCCAAAAGAGCGACAAGGTTTGTGGCTAAAATCAATGACTGAAGTTCAAAAAACGGCAGCCATGAATTTGCTAAAAGCAACTTTGAGCGAACAAGGGCAAGAAAAAGCTATTGCTATTATGCAATTAGAGATTATCTTGAAAGAATTAGAAAACGTTCCTAATAGCGACCGTCGAAATCCTTTGAAATATTATTTTACTATTTTTGGCAAGCCCGATGCCAAAGGTTTTTGGGGCTGGCGTATAGAAGGACATCATTTGTCGCTCAATTTCACTTCCGAAAACAACAAAATTGTTTCAGGAACGCCACTTTTTATGGGAAATAACCCTGGAATAGTGCCAAGTGGAGAGAAAAAAGGTTACCAAATATTGAAAGATGAAACAAATTTTGGCTTTGAATTATTAAATTCTTTTGATGAAAAACAACTCAAAAAAGCTATTCTGTCGCCAATTGCCCCAGCCGATATGATTACTTTTAATAGCAGAAAGTTTGGAATGTTGCCTGCTGATGGCATTTCTTATGCGGAAATGACCAAAGACCAACAAGTGCAATTGATGAAAATAATAACGCTTTATGTACGGAATTATCCTTTTGGTTTTGCAGATGAATTTATGCGAAAAATCGAAAAAGCAGGACTTGATAAATTGCGTTTTATTTGGATGGGCGAAAAACAATATGGTGGAAAAGGACATTATTACAGAATCCAAAACGACGTACTTTTGATTGAACTCGACAATACACAAAACAACGCCAACCATGTGCATACTGTCGTGAGAGATTTTACAAATGATTTCGGCGAGGATATGCTAAGAAGGCATTATGAGTTGGATCACAAGAAGAAGTGAGTAGATGTTTTTCGCAAGAAAAGCACGCTTAATTGCCTTAATATCAGTATTTTAACTAACATTAATTGTTAATTGAATATTGATAATTGAAAAGATGCAACCAAATATAATTTGGCTACGTCTTTATTGATATATGGAGTATTAAATAAAATAGTGATGAAAAAACTATACATTTTCTTGTTGTTTTTGCCGTTGATTTTCTCAGCTTGCGATAGCGTAACCGACTTGCAACCTCAGCAAAATCTCAACGAAGCAGTGCCACAGGCAACGGTCAATGCCATCAAACAGGCATTTCCAGAGGCTACAAAAATTAAGTTTTCGACCATTGAGAAAAACAAATTTTGGCAGTCAGATTTTGAAGTGAAAGTTGAACCGATGTCTGCCATTGTTAGTCATTTGGGCGAAATTACCGAAACTTATAAGGTAACGGGCGAAGTAAATCTTCCAGAAAATATCAAGAAATACATTGAAACAAATTATGCAGGTGCAACAATCAAAAATGCCTCTCAACAAATTGGAAAAGATGGCAAAGGGGTTGGCTATAAAATAAGTATAAAGAGCAAGGAAGGTAAGGAAATAACCTTAATTTTTGATGTAACTGGCACGCTAACATTGCTAATAACTGATGATAGAAATGATAATAAACCAGCACTAAATCCACCAAAAATTTATTTTATCGAACAAAAAGATTTGCCCGAAGCGATAAAAACGTATCTCAACAAAAAACATTCGGATTATAAGTTTATCAAAGCGGCAGTAATTGTTGATGGAGATACAAAAACATATTCGGTGGTGGTGAGCAAAGACCTGACAGCCTTTGAATATTTGTTCGATATAAATGGAAATGTACTGAAATCTGGTTCGTTTGGTGTGAATGCTCCGAGTAACCAAATTCAAGATAAACCATTGACTGTCAATGATTTAACTACAGTAATTAAGGCGTTTTTAGACAAAGAATTTAAAGGATGGGTTTATGAAAAAGGGATTTCGGTTACTCAAAATGGAACTTTATTAGGGTATAGTATTTTAATAACTTTCGATAAAAAACAATACAATTTACAATTTGATGGTGCAGGAAAACTCATTCGCAAAGACCAAGTAGGAGGTGGAAATGGGGGTTCAAACAATAATAAATATCAGATTCAGCCAATTCAACCAAAGGATTTACTTAAAGTAATTACCGATTTTTTGAATAATAAACACATAGAATTTAAGTATCTTCAAACGTCACTTATCACCGAAAATAGTGTAAAAACCTATTGGGTAACAATTTTGAAAGGTAATGTTACATTTGATTATACTTTTAATGACAAAGGTGTCGTTTTGAAAGTTACCGAAATTGCAATTAAATTGCCTGACAATAAAATAAGCGAAAAAAACCTCGAAGCAAAGGATATTCCGACCAAAGCGAAGGATTATTTAGATAAAAACTACAAAGGTTGGGTATATCAAAAAGGAAAAATAACATTATTAGAAAATAAAATCAAAGAATTTATGATAGGAATTAAAGTTGGTGTAGATTTCTATTATGTTACTTTTGATGCCGATTCAAACTTTTTATTGGCAAGAAGAGGGTAGAAGAAATGACGAGTTATGAATCACTAATGTAGAATTTTGTTGAGCGTATAAATAATTTCTTTTGAGAGAATTTCCACTTTTATAAAATAGCAACCCTTTTCGGATGCGAAATGAGATAGAATTAGTGCTGGGCTGTCAGCGTAATGACCCCCGTTCCCAAGCTGCCTTTTACAACTTGTATAAAGGACGACTTTTGGGTGTGTGTCGTCGCTATGCCCGAACCGTGATGGAAGCTGAAGATATTTTCCAAGAAGCTTTTATTAAGATTTTTAATAAAATAAATGACCTTCAAAAGCCAGAATCGGCAGAATATTGGGTAAAATCTTTGGTAGTTCGTACAGCAATTGACCATTATCGGAAAAACTCAAATGAACGCCAATTTGTTGATTATCAAGCAATTGAGAGTTTGAGTGAGCCAGATATTGGCATAATTTCGCAACTCAGCCATGAAGAAATTGTCGGTGTAATTAATCAACTACCCGATGGCTACCGAATGGTTGTAAATATGTATTTGATTGATGGTTATGAGCATAACGAAATAGCCAAAATTTTGAATATTTCGGAAGGAACATCAAAATCGCAACTCTCAAGAGCAAAGGTACATCTCCGAAAATCATTGCAAGAAATGGGGGTGTATTGAAGAATGACGAATGAGCGAATGTTAGAATGAGCGACCGACGCTCGGTGAATAAAAAGACAAATCAATTCAAAATAAATTCCGCTTTAAGGCGGTTCGAAGTTTCGATTGGGGTGAAAAAATTAAGACAAATACTTTCAGATAAGTTTCAAGATTTTGAAGCAGTTCCCCAAGATGATTCTTGGGAGAAGATTCGCTTTGACCTGGACTTAAAAGAAAAGTTGGGCAATTATGAAGCCGAGCCACAAGCCGAATCTTGGGAACAAATAAAATTAGCTACAATTCTTTCTGAAAAATTCCGTCAGTTTGAAGCCGAGCCACAAGACCAATCTTGGGAGAAAATACAATTAGCTACCAATCTTTCAGAAAAATTCCGTCAGTTTGAAGCCGAACCACAAGACGAATCTTGGACAAAAATCAAGGCAGCTATTCAAAAAGAAGAACGTCGCCCAATAGTTTTCATTCCTTTTTATGCCCGTGTAGGTATTGCTGCAAGTATCGCTTTGCTTTTAGGTTTTGGCTGGCTTTTAAATAGAAATAATCAAGCCGATTTGGGCAATGTTTTGGCAAATAAAAATCCACAAAAGATTGCGGGCGGCGTTCCGCATAATCAATCTGTTATAGGTAAAAAAACAAATGAAATTTCAAAAGAAAAACTTCCTGAAAATATTAGTTCTCAGGAAAATTTAACAAAAAATAATTTAGCTGAAAAACGAAAACCTACTCCTATTTCAAATCAAGTAAGTAATAAAAACAATAATTTTGAGGGAAGTAAAAAGACAGATTTTGTTCAAAATAAAGTAAAAACTATTCCTGAAAAAGAAAAAAACAATATACAAATTAGCTTAAAAAACAACGAAAAGAATTTTATTGCAGATAATCAAAAAATAGACATTTCTCAAACACAATCGGATGATAAAACCTTGACTTTCAACATTTTAAGTAGTAAATCATTCAAGGCAAGAGTTATCAGAAAGCCGTTTGAAGAAATTGCCTATAATAATACCAGACCTATTTTTGAAAAAGAAGAGCGTGTCAGAAGAAGAATGATTTTAACTACCAGTTTGATGCCTTTGCAAGCATATCAAGCTTTGACGATTTTGCCACAAACAAATAGTTATATTCAGCAAGTCGGTACGCTCAATGCCCTTGATGCCCAACGCTTAGGTGTGCAGTTTAGAATTGGAGCAATGCAACCGCTATCCAATCGGTTCTCAACAGGTGCTTCGCTCACTTATTCGGGTATCCAGCAACGAGTGAGTTATGATGTCAATAATGGTGATTTTGAAATACAAACCACTGATAGTCAGACATATAGCTTAGTTGCGTTGAGTGAAAATGTTAGTCAAAATAAGTTTTTGCAAACTGTTGGACTGAAAATTGATAATTCATTTTTGCTTTCAAAAAGGAAAAACGAAGTTTATATTTTGGGCGGGGGTGAAGCTGTGAAAGTTATTAACGACAAGCAATATGCCTATTATTTGAATGTTTCCGTTGGCGTTTCGTACCCAACCAAAGGCGGTAAATCTATTTGGATAGAACCAACTTTCAGATATAGCCTTTCGCAATCGCTTGATGCAAATAGTTATCTTCAAATCAGACCCTATAATATTGGCTTGAATGTCAGGGTTAATTTTATGTAGGAAAAACCTCACTTCTTCACCTTAAATAAGTCCGAATCTATGCGTGCTTCGCTCATAATTTTCCCCATTTTTGCTACAATATTTGGGTATTTTGCAGCCAAATCGGTCGTTTCTGACAAATCTTTACTCAAATCATATAGTTCGATTTTATCTTCTTTTTTACTTTGCTTTACCGCCTTCCAATTACCTTTTCTTACTGCTTGGTCGAAGCCTCTTTCAAAGAATTCCCAATACAAATAATCATGTTTTTGCTTGATTTTTTTGCCTTCTAAAATGTTTGCAAACGAAATTCCATCAATATTTTCTGGTGCTTTTGCTTTTATCAAATCTGTCAAAGTTGGTAGTACGTCCCAATTTGCCAAAGGTTCATTTGTTTGTTTTCCCACAGGAACATTTGCCCCCCAAGCAATCATTGGCACTCTTATCCCGCCCTCATACAAATCTCTTTTGAAGCCTTTTAGCTTGCCATTGCTATCAAAAAACTCCATTTCTCGCCCACCTTCATTATGTGGTCCATTGTCGGAAGTAAAGAAAACGTAAGTATTTTTTTCTAAACCTAATTCTTTCAATAATGCCATTAAACGACCAATATCACTATCCAAATGCTCAATCATGGCGGCAGTATTGGCATTTGCTTTGTCTTGCGAGCGGTACGAACGTGCTTTAAGATTTGTTTGAACAAAAGGTTTATTTTCAGGAAAAATACTACTTCCATCGGCTTTCAAATATTTCTTTAAAGTTTCTGACGGAGCATACATTTCAGCATGAGGCATCGTGATAGCCCAATACATAAAAAAAGGATTTTTTTGATGGTTTTTTACAAAATCTAAGGCTGCATTTGAAATAACAGGATGCGAATGTTGCAACGAATCCATTGGATATTCGACACACTTATTGTCCTTAATTGTCCAAAGATTATTTGTATAAAAACGATGGGCATGTTGATGATTTGTATAACCCAAAAACTCGTCCCAACCTTGTTTTTCGGGCGAACCTGTATTATTGAATTGTCCAAGCCCCCACTTGCCATACATTCCTGTTGAATAGCCATTTTCATTCATTACTTTTGGCAATATCTTCTCATCTGCTCTTACCGGAAATTCACCATTTCCCCTAATCAAAGCATGCCCCATGTGTTTACCCGTCATTAGTGCACATCGAGATGGGGCACAAACAGTGCTTCCTGAGTAAAAATCTGTAAAAAGCAAGCCTTCGGCAGCCATTTTATCAAGATTTGGTGTTGGAATAATCTTTTGTCCGTAACAGCCCAAATCGCCATAACCCAAATCGTCTGCCATTATATAAATGATATTTGGCTTTGATATTGAAACATTATTTTCTTTTTTGGCAGAACTTAATGTCAAGAAAGCTAAGGCAATTGGAAATATCGAAAGGAGCTTTTTCATAGAAATTGAATAGTTTTTATTGACGAATATAGGTGTTTTTCCTGAAATTATTATGGTTCATCAATTCATTTTTCAGATACAAACCTTTGCTTTTTTCTAAAAAATCCTTTCATTTGTATCATCAAACTCATTTAAATAAATATTTAATACAATGAAATTTAAAATTACACTCCTAATAATACTATTATTATTAATTGGCGTAGGCTATTATCTTACTGCTGGGTATTATTCAACGGGTGAAAGAGCTGGTACAATCTCAAAGCTCAGCGAACGAGGCTATATTTTCAAAACCTATGAAGGCGTTTTGAACGAAGGTGGTTATTCGGGCGAAACAGGCACACTTACACCCCGATATTTTGATTTTTCTTGCAAAATAGATACAACAATTACAAAATTACAAAGAGCATTAAAAACAGGCGAGCGAGTAACTTTGAAATATTCGGAGAAATTTTTTACATTTCCATGGAATGGCGATACAAAATATTTTATCAATAATGTTGAATTTTTGACACCAACGCCAGCACCTGTGCAGCAAGTTCTGCCTCTTCCAACCCCAGTAGTTGCACCTGCCAAAAGCGATTCTACTTTGTAAAACCATTTTACATATAAATCCAAAAAAAAGACCATCTAAAAGACGGTCTTTTTTTGATTTAACTTATTTCCTATAACTATTATTCTTTGTCATCATCTACAACTCCATCTTGGTCGCCCGGTTTTGCGTCCATGAGTGCATCTGCGTTATTTGCTACTGTGGCTTTGATTTTGACTTCCAACTCTGCCATTAACTCAGGATTATCTACCAACATATCTCTCACACCGTCACGTCCTTGACCTAATTTTGAAGTACCATAAGAGAACCACGAGCCTGCTTTCTTCACAATTTCTAAATCAACTGCTAAGTCAAGCACTTCACCTGCTTTCGACACGCCTTTTCCATAAAGAATATCAAATTCTACAACCTTAAACGGCGGAGCAAGTTTGTTTTTCACAACTTTCACACGTGTACGATTTCCCATTATCACATCGCCATCTTTGATAGCTCCAATTCTACGAATATCTATTCTGACCGAAGCATAAAATTTCAAGGCATTTCCACCAGTTGTTGTTTCGGGGCTGCCAAACATCACACCGATTTTATCACGCAATTGGTTGATGAAAATCACGCAACAGCCAGTTTTATTAATCGTTCCTGTGAGTTTACGCATGGCTTGCGACATCATTCTTGCCTGCAAGCCCATTTTGCTATCGCCCATGTCGCCTTCCAATTCTGCTTTTGGCACGAGTGCGGCTACTGAGTCAATCACTACAATATCAACCGCACCTGAGCTAATCAAATGCTCGGCGATTTCGAGTGCTTGTTCGCCGTAATCTGGTTGCGAGATAAGTAAGTTTTTTGTGTCAATGCCTAATTTCTCAGCATAACTGCGGTCGAATGCGTGTTCAGCATCAATAAATGCTGCAATTCCACCAGCTTTTTGTGCTTCTGCAATTGCCTGCATGGCAAGTGTTGTTTTTCCCGAAGATTCTGGTCCGTAGATTTCTACGATACGTGCCTTTGGAAAACCTCCTATGCCGAGAGCAAGGTCAAGACCGAGTGAGCCAGTCGAAATGACAGGAACTTCCATCACTTTTGTATCGCTCAAACGCATTACCGTACCTTTGCCATAAGTTTTATCTAACTTCTCCATGGTGGTTTGGAGGCTCTTTAATTTTTCTGCTTTGTTGTCGCCCTTAGGCTCTTTTTCTGCTGCCATTTTATTTTTGATATTGAATTTTAATGATATAACTGCAAACTACTATTTTTTTTACTTATATTTCTAAATTGTTGTATTTTTTACGTAAAAACTGTTTTTTTAAGATTTTTAACTATTAAAATAATACAACTGATTTTTTTGAAAAATATTTACAAATAAAATACTTCTTTTAACATGATTACTACCCTATTGAAAACAATGATTAATTCTTTAAAGCGATACAAATGTAATACAATATCTAACACTATGCAAAATATTTTACACGAACGGTTGATATTAGTGATGAATGGTTTTTTATATCAACAAAAATTTCGTATATGTTGCCTCTTATTTATAAGTACCCAAATATCGGCACAAATTGACAATAAAAGTCTTGAAAATGACACTGTTTTTAATGCTACTAAACTTAGAAAAATACAATTTAAACTCAATGCTCTTAGTTATGTAAAAAACAATGAATATTTCAATGAAATTGCTGACGGGTACACGCTTTTTGGCTATTATTTGAATCCAAAAATCGCTTACCGCCCTCACGAAAAAGTACAAATTGAAGCAGGAGTTTTTGTCAGAAAGGAGTTTGGAACATCGGGATTGAAAGAAGTTGAACCAACTTTCACAGTGCAACTCAAACAAGCCGATTGGCGGTTTTTATTTGGAAATATTGAAGGAAACATTAGCCACCGAATGATTGAACCTTTGGCAGGTTTTGAACGATTATTGAGCCAACCACTTGAACATGGAATTCAAGCAAAATATCAACATAAAGAAGCCTTTTTTGATGCTTGGATTGATTGGCAACGCAGCACTTCGCCAGGGCAAACCAACCAAGAATATATCTGGAATGGCTTTTCGTTTTATTCAAAGCCTTTGCTATTCAAAGAGTTTAAGTTTCAAGCAATTGCTCAGTCAAGTATTTTTCATAAAGGCGGGCAGAATATTCAGAGTCTGCAACCTGTGCGAACGTTGATAAATTTGACGGCAGGTTTGCGAGTGCAAAAGGAACTTGGCAATAATCAAACATTCACTTTTGATAATTATTATGTCAAATATTTTGAAACGCCGCTGAGTGGAACGGCTTATTATCTGAACACTTATTGGACGCACCCGAAGTACCAAGTTGGGCTAAGTTATTGGTTTGGACATTATTTTCGTTCACCTATGGGCGGAGATTTGTTTCAATCTTATTCGAGAAAATTCAATACTGATTATTATGAGGAATTTCGTAACTTGCTGATAATAAGGCTTGTACGTGATTGGAATATTGCAAAAGGAATAAGCATTTCTCTAAGAATAGAGCCTCACTATGACTTTCAAAATCGTATTTTTGAACATTCCGAAGGGCTTTATTTGAAGTGTGGCTTGTAAGAAATTGTTCTGAAAAATCCTTTAAGGTTTGAAAAATCCTTTAAGGTTTTTTCAAACCTTAAAGGATTTTTCATCCGACTTTTTTTATTTTGCAGGATTCTTTTTAACTTGTTTTTTCAACCTTAAACCTCTTTTTTTCAATGGAAACAACTCAAAAACAAAGCAATTCGCTCATTCAGTTGGGCGTTTTGCTCTTTACTTTGGCTTTGCTCACAGGCTTGGCAATTCCTTTTTTAGCTCGTCCTCGATTAGGACTTTCGAGTCATTTGGGAGGAGTTATAAATGGAACATTCTTGATTCTTATGGGTGTTATTTGGAACAAAATTAGCCTTTCAGCAACTTTGCAAAAAACAACTTTTTGGTTATTGATTTACTGTTCGTTTGCCAACTGGTTGGCAAATCTTCTGGCAGCAATGTGGAATGCAGGCAAAGAACTTTTACCACTTGCGGGCGAAGGTACAGGAACGGCTTCACAAGAAATGATTATTAAGTTTTTGTTGATAAGCCTTTCATTAGGCTTTTTGGCAGCTTGTGTGATGATTTTATTAGGGTTACGAAAAGGATTGAATAAGTAATAATCAGACCGCATAAAAAACAAAACCCTTGTCAGATTCTGACAAGGGTTTTGTTATAAATAACTTATAATCAAGGGTATATCAAAATCTCACTTTATTTTTCCCCGAAAAAGAAAGGAAGTTTTCGAAGTCTATTTCATCAAAAATCAGGTCGTCAGGAATTTTATCTCCAGCACTATGATTCACAATCATATTATAATATTTGAAGCTACTCACAGGAACTGATAAATGATAAATTACGCCTCTATCAAAGCTCAAATCTTCGATTTTCCAAACAGCTAAATTTGTTTTTTCATCAAGAATCTTTACTGTAAATTTTGCCCCTTGAAAACATTCAACGATGACAGAATTTTGAAATTTTCTTACTGATTTAATAAAATAGGTATTTGGACCTTCGCCTTTACTAACAATAATTGTAGAGTCAGTCAAGTGAAAATAATAATGCCCTTTAAGCACTTTTGGACAAAAAACATAAGTTTTTCCATTCAATTGCTGTGCTTCAAACCATTTTTTTGGAAGAGAATTATAAACAGCATCATCCTTAAATGACCATAATTGTTTTAAATTCTTAGAAGTCTTAAAATCTCGACACGCACGAAAAATAAGTGATTGGTGATAATCATCAAAGTCAATTCGTTCTTCAAGATTTTTACAAAAAATAGAATTTCTGGTCGTGTCAATAAAAACCCCATGACTCTTCTTGATCATCTTGTCAGGGTTTTCAGGACGAATTGAAATCGTTTCGTTATAGAAACTGCGATAAACCGACTCTGAAAGTTTGCTATCTGTTTGGGCAAACGATTGGTTTATCAACAAGCACAATATTAGGTATTTAGCAACTTTTTTCATAAATAGACGAAGGGTGGTTTCGTTTAGTTATTAAAAGGCTGCAAAAATCGTGCTAAAAATCTTTTTATATTTATACATTTATTTTATTTTCCAATTGCCTTATAATTAAGCATTTAACAGCATTTTATACTCGTTTAATCATTTCATTCAACTTTAGGAATGGTTATTGATAGGCGACTTTCAGTATTTTTTCAACAAAAAAAAGTGTATGCCAAATATATTGACATACACTTTTTTTGTTTGTTAAAAGCAAAGTTTATTTTTGCTTTGGCTCATATTTTTCGGGAGCATACAAAAACCCAAAAGCCTCTGCTCCGTGTTTGGTATGCACTTTATGATGAACGTAATGTGCGTGCATAATACGCTTCATATATTTACTTTTTGCTACAAATTTGATCTTGATTCTGCGGTGAACAATCACATCATGAAAAACAAAATAAGCCACGCCATAGCAAGTAACACCTACGCCAAACCAAGTCAAATACCAAAAATCTGGGTGCGTATTTCCATAAATAATTGTTGAAGAAGCAACGATGCTAAAAACGATTGCATAATAATCGTTTTTCTCGAAAAACCCTTTGTGGTGGTTGTGGTGGTCGGAGTGCCATGCCCAACCAAAGCCGTGCATGATATATTTGTGAGCAAACCACGCCATAAATTCCATGAAGGCAAATGTTCCAAATACTATTAAAATGTTGAAAAACATAACGAAAGTTGGTTTTTGAATAATAACACAAATTTACAAATGAATGTTTGAGTTTAGATAAAAATACACCGTAAAATAACTTTCTTCATCAAAACTTTGTATTTGAAAAAAAATCCTTCTAAATTTCATTTATAATTCCTCCCCAAAAGTAAAATCACCTGACTGCTTATATTATAAATGCTTGATTATTAATATTTTATGTGTTGATGGCTTGCTTATACCTTATGTTTTAAAATAATAAAAAGATGAAAGAACTAACATTATTAGCACTAACTACCTTTACATGGAGTATTGTTTTTTTGCTTGCTTGCAATAAAAAACAAGTAGTGATTGAAGAACCTAAAGTAGAAAATTGCCTTAAAGTTAGATACCTTGGAGTTGGCTGTAAACTTCCTTTTTTTGAAACATTAGATACAACCAAGTTTAAGGGGACTTATGTCAAAATATGGGGTGGAACAGATAAAGGCTCTGCTTCTGCCGATAATTCTTATGTATTTGTAAATTACTACCCAGATACCTCATTAGTCAAAAAACTTATTATAAATCAAATTTATTTTGTTGAATATCAAGTAGTAAAAGAAGAGGATAGATTAAAAACTAATGCTGATAGATTATGTTTCCCTGGTGCCAGATATTTCGAACAACTAATTATAAAAAATATTTTAAACTCAAATTGCACAAAACAACAATGAAAAATCTAAAACTACTACTCAGTCTGCTGTTTTCTGCTTTTTTAATAGAGGTTTCACAAGCCCAAAAAACAGACAATGCCAAGGAAACCTACTTTTGGTCTGATGGGAAAAAATACCTATTGGACATAGATTCTACAAGGATTATTCTTCATCCTAAGAAAAAGCTCAATGCGAAAGATGATTCTGACAAGTTTTCTAAAAAAGAGAATGTAAAACAGAGTTCTTACATTTTAGAAAGTGGGGAAATTATCATTGATTTCAAGGAAAAAAACAAAAAACATTTGGATGTATTGAAGGCTGAAATTACAGATTATGAGGTGAGTTTCAACTATAAATATGGTAAAGGAGTTAATTTGCTTCCAACAGGAATATTAGCTTTATTGCCCAAGAATAGGGTATCTATTGACGAAATTCAGAAGCGTTTTAATAGTAAAATAGAATGGATAGGCATACCTCGAAATGGATATTACACCATAAAACCAAAGAAAAATGAAGAATTGCTGCAACTGGGGAATGAGATTTTTGAGTCAGGAATGGCTGCATGGTGTCACCCAGATTTTTCTGTACCTATTAAGCGACATTCTGTACCTTCCGACCCTTTATATACCAATCAATATTATCTAAAACCTAATTCGTCCAATTCAAACTATCATATTAATGTTGAAAAAGCTTGGGATATAACCAAAGGTGCTAATACCGTAAAAATGGCAATTGTAGATGATGGCATAGAAGCCCACGAAGATTTGCCAAATTTGATGTCTGGAAGAAGCATAGAACTTAATTTCACTACTTATCAACCATCTGAGAGCTGTTGTGGTGAGCCAGATGATTCGGAAGAAGTGCTATATTCAGGATTTAATGGTGAATTAGGACACGGACAGGCAATCGCTGGAATTGTGAACGCAAAACATAATAACGACAAAGGTATTGCAGGTATAGCCCCTAATATTCAAATTCTGCCTATAAACGTTTTCACTTTTACTGTTTCGCTCCCAAATGGGCAACGTGCTTGGTTTATAAGATATTCAAGTTTAGCTATGGCGATTAACTATGCAAAAAATCAGAATTGTGATATTATTAGTTTTTCAATAGGTGATTTTGATAATGAAATAGGACAAAGCCTCCCCAACATTAGTCTATTAAATACTGCTATTTCAAATGCTGTATACGATGGAAGAAATAGTAAAGGAATGGTAATTGTGAGTGCTATTGGTAATGGGGGACCACTAACTCAACCTGCTGCAAACTCATTAATAATTGGAGTTGGGGCGGTAAACCAATATGGACAAATTCCCAAATATGTTACTATTTCTGATAATATTGATTTATTTTCTCCCTCAAGTGATTACGATTTAATTAATAATAGAATTATTTATGATTTTCAAACGATTGATAGAGAAGAAAATGGTACAGGAATAAAAAAAGGCTATGATTGGGGCAATTATACAACAGATTTTGGTGGTACATCTGCTGCTGCTCCACAAGTAGCCGCTGTTGCAGCATTGATGCTTTCAGTAAACCCAAATCTAACGGCAACACAAGTAGAAAGTATTATGAAGAATACAGGACGTTCGCATCTTGGTTATGCAAGTGCTTGTGGCGGTTGCCTTGACCTGAGTAGTAGAAAAGTAGTACAAGCCTGCGAAGCGGTTTTTGAGGCTGTAAATATGGCTGTCGGAATATCTGGAAATGTAATCAATGGTAGTGGTACAATTTCATTGGCGGGCTTACCCACCACACTAAGTAATGCTTCCAATGTTAGTTGGGTAGTAACAGGTGGTTTGGTCACTCCTTCTTCGGGAACTGGCGTAAATGCAAATTTATCTGCAACAGGTAGTGGTAATGCCAGTATTACTTTTACGGTAAATCATAATTGTGGTGCTACTGTTTCTTTTACAAAGTCCACAAGTCTATCGGTTACAAGTTCCCCACCACCACCAAGCAATAGCTTATGCCAAAATTTGGCTAATAAATGCTATAAAATCAAGCCTGTCAATATCACTAATGGTTTAATCCTCGAAGTAGCAGGAGGTGGCACAGTAGGGGGCGAGAGTATTTGGCAAAACTACGCCAATAATTGTGGCAATCAGGTCTATAAAGTTGAGCAAACCGACGAAAGCCAATATTGCAAAATTACTGCACAGTATCCTGGTGGCAGGTCGTGGCAAATGTCGGCTGCAGGAGGCGTAAATGAAGTAACGATAGGTGCCGAAGTAAAGAATATTGATTATAATGGTAATAATTCGCAAAAGTTTTTCTTTAGTGATGCAGGGGGTAGCACGTACCACCTTTCAACAAAAGCAGTAATTGATGCCTTTGGTGGCACTAAAACACAATATCATTATGTTGATGTTTTTGGGGGTAATAGCAATCAATTTAATAAGCTGTCTTTGTGGTACCGCAACGGCGGAGATAATCAACGCTTTGTTTTTGAAGAAACAGGTTGTGCTACCTCATGCAGTGGCAATGGTGGTACCGGTGGCGGAGGTAATACTTGCGGTATGAGTATCGCCTCGGTTGGCTATAATTGTAATTCAAATATCCTCGAAGCAGTTACGGTAAATGGCGACGGTGGGGCAGAGCTTCAGTACAGAGCCGATGCTGGTCCTTGGTATGATTATCATTTTCATATACAGTTTTTAAGTCCTGGTACACATACATTTTCTGTTCGCAAAAAATATGACACTAATTGTCAAGCATCTATCACAAGCTCTATTTGTGGTGTTGGTGGTGGCAGCGGTGGCGGTGGTGGTGCATGCCCTGCAGCTGGTTGCTTATCAATCGGAATGATAGGTTATAATTGCAACAATGGTGTTTTAGAAACTGTAACAGTAAGCGGAGGCAGCGGCAACTACCAATATGCCCTTGATAATTGTAATGTATGGAAAGATTATCAATTTCATATTCAGCAAATACCAAATGGTAGTCATACAATTTTTGTACGTGATGTTGCAAATACTAATTGCGGAGATGTAAAAGGAATGACAGTCGGTTGCAATAATGCTCGTCAGAGAAGCAATGAAGAGGCTATTTCTTCAAATACAGAGGAAAATATAAGCGGCATGGAAATTTTTCCAAACCCAGCAAGTGATGAAATTTCAATAAGATTTTTGATAGAAAAAGACCAAAAAGCCGAAATCTCATTGATGGACATTACTGGAAAAGATTTTCAAAAACGAGAAGTTTTAGGTACAGGCACTACCCAAAATGAGAAATTTACAATCAAAAACCTTTCAGCGGGTCAATATTTCATCAATCTAAAAACTGATAAACTGAATACAGCCAAAAAATTTGTGAAAGAGTAGAGTTTGATTTTGGTATTTTAAAAAAACGCTGTTTGATTTTCAAACAGCGTTTTTTTATGAAGGTAGCGACTGTTTATTTCTACTAAATAAAAATACGTAATCTGTCATTTTAAACCAATAAAATGTAATTATTCTAATTTTTTTTAGAATTAAGTTTATTTTTTAACTAAAATTTCTTTATTTTGAAAGAATTTACAAAAAGTACAACAATTATAAACCTCTTATCTACAAATGAATGAATTACAAGAATTGGCTGCCAAACAAGCCGAAATGACTCATGCCATAGATACCGTTTGGGTAGCTTTATGTGCGGCACTTATCTTCCAAATGGAGGGTGGGTTTGCACTTTTGGAGGCAGGTTTCATTCGTTCAAAAAATGCCATGAGTATTATTGCCAAAGTAATGATTGATATAATGGTAGGCGGATTGGCTTTTTATGCAGTCGGATTTGCTATTGCTTATGGAAAATCAAACGGGTATTTTGCCTTTGGTACAGGCATCACCACCGACGATTTGGGTATTGGACTCACCATTTCAAACTCCTTATTTTGGTTTATTCAATTAGGTTTTTGTATTGCTGCCATCTCTATTGTGTCAGGTGGAGTTGCCGAACGTATGAAAGTTTGGGTTTATACACTTTTTGTCCTTATATTTTGTACAATTATTTATCCTTTGGCAGCACATTGGGTCTGGAATCCAAATGGCTGGTTAGCCAAAATGGGCTTCAATGATTTCGCTGGTTCGTCTGCTGTTCATGCCGTAGGAGGCTTTGCAGCATTGGCTGGAGCAATGGTGCTTGGTGCAAGGCAAGGCAAATACAATGCCGATGGTTCGGTAAATGCCATTCCCGGGCATAACCTCACTTTGGCTTCTATCGGTGGTTTTATCTTGTGGTTTGGTTGGTTTGGCTTCAATCCTGGTTCAACTTTGGGGGCTGTTGGTAAGTGGGAATTGATTGGAAAAGTTGCCACAAATACCTTTTTGGCTTCTGCCGCAGGGGGAGTTTCAACCATGATTTATACAATGTGGCGTTACAAAAAAATTGACATTACAATGGTAATCAACGGGGTTTTGGCAGGTTTGGTGTCAATTACAGCAGGGTGTAATATTGTCAGTCATAATTCGGCAATAATCATTGGTTTGATTGCTGGAGTTTTGGTGGATGTTGCTGTTTTGATGATTGACAAAATGAAAATTGATGACCCTGTCGGTGCAATTGCAGTGCATGGAGTCAATGGTTTTTTTGGAACGGTTGCAGTTGGTATATTTGCAGAAGAAAAAGGCTTGTTAGAAAGCGGAGAATTCAATTTTTTAGGCGTTCAAACTTTAGGCGTTAGTGTTTTGGCATTATATTCGTTTGTTTGTACTTATGCAATTTTTATGATTTTGAAGAAAACCATCGGAATCAGAATCAAACGCCGAGAAGAATTGGCAGGAATTGATGCCGTAGAATTTGGCGTAGAATCTTATACTACGTTTGAGTAATTTTTGGGCATTTGGCTGTTAGCGATTGGCTACGGGCGGCGTTCCGCTTAGCTTTTTTAGAAATTCTAAGAAACCCTTGCCGATTTATCAAAAACCATTAAAAAAACAATTTTAGCAAAAAGCTAATCGCTAAAAGCTAACTGCTAAAAGCAATAATATATATAAACAATGAAAAAAGTAGAAGCAATCGTAAAACCGTCGAAGCTCGAAGCTATTCAAAAAGGACTTACTGCCGCCGACATCCCATGCATGACAGTGATGCCAGTAAAAGGTGCTGGACTACAAAGAGGCTACTCTGAGATTTATAGAGGTGCCGAAAAACCAATGATTTTGTTGTCGAAAGTAATGATAATTTGTGTGGTTAGCGACGAAAATCTTGAGAAATGTATTGACGTAATTCTTGATAATGCCTCCGAAGGAAACATCGGTGATGGTAAAATATTTGTTTATGACGTATATGATGCCGTCCGAATTCGTAACCGTGAACGTGGCAATGGTGCAATAAAATAATTGATTCAGCAAGTATTTTTGAGAGAAAATCTTAATCAATTTGGCAAAAATCCCCTGTTTGATTTTCAAACAGGGGATTTTTTTTGAGAGAATTTTGTCAATTATTAAAAATTATTAAACGTCAAAGCAATGCTTTATTTTATACTTTCAATTCTTGCCAATATTTTGTATTTGTTTTGTAAAATAATACACTGTAATTATATTGAAAAATACCGTTTATTCAGAATAATGTTCTGTTTTTAGTAGATTTTATTTGTTTTTATACTGAAATAAAAAATAAATATAACTATATTATAATAAAAATTGTACTTTTTAAAGAACTTTTAATAAAGTGCTTATAATCAAGTAATTAAGTTGAAAAATATTAGGAAATAGTCTGCATGCATACTATTTTTGTATTATAATCTTTTGTTGGGTTACGATAAAATCTATTCTATTGTCAAAAAAATGTTAATCTATGACAAAAATGAGTTGCTTACTGAAAATAATCAACTTAAAAAGTTTTTAATTGCTGTTGACTTTAAAAATCATTCCGAAAAAATTACAAATGTTGCCCTTAATTTTTTAAAAGGGATTCCTTCAGAATTTACATTTTTCCATAGTCTTCAAAGTAATTTTACAAGAGAAGAAGCCGAACAAAAAATGGCGGACTTCATACTCAAATTAAAGGAAGGAAAGTATTACAAATCTTATTTTCGTTTTAAAACAGAAATTTTTGATGCAAATGCGGCAAGTTCAGTCGAGATTTTGCACAATGCCAACCATTATGATTTGGTGTTTTTAGGTTCTTCTAATAATCCAGAATCAAAAATGCTTGGTAAAGTCGCAAAAAAAATATTTTTGGGAGTTTCTTCAAATTTTTTGATTATACCTCCACAAACCGAAATAAAACGGGTAAAAAATGTTAGTATTCTAATTGAAGATTCTTTAGAAAACTTGCCTTTAATGAACGTTTTTCGTCGTTATCTCAAATGCCAAGATGTATTTATCAATCTTGTAATGTGTCGTGAGCATGGAAAAATTGATGATTCTGAGCAAAAACTTATCAAGAGTTATCAAAAGTTTTTTAATGAAAATCTTGCTTTTCCAACGATTTATGAGAGCAATGATTTGATGGAAGTAATGTGTCAGAATATTCCAAATTCAGATGTTGATTTTTTTGGAATATGTTGGGACGAAAACACGAAGGCATTTCAAGCCCTTTTGGAAAATGACTTTAGGATGATACCTTCATTTACAAAAATACCTCTTTTCATTTCAAAAGAAAAACAAGTTTTGGAAACAAAAAAAGTGCTTGAAGAAGTAGTGGCGTAAGGGGAATGTAAATCTAAACCCTCCAAACTTCCTTAAAAGCACTTACAAAAGCCATCATTTCGTCCATTGTGCCGATGCTCACACGTCCCCATTTATTTCCGTTGAGTTCTTTGAAGTCATCTCGAAGAAGGATTTTTTTGTCTGCCATGTCTTTGGCAAAAGTACCTTTGTAGCTATCTATCGGAAACATTACAAAATTGGCTTGTGAAGGCACAGCTCCAATGCCCAAATCGTTGAGGGCTTTGCAAGTAAAGTCGGCAGCTTCGCGGTTTTTTTGAAGATACATTGCCAAAAACTCCTTGTCGTCGAGTGCGGAAATGGCTGCATTCATTGCAATTCTTGATACGCCCAAAGAGCCTGATGCTTGGTATTTTGCCATGTCTTTGATAGTGTCGGCATGACCAATAATATAGCCAACTCGCAACCCTGCAAAGCCATATACCTTTGAAAATGTGCGACTTATCAATACATTTTTGTTGATTTTTACTATGTCAGACACCGATTGGTTCAAAAACTCAAAATAAGCTTCGTCCACCATTACCATAGTTTTTTGGCTGACTTCTTCTACAAAATCTCTCAAAATTTTTGCATCCAAAATAGTACCCGTTGGATTATTAGGGTTGCATAAATACACCAATTTTGTATCGGCTTTTATTTTGCTTTTCATGGCTTCCAAGTCAATGATTTTGTTGCCCGAAACAGGCACATTGATAAGTTCCATGCCTAAGTTTTTGCAATTATTGGGCAAGGTAGCAAAGGTCGGATAAGGGCAAATAACACTTCCGCCACTACGAGAGACATAAATACTGGTCAGCCCCAAAACTTCTATCGAACCAGCCGTTACCAAAAAATTATTTGTGTCGAGGTTTTCTCTTTCAGCTAATTTTTGATAAAGATTTTTGGTTATTGCAGGAACAAGATAACGATTTCCTTCGGTCAATGTTTCTTTAAGTGCTTTGAGTGCCAGTGGAGATATTCCATAAGGATTTTCGTTTTTATCCAAATGAATCATGCCATCATCTGAGGGGCGAATTTTGTCAGAAAAAGCAAAAGAAGTGGCAGCAGTCGAAACTCCAGCAAGAGTTAAACCACTAATTTTTAACCAATCACGACGTTCCATAGCTTTAGATTTAAAGTGAAATCAAAGATATGTTTTTTTTGGATTAATTGAGTAAAGTTTTGGTAAAATTTGTAGAATAAAATCCTTTTCAACTAACTTGTTTCTTCTCAATAAATTCTTTAAAAGCCTTACGATAAGTGTCGCTGATGGGGAGGAAGTTTTTACCGATTTGCACCTTTTCTTTATCAATGGCATCAATGGCATCGAAGGCGATTATGTAGGAGTTATGAATTCTAATAAACCGACTATGCGGAACGCCGCCCGCAGTCAGTTGTGTTTCCAGACTCTTCATGGTTTGGAGCGTAACAATCTTTTTCGGTGGGATGTCTCGTTCTTTGGTATAAATGCTCACATAATCTTTCAATCCTTCGATATAGAGAATTTCGTTGAGTCGAATTTTGACTAATTTTGTTCCATCTTTTACAAAAATAAAATCTTGGTTTTTGTCTGAATTTGTACTGAGTTCCTGAATAATTTTCTCTTGAATTACTGGCTTTGCTTCCGAAAGCCGAATCGTAGCTTTTTCGACAGCTTTCAGGAATCTTTCTAAACTAATGGGTTTCAATAAATAATCAAAAACTTCTAATTCGTAGCCTTCAAGTGCATATTCCGAATACGCAGTTGTGAGAATTACTAAAGGTTTTTTTTGCAGTATTTTCAGCAAAGTAATGCCTGTAATTTCGGGCATTTGAATGTCAGAAAATAATATATCAATTGTATTTTCTCGCAAAAAATCTAAGGCAGCCAACGAACTCGAAAACGACTTCAGCAATTGCAGCTGAGGCACTTTCGATACGTAAACTTCCATTAAATTTCGAGCCAATGGCTCATCTTCGATGATGATGCAGGTGAACATTTTTAATGGGGGTAGAGACGTTGCATCACAACGTCTGTTTTTGTGCATTAACGTAAATATTCGCAATGTCAGACGTTGCGTTGCAACGTCTCTACAACGCCAATTTCAACACAATTTTATAAGTCTTTTCGTCTTCGATTACTTTCAAATCATAGCTATTTGGATAACTTAAATCTAACCTGCGATTGACATTTTGTAGGCCAATACCAGATTTTTCATTAGTATTTTCCATGTTACTTGGCAATTTACTGTTTTCTACACAATAAGTGCAGTTTTTTCCTGCAATATCTATCGAAATATTTACAAAGGCATTGGTCGAATTATTACTTACGCCATGTTTGAAAGCGTTTTCAAGAAAAGTAATGAATATCAAAGGCACAATCTGCACTTCATTTGGGCTGCCTTTTATCTCAAAATTGATTGGCACTTGATTGTCCAAACGGAGCTTTTCGAGGCTAATATAATTTTTCATGTACTCAATTTCTTTGTTCAACGAAATCTTCGGATGGTTGGAATCATAGAGCATATAACGCATCATTTGCGAGAGTTTTTCTATTACTTCCGTCGTGTTCGGAGAGTTAATCATGGCAAGGTAATATAAATTATTGAGTGTATTGAACAAAAAATGAGGATTTATTTGAGCTTTCAAAAAACGCAATTCGGCGGTCAGCCTTTCGTTTTCGATTTCCTTTTTCTTTGCTTCCAATTCAAACCAATCTTGTGCAAAACGTAACATTCCTACAAAAAATGCTATGAAAAGCGTAATCATGCTATGTTGAACAATAAATTTAGTAGAGTAAAGAAATCCTTTTGCTTCTCTCAGTTCTAAATAAATGTACCTTTTAAAAATAATATGGAGCGTAACAATGATTGTGAAAGGAATCATAAACTCTAAAAAATACCTACCTAAATTTTTATGTTTCAAAAACCGAGGCAACCAATAAAAGTAGTTTAAATAACTAATAGCTGCCGTAAATAGTATTTGTGTAAAAGCGTCTATAAAAGCTCTAATATAATCAGTTTCTTCGCCACGTCGTGAGAACGAAACTTGGTAGAAAAAGAACGAAAAATACAAGCACCAAAAAGAAAAGTGCAGTAAAAATATTCTATTTCGTTGAATGAAAGTTTGCATATCAATTGTCAATTATCAATCATCAATTATCAAATGTGTTCATTTGTCTTTGATAATATTTAGTCAAAGTTTGCTTAAAAAGGCACTTAAAAGCAAATATTTTTGAGCGATTTGCCCCTTTTTAGACCTTTTTTCTACAAATCGGCAGTTTTAACCGACAAATCAGATTATCTATTCTGCACTTCGGACTTGTCGAGTTATTCGCCTAATTGTCGAGTTACAAAGCCTGATTATCTATTTATAAAATCTATGTCAGAATTTAGCCTTTGATTTGTGTCATAATTCAAACAAAAGAGTTTTGCACAAGACATTCAAACTAAAATAATACGACAATGAAAAAGTTAATCTCAATATTCAGCCTTATCTTATTTGCTACCAGTTTGGTAACAGCACAGTTTGGACCTCCAGGCGGCGGCGGCGGTAGAGATGGTGGCATGGGCGGGCAACGCAACAACGACACAAACGGCAGACCAAAAGCCAATACACAAACACCGGGTCAAACCCCAACACTCAACCTTGATGGAAATGCTCCAAAAGGGAATTCAAAAATATTTGGTTTTATAGTTGACGAAGCCGTTTCTACCGCAGTAGAATATGCAAGTGTTGCTCTCTATAATAAGGAAACCAAGAAAGCAGTTGATGGAACAATGGCTGACGAAAAAGGCAAATTTTCGATAAATAGAGTTGCTCCGGGAGATTATAATTTGGTCATTACCTTTATTGGTTTTGTTGATAAAACCATCGAAGTGAAAGTAGAAAAGGGCAAAGACAATGATTTGGGCGTAATAAAATTGGCTCAAAATGTAAAACTTTTGAATGAAGTTACAGTAACTGCCGAAAAATCTATGATTGAAGAAAAAGTAGATAGACTGGTTTATAATGCTGAAAAAGACCTTACTTCTCGTGGTGGCGATGCAGCTGATGTGCTTCGCAAAGTACCAATGTTATCAGTTGATATGGACGGAAATTTGAGTCTTCGTGGTACATCAAATCTTAGAGTTTTGATTAATAACAAACCTTCTACGATTGTAGCAAGTAGCATTGCCGATGCCTTAAAAATGATTCCTGCCGATTTGATAAAAACGGTCGAGGTTATCACTTCGCCATCTGCCAAATACGATGCTGAAGGTTCGGGTGGAATTATCAATATTATCTTGAAAAAATCAACTTTGCAAGGCGTAACCTTGAATATGGACTCTGGCGTAGGCGTTCGTGGCTCAAATTTGAGTCTGAATGGCAACTATCGTCAAGGAAAATTGGGTATTACTTTGGGAGGATTTGGACGTTCGTTTATCAATAAAGCAGTGTATGGTTTAGACCAAACAACAATTAAAGGTGAAAATACGATTTTGACAAACCAAACTGCCGATGCTGACCATAATGGCTTATTTGGACGTTATAATATTGGCTTTGATTATGATTTAACTAAAACTCAATCATTGACTGGCTCTGTGGCTTTTGGAACTCGTAATTTTGTACGTTCACAAGATTTTATTACAAATACTTATACCAACAATGTTTTTAGTAGAACTGATTACAGAAATGTTGATAGCAAAGATATTTCAAATTCAGTTGATGTAAATTTAGACTATATTCGTACTTTCAAACCTTCACAAGAATGGTCGGTTTCGGCACAAATTAGTCAGAATAAACTCACCAATAATTTCTTTACAGATGTAGAGAATAGTTCAAACGAAATATTAAGTCGTTTACAAAATATTAATGGTAATTTCAATAAAGAGGTTACTTTACAGACTGATTATCAAATGCCGATTAAGACGAATCAAATGTTTGAAATTGGTGCAAAAACTGTCATTCGTCAAGTAGACAGTAGGTACGAATACCAAGTGGCAGGACCAACAGGAGCGTTTGCAACAGATGCAAGAAATCCAGCAGGATTGCTCAATTATAGCCAAAATATTGCGGCAGGATACATTTCTTATATGTTTTCGACTAAAAACAAAATTACTTTTAAAGTCGGAACTCGCTACGAAACTACAAAAATCACTGCAAATGACCAAAAAGGTAGTATCATCATTCCTGCCTACGGAAATTTAGTGCCAAGTGTGAATATCTCTAAACCAGTAGGCAAAAGTTCAACTTTGAAATTGGCGTACAATAACAGAATTCAACGCCCAGGGTTGGAGCAATTAAATCCAAATAAAAACATTTCAAATCCTCAAAATATTTCATTCGGAAATTCAAGTTTAAGACCTGAAATTTCAAATAACTTTGAGTTAAGTTTAAGTACAAATATCAAGAAAACTTACTTGAACATGTCGGTATTTAGTCGCTCAACCAACAATTCGATTACTCGTATTGCCATGCAGTCAGATTCATTGCCAGGAGCAATTATTACCACATTCCAGAATATCGGTAGAGAGCAAACAATTGGTTCGAATATCTTCGGAAATGTATTCATTACCTCAAAATGGTCGTTGAATGGCGGTGTTGATTTATATTATAATTATTTGGAAGGACAACAAGTTGGTATAAATGGAGTTTCTTCAACAATCAGTAATTCGGGTTTTGTAATTGGTGGTCGTGTGCAAACACAAATTACACTCAAAAATGGTTGGATGATTCAAGCCAACGGTGGCATGAGAGGAAATCGTGTGCAATTACAAGGTGAACAAGGTAGCTCAGGAATGTATTCAATTGGTGCAAGAAAAGATTTCAAAAACAAAAAAGGAAGCCTTGGTTTAGCATTCGATAATTTTGTAGAAGGAATGTATATGCAAAGCACATTAAATACCCCACAATTGAAGCAGGTGAATAGCACACACATGATTAACCAAAATGTTAAATTGACATTTAGTTATAAAATTGGTAAAATGAAATTTACCGAAAGCAAAAAATCGAAAGTGAAAAATGATGACGTGAAGTCTGGCGGAGAGAATAATTAAGATTATATTTACGAAGTTTGGTGTCCTCGGCTTCGCTCGGACGCCAAACTTCTTAATTCAATGTCATTTAGTTAAGCATTTTAGCGACCACGAAGTGGTCAAACTTTAATAGCCCCGAATGAAATAGCAGCGGCGAACCGTTCGGGGAACAAAATCAGCGATTTGGCTACGACCCTGAAAGGGTCGAACTTCCATTTTTTCCTTAACTAAACGACCTTGATTCGTCATTCATTTCAAATTTTCAACCCATAATATTATGAACCAAGAAATTATCAACCTATTCGACGAATTTACTCATAAGCCCCTCAGCAGAAATGAGTTTATGAAACGCCTCGCAAAACTTGCAGGAGGAACCGCCGCAGCCATTGCACTTTTACCATTATTGGAAGTAAATTATGCTCAGGCAGCAATGATTGCTGAAAATGATGAAGATTTAATCACCGAAGACATCACTTATGAAGGTGATGGAACTACAATGAAAGCCTACTTTGCTAAACCCAAAACATCAACTGGAAAACTGGGGGCTGTAATTGTTATTCATGAAAATCGTGGACTAAGTCCTCATATCAAAGACGTAACTCGTCGAGTAGCAAAAGCAGGTTATTTGGCTTTGGGCGTAGATGCACTCTCGCCATTTGGTGGAACTCCCGCCAATGAAGATGAAGCAAGAGGATTATTTGCCAAATTGGATGCTCAAAAAAATATCAATAACTTCTTGAAAGGCTTCGATTACCTTCGTTCACGCTCCGACTGCAATGGAAAAACTGCCTGCGTAGGTTTTTGTTGGGGTGGGGGAATGGTCAATAAATTGGCAGTAAATTCTCCTCAGCTCAATGCCGCAGTTGCGTATTATGGCGGTCAGGCAGCAGCAGAAGATGTGCCAAAAATCAAGGCTTCACTATTGTTGCATTATGGAGGCTTAGACGAGCGAGTAAATGCAGGAATTCCTGTCTATAAAGCAGCCTTAGAAGCAGCAAAAACAAAGCACGAAATCTTTATTTATGAAGGTGCTCAACACGCTTTTAATAATGACACCGCCCCAACTCGCTATAATGCCGAAGTTGCCAAATTAGCTTGGGAACGAACATTGAAGCTATTTAAGGAAACTTTATAGCTTTCGTTAATGTTTTGTTAAGAACAAAAAAAATATTGCTCAGTACATTATATGTCTATACATTTGTTTTTAAATTTTACCAATTATATTTATTTTAATCAAAAAAAACTATTTCAATGAAAAAAATCACAGTTCTCGCAATCGCTTTATTAGTATCAGCAACAACTTTTGCTCAAAAGTTTTCTGTTGATAAAAACCATTCTAAATTAACTTTTACTGCTACTCACTTATTGATGTCGGAAGTAGATGGTGTTTTCAAAAGTTTTGATGCAAGTGTTACTTCTTCAAAAGAAGATTTTTCTGATGCCGTTTTTGAATTAACTGCAGACTTGAAGCAAGTTACAACTAATAGCGAAGGACGTGATGGGCATTTACAAAAACCCGATATGTTTGATACTGCACAGTTTCCAACAATGACTTTCAAAAGCACTTCGATTACAGCAGCAGGTCCAAAGAAATTTAAGTTAGTTGGAAATTTGACACTTAAAGGTGTAACAAAACCTGTAACTTTAGATTTAACATTTACAGGAACAGGTGCTACTAAAGATGGTAAAAAAATCGTTGGTTTCAAAGCATCAGGTATGGTAAATCGTACAGCGTTTGGCGTAGGTGCAATGCCTTCGGCAGTAGTTGGAGAAGAAATTGAACTTCGTGCATCTGGTGAGTTTAAGGCTATCTAAGATAGTTGAGCGGCGATAAGTCCATAAGTACATAGTAAAAAAGCATTCTGAAAGTTTAGTCTTTTCAGAATGCTTTTTTTTGTAAAATATTCGTAGAAATATTGAACTACTAATTTGAGAAAGCAATTTACTCATATCTCTCAAAACATGACTTTGCTCATATTTTACTTCAATTCACTTCAATAAATTTGTAGTCTGTATTTAAAATAAATAGTATGACTACTATAAACGACCTCATTGATAATTCAAAAATGCTTCAGTTGATTACTGAGAGATTAGAAAATGTTCCAAAAAGCAAGGCAATCAATCATTTAGAAATGAATCATGAATTAATTGCCCTAATCTTGGATTTGTACAATGACGATGAAGATTTTGTGTTTGAAAAAATGCAGCAATTTTCGGTAGAGGATATTCTTGATTATTTGCAGGTAACACATCAATATTATTTGAATAAGAAACTGCCTGAAATTGAACAATCGTTGTTGCATATTTTTAGCAAATATGGTCAAAGTCATCAACTTTTAGCAAGTTTAGCCATCTTTTTTAACGACTATAAAAACAAATTGATTGACCACATCAAAATGGAGGAAAAGCAACTTTTTCCATATATAAGAAAAATGATTGTGGCATCAAAAATCAAAACAATATGTGCAGAAAGTTTAGAAATCGACCAAAATATCTCTATAGAAAAGTTTATTTCGAGCCATTCTCCTATTGAAGATGAACTGAAGGAAGTAAGTCAAATTATCAAGCAATATTCGGGAAATGAAGCGATTCCATTGCCCTACAAAATATTTTTAAATCAAGTCGAACTTTTTGAACTCGAACTACGCAAACACGCCATCATCGAAGACTATGTACTTGTGCCGATGGTTATAGAATTAGAAAAAAAACTAAGAATCAGCATGGGCTAATAAGGCTCTGTTTTTATAAATCCTCAAAGCCTTGATTGTTTATCGAGGCTTTTGTCTTATTAGAATAATACAAAATTTAATTTATCATTGGCATAGTTTTTATACTACTCTTTGTTTGTACAAATAGTATATTTAGTTGGCATTTTTGGCATTTCTAAACTACTGATAATCAGCAACTTAGAAAACTATCACTCATTGATATTGACCATTGACTACTTATATGTATATTTGTAGTCAAAAATGCTTTAACAATCGTATTAATTTAAAAAAAACAATTGCAATTCAACGAATTTAACCTTCATGACAACGTCCTAAACGGAGTAGATGCCATGAATTATCTGCAAACCACGCCCATTCAGGAGCAAGCAATTCCAATAATTCTTGCAGGAAAAGACCTCATAGCTTCTGCCCAAACAGGCACAGGAAAAACAGCAGCATATTTGATTCCGCTTCTCGACCAAATCATTCGTGAGCAAAGTAACCATACCTCAGCACTGATTTTAGTACCTACTCGTGAGCTTGCCAAACAAATTGACGAGCAAATCGAAGGATTTAGCTATTTTATCAATGCCACGAGCATTGCTATTTATGGCGGAGGCAAAGGCGAAGATTGGGACCAGCAACGCAAAGCCCTTGTGAAAGGTGCAGATATTATTATTGCTACGCCCGGTCGTTTGATGGCTCACATGAATTCGGGAGAAGTAGATTTTCAGCATATCAAATGTTTGGTATTGGACGAAGCAGATAAAATGATGGATATGGGTTTTTCGGAAGATATTCTTTTTGTGATAAAACATTTGCCAGCAAAACGTCAAAATTTGATGTTTTCGGCAACAATGCCTAAGAAAATAAGAGATTTTGCTAATAAAATACTCAATCATCCCGAAGAAATTAGACTTGCTGTTTCTAAGCCAGCCGTTGGTATTGACCAACAATTTTATTTAGCATCTGATGAGCAGAAATTGCCTTTATTGGTGCATTTGATGAAAAAAACTGAGGCACAATCTATCATTATTTTTACTTCTCAGAAAGTAATGATTGAACGAATTGTGCGAGCTTTGGCAAGAGCAAAGTTTGAAGCAAAAGGCATTTCGTCCGACAATACGCAGGAAGATAGAGAGGAATATTTGCGAGGATTTAAGAACAAGCAATACAAAATTTTGGTAGCAACTGATGTGCTTTCGAGAGGCATTGATATTAATAATTTGAACCTTGTTATCAACTTCGACGTACCTCGTGATGCCGAAGATTATATTCACCGCATTGGTCGCACAGCACGTGCCGAAACTACTGGAACTGCCTATACTTTTATCAACGAAAAAGACCAATACCGCATTGCAAGTATCGAAAAATTGCTTGAAAGAGAAGTAGAAAAACAAAATATTACCGAAAGTTTAGGACTTGGCAAAGCTCCCGAATACAAGGCTTCTTCTGGACCAAGACCACCATTCAGAAAGCCCTATAATAATAGTGGGAAAAAGAAGTTTTCAAAGAATTTTGTGAAACCTTAGATTTTTGTACTTTTCTGAGAATCGAATATTCAAAGTCAAGAAAAGTACTCAATTCTCAGAGGGTGAGCAAATCTTTTTTTATTGGTTTAAACTTGGTGGTTGAGCGGAGTCGAAACCCCAATTCAATAATTTCTCTAATGCGGTTTCAACTTTTTCAAAATCAAAACCTTTGATAACCTCATTCATCATTTTTGTAATTTCGTCATTACAAAGATTTCCGATACTACCTTCGAGGGTATGAGCTAACTCGCGTGGAGGATTATAATTTCCATCAAAAACTTCGTCTTTTACCTGTAGGTAAGCATCACGAAAAGGCAAGCCTTGCATCACCAATTCATTGACACGCTCGACTGAAAAAATAGGGTCATATTTTTTGTCTTCCAAAAGATTTGGTTTTACTTCAATATTTGAAAGCATGAAATGAGCAATATCCAAACATTCTTTCATTTGCTCGAATGCAGGCATCAAAATTTCTTTCAAAATCTGCAAATCTCTGTGGTAGCCACTTGGCAAGTTGCTTGTTACAAAAGCCAATTCAGTTGGTAGTCCTTTCAAACGATTTGATTTTGCTCTCAATAACTCTGCCACATCGGGGTTTTTCTTGTGAGGCATGATGCTACTTCCTGTGGTAAGTTCGTCGGGGAGTTTTATGAAACCAAAGTTTTGAGAATTATACAAACAAACATCCATCGCCATTTTGGAAATTGTTGAAGCCAAAGAAGTGAGGGCAGAAAGTACCACATACTCGGTTTTTCCACGAGTCATTTGGGCATAAACTACATTATAATTGAGGTCGTCGAAACCCAATAATTCGGTTGTCAGTTTTCTGTTCAAAGGAAACGAACTTCCATAGCCAGCACCAGAACCAAGAGGGTTTTTGTTTACTACTTTAAAGGCAGCTTGCAATACGATTATATCATCAACCAAACTTTCGGCATAAGCACCAAACCACAAACCAAAAGACGAGGGCATGGCAATTTGTAGGTGCGTATAGCCCGGCAATAAATCATTTTTATGAAGATTGCTTTTTTCAATCAAAAGTTCAAAAAGTTGTGTACTGAGCAAAACAATTTCTTGTAATTGATTACGCATAAAAAGTTTCAAATCTACCAGCACTTGGTCGTTGCGAGAGCGACCGCTGTGAATCTTTTTTCCTACATCGCCAAGTGATTGCGTAAGCAACCATTCTACTTGTGAATGAACATCTTCTATATTTTTTTCGATAAAAAACTTGCCATTTATAATATCATTATATATCTTTCGACATTCTTTTAGGATGCGTCCCAATTCAGCGGTTTCGAGCAAACCGATACTTTCTAACATAATGGCATGAGCCATCGAGCCGAGTACGTCAAACTCAGCTAAGTACATATCCATTTCACGGTCTCCGCCAACCGTAAATTTTTCTATACGGAAGGTTGCTTCGTGAATGGCTGCCTCTTTGTTGGAAATTTCTTGAAGAGTTTCCTCATTTTCAGAAGTTTTTTTACTGCTTTCCTTTTGCCAAAGTTTCACTTGATTGTGGTTTTATTACACCACAAAGTAACGGTGTTTTTTGATGAAAATGAAGACATTAAAGTTTTTTTTAGACATGTGCATCCGTTTACTAAGTTTTTAGCACGGTTTTTGCACCCTTTGGAAGTACGGAATCTATATAAGAACATCAATTCCTTATGTTTTTCATTAAAAAATACAATTTTTGCTTATTTTCAGATGAAAAAAAATAGATTAAAGGCAAATAATGGTTTGGCACGGATTTAGATAATGCGATTAATTTGATATGTCAATTATCATGCCAAATTGCTTTTTTAATAGAATTAGTTTGAATATTGTACTTTTTGAATATAAAAATGGGTTTTAAAATTGAGAAAATTTATTTATTTTCAGTTACATCTCCCAAAGTTTCGAGTCATAAGTTTTAAAGTTGAAAACTTCCTTCGTGGAGTTTAATTCTTATTTTTTATTATTTGCTATTGAGTGAACCTTTACTATTTTAAAATGATGAATAATTTCGTCCAAACTCTTCTTCGCAGAGGTGTGGCTCTTGCCGCATTTTGTATTTATGCTAATTTCTCGTCATTTGCTCAAGAGAATCAGCTAAAACAATCAACTAAACAGGCAAAAATAAGCCTTGAAGGGTATAAACCAATTGTTGGTAAAACCGATCAGGGATTATACGAATCTAAGTATCTCGACCCCGAATTCTATCGTGCTGATGGAACTTTGAAGGTAGTGCTTGCAAAGATGAAAGCTACGCCTATACAGAAGGAGAGGCAAGTAGCTACTTGTACTTGCGATTTTAATCTTTCAGTAAATGGAGATTTTAATGGCGGAACTAATGTTAGTTCTGTTCCTAATAGCTGGACTACAACCAATGGTAATTTCTTATTGTTTAATAATAACCAAACGGGTGATTATGGTATTCTGAACAATGGAGATGATGCTGGAACTTATGAAGTTTATCAGATTATAGATGCACCTTATGTAGCTGGTCAGACCGTAACGATGGATGCTGTTGCTGCTACCCATAATGTGTCGGGTACAGCACAATTATATTTTCAGTTTTTAGATGCGAGTGGTAACCCTGTTGGTACTTCTGCTAAACGTACAATTACAAATGTTTTTGGAGATAACGGAACAAACTTAGATGCCATTCCCCAGATTTCACTTCTTGCACCTTCTACTGCCAAAAAAGTAAAGATTATAGGATATAGCCTTAACCGTGCTTTGAAGTTTGATAATGTAGATGTTACTTATTGTTCAACATTGGCAATGTCAAATCCAACGCCACTTACTTCAACTATTTCTGGCGGTCGGTCTGTAACTTTAAGTGTTTCGACAACTGCACCTAATGGCACCTATATTGAGTGGGTACGTTCAACTCAGAATGTAACAGACCTTAGCTTACTTACTAATAAAACTGTAGTAGGCGGCGGTGCTGTAAATAATGGTACAATTTCGATTCAGACAACTCTTCCAACAACAGGAACATATTACTATTATGCTTGTTTCAAACCTTTAGACCCATGTGAAACATTTGTAAAACATACGATTACAGTTCCTACTTGTAATATAACAGTAACAGGAACAGTTGTAAATGTTACTACTGAAGGAGGCTCAAATGGCTCAATTACAACTTCTGCTTCTGGTGGGGTTGCTCCATATACCTATTTGTGGAATGATGGCGTAACAACACAAAATCGTACTAACATAAAAGCTGGAATTTATTGGGTTACAGTAAAAGACGCAGCAGGTTGTTCAAAAGTATGGCAGTTTATTGTTACTCAACCAAATGGGTCTTGTGTTGGAACATTCCGAACACAAACGCAAGGTGGCTGGGGAAGTAAAGAAAATGGCGAAAATCCGGGAGCTTATCGTGATGCCAATTTTGCGGCAGCATTTCCGAGTGGTATAACGGTAGGTTGTGGTACAAAATTTTTGAAACTTACTACATCAAAAGCTGTTGAAGATTTTTTACCTTCTGGCACAACACCTACAACATTACCAGCAGGAACACTTACAAATCCGGGTGGATCTTATAGCAATAACTTTGCAAGTCAGGTTGTTGCACTTTCGCTAAGCGTTGGCTTCGATAATTATGACGCTAATTTTGGTTCATCAACTACCAAACTTAATGCCTTAAAAGTTACCAGTGGTGTTTTTGTAGGAAAAACAGTTCAGTTTATTTTAGATGAAGCCAATAAATCTTTAGGTGGCTGTGCAACGTCATACAGTTTGACAGATTTACATGCTGCTGTAACAAGCATTAACGAAAATTTTGTAAATGGAACAAAAACAGGTAATTATTTAACTTGTGTACCACCTTGCCCTGTTTGGACAAATGGAAATAATGTTACGATTTGTGCAGGAGATAAAATCCCTGGCTTGTCGTTTACATCTTCAACAGGCTATACTGGTTATGTCGAATGGTGTGTATTTTCACAACCACTAACAGCTGGTCAGAACCCTTATGATAATACTACATATAAAATAGCATGTATAGCAGAAGAAGCAAACGTTACTAATGCTACCACAATTTCAATTCCTTCAACATCATATACAATACCAGCAAACCAAACTACACCTTTGTATGTATATGCATGTATAAAGCCAATTGACCCAAATTGTAAAACCACTTTTTCAACACATATAATAACAGTAAATCCAAAACCTGCTACACCTGTCATTACAGCCAAGCCCGGCACAACAGTTTGTAAAGACCAGTCGGTAGGTTTAGAAATATCTAATTGTACTGGTGGAACTTTGCTTTGGAGTACAGGTGCAACAAGTACAGCAATAGTTGTAGTACCTGCAATGACAAGAACATATACTGCAACTTGTAAAGTAGGCTCTTGTACAAGTGCAGCAGGTTCTATAACCATTAATGTAAGTGGAACTTGTGGTGGTACTGATGGAGTTTGTCTTTCGGGTGTAAGAAATATCACTAATAATATAGAATGTAATAATTTAACACCATATGTATTATACTTTGCTGATTTAGTAAGCTCAAAAGGTAATTACAAATATTTCAAAGTAAGCTCAGGTACGCTTACAGAATATTGCGATAAAACGGCATTACTAAACATTAAAGCTTGTGCTGTTGGTGGAGGTGCTAATGATTGTATCAACTTGACTGTAAATTATGCAGGTCGTACAGCGACACCACCTTTTGGAAGCCCTTATGAAAATACACATTGCTCAGGCTATGACCCAGCTACGGGAGATTGGTATTATTATCCAACTATTTCTTCTGGAGCATTCACAGGTGATGCCGCAGGTATTTATAATGGTTTCTCAGGAAATTTTGGCTACTCAGGATTTTCATTCCAAATAGGTACTGGAGCAAACCTAAATAAAACAACTGAATTTGGTGCAAGTGGTTGGTTTGAGATAAGTAGTGTTGTTGGTGGCACAAATCAATGGTCAACAAATTCAGGAGCTGGCGATTTGAATTTTAATTTAAGTAATATTACACCATTTAGTTTGATAGCATCGGCAACCGCTACAAACGCATGTGTGGGTAGTTCAGTAACTTTGAATTCAAGTTTTCAAGGTAATGTTACTTCAGGTTGTAATTTGACTTATTCTTGGAAAAAACCAAATGGTACTGTTTTTAGTAGCTCGCAAAGTGTTTCATTAACAAATATTCAAGCAAGCGATGCAGGAACTTATACCGTAACTGCAACTTATACATCAGGTAGCCAAACTTGTTCAGCTTCTGCTACCGTGAATATTACTGTGAAAACAGACTGTAATGATACACCTCCATGTGCTCCAACTTGTACGCCACAAACTTTGGCTTCTTGGAACATGAACAGTTGTAGTACAGGTTCAGGTGGAAACTGGTATGGAGAATTTACACCAGTGATTAATTTTGGAGGTTGTGCTGATATTAGTGCATCTACTATCTATCGTGTAAACCCTGACATAAATACACACTCATGTGTAACTGATGATAATGGTGGAGCCGCAATGTGTATCAGAGGATTAGATGGTACAACTTATGGTAGCCACGAAGAAAGAGCTGTAAGGTTTAGCACCACAGTTAAGCCAAATGTAGGTAATGCCCACAAGGTTACACAGTTGTCTTTCAGGTATAAACGAACTGGATATAATTGCCCAACAGGTGGTTCTCAGAACTTAGCTGTGCTTGTTTTCAAAAATGGCACTAAAATATACGAAGAAGCTATTAGTGGACTAACCTCAAATTGGGTTACCAAGACAATTAGTTTTACCAATGATGCCGATTTTATTTCAAATTCACAATCAACTTATGACTTTGAAATTGTAGGATATAACCCAACAGGTGGATGTTCGGTATGGGAAATAGATGATGTTAAAATTGACGGATGTTGTGGTCCACCATCTACTACCCCAGCACCAATAGTTGCTTCTATTGAAGTTTGTTCAGGAACGAATGCAACGCTTACAGCAACAGGATGCTCAGGAACAGTAAAATGGTATGCTACAGCAACTGGTACTACCGTTTTAGCAAGTGGAACATCATTTGCAGTGAATAATGTAACAGCAAATGCAACGTATTATGCAAGTTGTATTGTTGCAAATTGTGAAAGTTCAAGAACACCTGCAACAATCACAGTAAACCCTAAACCAACGGTTACAGTAAATGATGTAACGATATGCAACGGCGGTAGTGCAACTTTAACGGCAACTGGATGTATTGGTTCTGTAACATGGAACAATGGTATATCTGGTGCTACATTGACAGTTACACCAACTGCGACAGGCACATATACTGCCACTTGTACAAGTAATAAAAATTGTACCGCAAGCGACCAAGGGGTAGTAACAGTATTGGCGAAGCCAACAGTTAGCTTGCCAATTGACTTTGCAGTTTGTAGTGGTACAACTACTTCATTAACTGCATCAGGTTGTGCAGGAACTTTATTATGGAGTGCAACGGCAAATAATGCAACAACGCAAGTAGTTTCTGTAACGCCAACAAATGCAGGTACTTCTCCAATTACAATTACTTATTCTGTAACTTGTACAACAAGCACAAACAATGGTTGTACTGCAACTGATGCAGTTATCGTAACTGTTAATCCACTTCCAAGTGTTACATTAACACCAACAAACATTACTTGTAATGGTGCAAAAGATGGAAAAATTGAAGCAAAAGGAAATGTTGGTACACCATTATATACATTTAGTATTAATGGTGGTACATTTAGTACACCAGCTTCTGCGTCAAATACATTTACAGGTTTAGACCCAAGTACAACTTATACAGTAACGGTTAAAGATTCTAAAGGATGTATTGCTACGGCAACCACCTCACTTACACAACCACAAACATTAGTAATAGCAAATCCTATTACAAAAGTTAACCCTAAATGTGAAAAATCAGATGGTTCGATTGACTTGTCTGTTTCGGGTGGAACTCTGCCATATACTTATGTATGGTCGAATGGTGCTACAACACAAGATATATCATCATTAGCAGAAGGAACTTATTCTGTAACTGTAAAAGATGCTAATAATTGTACTGCAACAGCAACGGTGGCAATGACTCCTACAGATTGCTCTTTTGATTTAGCACTAAGAAAAATACGTACATCAGCAGCCACAGTAACGCCAGGTTATGATGTTACTTTCCAAATTGAAGTATTTAATCAAGGGACTGTTACTGCTACAAATGTACAAGTAAGTGATTATATACCTGCTGGAATGATTATAAGTCCAACTGAAACAAATTGGAATGTTACAGGTGCAATAGCATCATTAAAGGTTCCAATTGCTACATTAGCACCTGGTACAAGCACTACGAGAACAATTATACTAAGAGCGAATAATGTTGCAACTTATCAAGGGCAAACCTTAGTAAATCGTGCAGAAATTTCAGCAGCATCAAATGCACGTGGATTACTTGATAAAGATAGCAAGGCAGATGCAATTTTAGGCAATGACGCTGGTGGACAATTCGGAGGTGGTTCAACAGCTGATGATTATATTTTAGGTGATGGAACTGGTCCAGTTGGAGGTGGGGTTGCAGCAACAGATGAAGATGACGAAGACCCAGCAGGTGTAAAAATTGAAACTTTCGACTTAGCCTTAAAGAAGACCTTAAACCCAAGCACGGTATTACCGATAGTATCGGGACGTACGGTGAAGTTTGATGTAACGGTTATCAACCAAGGTACAGTCGGAGCAACGGCAATCAAATTAGTAGATTATATCCCAGCAGGTTTGACCTTGGCAGATGCCAATTGGACAGCAGCGGCAGGCATAGCAACGTTGAACACACCGATAGCGACATTAGCAGCAGGAGCAAGCACAATAGTAAGCATTAGCTTCACGGTAAATGCGAATGTAAGTGGTAAATTGGATAATTTCTCAGAAATATCAGATGCGAAAGATGCGAATGGGGTAGCAGTATTGGATTTTGATAGCACGCCAGACAATAACCCAGCGAATGACGGGACAGTTAAAAATGATGTAGTAAATGAAAATGGTGTAGGTGGCAATGACCAAGATGACCATGACATCGAAAGCATCAATGTAGATAAATTCGACTTAGCGTTAAAGAAGACCTTAAACCCAAGCACAGTATTACCGATAGTATCAGGCCGTACAGTGAAGTTTGACGTAACGGTAATCAACCAAGGCACAGTTGGAGCAACCGCAATCAAATTAGTAGATTATAT
>JANNDY010000150.1:0-86932 GCA_031378345.1 Emticicia sp. | reverse complement strand
ACTTTGCGTTTGTTCTATGCCATTCAGAAGTTCCAACTCTTTTTTTTAACCTTAAATCATTATATCTATTCATAATGTCGCAAATATCGCAATTTTTATCCCCTTTGTCTAACAGCCATACTTGTGGGTACACAGTAGTTTGTCGCTGAGGGGGTCCAATCCCTGTACACAAAAGTGAAGCAACGCCCACGCATAACGTAGGCGTATTCGCATCACTCCCTTGTGTACAATAGTTTTGGACCTTTCAGCAACAGGGATTTTTAGCTATACGCAATATTTTTACACTCTTTGCTCTAAATCATAAATCTTGCAAGATAAATTTAGGCAAAGAAATAAAATTGTTTTTATATTTTTTAACGTAAAACTACGCATTTTTTTGTTGCGTAAAACTACGTATTTTTATGCGTAATTTTACGTAGCTTATTTGCGAATTTCATTAGTATTTTTGTAAAAATTGTATAATATTTGCATTGTGATGCTTGGTCAAGCCTCTTACTCTTGAGTAACGTAACCATGTTTAAGAATTTAAGGCTCGCTTTTTAGCGAGTCTTTTTTGTGCTATACATGCTAAAAACTTGCCCAGAAGCCCCCTTCTTACCTCATTCTGTCATTGTCTCTCACCGTTTTTTCATCACGACGAATAAGACGATTTGCTATCCAGTTTAATACCAATGCCACAAAAATCCCATAAAAACTAATGCCAAATTCTCCTTGATTTTCGGGAGAAAAAAGTTTTGTTGCATCATATTGAATATGATAAACCGTTGCTGCCAAAAGTGCTGCACCAATAAGCGAATTGAGTGCCACAAAAAGCATTTGACGAACTCGGTTTTTGTATAAAAAAATAGTAAAAATTGCCACTCCTGCCGAAAGAATTGCTAATAAAGCAAGGTAATAAACAGGCTTATTTTGAGCAACCAAAGTGCCTTTCATGTGAGTAAGGTAATATGGGCTAAGCGAAACCATCTCGCCAACGCCTACTTTGTGCCAAGTTTGGGTAGCCAAAAAGAAAACCATGCAAACCGCAACGAGGAGTAATAATAAAGATTGAATACGTTGTAACATTTCAGTAAAAAAAATTGGTTTTTGAAAATAATGCACAAAAATACTAATTCTATCATTCACTCATTCACAAATAATTAATGCGTCAGCATTTTTATAATTGCCTCGTGTTCAGGAAATTCCAGCAAAAGAGATTGACGGTCAGGCATTTTAAAATCTGCAAAATCAAAGCCCGGAGCTACGGTGCAACCCACCAATGAATAAGAATTTTCGATGGCAGGTTTACTTCCAAACCAAACTCCTGCGGGAACTATTGCCTGAAAAACTTCACCGTTTTCGGGCTTATTTCCAAGTCGAATTGTTTGCATAAGTCCCTGATTATCAATATAATATACATTCAATGCATTGCCAGCGTAGAAGTGCCACATCTCGTCAGATTGTATGCGATGAAAGGCTGAGAAATGATGACTTTCCAATAAAAAATAAATGCCCGTACTGAAATTTCTATCGCCCAAAAAACGTTTTGGAAGGGAGTTTGCAGCAATCATTTCTGACGAACGATAAGTTTCGGCAAAGAATCCACCTTCGGGATGGCTTTGCATATTCAATTTTTCGACCCAATATTTGGCAGGAAACATAGAAAATGAAGGAATAAATAAATGAATGTCTTATTTTTGAGCAAAATTACTGGAAATCATTGGCTTTTAGCGATTAGCTCTTGGCTTTTAGCAAAAAATCATTTACTATTTTGGTTCAATTTTTTCCAAAGTCAAAAAAGCTAATCGCTAAAAGCTAACCGCTAAAAGCAAAATAAATAATGAAAAATAAATTTGTTCAGACGCTACTTGTGATTGGCGGAATCGTGTTGTTGAATGTTCTCGCATCATTCGTTTTTTTTCGCCTTGATTTGACCGAAGAAAAACGTTACTCTCTTTCGGATGCAACAAAATCATTACTCGAAAACCTTGCTGAGAAAGACTCTGCAGACGTTTTTGTGAAAATTTATCTTGATGGCGATGAACTTCCCGCAGGTTTTGAACGCCTAAAACGTGCAGTTACCGAAACTCTCGAAGAGTTTAAGGTTTATGGAGGAACAAATATTGACTTTAAATTTGTCAATCCAAATGCTGAGGACGATACTAAAAAACGTGAAGCGTTTTATGTGGAATTGGCAAAAAAAGGCATGAATCCAACTCGAATTGTTGATACAAAAAACGGTCGGCAAGTTGAAACAATTATTTTTCCTTATGCTTTAATTAGTGCTGGCGGAAAAGAAGCACCAGTTTTGTTGTTGAAAGGAACACAAGGGAATTCTGCCGAAGAAAAACTCAATCAATCTTACGAAAATGTTGAGTACGAATTGGCAACAGCCATCAGAAAATTGACGTTGAGAGAACGCAAAAAAATTGGACTTTTAGCAGAATTTACAAAGCTAAAACCGTTCAATTTTTCTGACCTAATCGCCTCATTGCAAGAGCGTTATGACTTATTTATTATTGATGCCAAAAGTTCGCCGAGCTTCCAAGGGCTTGACGCCATGATTTTGCCAAAACCCGATTTTCCAGTTGATGATAGTACCAAATATAAGATTGACCAGTACGTGATGGGTGGTGGAAAAATGTTGTTTTTCGTAGATGGTTTGAAAGTAGATTCGGTCAGTTTGGAAGGAAATTATGCACAGCCTTTAGACATAAATTTGACCGACTTATTCTTTAAATATGGTGTTCGGGTAAATTCAAATATCATAAAAGATGCAGGAAGTTGTGCCAAAATTCCGATGGTTGTAGGCGATTTGGGCGATAAACCAAACATTCAACCTGTGCCATTTAGGTATTTTCCTTTGATAAATAATTTTGGTAAAAGCTTGATAACCAACAATTTAGATCTAATTTTCACTCGTTATGTGGCGTCTATCGACACCGTAAAAGCTGATGGGATTTTAAAAACGCCCTTATTGATGACATCGCCATACACCAAAGTTTTGAATGCCCCAGCTTTCGTAACTTTCAACGAGGCTCGCACCGAAGCCGAGCAAGCTGACTATCAAGCTGGCGTAAAAACGATTGCGTATTTATTGGAAGGAAAATTTGAGTCTTTATACAAAAACCGTCTTTTGCCGAGCGACCCAAATTATAAATTTTTTAAGTCTGAAAGTTTACCTACAAAAATAATTGTTTGCTCTGATGGAGATTTAATTGTGAATGAAATTAGTCCAAAAACGGGTAATCCGATGCCTTTAGGTTATGATAAAGTTTCAAAACATACCTTCGGAAACAAAGATTTTATGATGAATGCCATAGACTATTTGATTGATGAAAATGGCGTGATTCAGGCACGTGGAAAAGAGGTAAAACTTCGTCCATTAGACAAAATCAAAGCCCGTGATGAACGAACTTTCTGGCAAGTTTTAAACATCGGACTTCCCGTTGGTTTGGTACTTATCTTTGGTTTTATTCTTCAATGGTGGAGAAAAAGAGAATATGGGGTGTAGCTCAGCCACCGTTGAGCTTTGATTAATGTCTTAACACAACTTCGATGCCTGAGCGTAGTCGAAGGCAACGACTCAGTCTATCCCTTCATAAATAATTCCAGCTTTTTGACGAATTTCGTCCAATAAACTTATCAATTTTACACTCATCGAAAGCGGCATTTTGTCGCTTTGTTTCTTGCCTTCTCGCAAGCATTTATTGACCTCTTCAATCTCAAAATTATAGCCAATTGTTTTGCGTGGAAAGCGAAAAATAATTGGTTTTTTGTCAGTTTCGTGCAGCGTGATTTTTCTTGCGTCCATAAATCTACCTTCGATATGAATGTAGCCAGTTTCTCCATAAATCAATGCTTCGGTGCGAGTTCGGGCATTCAAAGTGCAACTCAAAACTGCCGTAGCGTTATTTTTATAACCCAAAATAAAACTCGTTGTTTCGTCAATTCCTGTGCTTCCAAAATTACTAATCGCCTTAATATCAGTAGGATAGCCCAATAAAAGTAAACTCAAATAGGCAGGATAAACACCAATATCGAGCAACGCACCACCTCCAAGATTTGGATTTAACAATCTTCGTTCGGGAAGGTTTGGAGCTACAAAACCAAAGTCTGCATGAAGCGTTTTTACTTTTCCGATGCGGTTTTCGGCAATTAAATCTAAAGTTTTGTTAATAGCAGGAATAAAGCGACTCCACATTGCTTCCATCAAAAAAGTGTCATTTTCACGGGCAGATTCTACCATGCGTTGCACTTGTTTTAAGTTTATGGCAAAAGGTTTTTCGCACAAAACTGGCATCTTATTTTTCAGACATAAAATCGTGTTTTGGGCATGCGAAGTATGAGGCGTGGCAATATAAATGACATCTAAATCGGGCGTTTGAAAAATGCTTTCATAGGAATCATAAAAACATGGAGCATTGTATCGTATTGCAAAATCTTTAGCTCTTTCGAGCGAAGTTGAGGCGACAGCATAGAGTTCAGCGTTTTTGATAGTTGTTAAATCAGTAGCAAATTTTTCGGCAATTTTGCCAATACCAATGATTCCCCAACGAATGATTTTTTGCATTTTTTCTTGTTTTTATTTTAGAAGATCAAAAGTAAAAAATCATTTCAACGAACAATAATTTTTTCAATGATTTTACTTTCGCCTAAATCCAAACGAAGAAAATAAATGCCTGAAGCGGGCATGTTTTTTATGAAAATTTGTGCTTGATGCGTGTCAATATTTTGAATTTCAATCGGAATTGGCAATCCGATAATATTTAAAAATTCTATTTTTTTGGGTAAAAAAGAAGCCGTTTTTACGAAAAAATGCTCATTTTCAACAGGATTTGGAAAAATAACGACTAATTTTTCTTTAATTTGAGGTTCAGAAGCAAGAACAGAAAGTGTTACGGTGAGGGTTTTATAAATGACTTCTTTTCCTGCATCATCATAAAATTTTAGACGGTAATAATTTTTTCCAAGAATTGGATTTAGGTCAGTAAACGTATATTTTTTTGTTGTTGTAGAGCTTACTGAAGCTGCGATTTGAGCTAATGAAGTAAATTTTATTTGGTCAATACTTCGTTCAATAACAAAGTTTTTGGAACGAACTTCGATAAGAGATTCCCATGAGAGTTTTACATCTTGTTCTGGCGTTATGATTGCCGTAAAATCTTTCATTTGAACAGGCAATGGGCTTCCAACTTTCACCGCCCAAAAGTCAGTTCCACCTTTATTTTCAGTTAAATCGCCATCAACAGAATCGGAATTTCCTGCAATAATAAAACCACCATCAGCTGTCGGAAATGCCCCACGTGCAATGTCCGAATCTGCACCACCAAACATCGTATGGCTTGTAATTATTCCCGAAGTTTCGATGTTTACCAACCACATATCTCCCACAGGTCCTTTGGGTCTTACTTTGCCAATATCGGAGCTACTTATTCCCATGGCAAACATTTTTCCATCACTTGCTTTTTTAATGTTATAAAGTCCATCAATATCAGTTCCGCCAGTTAGCACTTTCCATAATAATTGCCCATTTGTAGCGAATTTCGCTAAAAACCCATCTTTTTGACCTAAATTTCCAACCATATCGCCGTTGGTCGAATTTGTTTCTCCAACAATTATGTAGCCATTATCAGTTGTTTCAATTGCCGAATATGCAATATCTAAGTTTGTTCCGCCCAAGGCTTTTTGCCATAATACCTTGCCAGTTACATCAGTTTTTATTGCAAAAAAATCTATAAATCCTTTTCCTGCACCAACAATTTCTAAGTTTGAAGCTTCTGTCCCACCAAGCAAAAGAAAGCCACCATCAGAGCAAACGATTACTTCGTTTAGCCATTCGTTTTGTGAACTTCCATAAGTTTTTGTCCATTGAATATCGCCAGTAGCACTGAGTTTTGAGAGCCAAAAATCGGCAGTATTTATGGGCGAAATTGTTGCCCCCAACACATAGCCACCATCGGCAGTAGGTTTGATTGAAGGTTTTGAAATGGCATCTGCTTTGGCAAAGGCTATTTCGCCAGCATTATAGCCACTGGCAAAAACCTTCCGCCATTCTATAGCTCCATCGGCTTTTAGTTTTAGTAAAATTATTCCTCCACGAGAGCCATTTCCAACAGCTTCTCCATCAGTAGAATTTGTTGTAGCAACAACCAAAATTGCTTTGTCTTTTGTTTCAATTACATCGGTTGCAATGTCATCTTTTGTTCCACCAAAAGTTTTTGACCATACGATTTCGCCCCAGTTATTTAGTTTTACTACCCAAATATCGCTTCCACCAGCACCACTAAATGCTTTTGAAGTTGGCACATCTCCATCTTTATTATTATTTGTTGTACCCACAATCACGTAGCCCCCGTCCGAAGTTGGTGTGGCGGCATAAGCAAATTCACTGTTTTTCCCACCTAAACTTTTTTGCCAATGAATGGCAGGGGTTTGAGCAAATAACAAGGAAGCGAAAGCCGTAAATAGGATAATTAGTAAAATTCGCATTTATTAAATTTTTAACTTCCTGAAAGAAGTTTCTTTTAAAATAGCAAACTTCGTACCATAGCTTCAAAAAAATGCCCCAACCATTACAGTCGAGGCATCAGGGTTTTTATAGAGGGGTTTATTAATATTATTTTGCTAATTTAACCTGTAAATTTTGGTCAATAGCATCTAAAAATTCTTCTGTATAAAGATAATGGTCGCCGTGGCTCACTTTATTTCCGTGAATACAAACGGCCAAATCTTTGGTCATTTTACCAGATTCAACGGTTTCTACGCAAACTTGTTCTAATGCTTGGCAGAAATCAATTAATTCTTGGTTGCCATCCAACTTTCCACGGAACTCCAAACCACGAGTCCAAGCAAAAATAGAAGCAATTGGGTTGGTTGACGTTGGTTTTCCAGCTTGGTGGTCACGGTAGTGGCGAGTAACCGTTCCGTGAGCTGCTTCGGCTTCCATTGTGTCGCCATCTGGCGTAACCAATACCGAAGTCATTAAACCTAATGAACCAAAACCTTGTGCTACTGAGTCAGATTGAACGTCTCCATCATAGTTTTTGCAAGCCCAAACAAATGAACCGCTCCATTTTAAAGCAGAAGCTACCATGTCGTCAATCAAACGATGTTCGTAAACGATTCCCGCCGCTTCAAACTTAGATTTATAATCTGCTTGATAAATTTCTTCAAAAATATCTTTGAAACGACCATCGTATTTCTTCAAAATAGTGTTTTTTGTAGAAAGATATAAGGGCCAGTTTTTGTTTAAAGCAACATTAAAGCAAGAATGAGCAAAACCACGAATAGATTCGTCGGTATTGTACATTCCCATTGCTACGCCGCCGCCTTTGTAGTTGAATATTTCGTATTCTTGTACCGTGCCATCTGCACCTTCAAACTTCATTGTTAGTTTTCCAGGACCTTTTACTACGAAATCGGTTGCTTTGTATTGGTCTCCAAAAGCATGACGACCAACGATGATTGGTGTTGTCCAGTTTGAAACCAAACGAGGAACATTTTGACAAACGATAGGCTCACGAAAAACAGTTCCATCCAAAATATTACGAATTGTACCATTTGGTGATTTCCACATTTGCTTCAAATTAAACTCAACCACACGAGCTTCATCAGGTGTAATTGTGGCACATTTGATACCCACACCATATTTTTTGATAGCATTTGCCGAGTCGATTGTTACTTGGTCGTTTGTTTCATCACGGTATTCGATACCAAGGTCATAATATTTTATGTCCAAATCAAGGTAAGGAACGATTAGTTTTTCTTTGATAAAACGCCAAATAATGCGAGTCATTTCATCGCCATCTAACTCAACTACGGGGTTTGCTACTTTGATTTTTTTCATTGCTTATTTATATGCTGTTTCTTTGAAAACTCATTTATAGTCGCAAAGGTAAGGTTTTTGTAGAAATATTCTATTGTTCGATAAATATTATTTTGACGAAAACCTCACCCTACCCTCTCCTGTGGAGAGGATTTAGGTGAGGTTAAACAGTCAAAATAAGGTTTATTCAACTCTATGTTTATCTAAAAAAAAGAGCCTCCAAATGGAAGCTCTTTTCTGACTTAAACCAAAGAAAATTATGAAAATTAATAAAATCGTTTGTTTCTTTTTATTTGTTCAACAATTCGTCGAAAGTTATTGCAACATAATACATTGAACCAACTGATGCACTACCATAAGCTTGAATATATGGCTTACCACCAATATTAGTTCCACCAATTTTAATAATTGACTTCATTGCTGATAATTTATAACTTACTTGTGCATCAAAAGTGGTTACTGCAGGTACTGATGTATTAGTAAATGAAGTAATGCCTGTTGTGGTTGGTTGGTTGAAACTTGCCTCCCACAAAAACTCGTCTTGATGTCTTAAATTAATATTAAATCCAAATTTATTACCACTACTCAAACGTTTTCCAAAGCTCACATTATATCTATTTTTTGGCGTATTATAACCAGCAAATTGTTGCTCAGGACTTGAAGTAAATCCTTTCAAGTTATTTTGTGCAAAGTTTGCACCAATATTAAAGCCTTTTGTTAAAGAATAATTGGCACTTAATGCAAATCCATTGGCTGTAATAATCTCTTTAGAGTTAATTACACGAGAATAAGCCGAACGAGTAGATGCACTACCAAGACCCGACTCAATTGGTAATCCAGGCCCAGCTGCTGCTGTTGGTACAAGAATTGCAGTTCCACCAATAAAGTTAGTGTATTTGCTGGTATAAAAATAAGTATCTATAAATAGTTTTTTAGCAATTAAACCCTTGTAACCAATCTCATAAGATTCGATTTTTTCAGGTTGTAATGCTGTACGTTTATATTTTGGTAATGATGCTAATCCATAAGCGGGTGCCACTTGAGTAGTTACCGCTGTAACTTGAGAAACTAATGTGCTTTGAACATTTGAAGCAATTGTTGCTTGAGTTGATGCTAATGCCATTGTTTGTGCTACACCACCTGCAATTGCTGCTGCTGCTTGACTTGCAGGAATTTGCCCGGCTGCTACTGCTGCATTTACTTGTGCTGTTACTCCTGCTGTAACTTGTGCTTGTACTGCTGCAGTAACTCCTGCTCGGATTGCTGGTAATTGTGCTGTTACGGCTGCTGTAGCATACGCTTGTGCTTTTGCTATTACGTCAGCAGTAATATATTTAGTTGGATTCCTCGAGAAATCAGTCAATGTAGCTAAATCAACACCATTGGCTAAATTATATCTTGAATCAAACTCAGGTTGTGCTCCAATTAATGTTCCTGAAGGGGTTTTCAAGTCAATATATTGGTTTTGTGTTGTTGGAATACGATAACCTGTTTGATATGAAACACGGAAGTTTTGTTGTCCAAAAGTAGCCACTGCTGACAAACGAGGAGTAAAGAATCCTTCAAAATTTTGACTTTTGTCATAACGAATCGAAGCAGATAATTTCAAATGGTCACTGAACAAACTTTTTGCTGCTTGCAAAAACGCACCATATTCATTGATTGGAATAGTACCTGTACGCCCTTCTTTTTTATCAGAAAATAATGTTCCGTTAGAAGCTAATTGATATTGACGAATATTTGCACCCGCTAATAAATCAATAAATTTGATTTGATTCTTGAAATTATATATACCTTCTGCATGGTATAGATTTGTTTTATCCAAAAATCCACCACCACCATCTATAATGGCTGCGTCACGAAACTTATTAAGTAAAGTAGTGAATTCGGCTGTACCGGCAGCTGGCATACCCTTGTCCGCAACTCCTCTGGCAGTCAAATGAGCCGCTTCTTCTGCTTGGCCAGCACCACGTGCTTGTACAAATGCCCCAACGTATTCGCCAAACCATGTAGAATGAGGTTTGATGCTATTCAACATTGCCACAGCAGCCAAACCAGCAGTATATGACTGACCTGAACGCTCTTGAGTAGTGTATGCTCTTAAAGTAAAGTTATCGCCTCTCAATTCTACTTTCGCTTGTGTTAAGTTAAAATTACGAAGAGAGTATCTACCTGTTCCTGTATAAACGGTTGTTCCATAACCATAATTAACTTGTCCTACTAACTCCAATTTGTCATTTAAGCGATAATGAGCAGCCAAATTAGTTTTGAAACTCTTGGTATTATAGTCAACCATGTCTTTTTCTAAGAAGCCTGTTCTACTAATATTTGTATTGGCAGGAATCAAACCCAAAGCTGCTGATGGTAATAATTTTGCTGCGATTAACCCATTGGCAACAGTAGTCATACCCGCTTGAACCTCATCTCCATAAACATTCATTCCATCATAATCATTTTTAACACCAGCACCTCTTGTACCGTTTTGTATCCCCCCTAAATTTAAGTTAGTATAATCAGTCGCTTGCCAGTCTTTAGCTGTGATATATGCCAAGTTTACTTTGAAAGCAAATTTATTGTTTTTCGATGCTTTTGCAAAACGCATCGAAAAATCTGCCATTGGAGTATTTGGTTCAGTTCTATTGCTGGCACTCATCACGCCTGCTTTCACGGTAGCACTTAGGCCTTGATATAAAAATGGGCTTTTGCTATTCATCAAAACCAAGCCTTGTATGGCATTTGGTCCATAAAGAGCCGAAGCGGCCCCAGGAAGCACCTCAACACTTTCAACATCTAACTCAGGCATACCAACGATGTTATCAACAGGAAAATTTAAGCCTGGAGCTTGATTATCCATTCCATCAATCATTTGTACTGTACGAGGGTTTCCTGTTCCACCAAATCCACGCATATTGATTGATTTGAATAATAAACCTTGCGTAGTCATGTCAATACCTTTCATGTTGGCAAGTGCATCATAGAATGACGGAGAAGCGGTTTCTCGAATACCACGAATATCCATTTTTTCGACTGCAGCAGGCGATTTTAAAACTGACTCCTCAACCCTTGAAGCAGATACAACGACTTCTTGTCCCATAACAGATTGCTCTTTCAATGAAATATTGATAGCGGCATTGTTTCCTGAAACATTTACTTCTTGACCTTCATAGCCAACCGAAGAAATAGCAAGTACGAACGGTGGTGCTTGCGAAACACTGAATGAAAATTCGCCTTTAATGTTAGTGATAGAACCTACCACTTTACCTTTTACTTGAACGCTAACCCCTACTAATGGCTCTTTGGTAGAAGCGTCGGAAATTGTTCCTGACACCTTTGTTTGTGCGAAGGAAAGCTGACAAATTAATAGCAAGCAGATTCCGAGTAAAGATTTTTTTACGGAAAGTTTGTACATGATAATATTGGTTAGTGATTAACAAAATGTAATTTTGTGTCAAACTTAGAAAAGAAAATAATAATATGCAAGCATACTATTATTTGTTTGTATTAAAATGTTACAATTTTACCAAAAAATAATTATACTATTATGATACGAAGTGTTTTTTTATCCATTTCATTAGTTTTACTGATATTGGCAATACCAAGCTTTAGCCAAAAATTGGTAGTGCTTAAAAGTAATTTTGATGCAAATAATTCACCAAAAGCACCTGATTATAGTCAGAATAGTGCTTGGGCTGCTTTACCTGATAAAAAAGATGCTGCAGATAGCACACCTTTGAAATCAAATCTTATTGAAAAACAAGGAGAAGCCAAAGCTGATGTCTTCTTTTTGCACCCAACGACCTTTACTTATGAACCTACAAATCAATATCAATGGAACGCTGATGTAAATGATGCGGAGCTAAATCAAAAAACTGATAATTCAACGATTTTGAATCAAGCGACTGCTTTCAATGGCTCGGGTAAAATTTATGCTCCTCGTTATCGTCAAGCTCATTTGTATGCTTTTTATACGCCTAATCTTACTGATAAAAATCAGGCGTTAGATTTGGCATATTCCGATATTAAGGCTGCTTTTGAATATTTTCTCAAAAATTGGAATAATGGTCGCCCCATTATCATTGCTTCACACAGCCAAGGAACTGTTCATGCAAAACGCCTTTTGAAAGAATTTTTTGACGGAAAACCTCTACAAAAACAATTAGTTGAAGCATATTTGATAGGAATTGCTACGCAACCCGATACTTTTGAAAACATCAAACCAAGTCAATCTGCCGAAGAAATTGGTGGTTTTGTTTCATGGAATACTTATGCAAGAAATTTTACACCAGATTATTACAAAAATGGACTCAACACAGCCATTTGTACCAATCCACTTACGTGGAAATGTAACGAAGATTTTGCAGCCAAAGAATTGAACAAAGGTGGTGTTGGACTAAAATATACTTTTGCAAATCAAGCTGCCGATGCACAGAGCCATGGAGGAATGTTATGGATAAATAAACCTTATATTCGTGGTAGGGCATTTATAACAACAAAAATTTGGCATGTGGCAGATATTAATCTTTTTTGGATGAATATTAGAGAAAACGTAGCTTTGCGTTTGGACACTTTTTTAAAGCAATAAGAAATCAACAAATTATAATTGAACATATTGAGAATGAACAACAATTATGTAATAATAATGGCTGGTGGAGTCGGAACAAGGTTTTGGCCCTTTAGTAGAAGTACAAATCCTAAGCAATTTCATGATGTTTTGGGCGTAGGAAAAACAATGATTCAACAAACAGTTGAGCGTTTTGAGGGCGTTTGTCCAAGAGAAAATATATATATTGTTACAAGTAAAGAATATTATGACATCACAAAGCAGCAATTGCCCTACTTGAGTGATGACCAAATTTTACTTGAACCAAATCGCCGAAATACAGCTCCTTGTATTGGCTATGCGTGCTACAAAATTGCAGCTCAAAACCCCAATGCAAATATTGTGGTTGCTCCTGCCGACCATATTATTTTGAAAGAAGAGGAGTTTCGTGCAAGAATAGATATTGCCCTACACTTTTCTGCCAAAAATGATGTTTTGGTAACACTTGGCATCAAACCTTCTCGCCCAGATACAGGCTATGGTTATATACAATTTACAGAATCAGAAGGAGATATTAAGCGTGTGCGTACTTTCACCGAAAAACCCAATGCTGAATGGGCAGTAAAATTTGTTGAAAGTGGTGAGTTTGTTTGGAACGCAGGTATTTTCGTTTGGAATGTAAACGCTATCAAAAAGTGTTTTGAGGAATTTTTGCCCGAAATGGCAGAGGCATTTGAAGAAATCAAGGGTGATTTTTATACTGCAAATGAAGCAACCGCACTCCAAAAAGCATATCCACAATGCAAAAACATTTCGATTGATAATGGTGTGATGGAACGTGCCGAAAATGTGTATGTGGTACTTTCTGAAATTGGCTGGTCAGATTTGGGAACATGGAAATCTTTGTACGAAGTTTCCGAAAAAGACGAAAATCAAAATGCGATAGATGGAAACACGATGATTTATGATACCAAAAATTGTATCATAAAAACCCCAAAAGATAGATTGGTAGTGGTGAAAGGTTTGGATGGTTTTATTGTTGCCGAATTTGATAATGTTTTGATGATTTGTAAAAAAGAAGACGAGCAAAAAGTAAAAGAATTTGTAGCAACGGCAGGAACAAAAGGGAAAGAATTTGTGTAGAATCATAGTCTTCTGTGCAAAATACTCATAACTCATATTGCACAAAAAGTCTGAAAGACTTCAACATGAATAGCTCCGAATGAAATTCGGAGAATAAAAGTATTACGAACAACGTAACCCCGAAGTGGGTTAATCATTGGCAGTTCAACCCACTTCGGGGTTGGAACTATTTACCACATTTTACCCCCAAATTTCATTCGGAGTTATTCATGTTTAAGCCCTTCGGGCTTGAGTACTTAAAATAAATTCTTAATTGTGCTTTAGCACCAACCCCACCGTGCAGAATAATTATTATTTCCTACGTCAGCTTACCAAGCAAATTGAAAGTAAGATTCTTGGTTTGAAATTGATGGAATGTTTCAGCCAAGAACGAGATGAGCTGGTGTTTGGTTTTGCAGAAATTCGTGGAAAAAAGAAAAATTACAAGGAGTTCTTTATAAAAGCGGTCGTTTTTCCTGACTTCGCTTCTTTATATTTTACCGAAAAATTTGAACGAGCCAAAAGAAACAGTGTCAATTTGTTTGAACCTTTGATGGATTTGGAGGTAATTAGTGTTGAACAATTTTTGAATGAACGTTGTTTTGCCATCAATTTTGAGCAAAATTTTTCGATAGTTTTCAAAATGTATGGGACTCGTTCCAACATCATTTTGTTTCATAACGAAGCTGTAATCGACCTTTTCCATAGCCGAATCGTTTCAGATAAAAACTTGGCAATCAGTGAGTTAGATAGAATAATTGACCAATCTTACGAAAACTTCATTCTACAAAATCAAGATTATAAAAAATTATTTCCTACGTTTGGAAAGTTGGTGAATGGGGTCATAGAAAACTCTGAGGCTAAAACTTGGCAAGAAATTCAGGCTATTGTTCAACAATTAGAAAATCCTAAATATTATTTGGTTCGGTGGGAAGAACAAGTTCATTTATCTCTATTACCTATTGGCGAAATTATTCAGGAGTTTGACCAACCCATTGATGCCATTAATGCTTTTCATGTTTCGCACAATAAAGTCAATACTCTTGATGATGAAAAAGTTGAGGTTTTACGCAAACTCAACAAAGAAAAAAAGCAAACCGAAATCTATTTACAAGATACTTTTCGTCGCTTAGAAATGATAGATTCGGCAGTGAAAAATGAGGAAATTGGGCATATTTTAATGGCAAATTTGCACCAGATCGCAGAGCGTGCCGAACGAGTTGAGTTGTTTGATTTTTATAGAAACAATACCATTTCCATCAAATTAAGACCTGAATTTTCGCCCCAAAAAAATGCAGAAAATTTTTATCGTAAATCAAAAAATGAAAAAATTGAGATTGAAAAATTGATGGAAAACATCGTAAATCGAGAGAAATTATTAGCAACAATTAATGCCCATATTGAAACAATTGAAGAGGAAACGAATTTGAAATTATTGCGTAACTACCTGAAAATCAATAAGTTAATACAAGTTTCAAAATCAAAAGCTGTTATTAATTATAAAGAATTATTCAAGCGTTTTGAGGTGGAAGGTTTTGAGATTTTGGTTGGGAAAAATTCTAAGAATAATGATTTACTCACGATGCAATATGCCTACAAAGAGGACCTTTGGCTACACGCCCGTGATGCAACTGGCTCGCACGTAGTGGTAAAATATAAGGCAGGAAAAAAGATGCCAAACTCGGTCATTGAAGCGGCAGCATCGTTGGCAGCATATTTTTCAAAACGTCGCAATGAAACCCTCGCTCCAGTGATTGTTACACAAAAGAAATTTGTCAGAAAACCCAAAGGTTTTGCCGACGGACAAGTCATTGTCGAGAAAGAAGATGTGGTGATGGTTGAGCCGAAAATGCCGAATGTATAAAAAGGATAATTTCATAGAAATACCTTCAACTCCCCATTGGGGGCTGGGGGGCTAAAAAACAGTCAAGATGTCAAACAACGATATTTTAAAGAAATTGAGAGTTGCCTTGCAATTGCGAGATGACCAAATCGTAGAGATTTTGAAACTTGCCCAATTCAATGCCTCAAAAGCTGAAATCGGAGCGTTTTTTCGGGATAAAGAACACCCAAGTTTTAAACCTTGTGGCGACCAAATTCTCCGAAATTTTTTAGATGGTTTGATTATCCATTTGCGTGGCCCGAAAGAAGATAAGAAACCCTCAATTATAAAAAAAATATGACCTTTTTGTTCAAAAAAAGCATTTCTTACTTGTTTTTAGCTTTGCTAAGCACTTCGTGTTTTCAAGCAAAAAAGCATTGGATTGAACCAATTTCTGAAAAACCATTATATTTAACTCCAACTGATTCTTTAATTTTTCAGATAAAAATCGAACCAATAAGTATTAAAATTGATTCGCTCAAGATTATTTTTGCACCTATTAATACGTCAATTGTTGTTACCCAAGATTCTGTTAAAAAAGAAATAGGTGAGCAAATTTTTGAGTTTTATGAAACCTCTTCGCCCGATATTTTATTCTATTTTCCATCACATAGTGTTGTGATGATTCAAGGCGATGTAAATAAGATGGGGGTTGCAAATAGTTTTTGTGAGTATTGGCTTTATTCAAAAACTGGAAAGCTGGTGTGTCATTGCAAAAACACCGTCAGTGGACTGCACCCAGTCTATGCCAATAGCTTCAATGCTAATAATCATTTGCCCGAATACACCAAAAAAATCTCTTTTGGCGAGTACCGTTTGGTCTATAAAAACATATCTAAAGTTAAAGTAAAGCAAGAGTTACAAGCGGGACTAATCATCAACGAAAATAAAGACCAAGTTGATTTAGAAGTAAATAGTGGCGAAACAAAAGAGTTTTGGATTAATATATATCCTTCGACAAGTCATTTTAAATTGAACAATAATAACAGAGTTGGAAATTAGTTAAATAGCTACGGGCGGCGTTCCGCATTATCAGTGCTTTACATCGAAAAAATCTATGACTTTCCGAAATCGGCTTCAATATTTATTGGTCGTTAGGCTTCAAATTTCAAACAAAAATGCTTTGGAATTGATATTATCGGGAAAGGTTTTCATGAATGGTATTTCGGTAAAATCAAATGCTGAATTTACCGAAACCGATGAAATAATTTATGAAGAAACGGTTTTACAAGAAGCAAAAAAACTAATTTATATTGCCTACTACAAGCCCCGTGGAATTGAAACTACACTTAATACAAAAATACCTGATAATCTAAAAAATATTTTGCCATTCGACGAAGCACTTTTCCCTGTTGGAAGGCTCGATAAGGCATCTGAGGGGCTTTTATTGTTAACAAATGACGGTACTCTTTATGACAAAATGCTACGCAATGAAAACAAAACAGAGAAAGAATATTTGGTAAAAGTTGATAAGAAAATTGATGAAAATTTTATCAATGCAATGTCGAACGGCATTATGATAATGGGTAAAACTACACTGCCCTGCAAGATTAATCAAATAGACGATTTTAGCTTTAATATTATTTTGGTGCAGGGGCTAAACCGACAAATTAGGCGAATGTGTTATAAGCTCAATTATGAAGTTTTGAGCTTAATCAGAATAAGAATTGACAAAATTTTACTTGGAGATTTGACCGCAGGGGAATATAGAATTTTGTAGAAGATTTAGAATGACCGACAACCTCGACTTCGCTCGGTTACCGGTCATTCAGAACTCTTTATAGTACAGCCAATTGCCCTCTAATTTCGCCATTTGGAGCTTTTTTGCTGTGAATATTGATGTAATATAAACCTGCCAATAAATCAACTTCTTGGTCAGCCGTAAGTGCTACTGTAGAAAAATTGAATGGACTAACAAAGGTCGTTCCCATATCTAATACAACTGGGCCAGCTACACCAACAGCACCTTTATGTATATGCCAAGCCGTAGGAGTAACACCCTGATAAGTAACCGAAACAGTCAAAATCTTAGTTCCTTTGTTATAAGTACCTGTTACTGCACCAGTTGCCGTTGTTGCTGCAAGAGCCAATTGCCCTCTAATTTCGCCACCTGGAGCTTTTGCACTATGAATATTTACATAGTTTAAACCACCAACCAAATCAGTTTCTTGAGCAGCGGTCAAAGCAGGTGAAGTAAAAACAAATGGACTTGAGAACGCTGTTCCAAAATTAAAAATCACACCACCAGCTACACCAGCAGCAGCCTTGTGAATGTGCCATGCCGTAGGCGTAATGCCTGCATAATTGACAGTAAGACTCAAAATTTTGGTAGTTTTATCAAATGTTCCCAAGGCATCGCCTGTTGCAGTAGATGTTACCGCAGGTACTTCATTATTGCCCGAAAGCGTAGTTTGGGCATAAAGGATATTACTATTGCCAGCAAGTGTGCTTGATACAACTTGGTCTGGAATTGTTTCGTCTTTCTTACAGCCGATTGCCAAGGCAGATACAAGAATAATAGCGTAAAATAGGTGTTTTTTCATTGACGTAAGGTAATTTAAAAATTTAAAAAAATTTGGTGAGTAGAAAATAATAGACTCATCTTTAATTACGTATTAAACTAAAAAAAGGTTGTAATAGTTTCAAAAAAAATAAAAATTAAGGGCGGATTATGAAATCCATCGTACAAAATATGACACAAACAGAAGCAAAGATATTCTTGACCGACCAACGAGGGATTAGCGGGGGTTTATGCCAGTCATGGGCAAGCAAATACTACAAATGCTAAAGATAATGTTTTTAGTGATGGTGTAACAAACGAGATGTCGGTCGTAACAGGCAGTGCTTCGGCAGGGTATGTGCTTACACATACGGTTTTTGTGAAGGCGTAATATTGATATGATGCAGGAGGCATGATGTACTTTTTGTATATCATACCTCTTTTTTCTAAATATTGGAATTTTGTATGCGGCTGAATTTAAAACCGTAATAGAGCTATCAGTCGAACAGTTTTTTAGCTGTCAAATTATTTCACCCGCATAGGTTCATATTTTGACAAATGTATATTTGACATTTTTGATTATTTGTTTACTCGAAAAGTCATATTCCTTATCAATGTAAAATTCAATAGTATTTTTGTTTATGAATTTATACCAATATACTTGAACTCTACCAATAGCATCAATAGGTAATGAATTTCTTTCTAAAATATCAAGATTGCAATCGGCATAACCATTGTCATAAGTTTCATAACCAAAATTATATCTAAAATCATAATTTTTAGCATTACCTTTTTGAATACCTTTTAGCTCACGAGTATTGATAAACGTAATGGTTGTGGTAGAATTGGCTACTGAAACTTTTTTTTCCATCCCATCAACATATTCTAACTTTTGCAAATTCCAAGTTCCGTCTAAATGTTCGTTGATTTTAATATGTTCTGGTTTGCATGAAGCAACCAAAATAATAATGCCCAATAAAAATGATTTAGAGTTTTTCATAATTTAATTGTAAAAAGTGTAACCTTCAATTTAATAATCAAAGGTTACATTTGGGGTTTAATTTTCCAAAATAAATTGAATCGAACCATCTCCGATTGTACTTGGAGTTGGATGTGTATAATGTATTAATTCACCTTTTAATATCTTATCTTCGGCTGTATAACTCATTCCGAAAGTGGCACCACCTGCCTGAGTATTATTGTCTTTTTTTGTCCCAGAAGTAACATTGACTGATAGCGTTTCTGTCGTTCCGTCATCATCAATTTCAAATACTTGAATATAATAATCTGGGCCATGATTATTGTCAAAATGCCAAATAAATAAATTCTGAATTTGAGTCCAAGAGGCTAAAGTATAACCATTTGAGGCATTGTGTCGATGTGGGGGGTATTCCATATTTTTAAATGCTTGTACAGGACCAGAAAAATTATCATTGTAGACAACGCCTTCAAATCTAAGTTCTGGAGAACCATTAAACCAACCCTCAATTTGATTTAAGTTAGGACATTGCAACCAAGTTACTTTCTCATAATTACCTGAAGTTCTTATATTTTTAGCTTTTTTAATATCATTTTGATAATTCATTCTTTCATTGTTTCCGATAACTATAACTGGAACATTTGGTTCAATATTTGCATCAATTAGGTAAGCTTTGCCTTTACTATCAAATGCTTTTAAGAATTTAACCTTTTTTTCACTTGTTCCAACGGTTACCGCTACGAGTGGTTGTTGTTTAGTGTCGTCCCATTTTTCAATTAAAATGGGGATTGAAATATTTAACTTTGGATTTTTAATGGCATTGTTAAATATTTCGTTGCCTTTAATAAGTCCATTCGTAGAATTGTTTTTGATTTTTTCACTAAAACTTTGAATACCAATTTTAGCATTCAAGACTTGACTTACTAAAATATCAAAATCACCGTCAGTTTTCTTATTTGCTTCGTTTTTGAGAAATTTTCTAACCTCTTTGTCGTTTAGTGATGAAGCTAATAATTTTGCAAATTCTTCGGCATCTAAATATGATTGATTGGTGTTTTCTCGGAGAGAACTGCTATTAAAGATTTTTGCAGTTGATGGAATTAAGATTTCTTCATTTTGTGTTTTAGAGTTAAAGTTTAATGAATTTTCCGCTTCATCTTTACAGGAATATAAGCCTAATAAAGATAATGAAAGAATTGAGAGTAATTTCAATGATTTTTTCATAAATTTGACTGTTTAATTGTTAAAAGATTAGACTATAAGCCTCCCGTAGTCGTCCAAGATTGTTGGGGGGCTTATTATATGACAAAGGTGAGAAGAGTTTTTTAAATAAAAAAGTAGTTCAAACTACAAAAAAATGTAGTCCAAACTACTTTTTAAGGCAGTGTATAATAAATCAAGATTTGCCTCGTTTGGAGCGAACTTTGCTCAAAGTAACTCGATGAACATTCAAATAGGAGGCAATATGCTCAATCGAAACACGGTTGACAAGTTCGGGATGGTAACTGTTAAACCAAGCCAAACGTTCTTCGGGTTTGTGGTTGCGTAGCATAGAAATGTAAGCCTCGTATTTTAGAAGATGCCGTCCCAGCATCAATCTTCCAATAAGGTTTAGCTGTGGAAAATCGGCATAAAGTTTGTCAATATTTTGTTTTGAAATCACCCAAAGTTTGGCATTTTCAATTACTTCTAAGGCAATCGTAGATTGTTTTTGTTCCAGAAAACTATCAACCAAATACTCGAAATTATTTTCGGATATTATCCCGTTCGTTATCGTTTGGTCTTGGTCTTGGTCTTGGTCTTGGTCTTGGTCTTGGTCTTGGTCTTGGTCTTGGTAAGAAAATTCTCTAAGAATTCCTTTTTCGATAAAGTACATTTTATCATTTATTTCTCCAATATCTACAAGAATTACTCCTTTTTTGTAGATTTTAAGCTCAAAATGTGTCAGCATTCTCTCAATTTCGGTAACAGTAAATACTGCGAAAGAGCTAAATAATTGATAAAGCGGCGATTTGGTAGAAATCATATTTTATAAAATGTGTGAATTTTAGCAAAGATAAATACCTTGTTTAAGGTAAGCTATCAAAAACTCAGATATTTATTATTCGGTAAAAACAGACTGAAAATGCCAAATAATAGCCAAAAGCCTACTGACTAACCAATTTCGGTCGGCGTTCCGCACCATCTTTTTTGCTCGAAATACCCATCGGTAATTCTTTGATTTCTTTACGCTTAAAAATATTAATATTATTGAAACTTCGGGTATGCTGCAAACTCACGCCACTAACCGAAACGTTGCTATTGAAATTATAATAATAGTTTGGCACATTTCGAGTATATGCCTTCAAACGCCATGAGCCTTCTTGGTTGAGTAGCCATTCTACTTCGCCACCATAAAAATAATTGCTTGCCGTTTGGTCTAAGTTTTCCTTGATAGTATTATTGACACTAAATTTAATGTTATTCCCAAATTTATAAGAAAAATCCACTTGCATATTTTTGAAAAGACTCTGACCAAAATTCGCTAAATTACCATTACCCAACTGAACGCCAACCTCAACCCCAGGAATTTTTGAAGCAATATTACTAAGCTGAGTATTTACAATATTACTCACATTATCAATCAAGATTTGCGAATTAAGTACGTCCGTAAAATTATTATTATCAAAAAGGCGGTTGAGGGCTGTAATTCCAACAAAATTATTATTCAAAAGTTGTTCATCATCGTGCATACGCTGCTCAAAAGCAATGACTTGCGGTTGAAGATTAAGCGGAATCTGGCGTTGGTTAAACTTAATGTCAAACTTAGTCGTTGGTTTCATCAATTTGTCGGTAAGCATAATATAAGCAACTACTGGATAACGATTTTTTAACTCCAAAGTATTTGCTCCCGAACCAGTAAATGGCAATAAAACATTGGCAGTATAGCTTGCATTGATATTTATTTCGGCATCATAAGGGTCGCCAGTCCACAAGATTCTGCTTCCATCGGCAATATCAAATTTTCTTAATTTTGAAATATTCTGCAAACTAAAGTCATACTTTCCACTCTTAATAGTATATGGTCCCGACATCGTAAAACCGCCACGGGTATCATATTCAATACTGATATTTCCGTTGCCAACGGCATTGAGTTGGTCTTGGTTGTTTCTGTCGAAAATTACTATACATTCGGCATCGGGCGTGATAGTAAAATTGAAATCCATTTTTAAGCCTCCCGAATCTACCCCCGAATCATTTTCTGAATTATCATTTTTCTTTTCAGAGCCGTTAAGCACCTGACTATCAGTGGTTTGTGTATGTTTTTTAGCAAAGGTTATTCCTTGTTCTTCAGTGTTTATTGTTGTTTCTCCATCAAGTGGAATTGTTATTTTAGTGCCTTTCTTGCTCGTCAAATTTGCTGCAATATTCACATTATCAAAGTTGCCCGTGATATGTAAATCGCCCGTAACTATGCCTACTCCATAAAAACTTTCGCTGTCTTTTATGCCCGTGTTCATTATTCTAAAACCATCTCGCCCTTTCATGTAAGCATGAATACCGAGCATGAAATTGCCATTTCCACCATTAAAAATCCCACCTTCCAACTCAGCCACATTACCATTTTGAGGAGCATCTCTTAGCTTAAACCCCTTTTCGGCAACAAAGCCTTCTTCGTTGAAATTTATTTTATCATCAAAATATAAATAGGAATTCAACGCATCAATTCGCAACGCTCCTTTCTCAAAATCAACTCCTCCACGAACAATTGGATCTTTGGCTGTACCTCGTACGGTCAAAGTTCCAGTGGCATATCCACCCAAATTTGTAAAAATATCATCAACAAACGACTGGAAAATTTCTAAATTAGTTTTCTTCAAAGTCGCTTTCAAATTTAGCGGATTGCGGTCATCTTTTGGGTCATAAGTTCCCGACAAACGAAAGATTTCATTGTTGATTCTGATAATATTTCCATTGATATTGAGCTTCTGTTTGATGTTGTCCCAAAGCACTTCGCTGGCAACCGTTCCAATCAAAATATTTTTATAAATCAACTCATCAATATTAAAATCACTTGTAATCACGGCATCATTATAAACATCTCGCAACATCAACTTTCCATTGACAATGCCCTTCAAATCAAGGTCTGACAGCGGTTTTAGTGTTTGTAAATCAAAATCATGAATATCAATAAACGATTCTACGGTCGTATCTTTTGAGAATGAACCATTCAAGGCAATACTTTGATTTAAGTTTGAAAGTGCTACATCTTGGAAACAAATATCAGATTTTTGAACATTTATCAAGTTGTTTTTACCCAACATCCACTGACTTCCGAGCAAATCAAGTTTGGTGTTTTTTGGATTAAATGTGATGTCAATACCTTCCGACAAAAATGACAATTTTCCAAAAGCCTGAGCTCTATTTGGACTATCTTGCTGCCTAATTCTACCATCAAATTCAATCACATTTCCTTGTCCCCAAGCACCCGAAACTTCCATTTTTTCGGTGGGAGTAATGTCGCCCAATTTTTGTTTGTCCGAATTAAAAATCAAGGAAGTCAAAATCTTTGGAGAAATGGCTTCTTTCGATGTATTGAAATCTAAATCATTGTTATAAAAAACCAAATCGCCATGTCGAAGCGTGTCAATTTTTCCTGCCAGAGAAAGCTCGGCTGTGTTTCGGATATTGATATTTCCACTCAATTCTGTACCATGCGAAATGTATAAATCGGGGTAGAAATAAGCAAAAAATGGTTCTGATTTTTTGAAAGTAACTTTGTAGTCTAATTGGTACTTATTCAAGATGTCGGCATAAGGCAATTGAGCGTAATAATCTAAGCGACTTTGCTCTTTGTCAAAGAAATATTGGGTATATTCTTTCGACAAACGGGTAACGTCAGCAATGACTCGACTTGGGGTAAATTTGCCCGAAATATCAACATTAAAAAACTCAGAAAGCAAGCTAATTTGTCTGGAATTAGCTAATAATGAGGATGTTATGAAAAGTGAATCAATGCCAAGAAGTCGTTTGTCATATTGCAAAACTGTCTTCAAAAATTTGGCTTCTCCGAGCCAATTGTCTATTTCATTTCCTTGGAAATTGAGGTCTATTTCGGAGCGAAGTTTTACGTTATTTTCAGAATATCCTAATGCTTTTAAGTTGGCATTTTGAACTATTCCGTGAATATCAAACTTGTTTAATTCCTTTGCAAAATCAACTTTTCCTGCAATATTAAAAGCCAAATTTGTATCCTTCACACTCACTCGCCCATCGAAAAGAGATTTGCTCATTTTGCCATCAACAAAAATATTTTTATAGTCGTAGCCATTGAACCAAATATGCTGCACTTTTCCATCAAAATCCAAAGCGGCATCTTTTATGGTGAAACCTTGCCCTTTAATGTTTCCTGCAAAAGAAAGTTTTTGCAAAAATTCGGACTCATTGACCAATTTGCCTAATTCAAAATTATCAACCATTATTGAGCCAAAATAACTTGGTAATGCTTTACCCTCAGGAATTTTCATCGTGATATTTCCTCCCACATTTCCCATTGCCGATTTGATATAAGCATCGGTTGTAAAATCATTATAAAGCCCTTTGAACTTTCCTGCAAAATTGACAATTCCAAATTTCTGAACTTGCTTCAAATACAACGAATCTCCCACATATTGGCGAGTGTCGGAGGCATCAATTTGAGAAAGTTTCCAGTTCAAATCCATCACTGCTTTTTTCAAATCAGGTAGATTTTTGAAAGCAATATTCCCATCAAAATAACTATTTTTACCAAATTTTAACTTAAAATCTTCAACATTAAAATCATGAACTGTACCTTTAAAATCACCATTAAGCAAGTAATTTTCGTGGTACGCATACATTTCTGGAGCAAATCTTCCGAGGTCTTGGGCATCAATTTCGCAGTCTTTTAAGCTGCCATCCATCACCACTTTTTCGTTGAAATCTCCAAAATCTTTTGGGCTAAAATAGTTGAATTTGAGCGTATTTTTGAGCGTCGAATTATTGATTTTTGCATACAATTCATTTAGCTGCATTGCCTTGCGAGAATAAAAGAATTTTGTATCTAATTGCTTGATAGTCAGGTCACTACGCTTTTCAACGCCTTTCATATTCTTCATACCAAAGGTAATCGTATCGCCTTGGATAAAGAAATTTTTGAGGTTGCCATTGAGGTCATTAAACGTAAAATTATTGTAGTCAAACTCTTCTTTTGGGAAGCGTTTTTTGTCGGGGTCTTCGAGCGTAAAAGTGCCATTCTGAATATCCGCTTCATCAATCGTAAATGGAATATTATGCTCGCCTTTGAGTCGGTTCGTAGTGTCTGTTGAGGCTGTGAGTTCATCAATTTTAGCAAGCCATTTGTCAATGTTCAGTTCGCCATCTGGTTCGTAAATCAGCTTCACACGAGGGCTACGAAGCATGACATAATCGAGGTTGTTATCGAAAGTCAGAATCTTCTCCCAATTGAACGCAAAGTTGGTTTTACAATTGACATAAAGCTCTTTCACAAAAATCATTTCACGGTTTTTGTGGTCATAAATCGTAATGTTTTCGAGCGTAATTTCATCGAACCACGTCATACGTGCCTTTTCGATTTTGACTTTTGAGCCTAATTTTTTTGATAATAATTCGGTTGCTTTTTGAAGCGAACTTGTTTGAAACTGAGGCAATTGCATGGCATAAAATACCAATCCAAAACCCAGAATCAAGATAAGAGTAAGTGTAATAATTGCCCTTTTTGAATAGTAAGCAAGTATCACGCTTCCGAGCAAAAGTGCAATTAAGATGAGCAGCGTTTTTGGCAAAGGAGAAAACACCAACAAGCCACTCATCAATAAAATAATGATGAAGGTAATAGTCGCTATGGTGAATATTTTTATGACTTTACGCATTTTGTAGAGCATGTTTTCAACTTGCTCCTCTATATTATTAGCCACAATTTAGAAAATTGTGTTACATTAATGTTAATTTTGTGTTTTTTACAGCAAAAAAAAGCATAAATTTTGAATATTTTAGCAATCGAATCTTCATGCGACGATACGTCGGCGGCCGTAATTTCTAACGGAAAAATCTGCTCCAACATTGTTGCTGGACAGCTAATTCACGAACTTTATGGGGGAGTTGTCCCCGAACTTGCCTCCCGAGCTCACCAACAGCACATCGTTCGTGTGGTGGAAAAAGCCATGGAAGTTGCGAAGATACAAAAAAAAGAACTAAATGCCATAGCTTTTACTCGTGGACCAGGGCTTTTGGGTTCGTTATTGGTCGGAACATCATTTGCTAAGGCAATGGCTTTGGCTCTAAATATTCCTTTGATTGAAGTAAATCACATGCAAGCTCATGTGCTGGCACATTTCATAGATAGCCCAAAACCTGCCTTTCCGTTCCTTTGTTTGACCGTCAGTGGTGGGCATACACAAATTGTCTTAATCAAAGATTATGATAAAATGGAAGTTTTGGGCGAAACCCAAGATGATGCCGTAGGCGAAGCATTTGACAAAACAGCTAAATTATTAGGCTTACCTTACCCAGGAGGGCCTTTGGTAGACAAATATGCTCAATTAGGAAATCCTTTAGCTTTCGACTTTCCTATGTCAGAAATGCCAAAATATAACTTTTCGTTTAGTGGAATCAAGACTTCAATCATGTATTTTTTAAAGAAACGAGTTGCCGAAAATCCAAATTTTATTAAAGAAAACCTGAACGATATTTGTGCCAGCGTACAGCATACTTTGGTGCGTATGGTGCTACAAAAACTACACCGTGCAGCACGAGAACTGAACATAAAAGAAGTGGCAATTGCGGGTGGAGTTTCGGCAAATTCGGGTTTAAGAAAAACGCTGCAAGAAATGGGTGAAAAAGAAAACTGGAATGTCTATATTCCTGCTTTTCAATATTGTACCGACAACGCAGGCATGATTGCGATGGCAGCACATTTTAAGTATTTGAAAGGTGATTTTTCGAGCCAAGAAGTGAGTCCGTTGCCGAGAATGGAGTGGTGAGTTTTATTGTTTATCAGAACTTTTAAATTTACAATATCCCTTAACTAACTTAAAAAAAATGATAGAAATCACGAAAGAGATTTTAAATAAAATGTTAAAAGAAATGAAAATTTGTTTTAGCGGAGAAATTAGATTTTCAAGTTCTCCCACCATTAACATTAGTGGTCATAGAAAATATAGTATAAAAGATATTGATGGGAATTACCCAAAAGATTTACCAGGGTTTCCTACTAACTTCTCTGATATAGAAATAGCCTATTTCAAAGAAAAAGCTTCAAAACGTATTGCAAATTGTGTAGTATTTACAATTGAAAATAGTGAAGTAAGTGAAATTAAAGAATATTGGGATGAGGAAATAATAATTGACTTTAACAATCTTTTACCCAAATCAAAAAGAGGAAAAATAAAACCTTGGTATGATAGTGAAGAAGTTTGGGAACGATACCTTCAGATGCAAAAAATAAATTTAGTCAAGGCAAATTAGGCTAAATTTCAATTCATTCTGAGTGCCACAGTGAAGTTGTCATACAACGGCAACATGGACAAGATTTTCTCAAAAACTCCTCAAACCCTTGCTTTTTTAATAAAAACACCTAATTTTGAAATATGATTTTGCCTAATGCAGAAAAAGCCTTTATTGATGACAGAAAACTGATAGATTATTGTCTTTCTGAAAACCATCCAATTGGCAAACACAAGGCACGAGTTTTTATGTCGGCATTGGGTTTTTCATTAGAAAATTTTCAAGATTTGAAAGACATTATTTTGATAAAAGTACAAAATAATGAAGCAATTATGAAAGAAATAAACCAATACGGTATTCTGTATGTTGTAGATATATCTGTTGAAAATCCGCCTAAAAGTGCATTTGTTAGAACAAGTTGGATTATCAAAACCAATGAAAGTTTTCCAAGATTAACAAGTTGCTATGTAATTTTATAAAAATATGGACATTTTTGAAATATTTGATGTGGTGGTTTTAACCGAGGCGATAGCCTCTCATAAACTACGTAAAGGCGAGTTGGGTACTATCGTAGAAATACTTGATGATGGTGCTTTTCTTGTTGAATTTGCTGACACAAAAGGTATAACTTATGCCATGATTCCTTTGAAATCTTCATCTTTGATGAAAGTTTATTATGAGCCAGTTTTAGCATAAAAATCAAAAACTCCTCAAATCCTTAATATAAGCCACGCCACCCAAAGCCCGCATTTGTCGAGCGATTTGTGCAGTACGGCGATTAACATAAGGGCCAGGTTTCGCAACCGACCATTTTATTGGACTTGGCAAAACTGCCGCAATGCGTGCTGCTTGCTCACGGCTAATGTTTTTAGCAGATTTACCGAAATATCTTTTTGACGCTTCTTCTACACCAAAAGTCATTTTGCCCATTTCGGCAACATTCAAATATACTTCCAAAATGCGTTCTTTTCCCCAAATAACTTCTATCAAAAATGTAAAGTAAACCTCAAACGCTTTTCTGATGTAAGACCTTGACTGCCAGAGGAATACGTTTTTGGCAACTTGTTGCGAAAGCGTGCTTGCTCCACGTAATTTTTTACCCTTTCGATTCTTGTCAAAAGCATTGCTCATTGCTTCAAAATCAAAGCCAAAGTGTTCGGGAAAAAGTTGGTCTTCGGCGGCAACTACTGCCAAAGGTGCTTCTTTAGACATATTTTCGTAGGAAGTCCAGTCGTAATAAATCTCGCTATTTTCACCATTTAAAACTGCCGACATCTTGCGAGAAATCATGGTAGAAGTAATCGGAACAGGCACAAATTTATACAAAACGACCAATCCAATAGATATTGCCAAAAAATACAAAGTGATTTTTATTACCCAACGTTTGATTTTACTCTTCAATGCCTCTGATTTTTTTTGAGCAGCAACTGAGGGTTTAGTAGTTTTTGTTCGGAAAGTATTTTTATTTTCGTTAGTGCTTTTCATAATCGTTTGGGTCATTGGTTTTGCAAAAGTCGGAAAGTTTTTTGTTTCGTACAAAATATATTGTTATACAATTGAAAAACAAAAGCTAATCCATGAAACCACAGGAGAGTTTTGAAGAAAAAATAGATTTATATTTGTTATATTTCTTGGAAAAAAATTATCAGAAAATGCAGAAAAAAACCATACTTTTATTATTTACTTGCCTGATTATCAGTCACCTACAAGCTCAAAAACTTTCTCCCAAACCCCAAATCCTAAAAGCACTTACATCTGCCAACGATTATTTCATGAACGAATGGTCGGATGTTAGCAAGCCTATTTGGGCAGCTGACAGAACTCGTCCAAGCAATATCTGGACTCGTGGGGTTTATTATGAAGGATTGATGGCTTTGTATAAAGTTGATAAACAAAAACGCTACTACGATTACGCAGTTTCGTGGGGAGAAGCTCACAAATGGGGACTCAGAAACGGCACAAAAACCCGCAATGGCGACGACCAATGTTGCGGCCAAACCTACATGGATTTGTATTTGATTGACCCAAAACCTGAGCGAATCAAAGACATAAAGGCCTGCATAGATAACATGGTAAACAGCGAAAAAAAGGACGATTGGACTTGGATTGATGCTCTACAAATGGCAATGCCTGTTTTTGCTCAGTTGGGCGTAATTTACAAAGACGACCGTTATTTTGAGAAAATGTACGAAATGTATATGCTCACTAAAAACGTAGAGGGAGCAAAAGGGCTTTACAATCCAGTCGAAAAATTGTGGTACAGAGATAAAGATTTCGACCCACCTTATACGACACCAGCGGGCAAAAGTTGCTATTGGTCACGTGGCGATGGTTGGGTAGTAGCAGCATTAGTGCGAGTATTGGATATTATGCCAAAAAATGCTCCGCACCGTGCAGAATACGAAAAAACTTTCTTAGAAATGATGAAAGTTTTACCAGCTTACCAAAGAACTGATGGTTTTTGGAATGTAAGTATTACTGACGAAACCGATTTTGGTGGAAAAGAACTAACAGGTACTGCACTATTCACTTACGGAATGGCTTGGGGCGTAAATAAAGGTTTGTTGAAGAAGAAAATCTACGCCCCAATCATAGCCAAAGCCACGAACGCCATGATGAAAGACTGCGTACATCCAAACGGTTTTTTGGGTTACGTGCAAGGCACAGGCAAAGAACCAAAAGACGGTCAACCACTCAGCTACGACAAAGTACCAAACTTCGATGATTTTGGGGTCGGTTGTTTTCTATTGGCTGGTGCTGAGGTTTATAAGATGAAATAATACATTGATAATCAATCTTTTACAAAAATGTTTAACAAAACAGTCTCTATAAACAACCCCACCCAACCTTCCCCAAAAGGGAGGGCTAATACTCCCCTCATTTCTGGGGAGGGGCAGGGGGTGGGGTTCATACTCATAATCCTTCTCGCAAGCACACTTGCCGCTGCCCAACCCAAATGGAAGCCCATTACGCAGCAATCAAAACCGTGGTCGAGATGGTGGTGGGAAGGCAATGCCGTAAACCCCAAAGACCTAACCTACAACATGGAAGCCTATAAAAAAGTCGGTTTAGGAGGTTTAGAAATTACACCTATTTATGGCGTAAAAGGCTACGAATCGCAGTTTATTGATTTTCTTTCGCCCAAATGGGTCGATATGTTTAAGCACACTCTCAAAGAAGGCACTCGCCTTGGCATGGGCATAGACTTGGCGAATGCTTCGGGTTGGCCTTTTGGTGGTCGTTGGGTTACGCCCGAAGATGCTTGTAAAGCCGTTTTTCATAAAACTTACGGCTTAAAAGAAGGTGAAATGCTGAATGAAAATATCACTTTTGTGCAGCAACCGATTTTAAGGTATGTTTTGCCTAAGAAAACCGAATTGAAAGATTTAAAATACCCCATTTCAAAAAATGACAATTTACAAGAACTGGCCATCGACCAAGTACGTTTCGAGCAAGACTTGCCTTTGCAAACTTTAATGGCTTATTCTAACAAAGGAGAAGTATTGAATTTGACCGAAAAAGTAAACAAAGCAGGAAAGCTAAATTGGCAAGCTCCCGCAGGAAACTGGACACTTTATGCAGTTTTTCAAGGTTTTCATGGCAAAATGGTTGAGCGTGCAGGGCCAGGAGGCGAAGGCGATGTAATTGACCATTTTTCGGCAAAAGCTATCAAAAATTATCTTTCAGCTTTCGATAAGGCTTTTGCAAAAACTGACGTGTCGAGTATGCGAGCATTTTTCAATGATTCTTATGAAGTGGATGATGCTCGTGGGCAATCTGATTGGACAGAAGCATTATTCGATGAATTCAAAACTCGCCGAGGTTATGATTTACGCAATCATTTACCAAATTTTTTCAGCAAAGAAAATACCGACCTCAATCACCGAGTTTTGTTTGATTATAGAGCAACAATCGGCGACTTGATTCTTGAAAAATATACTTCCGAATGGACAAAATGGGCTCATGCACGAGGCAAAATTGTGAGAAATCAAGCACACGGTTCGCCAGCAAATACCTTGGATTTATACAGCGTTGTTGATATTCCCGAAATAGAGGGAACAGATTTGTTAAGAATAAAATTTGCTTCATCAGCATCAAATGTCATGGGCAAAAAACTTACGTCGTGTGAATCTGCTACTTGGGAAAATGAGCATTTCCTGTCGAATTTGGGCGATGTGAAACGTGCCTTAGACCTTTTTATGGTCGGTGGCATCAATCATATTTTTTATCATGGTACCAATTATTCGCCCAAAGAAGCACCTTTTCCCGGTTGGTTGTTTTATGCGGCGGTGCATTTCACGCCTCATAATCCTTTTTGGAAAGATTTTGGTAAATTGAATAGTTACGTAGCTCGCTGCCAAACTTTCTTGCAAGATAGTAAAGGCAATAATGACGTATTGTTTTATTTCCCAATCACCGACCGCCTAACCGAACCTTCGCCCAAAGGATTATTGGAGCATTTCGATGGCGTAACGCCCGAATTCAACGGCACAGATTTTAAAGAATTAGGTCAAAAACTCCTCGACCGAGGTTACGGTTTTGATTTTATTTCTGACAAACAAATCGGAAATTTAAGCACCAAAAATCAAGTAATCCTGACGGGTGGAATTGGCTACAAAACCATCTTATTGGCTGAAAGTGAGCAAGTTCCACTCGAAACTTTCGAGAAATTAGTGGCTTTAGCAAAGCAAGGAGCAAATATCATTTTCCATAAAAAACTCCCTGTCGATGTACCAGGTTTGGGTAATTTAGATATACGACGAGCAAGATTCAAGGCTTTATTGGCAGAACTAAATTTTGTAAAAAACACTGCAGGTTTCAGCCAAGCAAAAATCGGTCAAGGCTCGTTTTTAGTGGGCGAAAACTTAGAAGAAATGATGGTTTTTGCAAAAATCCAAAGAGAAACCATGATTGATAAAGGCTTGCAGTTTGTCAGGAAAACCAATGCAAAAGGTAATTTTTACTTCATCAATAACAAAACTCAAAATGCTTTTGAAGGTTGGGTAAAATTAGAAGCCATTGCCAAATCTGTCGCTTTGTATAATCCTATGACTGAGGTTTTGGGTATGGCAAAATTTAATGCCAAAACCAATGAGGTTTATTTGCAATTATCGGTTGGCGAATCTTGCATTATTGAAACTTATAAAACGCCAATAAAAGGAGCAAATTATGCTTATTGGAAAGCCAAATCCGAACCACAAGAATTGACAGGAACATGGAAAATAACTTTCCTCGAAGGTGGACCAACTTTACCAAAAACCATTGAAACAAAAACACTTGGTTCATGGACGAAATTTGAAGATGAATCTTACAAAAATTTCTCAGGAACATCTTCTTATTCGCTTAATTTTTCAAATATAAACCCCTCATTATCAGGCTATTGGCTCGATTTAGGCAAAGTTGCCGAAAGTGCAACGGTTACAATCAATGGGCAGTTTCTCGGAACTTTGCTTGGACCAACTTACAAAGTTTTTGTGCCAAATTCATTACTAAAAGCACAAAACAATTTAGTCATAAATGTATCAAATTCTATGGCAAACCGAGTGATTGCGATTGAAAAACAAGGCGAGGTTTGGCAGAAATTTTATAACATCAACATATCGGCAAGGTTGCGTCCAAATTTGGGAAAAGATGGCTATTTTACTACCCTAAACTGGCAACCGAGAGACTCTGGTTTGCTTGAAAAAGTAACCTTGACGGCGGTTGAAAGAGAGTAGGAATCAAAAACACTTGTCTATACAAGTTGAATTAATTATCTTTGCATCAAAAGCAATAATTAATTCCAAATTTCAAAAATATTATGAAGTATTCTCTTCACCAAATAGCAAAAATGATTGACCATTCTTTGCTTCATCCAACTATGACCGATGCCGAATTGGTTGCTGGTTGTGAGTTGGCAAAGCAATATAATGTAGCCACGGTTTGCATAAAACCTTACTTTGTCAAGCAGGCAGTTGAGATTTTGAAAGATTCTGATGTGGCAGTTTGTACCGTCGTGGGTTTTCCGCACGGGAGTTGTACGATTCAACAAAAAGTATCAGAAACTCGTCAGGCTTGCAAAGAAGGAGCAACCGAAATAGATATGGTGGTAAATGTAGGCAAAGTTTTGTCGGAAGATTGGCGTTATGTGAAGAAAGAAATCAATGCGATTTTAAAAGAAAGCCACAAACATGGAGCGATTTTGAAAGTAATTTTTGAAAATGATTTTTTGCCAAAAGACAAGCATAAAATCAAGCTTTGCAAAATTTGTAGCATCGTTGGTGTGGAGTTCATCAAAACTTCAACAGGCTATGGTTATACCAAGCAAGCCAATGGCGACTATAATTATAAAGGTGCTACCGAACACGATTTAATATTAATGCGAAAATATGCCTCCGAAAAAGTCCAAATAAAAGCGGCTGGTGGTGTGCGTACGCTTGATGGTTTATTGAAAGTAATGGATATTGGCATTACCCGTTTGGGAGCTTCGGCAACTGCAGCAATTATGGAAGATGCTAAAAAACGCTTAGGTTTAGCTTCTGTTGAAATTAGTAGTCCAACAACGGGTTATTAAAAAACTTAAAAGTTTTGCATTTTTTGAAAAAACTAATACTTTTTTGACCAAAATTTGAATTAATTTTATTAAGTGTAAAAAAAACACCTAAAAAATTTGTACGTATAATGATTTTTAATTTCTTTTGTATATAATTATTTAGTTGTCTATACAAGTTGTATTAAATATATTCGACTTTATCATAAAAGTCAAAAAGAGTTTGAGTACCCCGATTCATCGGGTTTATTCATCATAGGTTAAAGTATTTTCGTCTTGGAAAGGCATTTGGGATTCCTAAATGCCTTTTTTCATTAAAGACACTTGCAAAGTATAAGGGCTTATATTGACATCAAAACTTATGAAAACACCACTTTACCGCCAAATTCAAGCTAATTTAAAAGGGAAAATTACTTCGGGAAAGTATAAAGAGGGTAGTTTTTTACCTTCCGAAAATGACCTTTGCGGAGAGTTTAATGCTACTCGAATGACTATTCGGCAAGCCTTGAATGAATTGGTGAAAGAAGGCTACATTACTCGTCAGCATGGCAAAGGAAGTACGGTTTCTGCAAGTCGAAAATCTCTTGGTTTATTATCTTTGAAGGGTTGGACAGAAATAGTAGTTGCAAGTGATAGGCACGGAAAAACTTTTGTTTTGGAAGGTCCGATTATCAAAAAATTGGAAGATATTGCCTTCAAACCACTCATTGATGTTGAAAGTCACGAAGAATTTATTTTCTTGAAAAGACTTCGTTCGGTAGAAGATTCACCAATGATGGTTGAACAAACATATATTCCTAACGAAAATCTTCCTAATTTTACGAATGAAACACTTTTGGAAGGCTCGCTTTTCCGCACATTGCTTATTCGTTATCAAATTGATGTGCAAAGCATGACGCAGGAAGTCAGGGCGATATCGACAGATAAAGAAACAGCAAATTTGCTTAAAATTAAGCTAAAATCGCCAATTCTGCATCTATTACGGAAGTATAAAACCTCAATCGAAGGTTTTTATTTATATAGTTCGATTTACTGCAATACAGAAAAATTTGCCATAAGTAGTTTTAACTAATAAACACCCCCCGCCCCTAAAGGGGAGTGTATTCTATTTATCAACCAAAATTATCCCCCTTTAGGGGTTAGGGGTGGGTTTTTTTTATATCATCATGAAAAAAATTAAAGTTGCCGTTGTTGGCACGGGATTTATTGGACCGGCTCACGTAGAAGCCCTTCGTCGCTTACCAAACATCGAAGTTTTAGGACTTTGTGAAGCAAATATCGAATTAGCCAAAGAAAAAGCTGCAGCTATGGGCATCGAGCGTGCCTATATTTTTGAAGATTTGTTGAAAGACGATGACATCGAATGTATCCATGTTTGTACACCAAATTTCTTGCATTATTCTCAGTCTAAGGCAATTTTGTTGGCAGGAAAACACGTAGTTTGTGAAAAACCTTTGGCAACAAAAATTGAAGATGCCGAAGAATTGGTGAAGCTGGCAGCCGAAACAGGTTTGGTAAATGCCGTTCATTTCAATTTGAGATATTATCCTTTGGTTCGTCAGATGAAAACCATGCGTGAGAAGGGCGATTTGGGCGAAATTTACTCAATCATGGGTAGCTATTTACAAGATTGGCTTTTTTATCAAACCGATTATAATTGGCGTTTAGAACCTGACAAATCTGGCGACTCACGAGCTATTGCCGACATTGGTTCGCACCTTTTGGATGTTACAGAATACATCACAGGTTTGAAAATTGTGGAAGTAATGGCTGACTTTTCAACAGTTCACAAAACTCGTTTGAAGCCTTTGAAAGCTATTGAAACTTATTCTGGAAAAATGCTGGAAGCTGCTGATTATCAGGAAGTTGCGATAAATACCGAAGACCACGCAAGCGTACTTTTGAGGTTTGATAATGGCAATAAAGGAAGCGTAACTGTAAGTCAAGTTTCGGCTGGACGTAAGAATAGATTGAATATTGAAATCTCTGGCTCGAAGGCAAATTTTGAATGGTGTTCAGAAAAGCCCAACGAAATGTGGGTTGGAAAACGTGATACTGCGAACCAAGTTTTGATGAAAGACCCCTCTTTATTTTACCGTGAAGCTCAAAGTTTGATTAGTTTTCCGGGTGGACATAATGAAGGTTTTCCTGATACTTCAAAGCAACTTTTCAAGGAAGTTTATGCTGCAGTTGCCGAAGGAAAACAACCAGAAAATCCAACTTTCCCAACTTTTGCCGACGGTTTGCGTGAGTTATTAATTTGTGAAAGAATCATCGAAAGTCATCGCAAGCAAGCTTGGGTGAAGATTTAGAAAATGTGATTTTTCTAAGATTTAAGAAAATGAACGCTGGCAGGCAGCTCCACTGTGGGTTAAACCCCTGCCAGCGTTAGTCTATTCAATTTTCCAAGAACCATTTTTATAAAAATCTAAGATTGTGTTTTGCAACAAAAACTCGTATTTTGCTTGAACCAAATTGGATTTTGCTCGGTCGAAATTTGTTTTTGCTAACACATATTCAATAAAATTGACCGTTCCAGCATTGATTCTGCTTTCTACGGCTTTGATATTTTGGTCTAAAATATTGACTTGATTTGTCGCCACTTTGTATCGGTCAGCAGCGGCGGAAAGCAATTGATAAGATTGCTCAATGGCTTGTCTGATTTGAAGTTTGGTTACATTCAATTGATTTTGTGTCAATTGTTGCTGAATTTTTACTGCCGAAATTCGTGGCGAATTTTGTAATCTTCCCAAAATCGGAATACTAATATCCAAACTCAACGAGCCACTTCGAGTACCATTTATTTGTGTGAAATAGTTTTCTGCCTTGTTGGAAGAAGAATAAAAAGTGCCGTAATTTCCTGAAAGATTGACTTGCGGCAAAGTGTTGGCTTGCGTAGCTTTGAGTTGGCTATCGAAACTTTTCATGCGTAATTCCCCAGCTTTTATTTCTGGAAAATTATTGACAGCTTGCTCAAATATTTGTTCAACAGCTTGATTATCAGCATTATACAACAAGACATCTTCTTTTAAAGACTCAAAAACCATCGCATTATTCACCGATTGATTCATCAATTGAAACAATGCAAGGCGTGCCGCTTTATTAGCATTTTGTGAAGAAACCAACGAAAATTCATCATTGACCAATTGAGATTGCACTTGAAAAAGCTCCGATTGCCCAACCACGCCAGCCGCTATTTGCTTATTGATTCGCTCAACTTGCGATTTTGAAGTTTCTACTTGTTGCTTGCTTACTTCCAACAATTCTTGCGAAGCCAACACTTGCAAATACGCTTGCAAAACCCCAATAATCGTTCGGTTTTTTATGGCTTCAATATTTTTTGCTCCAGCATCACGCAAAAACTCATTTTGACGAACCTGATTTTTTATTTGAAAACCATTGAAAAGCGTCATATTTGCCTGTAAACCAAAGTAATTGGTCGTATAAACTTCTTCAATAAATGAATTGGTAAAGCGGTCAATGCTTCGCCCAACTCGTAAATCTTGCCCCGTACCAAAACCTATTCGTGGATAAATCTGAGATTTAGCCCTCGACAACTCAACATTGGCACTTTCGCCTAAAATCTGACTTTCTCGATACGTCAAGTTATTTTTGATGGCAACATCAACACATTCTTTCAGTGAGATTTTTTGTGCAAATGCTGATGAAATGGCAGAAAGTGATAGAGTTAAATATAGTTTTAGTGTATTTTTCATCGTTATTCAAATAGTCGAAAATATTTTAATATTCTTATAAGTCTTTGGACAAAATTAATTGCAACCAAAATTTTACATAACTTATTGATAATCAGTGCTTTATGTATTCGTAAATCGTCATTCTAAATTCGTTATTTTACTTAGTCAGAGAGTTGTGTGGATTTAAAGTTTTACTCCGCCCATCCATCTTTCAATCTAATCACTCTATTTCCATACTCAGCGTTTGCTTCTGAATGTGTTACTTGTACTATCGTTACGCCATCTTTTTGATTCAATTCTTTAAATAATTCCATGATTTGCTTGGCGTGTTCGGAGTGAAGATTTCCTGTTGGTTCATCGGCAAAAATAATTTTTGGCTGAGCCACAATCGCTCGTGCAATGCCTACCAATTGCTGCTGTCCGCCTGAAAGTTGCGACGGAAAAAGGTCTTTTTTTCCAACAATGTTAAACCTATCTAAAATATCAGCAACTCGGCTTTTTCTTTCTGCCGAATTCTGACCTTTGTATAAAAGCGGCGTTTCGATGTTTTCATAAACTGTCAATTCGTCAATCAAATGATAAGCCTGAAACACAAAACCAATGCTGGTTCGGTGCAATTCGGTACGTCTTTTTTCAGAAAGCTTCTGCACGGGTGTTTCTTCAAATAAATATTGGCCTTCTGAGGCTTCTTCCAAAAGTCCTAAGATATGAAGTAGTGTGGATTTTCCTGAGCCAGAAGGCCCCATGATAGAAACAAATTCGCCCTCTTTTATGTTAAGATTGATGTTTCGCAAGACATAAGTTTTGCCAAAACCCGCTGTGTAATATTTCGATATGTTATTTAATTGTATCATTTATTTTGATTGAATTTTTGAAAATTATCTTATATTTGTTAAAAATATTTTGACTATGTATTATCCTGAAACAGTTTTTGAAATGGGCATTAATGCACCAAAGGCACACCAGAGAATTATTAGTAAATTGACAGCGAGTTTGGGGCATTTATTTTACCACGTACACGAAATTACACTTGAACCTTTACCCGAAACTCAAATAGACGAAGGACAAGCAAGCCCTGTTCCTGATATCATGCTTTATGATAATGAAACTTTTCGTACACCAATTATCATCGAAATTTGCCACCCCAATGGTTTAAATAATGACCTCAAAAAAATCATTCGATTAATTGAGGATAACGATTACGGCATTGAAGAGGGTTTTATTTATGATTACGTGCGTGGACTTTGGTCGAAATATCAAAAAGGTGTTGGACACGTTTATACCGATGTTTCTTACTCCAATATTCTTGCTATTGATTTAGACACACTTTTGTAAATTACTTCTCCCCCCAGCCGTTGTCAGTGTCCCGACTGACAACAATTTTACTCCGTCTTCAAACTTTTCACAGGATTCATCAAAGCTGCCCGAATTGCTTGATAACTCACTGTTAGTAAGGTGATTAGCAAAGCCAAAATCAGTACAACTACAAACACACCCGCCCCAATATTTATTTTATAATCTTTATAATCGTCGAGCCATTGACTCATTCCATAGTAGGCAATTGGCGAAGCGACAAGGCAAGAGATAATAACCAATTTTACAAAATCTTGCGAAAGTAAGCCCCAAATATTGCCTACACTTGCTCCTAAAACTTTACGAATTCCAATTTCTTTGGTTCGTTGCTCTGCCATGAAACTTGCCAAACCAAACAAACCCAAACATGAAATAAAAATTGCCAAAATCGAAACAATCAACGACAAATTGCCTATCAATTCTTCATAATTGAATTTTTTTGCATATTCTAAGTCAGCAAATTTATAATCGAATGGAAAGCCAGGATTGTATTTATCGAAAATTGGTGTCATTTTGGCAATCGCCTCTGACGATGAAACATTTGGGTTTATTCTTACATTTACCCAATTTGACCAATCTTTGTTAAAAACTAATGTCAAGGGCGAAATTGTGCGAAAGGGAGAGTCCATGTTTATGTCTGGAATGACACCTACCACTTTGCGGTCTTCACCATTCCATTTCAATAGTTCGCCAATTGGGTTTTTCAAACCCATACGTTTGACGGCAGCTTCATTCAAGATTACGCCCGACGAATCGGTAGAAAATTCTCTTGAAAAATCACGCCCTTCTTTGAGTTTTATGCCTAATGTTTGGGTATAATCATAACTTGTGGCAATGGTACTAAAAATAGCTCCTTCATCTTCTGGTATTGAGTTTTTCCATTTCCAGCCATTGCTATTGCTCCAAATTTGGGTCGGTGGCGAATTAGATTTACAAATAGACGATACCACGCCCGAAGCCAATAATTCGGTGCGGAGTAACTCAAAATTTTTGTTTAAATCGGTCGAACTCCCCACCGAAATTAGTCCTTTATTGTCAAATCCTATAGGGCGATTTTTGCCATATTGTATTTGCTGATAAATGATAATTGTACCAATCATTAGCACAATTGAAAATGTAAATTGCGTAATAACCAATATTTTGCGTGGCAAAGAAGCACCTTTTCCAATATGAACGCCACCTTTGAGAATCTGAACTGGATTGAACGAAGATAAATAAAGTGCAGGATAACTTCCTGCCAAAAGTCCTGTAAATAAGGTGAAAATAAGCATTATTGCCCAAAAAACAGGGTTTCCGAATTGAATCGTCATCAGTTTTTCGGTGAGGGTATTGAAGAAAGGCAACGAAACAAATACAATAACCAATGCCAAAAGCAACGCCAAGAAAGCAATCAAAAGTGATTCGCTCAAAAACTGCCCGATGAGTTGCTCACGCCCCGAACCAACGGCTTTGCGAACACCTACTTCTTTGGCACGCTTTTCGGAGCGAGCCGTACTGAGATTCATAAAATTGATGCAAGCAATGACCAAAATAAACAAGCCAAAAATCGCAAATAACTTTACATATTTGATAAAACCACCTGTATTTACACCATTTTCAAACTCCGAATATAATTTCCATTTTGCCATTGGGTGAATAAAAACTTCGGGCTTGATAGATGTTTTCATTAACTGATTATTACTCACATGACTTAATACCGTATTTCTTATTTTGGCGTTTGTTTTTTCAGGCGAAACTCCCTCTTTCAGTTGCACAAAAACTTGATGTGAATTACTATCCCAACTTGTTTCTTCTCTTTTTATATTTTCAGGATGAATTTTTGCTTGCAGAAGCCATGGCATCAAATAATCAAATTGTAGTGTGGCATTTTTAGGTTGTTTGGCAACTACGGCAGTTACTTTCAAATCTACCACATTATCTACCCTTATGGTTTTGCCGATAGGATCTTGTTTTCCAAAAATAGTTTGGGCAGTTTCTTCTGTCAAAACTATTGAATAAGGTTCTTTCAAAGGATTTTTATCACCATTCAAAACATTGAGCGAAAACATATCAATGGCTTCTGCACCAATGTAATGTCCATCTTTCAAAAACTTCTGATTGCCTAATACCAACGAGCGATTTGCTCCCCAATCGCACATCGCCACTGCCTGAAAATCGGGGTATTTGTTTCTCATTTCCTCACCCATTGGGTACGGCAAAGCCAATTGCGAACCCCGATGCCCATCAAAAGTTTGGTGCATCATTACTTGGTAGATACTTCCGTAGTTTTTGTGGTGCTTATTGGCGGACATTTCGTCAAAAATCCACAGCCCAATGAGCATAGCAACTGCCATGCCTACCGAAAGACCAAAAATATTGATAAAAGAATAAACCTTGTTTTTTACAAGATTGCGGAAGGCGATTTTGATATAATTTCTTAGCATAGCTTTTTCATAATTTCTTTAATGGTATCCAATGCTATGCCAAAAATATAAGTATTTGATTATCAGTGTTTTATAAAAAAGAAGTTGTCAAACAATGTCCGAAATCGGACATTGTTTTGTACAATAATGGACAAGTGTTCAACTTAAATTATTCTGTCTTCAAACTCTTCACAGGGTTCATCAAAGCTGCTTGATAGGCTTTGAAACCTATCGTACAAATACTAATCAAAAATACTGAAATTAAGCATAAAACTATCAAGCCCAAATTCATGCTGGCAGGGAAAGTAAAAAGTTTTAGAAACAAAAACCCTGAAAAATACCCAAACGGTACGGCTATGGCGGCGGCAATGATTAAGAGTTTAAAAAATCCCCAAGAAAGTAGGTTTACAATCTGAAATTCGGTTGCTCCCATCACTTTTCTGATGCCAATTTCTTTGAATCGCTTTTCGGCATTATAAGTTACCATGCCGAGCAAACCCATGATGGCAACTACCAATCCGAAAAGGCAAATCATGCCCATAAACTTCATGTCTTCGCCTGGAAACCATTGCTCATAAAGTTGCTTTTCGTACCATGACGAAACCATCGTATCATGTGGGTGATAGCGTTTCCATACTTTTTCAATATCGGCAGTAAGCATCGTTTGGGAAACATTTTCGGCAGTTTTGATAGATAAAACCTGAAATTTTGAAGGATTATACTGCAAAACTAATGGCGTAAGTTCCATTTGATAATTGCCAAAACAAAAATCTTTTACAACGCCCATCACCGTAACTTCGGAAGTATTATTGAGCGTAATAGCTTTGCCAATGGCTTCTTGCGGCGTGCCAAGGTGAAGCGTTTTTAAGGCTTTTTCATTTAAAACCACAAAATTTGTTGCCGAATCCGACAACGATTTAGGAAGATTTTTTCCTGCCAAAAACGTCAATTTCATGTTTTCAATGAACTGATTATCAACCGAATAATAATGTGCCGCCGAATTATTGGCAGTCCGATTTTCCTTTACATAACACATACTTGCCCCACCGCCAAACGGACTGGAAGTTTTGCCGACTTGCTCAATGCCCATTATTCTGGAAATTTCGTTGGAAATGAGTTGAGAATCGTTGTTTACAAGCGTAACATTGAGGATATTTTTTCGGTTAAAATTGTCATTTTCGGTCGCCATGTAATCAAACTGATTATACATTGTCGTCATGAAAATCATGAAAACGAGCGTTGCCACAAATTGAATCACAATAAGGCTTTTGCGAAGATTGAGTTTACCATAAGTACTGGGACTCAACTCGCCTTTTAGTACCTGGACAGGTTGAAAACTCGACAAAATTCGTGCAGGTAAAACACCCGCCATAAAGCCCGACAAAATTGCAAAACCAACAAAAAATGCCCACATAATCCACAGGTTATCAACCTCCCAAGTAATCCATGAAGCATGAACAAATTGCTTGATAAGTCGCAAAACCACGAATGCCACCAACAGGGCAAAAAGTGCCAAAATCGTAGCTTCCACAAGAAATTGCAGCATTAATTGACCTCTAACCGCCCCCGAAACTTTCCTGACACCGACCTCTTTTGCTCGATTCAAAGACTTCGCCAAAGTAAGGTTTGTATAATTGAAACCCGCCAAAATAATGATGACCAGAGCCATCCAAAAATTGACCGCCAAATCGGTAACTGTGTCCACGTAGGCATTGTCTTCTAAGTTTTCAAAATCAGGTGAAATATCACTAATTGCTTGTGGACGATAGCTGTGGCTTTGTTTTCCGAAATCAATGTCCTTTTTATTTTGCGACGCAATCTCGCCCAAAGCATGGTCGAGAGCTTCGGGTTTTGTATTTTTTTGAAGCAAAACAAAGGTATAAGTATCGTAGTTTTTCCAAGATTTTAGTTCGGTTTTATCTTTATTCAACATTGAAAAAGTTGCCATCGAAACCATCAAATCGCTTCTGAAATGTGTGCCACGAAGTTTGTAAGGTTTCAAAACTCCCGAAACCGTAAAAATGCCCAAATCTCGGTGCGTAATAGTTTGTCCGACAGGGTTTGTATCGCCAAAAAACTTTTGTGCTGTTTCGTGATTTAGCACCACAGTTCGAGGCTCAATGGCGGGCGAGCCTTTTTCTAATGGAAAACCAAAAATCTCAAAAAATTCTGGGTCCACATAAATGCCATTTACATTGAGTGTTTTGATTCGATTGTTCATTTCTCCATGAAAATAACGAATCATTCGAGCCGATTTTTCGATGCCGCCATACTCATTTTTGAGTTTTTCGGACAACAAAAAAGGCGAAGAAGCATGTGCATGAAGTTTACCTTTTTCATCTTTTGAATCGGTCAAAATTCTGAAAGTTCTTTCAGGAAAAGGGTGAAAATTGTCAAATTCAAAGACATTTTGCACCTGAATTAAAGACAAAAGACAAATCGCCATCGCCAAACCCAAGCCAAAAATATTGATAAATGAAAAAAGTTTGTTTTTCCAAAGACTGCGAAAGGCGATTTTTAGGTAATTGCGTATCATTTTTGTAATTGTATTATTAATTATTTTATATTTGTAAAAAAACAATTTTAATTATGGAATTGCTATTAGAAAATTGGGCAGAAAGAGAAATGACTGCCTATGAATTAGAAAGAGGAAAACCTATGCCCAGCTTCAATCACTCCTATATTCAGAATAATCTTATTATTGAGATTAATATAAGTTTTCGGAAAAAATTTACCACAATGCCAGAGCTTACTTTGGCAATGCCAGAAAAGCCAAATTGTGTGCCTGATATTTCGATTTTTCCAAAAATGGTTGCCAATTTTTTGCATGATAAAATTACTTTTGCCGAAATGCCCATTACAGTCATTGAAATTGTATCTCCAACTCAATCAATTGATGAAATTCTTCTAAAATTTGAAAAGTATTTTTTTGCAGGAGTTCAATCTTGTTGGTTAGTTCAGCCAAGTTTACAAGCAATTAATGTCTATTCTCAAATTGGAAAATATCAATATTTTAATAGCGAAATGACACTTATAGATTCCGCAACTGGCATTAAATTAAATTTATCAGAAGTATTCCAATAACCAAATCACTCAGTCTTCAAACTCTTCACAGGATTCATCAAAGCGGCTTTTATGGCTTGATAACTCACTGTTAATAAGGCAATTATGCTAACTAAAATTGCCGAAATCACAAAAACCCACCATTCGATATTGGTTCTGAAAGCAAAATCTTGCAACCATTTATCCATGGCATAATAGGCAATGGGGCTGGCTACCAAAACAGCTATAAATACCAATTTTAGAAAGTTTTTTGAAAGCATGGTCGTAATACTAAAAGCCGATGCTCCCAATACTTTACGAATACCAATTTCTTTGGTTTTTTGTTCTATAATGAAAGTTACCAAGCCAAAAAGTCCCAAACAGGCGATAAAAATAGCAATAGCCGTAAAAGCACCAAACATATTGGCCACACGGTCTTCGGCTTTGAACAATTTATCGAAGGTGTCATCGGCAAAATGGTAGGTAAAAGCATCTTCGGTTTTATAGGAATCGTAGTTTTTCTGAACAGCATTCACTACGGAAGCAATTGCAGCACTTTTACTGATTTTGATATTGAGATAATCAAATTCTTGCGAGTTTGTAACCATTTGTAGCAATAATGGCTCAATAATTCGTTTGGCAGAAGTATAATTAAAGTCCTTTACGATTCCGATAACCTCTGTAGGCTGGTCATACCCCATATCTACTTTTTTGATTGCCGCAATGTTCGGATTTATTTGTTTGGCTGCCGTTTCATTCAGAATAATTTTGTTGTTGAGATTACTTGGCAATATTGCGGGCTTAATTTTCCATTGCATTTTGTATAAATCAGTAAACTTAGCATCAACAGCCATGACGATAGTTCCGACACTCTTATTTTCATCTTTTTCGCCAACTTTTTCGATACCAATCATATTATAGCCCTCATAAAACATTCGATGTTTTGAGCCAGAAACGCCTTCAACGCCTTTAATTTGCTCAATTTGATTGATTAAAGCTTGGTTTTTGGCATTAGATTTTGGGTCTAAATTGATTATTAGCATCTGGTCTTTGTTGAGTCCGATGTTTTTGTTTCGCATTGCTTTGACTTGGTTGAAAATCACAATCGAACAAAAAATTAGACTAACCGAAACAGCCAACTGAAAAACCGTGAGCAACTGACGAGTATTAAAATTTCCTTTGGCTTGTACTTTGCCTTTTAAAACCTCAACTGGGTTGAATCTTGATAAAACAAAAGACGGATAACTTCCTGCTAATAAAACAGTTATGATAAAAATAGCAATCGAAGAACAATAAAAATAAGGGTTCAACAGGAAATCAGCATCTATTTTTAAATCAAGAATTTGGTAAAAAATTGGTCGAAGAAGCTGAAATAAAATTATTCCAAAAACCAACGAAATAAAGATAGTAAGCGTAGATTCGATATAAAATTGCGTTGCCAAACCTCGCTGATTAGCTCCAATTGATTTACGTACACCCACTTCTTTGGCTCGGGTAGTGGCACGAGCAGTTGTGAGATTCATGAAATTGATGAGTGCCAAAAGTAAAATCAAAATGGCAATTCCAGCGAAGATATAAACATATTTTTTTTCGGTTTGGTTACCGCCTAAATAAAGCGATGCAAATTGATTGACGACATAGCTAACATTCTCATTATCAGGATTTTGCTTTGCCAATCTACCCAAAACGCTCGTCACATTTGTTTGGTTTTTTATATTGTCCAGCAGCAAATATGTTTCGGCATAACCTGGCCCAACTTTACTTAACCTTTCGGGTGTAAAATATTGCGGATATTCGGCTTTATTGGTTGCTAAAATGGTAGGCAACGAACCAATAAAATTAAACTCAATACTCGAATTTGAAGGATTTTTCTCTACGATACCAGTTACTTCCAAATTCGTTTTTTTGTTCCATTTAAGTGTTTTGCCAATCGGGTTTTCTTTGCCAAAATACTTCAAAGCCATTTCGGGCGTGAGCATAATGGTGTATGGGCGTGTCAACGATGCCACATCACCCTCCAAAATTTTGAAATCAAAAATTCTGAAAAATCCCTCATCTACAAAAAGTAAGCCTGTTTCGTTGTAGCGGTGCTTTGGGTCTGTTTCAAAAACAACTTCTATTTGCTCAGATTTTCGGCCAACATCTTTTACCGAAGGTGTGGCTTCTTTAAGAGCATCGCCGAGGCGTTCGGACATATTAAAAAGATGAAATTCTTGTTCACCCATTTTGGCTGTGGCCTCTACCCGAAAGATTTTCTCACGATTTTTATGAAATTTATCAAAGCTCATTTCATGCGAAACAAACAAGATAATCAACAACGAAACCGCCAGCCCAAGAGCAAGCCCTGTGATATTGATAAAGCTATAAACCTTATTTCTGAGAAGGTTTCGGAAGGCGATTTTGATGTAATTGCGTATCATAATTTTGTTGTTTGTTTTGTAGAGACAAGGAATGCCGAGCGACGGTCGCTTTGTCTCTACTATGGCTATTACTCTGTTTTTAAACTTTTTACAGGATTCATCAAAGCGGCTTTAATTGCCTGATAACTCACTGTAAGTAAGGCAATTAGTAGCGTTGTAATTCCTGCAATTACATAAATCCAAGCAGAAATATCGGTACGAAAAACAAAGTCTTTGAGCCAAGTATCGGTGGCATAATACGCCAATGGAGTAGCGATAACAAAGGCGATACAAACCAGTTTCAAGAAGTCTTTTGAGAGTAATTGTACAATGCTCCAAATACTCGCACCAAGCACTTTTCGGACACCGATTTCTTTGGTGCGTTGCTCGGCTATGTAAGTGATTAATCCAAATAAACCTAAGCAGGCAATCAAGACCGTCAGTAAAGCAAAAATCAAGGCAATTTTCCCGATTCGTTGTTCGGCTCGGTACATTTCATCAAATGATTCGTCCATAAAATGATAATTAAATGGCATTTCGGGTGCCAATGCCTTCCATTTTGCTTCAATCTGTTTGATGAGTGTTTGTGGCTCTTCGGTATTTATTTTAAAAGCTGTCACCCACGAACTTTTACCATATCTAAAGCATAATGGACCGACAGTTTCACGCATAGACTCATAGTGGAAATTCTTGACGACACCCACAATCGTTAGTGATGTTGCATGATTTGGTTGACCATCACTGATAAATAGTTTTTTGCCAATTGGGTCACTTAGCCCCGTCAATTTAGCAGCTTGCTCGTTAATAATAATTGCACTTGAATCGGTACCGAAAGCCTTTGAAAAATTTCTTCCTTTTAAAATTTCCATATCAAGCGTAGGAACATAATCTTCGTCAATGTCCCAAATTTGCATATTAACAGCATTTTTTGCGGTCATTACGGCTTCTGTCGAAAATGTATTATCACTTCTTGACGAATTTGCCACTGGCAAAAATCCTGCAAAAGTGGCATTTTTTACACCCGCTATTTTCTTGACTTCTTCCTTAAATACATTATTATTATCACGCAAAGACGATGTACCTGTTACCACCAAAACTCTGTCTTTTGAAAAACCCAGATTTTTATTTTGAATGTAATTGAGTTGTTGGTAAATTACAAATGTAGAAATAACCAAAACCAATGATGTAACAAACTGGAATGTGACCAACGTATTGCGGAAGTTGGAGCGTTTGAAATTGGCATTAATTTTACTTTTCAATACTTCAATCGGGCGGAATGATGACAAGAAAAATGAAGGATAATAACCTGCCAAAACTCCAACTACCAAAGGCAAAAGCAATAAAAATGGCAAATACTTCACCTGAAAAAGTGATTTTATGCTAAATTGTTTTCCTGCAATATCGTTGAAATATGGTATCAATAAAATTGCAAATACCAATGAAAGTACGAAAGCCAAATAACTTGTAAGTACCGATTCGGACATAAACTGTATTATGAGGCTGTTGCGTTGTGTTCCCATCACCTTGCGAATGCCAACCTCTTTAGCACGATTTGCCGAACGAGCGGTGCTCAGGTTCATGAAATTAATACAGGCAATGAGCAATAAAAACAAAGCCACCACCGAAAAAATATAGACATATTGAATATCGCTATTGGGGCTCAGCTCATAAATTCTATCTGATTTCAAATGAATATCCAAAAGTGGGATGAGCGAATATTGGAGATTATTGCCCGTTTTCCTAAAATCGTCCATACTCTTGATGTCCATAAATACCTTAGCTTGTGGCAAGACGTATTTATCAACTATGACATCGAATTTCTTCTCAAATTGCTTATAATCAACCCCTTCTCGGAGCTTTATATAGGTATAGAAATTATGGCTCAGAAAATTACCGAAATTATAGTCGGTAATGTTTTTGAACGAAAAAATCATGTTTGCCTGAAAATGCGAATTAGCAGGCATATCTTCATAAACACCCGTAACTTTATAATCAACCGACTCTTGCACGCCTATAGTGAGCGTTTTACCTAATGAGGGGGTATTACCAAAATACTTCTGTGCAGTAGTTTGGCTTATTATAAGTGTATTTGGTTCGGTCAATGCTGTTTTAGGGTCTCCTTCAAGCATACGGAAAGAAAAAACATCAAATAGCGTAGAATCAGCATGAAGGCAATCATTTTCTACCAAAAACTCATTGCCTTTTTTGATAAATCGGCGGCTATTGTTGGCATAGAGGCGTACATATTGCTCTACTTCGGCATAGTCTTTTTTGAGTGTAGAACCAAATGGGTCGGAACTTACAGCCATACGCTGCTCAGTTCCACCGAATTTTATATCTGAATTAATACGGTAAATGCGTTCGGCATCTTTAAAATGACGGTCGTAGCTCAATTCGTCCAAAACATAGAGCGAAATGAGCAAAAAACAAGTAAGCCCAATAGCCAAACCAAAAATATTGATAAAGCTATACAGTTTGTTTTTTGTAAGATTTCTAAATGCGATTTTAATGTAATTGCGTATCATAATTTTTTTAGGTTTATAGGATTTAGGAATTAGGTTTTAGAATTGATTAACAAGAGAACCAATCCCTAAATCCTAACACCTAAATCCTCATTATTACTCAGTTTTCAAACTCTTCGCAGGATTCATTAAAGCTGCACGAATTGCTTGGTAACCGACTGTCAGTAAGGCAATTATGATTATTGAAATCCCCGAAAGTACAAATATCCACCAAGAAATATCTATGCGATAAACAAAATCTTGTAGCCATTTGTCCATGAAATAATAGGCTATCGGACTCGCCAAGATGATGGATACAAAGACTAATTTTAAGAAATCTTTTGATAATAATGCGGCTATACTTGTGATACTTGCCCCCAGCACTTTTCGGATGCCTATTTCTTTAGTGCGTTGCTCGGTGCTGAATGTTGCTAAACCAAAAAGCCCCAAACAGGCAATCAGAATGGCAATGAAAGAAGTGATGTTTAATACTTTTTTCCAACGGATGTCATCAGCATATTTTTCCATTCTGAAATCTTCCAGCAATTGATATTCCATCGGCAGAAAAGGAACAAATTTTTTATATACTTTTTTAATGCTTTCAATGGCTGATTTTTGTTGGTTTTCTGCAAACTGAACATGAATACAGCCCGCCTGCCCCCTCGTATCTAAGCCCCAAACAATGGGTTTAATATTTTCTTTAAAAGAATCGTAATGAAAGTCTTTTACGATGCCAACGATGCTCATAACTGACTTATTTTGAGTTATTTTTGCACTAAATGGGTCTTTGTTTTTCGGAATATATTTCTTTACGAATGCTTCGTTTACTACAATGTTTGAAACTGTATCTAAGGCAAATTTTGAAGATAAATATCGGCCCTTTACCAACGGAATTTGCATTAATTGCAGGTGATTTTCGTCAATATGCTCGTAGTATGTATAGTCGGTTTTGATGCCATCTACCTCATACATGGTGCTATTCCAATCGCCTGATTTTGCCGAAATTTTCTCTACAAGTGATAGTTGTTTTAGTTCGTTTTTAAGTTTTGGCGAAAGTGTTTTTATTTGTTCCCACGGAAGCCAAAAACGAATAATATTATCGGTTTTATAACCCAAATCTTTTTTGGCAATAAAATCAAATTGCTGTGCCGAAACAATAGTGCCAATAATCAATACACCAGCCATCACAAACTGAAAAACAACCAAAGTTTTGCCAAAAGATTGTCCGTTTGAAAACTTCAATTGTCCTTTTAGGCTTTTGATAGGCTGAAATCTTGCCATAATGACGGCAGGATAAAAACCCGCAAAAATTGAAACAAGGAAAATCAAACCTATAAAAATAGCAACTGATTGTGTGGAAAATAGCCTCGAAAACTCCAAATGCTTGTCGGTTAGCACACAAAACATAGGCAAAAAAGCCTGTGCGAGCAAAATCGAAGGCATAGCGGCTACGAAAGTGAGTAAAAACGATTCGCCCAAAAATTGAAAAAATAATTGTTTGGTTGTGCCGCCAGTAGTTTTTCGGATGCCAATTTCTTTGATACGTTTCAACGAGCGAGCGAGTGTAAGATTTATAAAATTAATGCACGCAATGATTAAAACAAGTAATGCTATCCCCGATAAAATTTTAGGATAACGAGCATCAGACCAATATTCTAAGCCATTGGTGGCGTAATATTCGGGGTCGAGGTGCATTTGAAAAAACGGTTGAAGCGAAAAACGTGTACTATATTTCGATAGATTTTTATCTTTTTGCTTTGTATCTGAAATATATTTTGCTGTAACTCCCTCCATTTTCTTTTCCAAATTCCTGATATTTGTATTGGGAGAAACCATCAAAAATGTATTAAGACTGGCATTGTACCAACTTTCTTGATTGGCTCTTTCGGCAGGGTCTTTCGGAATAATATGATCTATCGTAAGCAATAAATCAAACTGAATGGAAGAATTGATTGGTAGATTTTGTAAAACAGCCGTGACTACAAAAGGTTTAAAATCAGCACCTTCATCGCCAATATTTAGTGTTTTCCCGATTGGACTTGCTTCTCCAAAATACTTTTCCTTCACTTTTTGGCTAATAACTACACTATTTAAGCTGTTTAATGCCGTTGTAGATTCTCCCGAAATCGTTTCAAACGAAAACATAGTAAATACCGAAGGGTCGGCATACATCAATTTTTCTTTGAAACCGTCATTTTCTTTCCGAACCAAGGTATTCCAACCATTTTTGAAACGACAGAAATCTATAAACTCTGGCAGCTCATCTTTAAACGCCTTTCCCTGTGGCAAACCCGTATTGCCCATTTTTCCTTCTCGCCCATCTACATCTTTTACATCTTGCACCAATCGGTAAATCTGATTGCCGTTTTCATGAAATCTATCAAATGAAAGGTCGTCTTGCACATAAAGATATACCAACAGCATTACTGTCAGACCAAGCGTTAGACTGATAATATTTACCAGCGAATAAATCTTGTTTTTTACAAGATTTCGGAGGGCAATTTTGAAGTAATTACGTATCATAATTTTAATCTGTTTTCAAACTCTTCACAGGATTCATCAAAGCAGCTCGAATAGATTGCCAACCAACAGTAAGCAAAGCAATACAAATAGTGATAACTGCCGTAAAAGCAAAAATCCACCAATTAAAACTTTCTCGATACGGATAATTTTCGAGCCATTTTTGGGTAGCGAAATAGGCGGCTGGAAATGAAAATAGGAATGAAAGACCAACTAATTTTACAAAATCAGTAGAAAGTAATGCAACAATATTGCTAATTGAAGCTCCCAAAACTTTACGAATTCCGATTTCTTTAGTACGTTTTTCGGCAGAAAGTGTTGCCAAACCAAACAAGCCGATGCAGGAAATGAAAATGGTCAAAACTGCTCCAAAAAGCATAATTTGCTTCCATTTTTCTTCAGATTCGTAGGATTTTTTGTTTACTAAATCTCTAAATTTGTAAGAATATGGATTGATTGGAAAAAGGCGTTTGAAGTTTTTTTCGATATGTGCCAAGCTCGCAGTTTCCGAATTTGGCTTGATTTTGATATGAACCATGCCAAAACCGTTGCTTTTCATGGTAAACATTTGTGGTTTGATTTCTTGCGTTAGAGCATCGAAATGATAGTCTTTTACAACGCCAACAACCTTATATTTTTCATTATCTCTATAAAAAAAATCAACAACTTGCCCGAGTGGCTCTTTCCAAGCTGCTTTTTTTACGAAAGCTTCATTGACAATAACCGAATTGGTAGAATCGGCAAAATCTTTTGAGAAATTACGTCCCAAAACAATTGGAATTTTATACAATGGCAGATAATCTTCATCAACAGTTTCGTATGCAAATTGTATATCTACTTTGCCATTTACTTGGGCGACAGTTCCCCAACCGCCTCCATTTTTGGGAGCAACTTGCACGATATTTGGATTTTTCAGTAATTGGTCTTTCAAAATCGCTGCTTTATCTCGGAATATATTTTGTCCGAAATCAACCATTATTACATTTTTATCTTCGTAGCCTAAGTCTTTGTTTATCAGGTAATTAAATTGTGTAAAAACGGTCAAAGTGGCAATTATCAAAAACGAAGCTAAACCAAACTGCAAAACCACCAATGACTTTTGAAGATAGTTTTTTCCTGATAAATTAAATCGGTTATAAAGTGTTTCGACAGGGCTAAAACCAGACATCATAATTGCAGGATAAAATCCTGATAATAAGGATGTTAGAATAAATATTCCGACGTAAGAAATGACTAATTTTGCATCAAATAAATATGAAAGCGAAAGTGCTTTATTAGAAAGTTGATTGAAATTTGGCAATGCTAAATTGACTAATAAAAGTGCCAAAATAAATGCAACAAAACTCAGTAAAAATGACTCGCCCAAAAACTGCCAAATCAATTGTTTTCTATCGCCCCCAACTACTTTTCTAACACCTATTTCTTTGGCACGTTTGAGCGAGCGTGCCACCGTAAGATTTACGAAATTGATACAAGCTATCAGCAAAATAAAGAGTGCAATGCCCGTAAGAATATAAGAAAACGTAGGATTGCTGGCATCAACCAAGCCATTTTGTGCAGGATAATCAATGCTGAGGTGCATGTCTAAAAACGGTTGCAAAGCATAAACCGCTTTTTCTTTCACATTGTATTTTGCTTCCATCATTTTGATAGATTCTTTGGCATCGGCAGCATACACTTGCTTCATTTTTGCCTCAACTCGTTTCAAATCTGCTTTCGGATGCAGTAAAACAAAGGTATTTTGAAAGAAATTGAACCAGTTTTCATTATTGCTGTACTCTTTTTCTGCTACAATTTTTGGCAACAGAAAATCAAATTTGACAGATGAATTTTGTGGACATTTTTTTGAGATTCCTGTAATTTGATAAGGAACAAATTTATCGCCTTCTTTCAACTCTAACATTTTGCCCAAAGCATCTTTTGTTTTGAAAAACTTTTCTGCCATTTCTTCCGAAATGACAATACTATTTGGTTTTTGTAAAGCAGTAGCAGGATTTCCGCTCGACAAAGGAAAACTAAAAATCGAAAAGAAATTGGCATCGGCAGCAAGCATTTCGTAGCCTTTGATTTCTCTATTTCCCCTAACATCTTTAAACTGACTTTGCACTCTTACAAATGCCTCAATTTCAGGTATTTTCTCTTTGAATTTTGGCCCTTGAAAATCACCAGTATTACCATCTTTATTATTAATGCTTCCGTCAGGTTTTATCCAAGCATTGGTAATACGATAAATATTAGGGTTATTGACATGAAATTTATCATAACTCACTTCGTCTTTAGTATAAAGCAAAATGAGCATTGCGGCAGTTAAGCCAATAGCCAAACCAGCAATATTAATAAAGGTGAAAACCTTGTTTTTCCAAAGGTTTCGGAAGGTGATTTTTAAGTAATTTTGTAGCATAATTTTGTTGTATTAATGTATTGTGTAGAGACGATAGTAACGTCTCTAAAATGTGGTGGTTATTCGGTTTTCAAACTTTTCACAGGGTTCAACAAAGCTGCTTTGATAGCTTGAAAACTTACGGTTAGTAGCGTAATGGTCAATGCACCGATGCCAGTTAAAGCAAAAATCCACCATGAAATATCTGTTCGGAATGTATATTTTTGTGTCCATTGGCTCATAAAATAATAGGCAACTGGCGAAGCGATGAATAGTGAAATGATAACCAAAATCACAAAATCTTTCGACAATAAAGCCCATAAATTCGTAACTGACGCCCCAAGCACTTTTCTTACACCAATTTCTTTGGTGCGTTGCTCTGCCACGAAAGATGCCAAACCAAAAAGTCCCAAACAACTAATTAAAATGGCAAGAATGGCAAAAAAAGTAGCTAATTTACCTACTCTTTCTTCGTCGCCAAATTTTTTGGCGTAATCTTCGTCCACAAATTTGTATTCAAAAGGTTGGGCAGGATTATATTTTTGGAAGACTGTTTCTATTTTACTCAAAGATTCGCTTGCACTTTTTTCTGGATTCAGTTTCATTATAAGCACATTGCCTTCATCTCTCGTCAAGTGAAAAAGTGAGGCACGAGATGGCTCATAAGGCGACTCAACGACCATATTTTTAACCACACCAATTACTTTATATGGTTTTCCTTCCCATTTAATTATTTCATCAATTGCTGACATCGGATTTTTATATCCTATCATTTTTACAGAAGCCTCATTCAAGACAAACGCTAAGGAATCGGATACGTAGTCTCTCGAAAAATCTCGCCCAGCCACAAACTGCCAGCCAATGGTTTTGCCGTATTCGTGCGTTACATTATTATTCGGAAAATCGACCGCTTGATTGGGGTCTTTTCCTTTCCAATCAAAACCTCCATTTGTATTCCAATGCTGAGTTAATGGACTTCCCGACTCTGCCATTTCTACAATTGCTCCTGATTTTTTTAACTCATCTCGAACGACATCAAAATGCTTGTGAATATCTTGGGTTTGCATATAAATATTTATCAAACCATCTCGACTATAACCCACAGGGCGATTTTTGGCAAACTGAATTTGTCGAAAAACAACGATTGTTCCGATAATCAAAGTAACAGAAACCGTAAACTGAACAACCACCAAAATTTTGCGTGGCACAGAAGCAAAACGCCCCACCCGAAATGTACCTTTCAGCACTTTGACTGGCTGAAAAGATGATAAATAAAGGGCGGGATAACTTCCTGCAATCACGCCAGTAAGAATGCTAAAAACAATGCCGAGTAACCAAAAGATAGGATTTACCCATAAAATGGACATTTTTTTATCGGATAAGTCATTGAAGAATGGCAAAATCAACATTACTAAAAGAATCGACAATACAAAGGCAAAGGCAACAACGAGTAGCGATTCACTAAAAAATTGACTAATTAGTTGCCCACGTTGCGAGCCAATGGCTTTTCTGATGCCTACTTCTTTTGCACGTTTTTCGCTACGAGCTGTACTCAAATTCATGAAGTTGATACACGCCAAAAGCAACACAAAAATGCCAACAATGCCAAAAAGCCACACAAATTCGATGCGGCCGCCTGTGTTTATTCCTTCTTTAAATTCACCATACAAATGCCATTTCGACATGGGGTGCAGAATAATTTCGGGTTTATATTTTGCTTCATCTTTGCTAACTTTATTCAGTTTAACATTCTTGATTTTGGCTGAAACTTTTTCCATGTTAGAATTTTCAGCAATTTGGGCAAATACTTGTGTAAAATTGCTTCCCCAAGGATTTTCCATTTTTTTAATCCACTCATTGCTAATTAAATATAATTCCCACGGCATCAAATAAGACACATCTTTTAAACTTGAATTGTGCGGTAAATCTTCGTAAATACCCGTAACTTTCACATCGTATTTATTGTCAATTTTTATGATTTTATCCATCGGGTCGGCATCTGCAAAATAGGCTTTTGCCACAGATTCTGACAATAGAATCGAGTATGGTTCTTTCAAACCTGCACGAGTTCCTTTTAGCATTTTTAGCGAAAGCATTTCGGTTACTTGTGGTTCAAAAAAACTACCATTTTTGGTAAATTTCTTTTCCCCAACTGTCAAAATATGGCTTGAATTCCACGACGATTGTAGGACATATTTAAAGTCGCTGCCATAATTGATACGAATTTCTTCCGCCATTACAGCAGGAACCGAGTTATAAGTTTCTTTCTTACCATTAAATGACTGGCTTTGCTTTACTTGTGCAATTCGGTCATAATTTTTGTGGTTTTTGTCGAAACTTACCTCATCATATATCCAAAGACCAATGAGCATGGCAACGGCCATACCTGTAGCCAAACCAAAGATATTGATGAATGAATAAACCTTGTTTTTAACAAGATTTCGGAGGGCGATTTTGAAATAATTTTTTATCATAGTTTTTTCATAGTTTTTGTAATTTTTAAGGTTTTAGGAATCAGGACTTAGGATTTAGCTTATTTTTTTTATCTATTTTTCCTAAATTCTACCTCCTAAATCTTTGACTTTACTCTGTTTTCAAACTCTTCACAGGATTCATCAAAGCCGCTTTGATGGCTTGATAACTCACTGTTAGTAAGGCGATTAGCATTGAAGCTATTCCTGCCACAGCAAATATCCACCAGTGCAAATCTGTTTTATAAGCAAAGTCTTCGAGCCATTTGCCCATCAAATAATAGCCGATTGGTGTAGCAATGACGAAGGCAACTAAAACCAGTTTCAGGAAGTCTTTCGAGATAAGCGTAACAATATTCGGAATGCTTGCACCCAGCACTTTTCTTACGCCAATTTCTTTGGTGCGTTGCTCGATTACAATTAAAGCAATAGCAAAAAGTCCCATGCACGAAAGCATGATTGCTATTCCTGCGGCGGTCGTAAAAATCTGTGAAAGTCGCTCTTCTTTTTTGTACCAACGATTAACATTTTCATCAATAAACGAACCTTGAAACTCTGTTTCAGGAGCAATTTCTTTCCAAGTTTTCTTGACCAAATCCATCGAAGCTGACATATTTTGAGGGCTAACTCGTACCAAAATATAGCTAATACCTCGCATTTTTCTTGTTAGTTGTAGGGTAATTGCCTCTCTTTTTTCATGCAATGAATACAAATTAAAATCAGGAACAACACCAATGATTTTAATTTTTCCTGCTGATGAATCGGGCATGATAAATTTATCAACGGCATTTTTTTCGCCCATTTGTTTCATAAAACTTTCGGTAACGACAATCGCAGTCGAATCTGTTCCAAATTGTTGAGAGAAATCACGTCCTTGCAAAGGTTTGATATCCATAGTTTTCAAAAAATCATACTCAACAAATAGCCAATGAGTCAAAATTTGTTTAGAATCGTTGAGATTATTGGCATTTGGATAATAATCAAAACCCGACATACTTTTTGACGAGCTACCATCAAGTCCTCGACCAATGTTTATTCTTGAACCAGAAATACTCACAATTGATGGGTATTTTAAGAGTTCATTTCGCATTTTTTCAACAGCAATCGAGCCTTGCATCGCACCATTGATTGGCACGCTTATAACCTGCTCTTTGTTATAGCCAAGAGGTTTGGTACGCAAATATTTGAGTTGTTGAAAAACTACGATCGTACAACTAATGAGCAAACAAGCAATCGTAAATTGTGTGGTTATCAATGAGTTACGTAAAAAACCTGGCTTTTTCATGCTCAATTTCCCTTTCAAAACCTCAACGATATTGAATCTTGAGGCTATCATTGCGGGGTATCCTCCGGCAATAAACGTAACTAATAGAAAACCAAGCATTGTTATCACTAAATTACTGATAATCAAGAAATTATTGATAGAAAGATGCGAACGAAACATCTTATTGAACTCTGGTAAACTCGTATAAGCCAAGCCCAAACCTATGATTAATGCAACCGAACAAACCAAAAAGGCTTCACCCCAATTCTGTAAAAAAAGCTGGTTTTTATTTGCCCCTAAAGATTTTCTAACGCCTACTTCTTTGGCTCGTGTGAGCGAGGTAGCTACGGTAAGATTGATGAAATTAATAGAGGCAATAAGCAAAATCAGGCCTGCAATAGTAAGCAAAGTATAAACGTAAGCTTTACTCGTACCTTGCCCGCTGACAGTAGCGGTATCGAAATGAACATCGCTCAATGGCGTGAGTAATAGGCTATAATATTGTCCTCGCTCATTTTTAGGTTGTCCTTCTTTTTTAGCTGCATCAAAATTAGCTTTCATGTATTTTTGCAAGAACGGCTCAAGTCGCTTTTCAAAGGCTACCTGACTTACATTGGGTGGGAGTTTCACAAAAACCTCATGGTTTTGAGAATTCCACTCATTTTTCATGCGGTCATATTCTGGATATGTTTCTGTTCTGATATAAGCATCGTACTCTATCGACGAGTTTTCTGGAAAATCATCCATAATGCCCGTGACAATAAATGGCGAAAGTTTTCCTGCAATATCAAGCATCAATTGTTTGCCCATTGGCTCTTCTTTGCCAAAAATATCATCAGCCATATTTTTACTAATAACAATGTTATTTAGTGCCGACAAAGAAGTATTGACATTGCCTTTTAGTAAAGGAAATGAAAACATTTTCAGAAAATCGGCATCAGCACTGCGTATCATTTTATCAAACTTTTTGTCTTTATATGCTACGCTATTCGCCCCCCAATTGATACGAGTTACGCCTTCCAATTCTGGAAAATCGGCCTTCAAGGCAGGCGTAAGTGGATATGCCATCGTACCACTTATATTTGAAGTACCATCTTTTTGTTTGGAAGAAAAATACAAACGAAAGATTCGGTCGGAATCTTTATGGAAATTATCAAATGAAAGTTCATGAGCCGATGTTAAGTAGAGCAAAATACTACTTCCAAAGGCAACCGACAAGCCAATGATATTGATGGCTGTGTAGGTTTTGTTTTTCCACAAATTGCGGAAGGCTATTTTTATGTAATTGCGTATCATTTGTCTGAACTTTGATTTTCTTGATTTCTGTGATTACTTTAATTTTTCACAAACAGCAATATAACAACTTGATAATCAAATAGTTATATCATAAACTATTAACTACGCAACCTTCATCATTTCTCTTTGTTTTGCCCATTCACCTTTTTTTACAAAAGTTATTGGTACGAAAGTTTCTGTTGGTGAACCGATGTAGTAAAGCGTCCAATCTTGGTTGTAGCCTGAAAGCATTTGTTTGATACACTCGGCTCGGTCAATGGTCGGAACTTCGCAATCTGCCCAGTAAAAAAGCTCTACTCGGTAGTGCAATTGTTGTTTTTCGCCATTGATGGTTACTTCGATTTCTACTTCTTGTTTGCCATTTCCCAAAGGAAGCGGAATTGCGATATGTGCCATAATTATATAAGGTTTTAGATGTTTCTTTATAAAATTATTCCGTTTTTAATGATTTCACAGGATTCATCAAAGCGACTTTAATTGCTTGATAACTTACTGTTAGTAAGGTAATTAACAAAGCTCCAAAGCCAGAAACAGCAAAAACCCACCAAGAAATATCAGTACGATAGGTATATTTTTGCAGCCATTCATTCATAAAGTAATAAGCAATTGGGGCAGAGATTAAGCAAGAAATCATCACCAAAATCACAAAATCTTTTGAAAGCAATTGCCAAAGATTTGCTATCGAAGCACCCAAAACTTTTCTGATTCCAATTTCTTTGGTGCGTTGCTCGGCTACAAAACTTGCCAAACCAAAAAGACCTAAACATGAAATGAAGATGGCAAGAATAGCAAAAAGGCTTATCAAACTTGACATTCTTTGTTCTCTAAAAAACTTTTTATTGAAGTCTTGGTCGGCAAAAAGGTAATTGAAGTTGCCCGCTGGGTCATAAGTCTTTAAGACTTTTTCCATTTTCGCTAATGATTCTGACGCACTTAGTTCGGGTTTTAGCTTGATGGTTATAAAAGGAGCATTGGCTTTTATCATTTCAAAAACTGTGGGGCGAACTGGGTCGAAAGGAGAATCCATCACGATGTTTTGCACCACGCCAACTATTGTCAGAGGCTTTCCATCTTTTCTTATCAATTGGTTGATAGGGTTTTTCAAACCCATCAATTTTGCGGCTGCTTCATTCAAAATCACAGCGTTTGAATCACCCGTAAAGTTTCTTGAAAAATCTCGACCTGCTGTAATTTTCCAAGCTATTGTATTGCCAAATTCGGGAGTTACACCTAATGACACTAAATCTTCGGCAGTAGCGGTTTTCGCTGGCCAAGAATAATTGCTCGAATAATGCCAAGATTCCGAAATTGGGCTGTTGATTTCCGCCATATCTACTACCGCCCCAGAGTTGAGCAAATCTTGACGCATAGCATAAAAATTACCCCTTAATTCGTCGGTGTTTTTTCGTATTTGCACCAATCCTTTAGTGTCGTACCCTAATGGACGGTTTTTAGTAAACTGGATTTGTTTGTAGATTATCGTAGTGGCAATTATCAATATGATAGAAATACTGAACTGAAAAACCACTAAGCCTTTTCTTGAAAACAACTCAAATCGGCTACTTTGTGCTTTACCTTTTAACACATTAACAGGCTGAAAAGAAGAAAGATAAATGGCAGGATAACCTCCTGCAAACAATATCAGCAAGCCAGAAAATAAAATAATAGACAGCCAAAAAGCTGGATTTTGCCAAGGAAATACAATTTGTTTTTCTGCCAATTGGTTGAAAATAGGCAAGGCTATCTGAGCTAAAACCATTGCGAGCAAAGCACTTAATAATATTGTCAAAAACGTTTCAGTATAAAACTGACCTATAATTTGACCTCTGTTTGAGCCAATAGCTTTACGAACGCCTATTTCTTTTGAACGTTTTTCTGACCGTGCTGTACTTAGATTCATAAAATTGATAGCTGCCAAAAGTATTGTCAGAATGCCGATTAAGCCAAAAATCAGAATATTATCTTTTCCAGTGGAAACAGGCAGACCGTTTTTATATTCTGGAAATAAGTGCCAAGTATCCATCATATATAAAAACAAAGCTGGCTTTGTTGGGTCTTTGGTTACTTTATAAATTTCATCTTTTATCAATGCCGAAATCTGTGCCGCAGATACATTTTTAGCTATTTTTACATAAATCGGGAAAGAATTTTCATTCCAATTCTTTTTGGATTCTCGTACCCAATCTTCCATTTGAGCAAAAGTATCCATTGAAGCATAAAAAGAAGTGGCACGATAAGTGGCATTTTGTGGCAATGATTTGAAAACGCCCACAATTTTAAAGGCAGTATTTTTATCAAGCTTAATGGTTTGGTTTAAAGGACTTTGCTTATCAAAAAGCAAGTTTTTTGTTTTATCAGAAATCAATATTTCGAAAGGTTGTAAAGGAAATTTTGGTGTGCCTTCCATGATTTGTAAATCAAGGATTTTTTCGCCACCCGATTCCATAAACAAGCCTCTTTTTGTGATGGTCGTTTCTTTGAAAGTCAAGCTTTTTTCGCCACCATAACTTGAACCCACTACCTCTTCAAAGTAATTACCAAAAGACTCACGTAGTTTGGCTGCCAATGCAAGCGACATGGATTGTTCGGTAATAATATTGCCATTGAAACTTCGGTTTTTTTGTATTAAAGCAATTTGGTCATAGTTTTTATGATATTTATCAAAACTCAATTCATCATAAATCCAAAGCCCAATGAGCATCGCCACAGATATTCCTACGGCAAGCCCACCGATATTGATGAATGAATAAACCTTGTTTTTGACGAGGTTTCGTAGGGCGATTTTTAGGTAATTTTTTAGCATAGTTTTTTCATAATTTTGTTATTGGAAAATTATTCCAGTAACCAATTTTCCAATAACCAGTAACGAAACTCACTCCGTTTTCAAACTTTTCACAGGATTCATCAATGCTGCTTTAATGGCTTGATAACTCACCGAAATAAGCGTGATTATTATTGACAAAAGTCCCACCAGTACAAAATACCACCATTGAATATCGGTACGGAACTTAAAATCTTGTAGCCATTCGTTCATAAAATAATAAGCCACAGGAAAAGCAATGACCATCGAAATCAAGACCAGCTTAACAAAATCTTTTGACAGTAAACTGGTGATATTGAGCATAGTAGCACCCAAAACCTTACGAATACCGATTTCTTTGATACGTTGCTCTGCTACGAAAGTAGCCAAACCAAAAATACCTAAACAAGAAATAAAGATTGCTAAAAGTGAGGCTATTCGATAAAGTAAACCTAATTGCTGTTCGGCTTTATAATATTCTTTGAGTTTGTCTTCATAGAAAGTACCACTAAAAACAACTTCTGGAAAAACTTCGCTATATACTTTCTCTATTTTTGCAACGGTAGCCGTCAGGTTACTCGACGATAATTTAATGCCCCCTCTCCAATAAAATTTCGGGGCGGTAGTGGTTATAAGAGGAGCTATTTCGTCTTTGGCTGAACCTACCTGAAAATCTTTTATCACAGCCACTATTGGATATGGGTCCCAGCCACCCACACGTATCATTTTTCCGATGGCTGTTTCTGGGTTTTTCACGCCTAATCTGCGAAGTAGGGTTTCATTTACTACTATTTTACGTAGTGTATCGGTTGTGCTGTATGGCTGTCCAGCTACGATTTTTAGTCCATAAGTTTTAAAATAATCGCCATCGGCAAATTTCATATTTATATTAAAATCGGCATCTTTCGCAGCATTATCATAGTTGAAGTTCGATTGCCAATCATTGTCTGACGATGGTTCATCGTTTGACAAACTCACCGACTGTACTTCGGGAATCTGCTTAAGTTTATCCTTGAAAGTTTGGAAACGGCTTTTGTACTCGATATCAGTTCCAAATGTAAAAACACCTTCTTTGGTGTAGCCAGTTTCCATGTTTTCGATAAATCGCATTTGCTCAAAATTGACCAATGTGCCCAACATCATTATCAAAGCAATAGAAAACTGAAACACAATTAGGCCTTGACGAAGCGAAAGCCCTTTTGTCCATCCTACTTTTACTTTTTGTCTGAAAGCATCTAAAGGAGTAAAAGATGAAAGCACCAACGATGGGTAAATTCCTGAAAACACATTGATTACAATAAATATACTCACTACAAACACCCAAAGCATAGGCTCGGAAAATGGCCGAGCAGCAAGCGGATAATCGAACATACTGCTCAATAAAGGCAGCGACAAACGAGCTATCAATAAACCAATACCTATTGCAAAGCCCACCAAAATCATGGTTTCGGTCATAAACTGCTTGATAAGTTGCACATTTGCCGAACCAAGAGTTTTGCGTACCCCAACTTCTTTGGCACGTTTACTTGCAATTGCTGTACTTATATTGATAAAGTTGATACACGCCATAAAGATTATTAATAAACCCACTAAAGCGATACCACTGATTTTTTTCTTCGAAACTGTGCGGTCGCTATAATTGCTGTAATGGTCGTCGTAGTGCATATTCGAGATGGCACTGAGTTTGTGAATCTTTTTATCGTTATCTTTTTTTGCATCCCAATGTTTTTGAGTGAAAACACCCAGTTGTTTATTGGCTTGCTGTTCAGTATATTTTTCTGGTAAAACCACAAAAATATTATCCATACTACTGGTGCTTCCCCAATTATCGAACTGTCCAAAACCAAAGTTTTCGGAATTGCTTCGTTTACTGGCATACGAAAAAACAAGATTAGCGGGCAGGTCGGTATTCAGTGGAATATCATCCAAAATTCCCACTACCTTCATCACTGTATTGTTATTATACTTTAAATATTGTCCAACGGCTACCTCATATTTGCCAAAATATTTTTCAGCATATTTTCTCGAAAGTACGACTACATTGGGCTCAGCTAATACTTTAGGTGAACCTATAAGCCATTTGAAATCAAAAACATCAAAAAACTCAGGGCCAGCACAAATGCCTTGATTGTCTTCGGTGTATTTATTGTTATTTGAATTATTATTGGGGTCTTTGCCCAATACTGTAATTTGAGGCTCAAGTGTACCACAAACAGGTACAACTTTTTCAAATTGAGGAATTTCTTGTTTGATAGCATCAATCATTGCCAATGACGCTCCTGAAGTATAATCTACATTGCCATCAGCGGTAGTTACATCTCTCACTACACGATATGTTCGGTTAGCTTTTTGATGAAAAGTATCAAAACTTAATTCATAGTGAATCAAGGCAAAAAGTAGAATGGCAGCAGCTACTCCCATAGCCAAACCGACGATGTTGACTCCACTATAAACTTTGTTTTTTAACAAATTGCGGAGGGCGATTTTGAAATAATTTTTTATCATAGTTTTTCATAATTTTGTTATTGGTAAATTGGTTACTGGGAAATTAGCTATTAGTAAAAAACTAATTTCCCAATAACCAGCAACTAATCTACTCCGTTTTCAAACTCTTCACAGGATTCATTATTGCTGCTCGAATTGCTTGATAGCTTACTGTCAGTAAGGCAACTACGATTGCCGAAATTCCTGCCAAAGCAAATATCCACCACGAGATTTCTACTTTGTATTCAAAATCTTGTAGCCATTTTTCCATCAAAAAATAAGCAATCGGACTGGCGATAAAGATTGAAACAAAAACCAATTTGATAAAGTCTTTGCTCAATAAAGTTGTAATGCTAAAAATGCTTGCCCCTAAAACTTTACGAATACCGATTTCTTTGGTGCGGCTCTCTGCTGTGAAAGTTGCCAAGCCAAAAAGTCCCAAACAAGCAATAATAATCGCCCAAATAGATGCCGTAGTGAAAATTTTACTGTATTGTTGTTCTGAAAAATATTGTTTGTTAAAATTATCATCCACGAAAAAGTATTCGTAAGGATTGCCCTCAAAATAGGTTTTATAGAGTTTTTCAAGACTTGCTATTTTCTCCCTCATATTATCAGGCGTAAGCCTCAGCGTGAAATAAGTAGAATTATTTTGTGGATAAAAAATAATTGGCTGGATGGCTTGCTTAACGCCTGCATGGTGGTAGTTTTTCACGACACCAATAATTTCCAATTGCCTTTCGTCCCATTGAATTCGGGTACGAACTGCCTCTTCTGGACTCGTAAAACCTAATGCTGAAATGGCAGTTTCATTCAATAAAACTTTACTATTTTTGTCCCATTCTACATTGCATTCGGCTTCTGTAAAATTACGTCCAGCTTTTAGTTCAATGTCATAAGTTTTCAAAAACCTATCCCCAATAATGGCAAACGAATATACTTTCAGTTCATCGCCTGATTTAGATTTTGGTTGTGTAAAACCTTCTGTTTTAAAATTATATCCATTGCTCGGCACATTGCCTGAAACACAATAATCTTTTACAAAACTTTGCTCAGAAATAGCATTAGCAAAAGCCCCTTTACGGGTTTTATAAGTGCTGTCTTTCCCTACTTCTGCACCTCGAATAACCAATAATTGATTCACATTCATGCCTAAATCTTTGGTTTGCATGAAACGTAACTGTCTGTAAATCAGCACAGTACCTAAAATCAACATGATAGAAATAGTGAATTGAGAAACCACCAATGATTTACGAAGAAAGCCTCCTTTTGAGCGTTTATTGATTTTCCCTTTCAGCGTTTCAATTGGGTTAAAATTCGATAAAATATAAGCAGTCAAAGCTCCAGAAAATACCGAACCGAAGACTAATAAACCTAATCCAACCGCCCAAATTGGCGAAAGCTGAATGCTTGAAAAAGAAAGATTTTTACCAATTAATTCATTAAATATTGGCTGGAGTAAATAGATAAGAAAGATTGACAAAGCAAAACCAAGTGCATTGACAAGTAATGATTCGCCCAAAAACTGACTAATTAAATTGGCTTGTGTAGCTCCAATCACTTTTCTAACGCCCACTTCATTGGCACGTTTCAAAGAGTTTGCCGTTGAAAGATTGATGTAATTGAACCATGCAATTATCAAAATCAAAAAGGCAATTCCGCCAAGCATATAGACGTATTTCAGATTACCAGTCGTTTGTAAATCATCGCTAAACGACTCGCCTAAATGTAAGTTAGCAAGAGCTTGTAAACGAAATTTTGTTCCGTCGTTTTCTTTGCCCAATTGCTTACGAAGTTGGCTTAGTTTTCCTTCAAAGGTTTTAGGATTTACACCATTATTGAGCAGAAAAAAAGTATTGATATACTGCGAATCAAGGTTATCTAACCTTGCCCAACTATTGTCATTTAAGTTTGCAGGATTTTTCAAAGTTTCAAGCGAAAACACCATATCATAATGAATATCAGAGTTTTCGAGCATATCGGCATAAATCCCTTCTACGGTGTAAGCAGCATTTCCAAACTGATTATCAAGACTTAAAGCTTGACCGATTGGGTTTTCGGTATCAAAATATTTCTTGGCTGTGGTTTCTGAAAGAAATACAACATTTGGCTTTTGTAAGGATTTGGGATTACCCGATTTTAGCGGAAAACTAAAGAATTCAAAGAAATTTCCTTCGGCAAAGCCAATACCTGTTTCACGAAAAGGCTCGCTCCCTTGTTTTGTTCTTTTCACTACGCCTTTCGTAACGCCTTCCTCAAAGCGACAAAAATCTTTGATTTCGGGAAAATTTTCTTTTGCCTTCAAAGCCCAACCTGGCTCGATTTCTGGCCAAGTATTACCTTTTGGGTCTTGGTTTAGCAAACGATACATATTCGGCAAATTGGAATGAAAACCATTCACGCTTTGCTCAAGGCTGATGTATTCAAGAATGAATAAAAAAGCAGAAATTCCCATAGCCAAACCAACAATATTGATAAAGCTATAAACCTTGTTACGAACAAGATTTCGGAAGGCGATTTTGATGTAGTTACGTAGCATTTTTTTGAGGTTTTAGGACTTAGGGTTTAGGCTTTAAGGTTTATTTTAGCATTAAAAAACGGCAATTAGATACTATTTAAGATTATTCATACAATCCTAAAATCTATCTCATAAAACCTGTTTCCTAACGCCTAAAACCTATCTCCTAACACCTATTTCTACACATGAAAATTCTCCGTTACCACTTTTCCATCAAATAAATTAACGATTCGGTGCGAAAAACCTGCATCGTAAGGCGAGTGCGTAACCATTATGATAGTTGTACCTTCGTTGTTGAGCTCTTGCAAAAGTTTCATTACTTCTTCGCCATTGGTTGAGTCGAGATTTCCAGTTGGTTCATCGGCAAGAATCAATTTTGGCTTCGCAACTACGGCACGGGCAATGGCAACACGTTGTTGCTGTCCACCCGAAAGTTGTTGCGGAAAGTGATTGCGGCGATGCATCATATTCATTCGTTCGAGGGCTGCTTCAACTTTTATTTTACGCTCGGCGGCTGGTGTTTTTAGATACAAAAGTGGCAATTCGACGTTTTCATAAACTGTCAATTCGTCAATCAAATTAAAACTCTGGAAAACGAAGCCAATTGCTCCTTTACGAAAAGTAGCTCGCTGACGCTCCGACATGGTAGCAACTTCGTTTCCGTAGAAATCATAGCTACCTGCCGAAGGATTATCTAAAAGCCCCAAAATATTGAGCAAAGTAGATTTTCCACAGCCAGATGGCCCCATAATGGCTACAAACTCGCCATCTTTGATTTCCATATTGATGCCATTCAAGGCAGTAGTTTCAACTTCTTCGGTAGTGAAGACTTTTTGAAGGTTGTTTGTTTTTATCATTTTATCTTGCTGTTAGCGGTTAGCTATTAGCTTTTAGCTTTTTTTGCTTAGTTTTGAAAAAATCATATTTCTTAACTAAACACTAAATGCTAATTGCAAATCACTTTTACCAAATATGAAAAATTTTAAAGAATTAAGAATATGGCAACGAAGCCATCAACTTGTTTTAGATATTTATTTGATTACAAAATCATTTCCAAAAGAGGAAGTTTATGGCCTTACAAGTCAAATTAGGCGTTCTTGTTCATCAATTCCAACTAATATTGCTGAAGGTTGTGGTAGAAACTCCGATGCAGAACTAAACAGATTTTTAGTCATTGCGATGGGTTCTGAATTAGAATACCAATTGATACTTATTAAAGACTTAGGCTATATACAAATTGAGAGTTATGAAAAATTAAATAATGAACTCGTTGAAATCAGAAAAATGTTAAATACGTTTATTCAGAAATTAATTAGATAGCTGTTAGCTTTTGGCAATTAGTTGTTAGCGATTATTTTTCATAATAAATTGATAATCAATTTATTATGAAAAATAACTATTTATTAACAAAGAATATATTCGACTAAAAGCTAATCGCTAACAAGCTAACCCCTAAAAACTAAGCACCTCATTATCCCCAAAGTTCTCATACGAACTTGTGATTACTTGCTCACCAACTTGTAAGCCTTCCAAAACCTCAAAAAATTCCGGATTTTTTCTGCCTAAAGTAATCTTCCTTTTCTGTGCTTTTTTGCCAGATTTATCTACAACATAGACCCAATTTCCGCCAGTATCAGAGAAAAATCCGCCTACTGGAATCAAAATTGCTTTGGTAGCTTTGCCCAATTCTAAGCGAATCGGTGAAGATTGTCCACGTTTGATGCCTTCGGGAACTTTTGAAAAAACCATATCCACTTGAAAACGTCCGCTGCGTACTTCTGGATAAATTTTGGTAATTTCTAAGCCATAATCTTTACCGTTGAATTCAAACGAACCGCCCAAACCTGCAAAAATTCTCGAAATATAATGTTCGTCAATATCCACTCGCATTTTGAAACCATTCAAATCATCAATTTGACCAATATTTTGTCCTTGGTTGATATTCGAGCCAACTTCTACATCAATACTTGAAAGCAAACCTGCAACTGGTGCTTTCACCACCAAATTTTCAAGTGTTTCACGCCATAATTGCACATTTCGTTGCGTACGTTCGAGCGTTCCTTCCAATTGTTTTATTTGCATTTCAGAGTTTTCTTCTTGGTAGCGTTGCGATTCGAGCGTAATTTCTCTTTGCTTGATTAATTTTTCATAATCTCTCTTCGACTTCAAATACTCAGATTCGGCAATAACTTTATCATTATTCAGTTTTTTATTTCGGTCGTAAATATCTTTGGTTTGGTCAATCTGAAAATCTAATTCATTGAGCGTTTGACGAATCGTAAATTTCTCAACTTTCAAACGCTGACGTGTATTTTGCAAATCATTTACCAAGCGACTTGCCTCAGTTTCCGACTGCAAAAAGTTGAGTTTTAAATTCTGATTTTCTAACTTCAAAATCACTTGTCCTTGCTTCACCATGTTTCCGCCATCAACTACTTTTTCTTTAACATAACCGCCCACAATGGCATCAAGTCTGATGGTTTTCAATGGCAAAACAACGCCTGTAACAACAATAAATTCATCAAAATCGCCCTGACTTACTGCGGAAATTGTGATTTTATCTTTCTCAACATTGAGTTTTGAACGTTTGTCGGCAAAAGCCAATTGCCAAACCAGAAAAGAAGTCAATAATACTCCTCCGCCAATCATTGCAATTCGTTGTTTATTCCAAAACTTTTTTTCAATTTGTCTGTCCATTGTGGTAAGCTGTAAAATCTTTATTCTGTTATTTTACATATATTATTTCCAATCTTATGCCAAAAACTTAATTTGCTGATTATCAGTCTTTTATGAAAAATGATTAATATAAAACTGTCCGTTTTCGGACAATCATTGTACGTTGTCGGACGAATTTTAATTATTCATTTTCATGAAAAATAAATATTAAATGATGCTAAATGCCTAATAATCAAGTCATTACAAAAAAACTATTTATGAATGATTTGTTGAGGAATAATTTTTGTCATAGATTAGCAAAACATTGAAAAGCTATAATAACTATGTCAAAGCTCCTAATAATTGATGATGATGTTGATGTACTGAGTGCCGCAAAGCTATTTTTGAAGCGACATTTTGGTCAAGTTGATATTGAAAAAAATCCAGAACGTATTCCTTTTTTGATTACCAATGGTAATTATGACCTCGTTCTGCTCGACATGAATTTCACGAGAGATGTAAACACTGGCAAGGAAGGCTTCGAGTGGCTCGACCGAATTTTGGACATTAACCCGCTCATTTCGGTCGTACTTTTTACGGCGTATGGCGATGTCGAAATGGCCGTGCGTGCAATCAAAGTTGGGGCGGTTGATTTTGTGTTAAAACCTTGGGAAAACACCAAATTGCTCGAAACAATGCAATCGGCTTTTGAGATTCGTTTGCAAAAAACTGGCAAGTCAGATGGTAAGAAAAAAGTCGAAAGTAAAGTAGAAATTATAGGCAAAAGTCCTTTGATGCAAAAGATTTTTGAAACCATCGAACGTGTTGCAGCTACCGATGCCAATATTTTGATTTTGGGGGAAAATGGCACAGGTAAAGACCTGATAGCGAGAGCTTTACACGAAAAATCGAATCGTGCAGGGATGCCTTTTGTTCATTCAGATTTAGGTGCAATTTCGGAAACTTTGTTTGAAAGTGAACTTTTTGGTCACGTAAAAGGAGCATTCACCGATGCCCGCGAAGACCGAGCAGGTAGGTTTGAGGAAGCCAATAATGGCACAATATTTTTGGATGAAATTGGTAATATTCCATTGCCCCTACAAGCGAAATTATTGAATGTGCTGCAAAACCGAAGCATTACGAAAGTCGGCTCAAACAAATCGAAAAACATTGATATTCGCTTGATATGTGCTACCAATGAACCCATTTACGACCGAGTTGCTCAACGAACTTTCCGCCAAGATTTACTTTATCGAATCAATACCATTGAAATAAAATTGCCTGCCTTGCGTGAACGCCCCGAAGATATTTTGCCTTTGGCTGAGCATTTTTTGAAGATTTATCGTAAAAAATATAATCGCCCTGTCAATACAATCAGTGCGGTTTTGGCGAAGCAGTTGCAGCGTTATCATTGGGCAGGAAATGTACGAGAATTGCAACACGCCGTTGAGCGAGCGGTCATTCTATCGCAAGGAAACACACTTCAACCCGAAGATTTTTTCTTTGAAGTTCGCCACGAATCTACTCCTTCTTTCGATCAAACCTATCAGTTGGAAGAAATGGAAAAAATGCTGATTATCAAGACTTTAAAGAAATACAATGGCAATATCACAGAAGCTGCCCGAGAAATGGGACTTACTCGACAAGCTCTTTATAGGAGAGTAGAGAAGTATGGGATTTGATGGATAATTTTTGTTTTTATTTGGGACTACGTGTTTTTTTCTCAACTTCCTCCAAACGTTGATTTAATACTTTCACTGCCTCCAATAAAATTGGTGTAAGGCGGGCATAATCAACTGACTTATAGCCATTTGAATCTGTTTTTACTAATTCAGGATAAACCATTTCTACTTCTTGTGCGATAAGACCAATTTGCGGAGAAGATGGCATTTCTGGGTATTTTTCTGTGTCAAAATCATACCTTGTGCCTCTGATTTTTATAAGTAAATTCAACGGGTTTTCGAGTGTTTGAATGTTTCTTTTGTAGCGAATATCCGACGAATATGAAGTAGTATTCACTACCAAATTGCCCGAGATAAAGGCATCGCCACCCACTTGAAATTTCTCTGAACGAGATGCTAAATCGGCCATTAAGCGATTTATGCCTACTTTGTCGGTGGCAAAGTCACCACCAATGAGCGGCGTATTACTATTTGAGTTTTCGATGTAAAGTTTATTCTTTCCTTTTTCGTTATATCCAGCATTTTCGCCAATTGCAACATTATATAAGGATACTCCAGCATTGTATAAAGCCCCGTTGCCAATCGCAACATTCCCAATCCCATTTGTCATATATAAGGCCTTTTGACCAATGGCAATGTTTTCACGAACACCAAAAGTCGTTGAACCTGCCAAATACATTGATTTATAGCCAATACTAATATTATAGCCTGAAGTAGTAGCTGATTGATAATTATAGCTAAACATTGCTTCTGAACCTATGGCGATGTTGCCTGCCCCAGTTCTGCTATTTTTTAGAGCATCGCTGCCTACTGCTACATTATCATCGCCAAAAATTACTCCGCTAAAAGGGGCAGTAAAAAGACCAAGTTGCTCAGAAAGTGTATTTCTTCCAATGGCTACATTTCGGTTTGTATGTTGATTTTTATTAAGGCTATTAAAACCCACCGCAACATTTGAATTATTTCCAATTGCTTGCCAATTCGGAGAAATTATACTTGTATTTGCATAGCCAATACCTGCTTCATTAGCACCTGCTCCGATAGCTACATTTTCTGAGCCTGAAATATTATTAAATAACGAATGATGCCCCAACCCTACATTTCTACTACCCAAAGTATTGCTCTTCAATACACCACTGCCAACCGCAACATTAGAAACTCCTATATGACCACTACGGCTATAAAAAGTAGTATTGGGAAAAGTGGAATAAGAATTAAAATTATCGGAAATAATATAATCATTGGCTGTTTGTCCGAACGAATATGTAGATAGTAATATAAAAAATACCAGTATTTTTTTCATGATTTCTTGATTTAAAATTGTTTTAAAGCCTTTTCTAATACTTCTCTTTTTCTTCTTGAAATGATTATTTTTTTATCACCTTCAAGCAATAAAAGACTTTCATTTGGCTGATAGCTTTTAAGATATAACAAATTGATAATAAACGACTTATGAGTGCGAACAAAGAGTCCTTTTTCGATTATATCCGAAAATTTCTTGAGCGTAAAAGCCGAAATTATTTTCTTTCCGTCAAGGGTGTGAATGATGGTATAATTAATATCGCCTTCGAGGTGTGTGATTTGTTCAAACGGAATCTGGCGTTTACCATGTTCGATACAAATGGCCGTTGAGTTTATATGGAATGCTGCTTTCATACTTGATGTTGTTTTTTTCTTCCATATACCTCAGCCCAAAACTTTTGTAACCTTAGTTTTCTTTTTTTCTAAAAATTGCGTAGAATTACGTTTGGTTTTACGTAAAAACCCTCTAATGAAGGTTACAAACCTGCCACTCACAAGTATATGCTGTTGATGATAACATTGTTCGGGAGAAAAAACTGGACTGATGAACAAATTGTAAAAGGAATCTTAGGCGATAGTCGCTCTCGGAATGAGGCTGTTTCAGCTTTGTATGAGCAAAACCGTGGTTTTCTATCGAAATTTCTCAATTCGAAAGGCGGTTATCACGATACCGTTCTGCGGCCTGAAGATATTATTTGGGAATCAGTCGCGGCTGTGCTGAATAATATTTTGGATGGCAAATATCAGCCAAGTTCATCAACGCCACTATCGGGGTATCTGACTGCTATTTGCCGAAATCTTTGGCATAAATACCTCGAACAAGAAGGCAACAGACAAGAAAGACAATTTGTTTATATTGATGAAAACCAATATGCCGAACCTGACATAACTCAGATTCTCTCGACCAAACAAAAATGGGATACCTATCTTGAAATTTTTGAGAAGGCAGGCAAAAATTGTAAGCAAATCTTTACACTTTGGCTCGTTGATGGCATGGATAATAAACAAATAGCCGAAGTAATGATGGAAGAAGGCAAACTCAAAAACGAACAGGTTGTCAGAAATGCAAAAAGTGATTGTTTGAAAAAAATAACAGAAATGTTGAAATGAACGAAACAAAACTAAATATAATAGCCGATTTTTTGAACGGAAAGCTTTCAGCAACTGAAAAAAGTGAGTTTTTATCTCAACTTGAATCAGATACTGAACTGAAATCTGAATTTGAGAAATTGCAGCAACTAAAAGCCATTGCCGAACGCAATCGTATTTTGGAAGAAGTACGCCAAGTACATGGGCAGAAAATTACAGAATTGAAAACGCCAAAAGGCAACATAATTTTTTGGCCAAAAATCTCTGGTGTTGCGGCGGCGGCTTGTTTTGCTGGCGTAATATATTTAGGCAATGCTGATTTTGATTCTATGCAACTCAGCAGTATCGAACGAGGTAAAAATAGCACCCTCACGGCATTAGGCGACTTTGAAAAAGGACTTGATTTATTGAAAAAACATGATATTAAAGCGGCTATTACATTTTTTCAGAAAGCAAAAAACAATACCGAACTCACTGATTACTATCGTGATGCCGCTCGCTGGTATGAGGTAGTTTCGTATGCCGAAATGGATATGGATAAAGAAGCAAAAACTCAGTTAAATCTTATTGAAAATTCAACTGGGTTTAAGTATAAAATTGGGTGGATTGAGGAGTTGAAAATGAAAATTAGGTTGATGTTTTAGTTTTCGGTAAGCGTTGCTAAAAACATATTTGTATTGTTTGAAGTTAACTTTGTGTGTCCAAATTGTACATTTGTCCCTTGAAAATACCCACTTACACAAAGTTTTGTAAAACCATTTATAATTGTCACGGAAAGACCTGTTGAGTAAATATTACCCCCAAAATATGATTTTGCCCAGATACAATCTCCAGTAGGGTCAAATTTTGCAACAAAAGCATTCTGACCTGCATTAGAAATCACCTGATTGCCTAACCATAATCTATTCAATGCCCCTCCGATTAAATAGATGTTGCCCATTACATCAGATTTTATTCCCCAAACGGCATCAGCACTTACTCCGTAAAAACCCTTTATCCATTCTTTATTTCCAGCAATATCATATTGAGCTAAAAATATATCATCGTTCCCTAACCAAGATAGGGTTGTAGTTCCCCAAGCCAACGAGCCATTATAAGTACCTGTCAGAACAATTTTGTTATTTTTAAATGTTATTCCTTTGCCGTAGTCGGCACCAGTAGAACCAAGGGTTTGCCCCCACTGAAAAGCTCCTACATTATCTAAGCACATCACGAAGGTGTCAAAAAAACCTGTAGTTGTATAGGTAGTTCCACCTAAATTGACTGAAGAAAAAAAGCTACCCGTTACAGCAATTCGGCTTGAATTACAAGCAATTTCGGCTATTGTTCCTCCAGCGAGTTCATACGCCCATTGAGCAGTTCCCGAATTGTTATATTTCGCCACAAAATTACTATTTGTAGCACTAAGAGCCACCGAACCAAGGCTTGCTCCACCTGCCTGATAACCACAGACATAAATATCAGACCCGAAAATACTCATAGCTGTAAGTCCATCGTAGGCAGAAGAAGCTGTTCCTGTAAAAAAACTTGACCAAAGCAATATTCCGTTGACATCAAACTTCGCTATAAAACCATCTGAACCGTTAGTAGTAGTACCAGTCATAGCACCTGTTACACTACCTGAGCCAATCCGACCAATAATATAAAAGCTTTGTGTAGCTTGGTCTATTGCCACATCAGTTACGGCATCGTCACCCGTAAATGTGCTACCATTACCAGCACCACCAATTCTAAACGCCCAAAGTACATTTCCATTTACATCGTATCTTGCAATAAAAATGTCAGTACCACTACTGCCTGCATTGGTCAGTGAGGTACTGCCCAATGTAATATTTCCATAAAAATTACCTGCCACAATTACCGAACCATTTGATGGCAACGTATTTGAATACACATCATTGAAGGTCGCCTGAATTGTACTCGCACCTAAATTATCGCCTTTCAAGGCAGTAGTCAGCACATTTGGCTGGTTTTGAGGTGTATCTGAGCATCGCCAAGAAGTGCCGTTGTAAATTCTCATACAACCATAATCAGTGTCAAATGCTTCCATACCAGCCTGCGGACTCGGAATGGCCATGATTTGTGTATAAGTAAGTTTTGGTAAACTGACATTAGCAGTGCCGCCAGCCGTAATTAAAGTAGATTGAGCAAAGCTCAAAAATGGTAGTAGGAATAAGAGAATAAATACTTTTTTCATTTGAGTAGAAGTATATGGTGAAACATTGTTTTCTACCATATACTTCTGGGGGGAGAGTTTGTAACCAAATTAATCTATAAATCTTAAAATAGAAGATGTACCACCACCCATCTGTGCCAAATTATACTTCCCAAAGGTATAAACTTCATTATTTCCATTTCCTTCAAAAGCAGAATAGCCCAAAGATTGAGTTGCGGCGAAAGCTTGTTTCGTAGGGATGTTTTATTTAGGTACTGCTGACTTCAATTATCTCGAACTCAACTCTGCCGAACGGGGCAATAACAACGCCACAACAGCCCTTACAGATTTAGAAAAAGGGCTTAGTTTACTACAAAAAGACGAGCCTAAAACAGCCATTCAGTATTTTCAAAAAGCCAAAAACAATACCGAACTCACTAATTATTACCGTGATGCCGCTCGTTGGTATGAGGTAGTTTCGTATGCCGAAATGAATATGGACAAAGAAGCAAAAACCCAACTAAGTTTAATAAAAAACTCAACTGGGTTTAAGTATAAAATTGGGTGGATTGAGGAGTTGAAAATGAAAATTAGGTTGATTTTTTAATTTTCTGTTATAGTACAAATTTTTACATTTGAGTAGAAGTATAAGGTGAAAACTATTTTCAACCAAATACTTCTATCTTTTTATACCTTTTCAATGAAACAAAATTAACTATTTAAACATACTTATTAGATTATTTGTAACCAATTGAATATCTTTAAATTTACCTTTTTTAAATCGTAGCCTCTGAGCTTGAACTGCCAAAATTAAAGGAACTTTCGATTCGTATTTCATTTCTATAAAGCCCGCTTTTTTTGTTGTGATAGCCCAATCAACGCCTAACCCCTTCTCAATTTCTGCTGTAATTGTTGAGGTAGCATTTTCTTCAAACTCAAGAGTTACATAAATATTCTTTGCTTTTAATTCTCCAGAAATAAATATTAAATTATCTTTGTTAGCTTTATCAATCATGTATTCATGAGTTGCCTTAAATTTTCCATTATTGAAATAATCTAATATACTACCCAATTCTAATTCATACGCAAAAGCATCGCTAAAACTAACAGATAATTTTTCTACTCCTGAAGAGGTATTTGTCAAGTTCAATGAATCTAAAGGTATTTTTGCCATATCCAAAATTTTCTTCAATAATTTTACCCCCATATCAAGCTTATACTCATTTTTTTGAGTTGAGTTTAAATCAGAAACTGGCTTGGTTTTTGTTATAAAAGTTTTATTACTTTCAAAAAAAGAGTTTGGGTGAGAAAATAGTAAGTGTCCCCCAAGACTAGCAAATGCTTTTTTTTCGTAAACTTCGTTATTTACAGGATATTTTATTGGACCTTCAATAAAATCATACCCTTGTTTTCTTAAAATAGTTTGAATTTTCATGTTTATAAATATTAAAATCTCCCCTACTTCCTATTCTTTTAGCCGATTCGGGTTTCTGCGTGTGTTAGATTTAGATAGCAGTTCGTTCTGTTTGCTTAGTCGTAATTTCCATTTCTACTGTACACTTACACTTCAATTTGATTTTCAGTGCTTTTGCTTGTTCAGTTAAAACGGTTTGTGCTACTCTTCTTAATTCTTTTCTTTGCTCATCAGTAAAAGGATAAGTTCCTTCATCAATCATGAGGCTAATTTTGGGAAAGTTGTTTAAAGTTTCCATGATAAAAATTTGTTTATTATATCTCCCCTACCTCCTTTCAGCCGATTCGGGTTTCTGCTTGTTTTGGAGATATACTTTTACCAGGAATTTTTGTAACCATGAAAATTAAAAAAAGAAGAAAAATTATTGAGAAACCCAAAAACCACCAATTCGTACCAAAATCAATCGTTTCGGCGGGGCCAATCAGTATAAAATTTGCCCAGTAGTAAGGGTGTTCGTAGCGAAGTGCTAAATCAGAATCAAGGAAGTCAATTTTAGCTTTTTGGAGGGATTCGTCGGTTTTTAGGCCATCTTTTAGGTGTTTGTAGAAACGTTCAGAAATATACGCCGAGGCTTCATCGTGGGCATTCCAGAGGGTTGTGATTACGGTCTTTGCTCCTGCATACGTGAATGCTCGTGAGAGCGACATCACACCTTCGCCTTTTTGCAGTTTTCCTACTCCTGTTTCGCAGGCTGAGAGCATAACGAGGCTTGTGTTTCGTAAATCTAAATCATACAATTCATTTGTAAATAACTTATAATCAAAACTATCAGGATAAAACGCTATAAACGATTTCAGCGGGTCGTTATCATCCGTAATGGCGTGGGTAGCAAAATGTATGATGTTTTTATCTCGGTATTTTTCATAAAAACGCCTCTTTGTTGCTTCATTTTCGAGGTAAATATCACCACCAATTTTCTCAACCTCATTGCCTGATTTTGGAAGTTGCCCCAAGCTTTTATCTCTAAATAAACTTTGCTGAAAACTATTATTTGAAAATGGTGCAAAACCTAATAAGCCTCTTCCTCCCCTCTCCGATTGGAGAGGGGCTGGGAGTGAGGTTAAAAGTGATACCGAATAAGCATAGCTTATGATGTGTTTTTTTAGTAAAAATTCGTCTTTTTGCCTCGCCAAAACTTCAAAAGGTAGATAATTTAGTTCGGCATCTCGGATGATAATGAGGCGTTTTTTGCCTTCAATTTCTTTTTCGATTGGGCTTATCAAAATTTTATATAATTCGGCAGAAATTGCTTGTCCGTCATATTTTTTTCCTTGTGGTGAATTGGCTAAGAGGTTTCTAAAATGTGGGAGTTTTATTACGATACTTGAATCTATTTTTTGTTTATAAATATTTGATTTTGAATTAGTTATCGAAAAAATGTAAAGCGATTTTTGACTTATGAAATACGAAATCAAGGCTGTTTCGTTAGATATGCTTTGTTGTATTTGTTTTATTTTGATGGCGTTAAAGTCATATTTTAGTCGAAAATAATTAGGATATTCTTTCTCAAAACGCTCTATCAAGCGATTGATTTTAAGTTGATTATCAACTAATTCGGTATTCAGTTTTATGATTTTAGCACTGTCGGTTTGGTTTTTTAGCAAAACTTGCAAGCCTGCAATTTGTTGATTTAATACTCGTTCTTCTTGTAATAAATTTGCATCAATTGTTTGAGGTTTTATTACTGTTTCTCTCGAAATATCAGTCAAAATTGCAGCTTTACTTTTTTCCTGAATCTCAAATATAATATTCTGATAATCAGCATTTTTAGTAGCATTATAAACAACATACGCCACTTCAATAGCTTTTTCATAAACTTCAAAATAATTTTCTGTAAAAAACGCTTTTGCATTTGCAGAAGCATAACTCCTACGCATTTTTTCAGCCAATTTAATGGCCAGTTGATAGGTTTCAAGTGAAAACTTCAAATCTTTTAAATTATTATTTTTATCATAAATTAGCTTAAACATATCAGCCTTTCCGACCAATGCCTTGAAAAGTTCACGCTCAGAAAGTACGTTTTCGAGTGAAGGATTTTTATAAATATCTACCTCCGAAAACTTAAAATGCGTAGTAATTAAAGCTTTTTGATAATATTGAAGTGCTTTCAGTGGTAAACTCTTATTAATATTGCCAAGATTTAAGTATGCCTCCGAAAGGTCAATACTTGGGCTTGTGGTTTGATTTAGAGCGATGTTTTTTTGTAAAAAATAAGCCGCTTTATCGTTCTGCTTGATAGCCAAATAATATTGAGAAAGATTTCCATAATAGATAGATAGAAAATAGGCGTCTTCTTCTATTTTATTCTCGGTCGAATATCTTCGATAGGCCAAATATGAAGAATCAAGCGTTTGTTTTGCTCGCTGATACTTCCTAATTTTCAGTTCACAAAGCCCACGATTTGTTAGAATATATGGCAGTTTATCAGCACTTGGTGTAGCATCAATGGCTTTTTTAAAATAATTTAAAGCCAAATTATATTTTTTTTGAAGCATGTATAAATACGCCAAATTTTGCAGCACAACAGCCGAATTTAGGCTTTTATCTTTCGTAGTCAGACCAAGCCCTTTCAGCATATATAACTCCGCCTGTTTGAAGTCATTTTTCTCTATCTCCCAAGTGCTTTGATTTTGATAAAACCTAAAAACAGTTCCATTGTCTTTGATATTTTTATTATTTTCGAGCAGTTGAAGGGCTTTCCCGTAGAAAATTTGGCACGAATCGAAGCGATTCATGCGTTTATAAAACAAGCCCAAATAATTATAGATTCTGAAACGAGTAGAATCAGTAGCAGGAATTTTCGGTAATTCGGCTAATCCTCCCTTGAGTAAATCTAAACCAACTGCATGGCGAATCAATTTCAATTGCACTACTGCAACATTGGTCTTTGCCAGAACCATTCGATGCAAATCTTTATATTTCTGATAATGTTTGAGTTCGGCAAAATACATTTTTTCAGCACCAGCATAATCACCAAGCAGATAGAGCGAATCAGCTTGTATTTTGATTGCTCTACCTTGCTCCAAATAGCTCTGTGCCGACAAGTTTGTAAAAAAAAGTATCATTCCTATTATGAGAAATGATACGTTGATTGGCTTCGTCATCTTTGCCTTATTCTGGTTTTGGTTTGCCTACTGGGTCGTCTTCGTCGGGTGTTAATATTATTATTAAATGAACGATTTGTGGTAAAGTTGAATCTGGGTTTGTTCGTAAGTTGAAGTCTGTCGAATTTTGTGGTAATATTAGGTTCTGGCGAAAGGCTTCTGCACAACTACTACCACTATGACAACTATAAGTGCTGTCGTTTCTTCGAACATATCTAAAATTTAATTGATAGTACTTACCTTTATATAGATAGCCAACTTTATTACACTCTTCATTTCCTTCAGTAGGGTCCATATCACTTTTTTCTAAATCTAATTGTCCAAAGCTATCAATAACTAAAGATGAGTTTGAGTTTAAAATATGAAAATCGGTTGCAGCATCACTCAGTCTAAGATTTTTAAGGTATGAATTCGATAACTTTTGTTGAAGAGAGTCAATAAATGGATATACTTTAGCTTGCCTTTGTATTTGAACTGTTCTATTATTTTGGTTAGTATTATTAGGAATTGAAACACTACCTGATTTAATTTGCAAAATATCATAAGGCTCACGACAAGGCTGATATTTAAACTTTTCGTCTGCATTATTATAAATCTGTTGTTGAAATTCTATTAATTGCATACCCCCAATAGTTCGAGCATAATAACTTAGAAGCGTATTTGAGCTTCGTTGGGAACGTAAAGTGGAAAACTCTTTCTTCTCAAAATCTACCTCAAATACTATATCTTTCTCTTCTTTTACCTGAGAAATTGGCTTATTTGTAGCTAACGTTGAAGGAATAAAGGTTTTTAAATCAAAATTTTTCGGAATGCCATTTGTAAAAACAAATACTCGAAGAGATGTATTATCTTGAATATAAACAGCATTTGAATTAACTGCTCGACTCTGCCCATGTTTTTTGATTGGGTACAGAGGTTTAGTTGTGTTAAATGAAACTGGTATCACCTTCTTGCCTTTCAAGGCATTAAATTCGGTGGTTTCTTGCCTGCTTTGCACCAAAGCGAAGCCTTTTTCGATAGAATTGTTTTTCTGCCCAAAGGCAACGTTAACAAATAAGAATAATATTAAAACTGCGTTTTTCATTTGATTTTGAAATGTTTAGAGATTTTTATGGATTATACTCCCCAAGATATGAGTTGTAACCATTGTTTCAAAAAAATAAGAAAGTTTTTTTCAATTTGCTAAGTGCCAATATGTACCATCCGAAACAATATGAAATCGTTCTTGCGGTAAAATGCTATTGGTTTGTGTTGAATACCCTGTTTTGATTGGTTTTGACGTATTCATATTTTGCGAACCATGGTTGATGAGATAATAATGTCTTCCTGTGCAGGTATGGGCAGAAGGCAAAACAACCGACATTATATTTGAACTAATATTGACAAAAGTATTATCGGTTTCATCCATCGTTACTGAACTTTGCCCTAATGAAACAGGAAATGTAATTGGCAAATTTATCGAACCACTGACCGAAAGCCAACCTTGGAGGTTTGTGTTTCTGTTTAACAATATTTCATTCCACAAACTACCATTATAAACCATTGGAACATTTAGGCTTGTATTATAATTGAACATTCCTTTATGTGGATTTGAGAAACTCTGATAATTTGCGGTATTCAGAATTGCTAATCGAATATTTGTAGGATTAATTTCTGTTGATAACATTGGCAGACAAACGCAGTCGCCAGCCAAAACTATTGTAGATTCTTGACTACCCGTATTTGAAGGTACACCAGTACCATAACTATACCATACACCAGCCCAAACTTGCCAAATCACATTGCAAGGCGGGGTTGCATCATTACTTGTTGTGATGCTTTTATATAATAAACCGACTGCAGAACCTACTCCTCCGTAGTGCCTTTCTATAGTCCAATAGTTATTTTTTCTCACAATCCAATAGGCATCGCTCGTTGATAAATCAATGAAACGGTACGAAATAGTTCCTAAATCTTTCAATCCGATACCTGTAAATAGTTGGGTACTATAATTAGCATTAGGGAGATATACATTGTTTACGGTTGTATATGCCGTTGCTCCAGAAATCGTCATTTGGGCATCTGCACAAAACGAATAGAAACTAATAAGCAAAAAAACACAAATCTTTTTCATAGTAAAAATTTTATTGGTTCAAACGTATTTTATTAGGTATAAAATAACTATTCTATTTTATCTCTTACTTCCTACTCCCTTTCAGTCGTTTCGAGTTTTTGTTTTTTTCTACCATATACTTTTGCCAAGAAAAACTGTAACCATTATTCACAAAAAAAGTGATAAAAATATACTGGTCTGCATATTTTTATCACTTTTTCAAAACTTAACAAGGGCATTTAAACTTCCGCTTCCAATTCATGCTGCAAATCTTTAAGCACTTTTACGTACTTTCCGTACATTTTTTGGGTATACCATTTCTGAACAAAATATCCTATTATTGTTGCCAAAACCATAGATAACAATAAAATAGATAAGCTAAATTCGGACTGTGAAAAAGCATTCTTTAAATATCTAATTATTATAAAATAATAAAGTGCACCAACTGCGGGCCACATAATCATGCCCGCTGTAAAGTACATTTTCACAAATTTTTCTAAGTGAATGACGCTCTCATTTAATTGTTCGCTGAGGCTTGTTGAGCTTGAAGAATAGTTTTGAATCTTCTTGAAGTCATTCCAAAAAAACACCCCATATAAAACTATCACAACCGTAAAAATTATTGAAGGCCATTTGAAGTTAGCATCTGAAATATATGTTATTGGAATCAACATAATGGGAATGCACGCAGCAATAACCATGTATTCGTACTTCACACTTCTACTTAGCTTCACAAAAACACTGTTCGATTTTAATTTTAGATTTTCCATAATTTGTTCTTTATTAATTTGTGTATAATTGTTTTTGTTCTCGTGAACTTCCTTCCAAAGCTCTTTCATTTTTTCAAGCTCGTTCATAATCTTTGGCATTTAAAAGGTTCTTGATTTTTTCTTGAATACGATGCAATTTTACTCGCACATTATTTTGCGTAATACCGATAATTTCGGCAATTTGTTCATTAGAATGTTCCTCCAAATAAAGCATAATAATGGCTTTTTCTATTTCTGAAAGTTGATTGATTGCATAGTACAAAAAAGTAGATTTTGCTTCATAATCATCAGCAGCATTTTCGCCAGAAATATTCAAAATTGCCTCCGAGACTACCTCAAACTTTGGTTTTTTATAGCTTTTTCGTAATTGTGTAATCGCAGTATTTAAAGCAATTTGGTACATCCACGAGCTTATTTTAGCATCTTTTCTGAAAGTTGAATAGGCTTTCCAAAGTTGTAAGACTATTTCCTGAAATAAATCTTTTTTATCATCAGCATCTTGGCAATACATTCCACAAACCTTGTGTATGATTCCCTGATTTGCTTCGATAAGTTCAATAAATTCTTTTTCAGAAGGCTGCATTTTGATGCTTTTTGGTGATAAGTCGTGAAAAGGGTTTGAGAATTACACGAATTTGAAAATATTTTTTGTTTTCACAAAAAAAGACTTGAAATATAGCATTCCAAGTCTTCTGAGTAGGTTTTGTATAAAATTCAAATCAATTTTCCTTCTCCCAAACCTCATTGACTTTATCGCCTTTTGAGCTTTTTCCTGAATGTTGCCATTTATTTTCCTCAACTTTTGCATCGAACGACAGCGAAGCACCAACTCTACTATTATCTCTTGAAAAAAACTCAAGTGTTTCAACATATTTTCCATCTTTTAAGGTATAAGTTCCGCCGCCTGTTCCCGAAAACTCTTTGGTTTCTGGGTTAATTGCCATCCATTGAAACCTTGTTTCCGAACAAATTTTCAAAGTTTTTCTTGCCCCACGCTTCATTTCGTTCATTTTTCCATCTTGCCCTTCTCTTGCCGTAATTTGCCAATTTCCTGCCAATACTCCCGAACCAATATCAAGGCGTTTCCAAGTAGTTTTGGCTTGGTTTTCTATCGTAAATTCATTGTCGTTTCTGGTGTATTTGTAGGTAATTTTTGTGCCAACACTTTCGGGGTGTTTGTCATTAAATTCGAGTGTCAAAATCAATCCACTGTCATTGATTTCATACGTGCCGCCATAGGTTCGGATGTAAAGATTTTTTTCGAAGACGGCAATAGAAAGATATTTTTGTGTAGCAATCATCAACGCTCTTTGGTTGGAGGTGCTACTTTCGGGTATCATTTCCCAAGCACCACGAAGCGTGCCAGCAAAGCCTTGAAGGGAAATTCCTAAAATAAAAAGTGAATAAAAAAAGGCATTTTTCATTTTTTGAAGGTTTGGGTTTTGAATTTTTACTGTTTTTGACTAACATTACAAAAAAGCATCAGTAAATGTAAACATCTTCAAGAATTTGGCAATTACTTTTTCAAGATATTTTCTTTTTTCAACACCAAAACCACTCTTAAAACATGGACAGAATGTATTTTCTTTATCTCGGAATTGTAATTTTAGCTTTTATCATCAACGTTTTAATAATAACCCAAAGTTCTAAGTCCGACATTGGCGTAGCTCCCGTAATACAAATGGTTATGGTCGTTCCAATTTTAATTATAAGTGCCGCTATTTTCTTTTTTACAAAAGATACAACTTTTGCTCAAAACTCTCGTGGCTTGTATATTTTACTGCCATTTTTATTAGAAATCGCCTATTTTGCCTTCACAAAAGACCTATTTGCTATTTTCAAAACTGATGGTTTTTTGATTAGGTCTTATATTTATGCCATAGGATTAGCTACAATTTCAGTATATTTTTTGAATTGGATTTGGGTGAAAGTTTTTTGAATGGTTTACTTTTTATTTGAAATATCCCTATCTTTCTAGAACCTCTTCTCGAATTTTAATGAATTTCAAGCCAAATACCACAAAAAATATTAGGCAAATAGATAAACTTGCAAAGAAAACAGCACTTAAAAATAGGTTATAATAAATAATCGCAACCATACAAAAAATGGAGAGCAAAAGTGCAATAAATGGAAAAACAGGGTAAAAAGGAGCTTTGTAAGGTCGTGCAAGATTAGGTTCTTTTCGGCGGAGAATAAACAAACTTATCATACTTATAACATACATGACGATTGCCCCAAGCACCGACATGATAATAATTTTCTCGGTTTTTCCTGAAAAAATAGCCACAAAACCAACCAATCCGCCAATAATTAAAGCCCAATGTGGTGTGCGGTATTTTTGATTGACTTCTGCCAAGAAATCGGGCAAATAACCACTTCGGGCAAGGGCATAAATTTGTCGAGAATAGCCAATCGTATTGCCATGAAAGGACGCAATAAGTCCGAAAAGCCCTAAACTTGTAAAGATTTTTGACCAAGTATTTCCTTTGCCAAGGGCCATGGCAAGGGTTTCTGGAAGTGGGTGGTCAATTTCGCTCAAAAGTCGCCAATCGCCTACACCACCACTCAAAACCATGATACTAATAGATAAGCCCACAAGTGTCAAAATTGCCGAAATATAGCCTTTTGGAATAGTTTTATTAGGATTTTTGACTTCTTCGGCTACCATTGCCACACCTTCGATGGCAACAAAAAACCATATCGCAAAAGGAATACCTGCAAAAACACCATTGGCTGTAAAGTGAGAATTCGCAAGAAAATTTTCGGTTTTGTAGGCAGGGAAAATCAAATACATAAAAGCCAAAATTTCTAGTACAGAAAGAATAGTTACCACCAAGGAAAAATTGGCTGATTGCTTAATTCCGAATAAATTGATGGCAATAAAAATAATGTAAGAAATGATAGCCGTTGTGAGAATTGGAATATCAGGATTCAAAAAATTAGCATAACTTCCCAGAGCAATTGCAATGGCTGGTGGAGCTAAAATAAAATCAACTAAAGTAGCAAAACCAGCAATAAAACCTCCAACAGGGCCCAAAGCTCGGAAAGCATAAGCAAAAGGTCCACCCGCATCAGGAATCGAAGTGGTAAGTTCGGTAAAAGAAAAAATAAATGTGAGATACAGTACCGTAACGAGCAAAACAGACACCAAAAAACCAACCGTCCCTGCGGCAGCCCAACCATAATTCCAACCAAAATATTCCCCCGAAATTACCAACCCCACGGCAATTGACCAAAGTTGAACAGTACTGATTACTTTTTTGAGCTGGGGCATATTTTTGGCTGTTGGCTTTTAGCTATAAACTGTCGGCAATGAGTAATTGACTGCTCACTGCCGAATGCCGACAGCCGATAGCCACAACAAAAGTAAACCTTCAACATTTTTTAGCCAAGAATTTGCAGATTAATATTATCCGCAATAGCTTTGATAATTAACTTTAACCACGCAAAGACGCAACGTTTTTATATTTTATCTAATACTACGATTAATTTCCTTTACATCTTGGCAATTTTGTGTGACATAATTACTACACTCTGCAACTAATTTTCTTTGCGTCTCTGTAACTTTGCGTGATACATGACATAATTACCACTTACAAAAAATGACGAATATTGACTGGTTGGTTTTGATACTTACACTGGGCGGAATTGTGGGTTTCGGG
>JANNDY010000074.1:0-2866 GCA_031378345.1 Emticicia sp. | reverse complement strand
TTTGCTCTAATAAATTATAGTCAGCAATTTGGTTCTTGATTACCAATGATAATTCAACCGAATCATTATCTAAAAAACGATAAAAACTCTTGGTTTGGGCTTTATTTACTCCCATACTACGAATCACTGTACTTTGCGTTTGTTCTATGCCATTCAGAAATTCCAACTCTTTTTTTTAACCTTAAATCATTATATCTATTCATAATGTCGCAAATATCGCAATTTTTATCCCCTTTGTCTAACAGCCATACTTGTGGGTACACAGTAGCTTGAAAAAAGGAGGGGAAATTAACAATGTATAATCGCCTTTTTTACAAATACTTAAAAATAGTCGTAATAATTTTATATCCTGCCAAAATAGTTCCTTTTACAGTTCCCGAAATTTTTGATTTGCCAACTCTTACTCTATAATTTACGGCAATTTCGGTCGTTTTCATTTTCATTTTGGCGGCTTTCAATTGCATTTCCACTGTCCAACCATAGGTTGTATCTTGCATATTTAAGGCTAATAATGATTCGAATTTTATTGCCCGAAAAGGCCCTAAATCAGAATATTTTACGCCATAAAATAAACGTAAAAGATTGGTAGCCAACCAATTACCAAATATTTGTGGAATTGTCATTGAGCCAGTTTGACGGTTTCCCAATGCCCGTGAACCAATCACCATGTCATAGTTTTCTTCAATAATTGGTTTGATAAGTAAACGCATTTCTTCGGGGTAATCTGAGTAATCGGCATCTAAGAAAACAATAATATCAGGATTTTGTTTTTTTGCATAATCAATACCTTTCAAGCATGCAAAACCATAGCCTTGACGGGGTTCGTCCAAAACCGTTGCCCCAGCTTGACGTGCAACTCTGGAGGTTTCATCACTCGAATTATTATTTACAACAACTACCTCATCAACAAGGTCTTGCGGGATTTCTCGAATAACTTTATCTATTGATTTTGCTTCGTTGAAAGCTGGAATTATTACTAATATTTTCATTAAAATTGAAAGCGTTGTGTTGTCATTTCATCGAATAAATATACACAAAAGTAAATATAATTAGACACTTTTTGCTTTTCAAAACCCTTATTTATTTGCCTTTGAATATATTTTCTCGTTGGCTGCAATGCCCAACATCCAAACCGAAAAACAAAAAGATTGACAAAAACAAATTTAATAATAAACTAATTCTACTTTGGCACTTTGAAATTTAATTTTTTGTAAATGCCTAACGGCATTATTTCCAGAGTGCCAAAGTAGAACTAAGTGACCCTTTTTTTATTTAAATCTGTTCAAAACAAAAAAAATAACTGCACTTTGTAATAACACTTAAAATTTCCATATATTAGCTGCAAATTTTAACTATTATTTTATATGATGAAACGATTACTGCTGAGCTTAGGATTATTTATCCTATGCCTGTTGACTGTAAATGCTCAACAAAAAACAATTCGTGGGAAAGTAACTGATAACGCCGATGGGACTCCCATGATTGGTGTTTCTGTTGTTGCCAAAGGTTCAACAGCTGGAACAGTTACTGATGTTGATGGAAATTATCAGCTATCGATATCTGATGCAACCAAAACTTTAACTTTTTCTTTTGTAGGTTACCTTCTCAAAGAAATGAGTGTAGGTAATTCAACTACGATAGATGTCAAATTAGTAAATGATGCCCAACAACTCTCTGAAGTTGTCGTTACTGCTGTTGGTATCCAGCGTGAGAAAAAAGCGTTGGGCTATGCTGTAAGTACTATTAAAGGCAACCAACTTCAACAAGTTTCTGAGCCTGACCCGCTTCGTGCATTGTCAGGTAAAGTAGCTGGAGTAAATATTCAAGGTTCGGGCGGAGCCGCGGGAGGTGCTACTAACATCACGATTCGTGGTAATTCTTCGCTTTCTAACAATAACCAACCACTTTTTGTCGTGGATGGCGTGCCTTTCGACAATTCTACCTTTAATACCGATGGCGGGTTTGCGGCAGGGGCAACTTTTACAAACCGTGCTTTTGACCTCGACCCAAATAATATTGAGTCCATGACAGTATTAAAAGGAGCAGCAGCGGCGGCTTTGTATGGCTCTCGTGCTGCAAATGGGGCTATCATTATTACAACTAAAAATGGTAAAAGAAAAAGTAAAAAAGGTTTAGAAATTAGCTATAACACTTCTTATTCTACTGAGAAAATTGCGGCTTCACCAGAATACCAAACCACTTACGGGCAGGGTACTGAAGGCGATACACGTTTAGGAGTGTTTGGTTCTTGGGGAGCACCCTATTCCGTCATTGATTCGATTCCTCATCCATTAGCAAGTCGTTTCGGGGCTGTTTTACCTGAATTAGTAGGAAAAAGAGTGAAATATGAACCATTCGGACAGTCAAATTATGATAATTTTTATCAACGTGGCAATGTCCTCGAAAATGCAATAAGTATTCAAGGTGGTGGCGAAAAAGCGAGTATCTCAGCAGGGATTTCTCGGATGGATAACAAAGGTATTGTGCCTTTCAATCAGATTGACCGTACAAGTCTCAATTTGGGTGGACAAGCTACGCTCGAAAATGGACTCTACCTCAATGCTTCTATCAATTATGTAAGTACTAATCAAGGCTCGCCTCAATTATCTTCAAGCGTAGGTTCAGGCCCATCGGCTATTGAAGTTTTACCATGGACACCTACCAGTTATGATTTAACGAATTACCCTTATCGAAATCCAATCACAGGTGCAAGTATCTATGACCGTGTTGGTATTGACAACCCTTATTGGTCGGTTGAGAGTTCGCCATTTACCAGTAAAGTTGATAGATATTTTGGGAAATTTACTGCTGGAATTGATGCTACGTCTTGGCTTAATTTACAGGCTACGGTTGGATTCAATGGCTA
>JANNDY010000057.1:0-37356 GCA_031378345.1 Emticicia sp. | reverse complement strand
TAATTTCCTTGTTTTAAACCGCTCACAGTTGTTGTTGCGGTACTCACATTTGAAAAAGTTACTGTTGAAGGAGCAGTACCAACAATTGACCATAACCCAGTACTTGCCGAATTAATGGCATCAGCCGTCAAAGTTGTACTTGAGGCCGAGCAAATAACTTGACTCGCAGCAGGAATATTTGCTGTACTTATCAAATCTGACACATTAACCGTAACATCAGCAAAAGAGCCATTCGTACAAACACCATTAGTCACAGTCCAACGGAAAACATAAGTGCCTGGTATTAAGTTATTTACAGCCGTTGAAGTTGCATTTGGACTTACAAAGTTTGCTTGATTTGGTCCCGAAACTAGCGACCAAGTACCTAAGCCAACACCTGTGTTGCTACCTGTAAGTGTTGTCGAATTTCCGCAGACATTGGCACTTGCTGCACTTGCGGTTGCCGTTGGTAAGTTTGAATTTACCGTAACCGCTACCGTATCTTGCGAAGTACAACTTCCATCTGAAATCGTCCAAACGAACTGATAATTGCCCGGCGATAAACTTCCAGCCGTAGCATTATTTTGGTTAGCATTGCTTGTAAAAGTTGGATTTGCAGAACCCGAAGGTTTTGATGCAACCGTCCAAGTACCTGTCGAACCTACAATTGGTACATTAGCATTCAAGACGGTAGATGTCGAGCCTGTCGGTACACAAATATCAGTTCCAGCTAAAGCATCGCCAGGTCCAAATTGATTATTGGTTGTCAGAATCATAATATCCTGAGAAGCCGTACAATTTGTACCTGTGGCTGGCACTGCACTAACAGTCCATCTTAACTGGTAAGTAGTGCTTGGTTGGAGATTACCAATTTTAGCATTGTAAGTATTTGCATTTGGACTAAATGTGGGAACTGTACCAGTTGGTGTTTGACTCACAACTGTCCAAGTTCCTGACTGACGTCTTTGCGGTTGATTGGCATTAAGTTGTACTTTTGTACCATAACAAACATTATTAATATCTACTCCAGCATTGGCAACAGGTGCTATTCTGACAATAATAATAGCATCATCCGATTTTTTAGGGCAATTTGGGCCGTTATCAACTATCCATCTTACTGTATAATCACCCGATACTAAGCCCGAAAAACTTGAGGTTGGGCTATAAATATCACTGAAAGTTCCGATACTCGGACCTGAAACTTGTACCCAACGCCCTTTTCCATCAGCGGGAAGAATCGTATTTCCTGCTAATGTTGTACTCGTTACCCCACAAGCCAAAGTTTGGTCAGTACCTGCATTTGTACCAGACGCTGTTCTTGAAACAGTTACTTTCACATCATCAAAAGCAGTTGAACAACCAGTTCCAGCAGTAGTGTTTCTGTAAAAACGAATGATATAATCACCCGAAAGTGTCAAATTACTAATGACTTGTGGCGAATTTGATGTTCCCGTTTGTGGTGGTCTTGTAAAGCCACTTGGAGCCGAAATGATTTCGTAGGTTGTACTTGCTCCACCCGAACCAGTATAAGGCAATGAAACCTGCGTAGCATCACAAGCCAAAATTTGGTCAGCACCTGCATTGATAGTAGGTGGAGTATATGTAAAAACTCGCTGTGTGCCAGTAGTTGAGCAACCAGTAGCAGCGTTTGAAATAGTATATCTGAAAGTATAAGAAGCTCCAATAACCAAACCAGTTACCGAAGTGGTTGGCGATGTTGGCGAAACAATAACTGGGCTACCACCACCATTCGATAGAATTGTCCACTGAACGGTTTCGCCAGTAAAGCTCGGGTTGGTACCATTTAAAACGACAGAAGTTCTGCCATCGCAGAACGAAATATCTGGTAATCCACCAACGTTTGTAATTGACTGGCTCGGTGCTGGTACAATTATTGTTACCTCATCCGACCCACTTACGCAAGGGCCTGTTGCGGTTAGTCGAAAGACGTAAGTTCCTTCTTTTAAATTACAAACTTGGGTACTTGCATTATTCGGACTCGTGATTGTGCCTATAGTAGGTCCACTTACTTGTGTCCAAGTTCCTATTTGCCCACCTGTGCCGTTTCCTTCAAAAGTACCACTCAAAGTTGCACAAGTCGAAACAGAATAACAAGCTATATTTGAAGCAATATTTTGGTCTGGACCAGCATTTACAACTGCAACTCCCCCCCGATTCGTAATCACAATATCATCGAAAGTACTACAACCATTTGGATTTGTAATCGTATATCTTAAAGTTGTTGTTCCTGCCGAAGTGGTTGGTAACGTAACATTTGGATTACGAATATTTGTTGCGGATAAACTAACACCCGCATTATTAGGCGATAAAATCTGCCATGAAACTGTTTCTCCTGCATTATTAGCAGCATTACCACTGAGTGGATAAACACCTGGGCATTGCGTAAAATCAGCACCTAAAACCGCTTGTGTAATTGGTTTTACGGTGATATTTACGTTATCTGATACCGTTTCTTCATCTTCACAAAGAGCCGTTAATTTGAATGTATAAGTCTGATTCGGAGAAGCACCAATAATTGTCGGATTGACAATATTTGGATTAGAAATAATCACCGAAGGCCCAGCAATCTGAGTCCATGTGACGGGAGGCGTAAATCCCGACACTGCTGATGACACAGTGCCTTGCAACTGAATCGTTTGCCCTTGACAAAAATCTTTATCAATATTGGCATTTACAGTACAGTTTTGAGCAAAAGTTGTATCAGTTCCAATTATAAGGAAAACAACCAGAGTTATGCTAAATTTAAAAAAATTGGCAAGAAAAAACGGTTTTCTTACTATTGATTCAAATTTATAATACAGGTTAGCAAAAGAAGTGTTCATTGTACATTAATATTTGGCACGCTTATTCAATCTATTTATTGAATAAACCATCAAATTCAGTGCCAACAAATGCAATAATGTATAGTAAGTATTAGTATGCTTTGTTGCTACGAGTGTTAAAAATGCATAAAATGGGTTATTAGTCTTAAATAAATTGAGACAGTCCGTTAGGAAGCAAGTTAAGCTTGAATAAAACATTCTTTGATTGTTTGAAATGAAATATCTTTCAAAAAGCTTTCAAATAAAGGGAGTTTCGCTTGTTTTTTTAGTTCGGCGGATTTGGTTTCCTTTTTTTCTTGTGATTTTGATTCTTTGAGAAATTCAAATCGCTTAATTGTCAAATCTAAAAGATAAAATAAATGCTTCAATTTTCTTTTTGATGCCACGGTTTCTTCATTCAAAATCATCAACGCAAAATTGATTTCATCTAAATTTTAGTGTTCAAGTTTGACAAAATCCAGCATCAATTTGTTCTTCCCAACTTCATTGATTACAGTCTATAAATAATCGGCATAGTATTTTACTTCCCTCGAAAAAACTCGATTTGAAATTCCACCAATGTCATACAAAATATCATTTGAATAATCCTCAAACTTAATTAAGTCTTTGGGAATTGACTTTTTGAAAGCCTTGAGAATTGTTTCAAATTCAGAAAGAATTTCAACTATTGCTTTGAGCATTTCATCAAGATTGATTTTCCGAGTATCAAATGTTTTGATTTCGTGGCAAACAAATTCTTCAATGAATGACTTTGAAAAAGGGTAAATTTCAAAAAGCCCATGCTCCTTTGTTAATTGCTTGGCTTTTTCAATATAATCTTCTGGTTCGAGTTCTTTTTGGAAATAATTTGATGCGTACATATTAGGAGATTTGGGTTACAAAAATGTATGTAATTGCCCTTGAATATCTCTAATAGCTTAATTCAGGATCTTTTTTACAATTTTTGTCTCGCCTTAAAAAAAGAGTACATCCTCCGTATCTTCTCCCAAATCAGGTGCTGTCCAAGAAGGTTTTGCAGGCGTTTCCGAGAATTTTAGTGGTACTCCAATACTCCTAAATTTTCCAGCAATTGGATGTTCTTCTTCCAAAATCATCTCTCTTGCTTTCAAATGAGGGTCGTTATGTAGCTCATCCAATTCATTGACAGCCGTAATCAAAATGTCATTTTTTATTCCAAACTCTACCCAGTAAGTCCTTGACTGTAAGGCAATTAGCTCAGAAATTTGCTTTTTATATTCACTTGCTTCTGCTTCATTTTCAGGAATAATAAACGCAATCCAATGTGGCTTTTCAACAAGCGTACAGAATTTCTGCCAAAACTTTGGTTCGAGTGTACCCAACGCAATAAATTTTTGGTCAGCCGTTTTATAAATGCCATAATTTGGTAAACCTCCCGATAAGGCAAAATTTCCTCTCGAATTTTGCCAAGCAAGAAGATTTAACTCTTTCGATAAACCAGATTTAATTGTTGATGTTAAAAGCTCCCCTTTAGGGGCGGGGGGGTAAATTGCCGTAAGCAAAGGCATCACGGCATCGGTCATAGACACATCAACATGCTGACCTTTGCCAGTTTGCGACCGTGCATAAATAGCTGATAATGTGGCAATTACACACATATATGAGCCGCCTGAAATATCGGCAAGTTGCACACCAGCGGCAATAGGCTCATCAGGTTTTCCTGTTACACCCAACACGCCCCCAATGGCTGTGTAGTTCAAATCATGCCCAGCCAAATGTGCGTATGGCCCAGTTTGACCGTAACCTGTGATGCTCACATAAATGATTTTTTCATTTATCTTTTTTGCATTTTCATAGTCAATTTTAAATTTTTCTAAAAATTTTGGGCGAAATTGCTCGACTACCACATCAGCTGTTTTTACCAATTCCATGAACATTCTTCGACCTTCTTCACTCGTAAAATCAAGCGAAACGCTTAGTTTGGAGCGATTGAATGCTAAATAATTCATCGAAACACCATTTTGATAAGGCGGAAAATTTCGGACATAATCTGGTTGTTTTGGATCTTCAATTTTTATCACTTCTGCACCCATATCTGCCATGAGCATTGTGCCGAGTGGTCCGGGCAATAGTCGAGTGAGGTCTAAAATACGTATTCCTTGAAGTGGACCTTGCGTTGGTTTTCGGTGAGTCATTTTCAATGCTTTTATTCAATGAGGTTGTAAAGTAAATAAGTTTTTGTGTATTTTTAAGAATATTTTACTTCAAAACCTACTATTCTTAAGGTTTACACAGAAGTAATGTTTTGAATAAAACGCTACATTATGTTACAGAAATGGCAATGTTTTTTATTATCTCTAAAAAAACTGTTTACCTTTCGCACCAAACAACATTCTAACTTCATAAACATAAAACAACGTGGCGACGTACCGCTTTAGAACAATGAAAAAAATCATTTATTTAATATTATTTCTTCTAATTTCAAATTTTGTGCTTGCACAAAGACCCGACCCTGTTGCCTGCCAAGTATGCGATAGACACATACCCATCATTACTGTAGGAACTGTGGTCAAGCCAAAAGTGAAAAAATGGCAACCAGTAATCAGCTTGGGACTTGCCCAAAATAAAGGAAAATATTCGATTTTGGAAGCCATCAAACTTACCAATCCAGCACAACAAGTAAAAGATGGAAGTCAGGTTATCAATTATAATTACCAGAATATTGAAACACCAATTATTATAGCTTATAATCCCACAAATTTTTTAAGTGTCGGAGGAGGTTTGCAAGCAAGTTATCTATTAAATGCCAGTCAAGACACACGAAAAATAAATTTTGATACTGACCAACGATTCAATAGACTTGGCTTTGGGTGGCTATTAGATGCTGAGATTGGTGCAAAAAATAGAGGTCCAAGAATTGGATTTACCTATACGCAATATTATGGAAGCGGACTAAAAGCAAAATCTTATGGTACACTTGAAGCTACAATAAGGGTTCAAATAGGCAAAAAACCGCAGTAAAATCTACTTAGATTTCAAAAAGGTATCTCTTTTTTCGGAAAGAGATACCTTTTTTGTTTTATTTGCTATAAAATGAAAATTTTACAAGCATTATGGGCAAGATATTTACTCTCTTATTGATTAGTTCTTTTTTTACTTTTGCCCAAAATTCACCTTCAAAAGGGGATTTTTTTCAGAAAAAAGCCCATGAATCATATATAAAAGGTGATTATAAACTTTCGATGTTGGACTTCCTAACAGCTATTAAATATTATGAAATTGCGAAAGATTCTGGAAATGTATTGAGGTGTTTCTCAGAATTTTATGGAAACGCATCATTGGCTGATGAATCGAAGGAGTATTTGAAATATGAAAATAAAATAAATCTGTACGCCAAATTTAACGACAAACTTGCTGTCTATAATCTACTTTCGCTCGGGCAATTATACCGTGGGCAAGGCGATTTTGATATTGCACGTAAATATTTTGAGAAAGCGGAAAGTAAATACCAACAAATCACCAACAAAAATCATCGTTTGAGGGCATTAATATTCTTGAATCTTGGAAATCTTTCTACCGACGAGGGTGATTTTCAACAATCTATCAATTATTATAAGCAATGCCTGAATGAATTTAATCTTTGCGAAAAAATAGATATTGTGGTTGATGAAGTGGCTTCGGCTAAGTTGAAATTGGCAAATTCATTAGCAAAAATGAATTTTTATGAGGAAGCAAATAGGTATTATTTGGAAGCAAAAATGCTTGCAACACAACCAATAGTTCTTGGAAATATACAAAACGGGCAAATTGAAATTTTCAAACAAACGGCTCTTAACAAACCAGATTTAGCCAAGAAACTTATTGATGCAACTTTCAAGCTACAAACCGAAAATAAGTTTCAAAACAAACTTGGTAATACCTACCGTCAGTTTGGCGAATGGCTCTATGACCGACAACAATATGAAGCTGCCATTGATACAATCAAGCAAGGAATTATATTGCAAAAGACTGTAAAAGACAACCTGAATACTGGAAAAAGTTATCATTTATTAGCAAATATTTTTGCTTCAAAGGGGGATTTTTCGGAATCACTTAACTATTTTCAAAAAAGTTTGGAGACTTTTTCAGATGGTTTTGTTTCTAAGAATTTCTCGCAGAATCCAAGCATCGGTCAAGTACGTTTCAAGAAAGAATGTTTATTGGCATTAACTGATAAACTCAAAATATTGCTTAAATTCAATCCAAAAACAAACCTCAATGCAGCACTTTCTACAGCTCAATTGGCAGACCAACTCATTGACTATCAACGAAATAACTTCCAATTAGAAGGTTCGAAGTTGTTTTTAATAAATCTATCCCACCAAATTTATGGGTTGGCAATTGATGCCGCCTATCAAAAATATGAAGCCACAAAAAATGAAGTTTATCTTGACCAAGCCTTTCGATTTTCAGAAAAAAACAAATCCGTTGTACTTTTTGAAGCTGTAAAAGCCACTCAAAACCAAAATCATGAAGGTGTACCACAAACACTGACACAACAAGATTATAAACTACACAAAAGAATATCAGTTTTTGAAAACCTAATTTATAGAGATGAAAAAAAGAAACCAAGTCAAGTAGCAGAATGGCGAAATAGACTATTGAAAGCAAGTCAAGATTTAGAGAAACTAAAGGAGCTTTTCAAAGACGATTACCCCGAATATTATAAATACAAATACGATACTGAGCCTATTTCTCCCAAAGAAATTCAAGAAAAACTGTCTAATAACCAAGCACTTATCGAATATTTTATTGATAAAAACTCACTCTTTATATTTCTGATTACCTCAAAAAAGTCCTATTTTTTAAAACAAAATCTTCCTGCCGATTTCAAACAAAACATTGTTGCTTTCAAAAACGAAATCATTAGAAATTCGGTAAGCTCAAATTACGTAAATTTATCTTTAAAAATTTATAATACATTATTTTCAGAAAACATCAATAAAATTTTAACAGAAAAGATTGCAAATATTGAAATTGTAGCTGATGGCGAGCTCAACTATATTCCGTTTGAAAGTTTGCTGGTTCGACAGCCACACAGTTTGAAAGAAAGTAATATTTATTTGCTCGAAAAACTCACAATTGGCTATTTACCTTCGGCTACGATGAATTGGAAAAATACAATTCCGAAAACTGACAAATCGCTCTCCTTGAAATATCTTGGCTTTGCTCCAAGCTATGAAAAAGGCTCGGATTTGCCTTATAACCAAGTAAATGTAAGCTTTTTGTCAAATTTATTTTCAGGAAAATCTTTTTTGAAAGCATCGGCTACGAAACAAACTTTTGACGAACAATCTCCGAATCGTACAAATATCTTACACCTTTCGATGCACGCAGGAGCATCGCCCACCGACCCTATGGAATCGTATTTGGCATTTGAAAAAGACAGCCTTTTTGTACATGATATTTATGCCCGAAGTATTCCCGCCGAACTTTCGATTTTGGACGCCTGCGAAACTGGCGTAGGTATTTTGAATAATGGCGAAGGGGTGATGAATCTTTCGAGGGCATTTCTTCATGCAGGCAGTCAGTCGGTTGCAATGAGTTTGTGGAAGCTAACAAGTAGCCCCGAAACTTCAGAAATTATTAGAGATTTTGTAACTTTAGTAGAAAACGGAAAGCCAAAAGATGAAGCATTACGCACCGCCAAACTCAATTATTTGAACAAATATCGCAAAGATTTGGTACTTTCTCACCCGTTTTATTGGTCGCCATTAATATTGGTCGGCAACCCCTCTCCTATTGCAGAAACATCTTATTTTTGGTGGATTTTTGGCGGAATTGGCTTGATTTTGATTGCGTTTTTGTTGGTGAAAAATAGAAAATATTTCTTTCAAAAATTCTTAAGAAAAACAATTTAATAACCTGATTATCAATACTTTAACAATTTTCAATTCCTAATTCTTAATTCTTAATTCAAAAATCTCTGTTTACCTTTTCAAGAAAAATCGTTCACTATTTGGAAATCAGATGGAGATGGTTTAATTATGTGGTAGAATCACTCTTATCTACCCAAAATGAACCCAACGGAATTTAGGGCTTTTTACAACGATTGCTGGAAATATTGTAAACCTCGCCTCCGAAATCTAACAACCAATCAAGCTGATATTGAAGATGTTTTTGCCGAAGCTATTTCACGCTTTTGGGTGAATGCTCAACAAGGCAAAATCGCTCATGCCGACAATCATTTTGCATTGGTGTATGTAATGGCAAAAAACCTGTGGCTTGGTGAATTACGCAAAGAAAAACACTTTATTGGTGTATCAATTGATGCCCGAATTGGTGAAGATTTTGAGCTACAATTACCTGCCGATGAGCAAGATTTTTTGAGCAAAATGATTCAAGAACGAGATGATTATCAGCAAGAAATCAGCATCAAAACTGCGTGGGAGAAATTAGACACTAAATGCCAAGATTTGCTCAATGCCACCATTATTTATAAAGAAAGGCAAGACGAATTATTAGAACGCATGAATTTTAAAAATACCGATACCGTGAAGGCAACAAAGTATCGTTGCATGCAATATTTGAAAAAATTTTATTATGAATTGGCGGCTTAAAAAATGAAAAATAAAGAAGATAATACCGACTTGATAGAAGCCTATCTCAATGATGAATTGGCAGAAAATGAACGAAATGATTTTGAAAATCACTTGAAACTTGATGCCGATTTGGCAGCAGAAGTGGCTCTGCACAAGCAAATAAGGGCTTTTGTGAAAGAAAATGAAGTGCAGAATCTTAAAAGTCAAGTGAAAGATTGGCTGAAAGATGATGCCCATGTTTTTGTGGCGACTGAAATGAAAGTTATTAAAAAACCTTTCTTTTCGATGAATAATATTGCTCGAATTGCTGCCGCAGTAGCCATTGTTTCGGGCATTGGTTGGTTTTATTTTTCTAACAAAACGCCAGAAATGACTGCCGAAGTAGCTCAAAATCAATATTTTACTGAGCTTTTGGCACAAAATCCTGGTACGCTTCAAGGAACTGACGACCGCAGCACTTGGACACAGGCTTTTAGAGAAAAACAATTTGATAAAGTAATTGAAATTTTAGAAAAAGGTATTGACAAAACGACCGAAGAAGTTTATTATTTGGGTTTGGCATATTCGGCAAAGGGCAATTATCCAAAGGCAATTGAGCAATTTTCAACAAAAATAGTGCACGATAGCGTTTATGCCGAAAAAGCAAATTGGGCAATTGCCTTGATTTATTTGAAACAAAATAATAAAACCGAAGCAAAGGTTTTACTCGAAAAAATCGCTAAAAGTGATTCTGAATTTAGCGAAAAGGCAAAGGAATTGCTGAAATAATAGTCGAATATCTTCTTTTATAAACCACTGATAATCAATGAATTATCAGTGGTTTTTTTGTTTTTCAAAAAATATTTTCTAAGAAACTGTTTACCTTTTTCACAAAAGATTCTTCATATAGAAGTACCTCAAAAAATTATTATTATTCAAACTTTTAATATCAAATTCAAATGAAAACAGCACTCAAATTATCTATCTTTTTATTGATTTTCGCCTTGTGCTCTTGCTCGGTAAATACTGAAAAAGAAAGTGTTTTGCCACGAAATACAGCAAATACAGCAGCCAATCTTACAAAATCAGCTCGTACAAACCCTATTGTGAATACCATAGCCCTAAGAACCATAACTCAAGGTATTGGCAAACCACCACTTTTCATGGTGAGTTTCGATTCTGAAAACCTTGCCGAAAGAAAGGGCTGGGATGGCACTGTAAAAGGTAGTGGTAGTAGCCGCCACACGCCTTTTCATAATTTTATAGTAAATCAAAGCGGCACAATTCTTACCGAACTAAGCCCCGACGACGTAGCACCGGGAAATCCGTTAATTGAAGTTGGAAGTCCAATTGCTGGAAAAAAATGTGTTGGAAGAAAACTTGCTGCTAAATATTTTTTCGAAACGAAAACAGATGAAAATGGTGAAATTATTTTACCAGAAGATTTAGAAGATGGAGATTATGAAATTAAGATAGAGATTGGAGCCGCAGGATACATTGTTTTTGATATGACTATTAGCAAAGAAAAAATAAAGGAAGTAGATGCCCCAAATATGCTCGTCAATCAAGATGGAACAATTCGTAATTTTTATTATGAAGAAGATTTTCAGTTGCATAGCGACATTGCAAAAGAGTTAGGAGTAGAACAAATTGTTATTACAAAAGGATATTACCGTGTGGGTAAATCTAAATGGGGGAATGTGAACCTTAAAGTTAAAAATGGTGGAGTTGTAACAGGAACTGTTGTCGTATCAAATGGAAATTTAAGGCTTTTTGAAGGCACAAACCCCAAAGGCATTGATTGCAAAGGCTTTGGCATTGCCTGTTTTTATAATGCCGAAACAGGTATTGATAAAAAAGATATATTGTATTATGTTGTAAAACCAATTATTGAAAAAGACATTTTGGTTGGCGTTGAAATTTCGGAAGGCAAAAAAGGACTCAATGATATAAATATGAAAAAAGGGATTCAAGAAAATGGCATTAAATAAATGGCAATAATAGCCAAAAATAGGCAGGTTTTTGATAAAAGAATTCATAAACCACTGATAATCAATGAATTATTAGTGGTTTTTTTGTGCTATAAAAATGTTTTTCAAAAACCTGTTTACCTTTTTTTTAAAACTCATTCATAAAGTATCAATTCAATATTTTAATTAAAATCGTGGCGACGAACCGCAACCAAAACAATGAAAAAATTAATAAAAAACGCCCTATTTTCAATTACAATACTCTCATTATCAAGTGTTTATGCACAAGAACCAGCAAATGGTCCAATAAATACTTCTCGGTCAAATATCAGAACTAACCGTGAGGTAGGCTCAGGTATGGCATCAGGCAAACAACCACAAGGTGCAACTTTTGGCGAAAAAGCCACACCTACAGTAACTGAAACCGAAGAAGGTTGGGATTTTAAAAATGTAATGCTATCTAGTGAAGAAATTGATAAGTTAATTGCTACAATTTATCCAAAAGCTGGCCCATTAGCGGGAATTTCAGCAGCTCAAATTGCTCAAACTCGCAAACTGCTTGAAAATGGAAATTTCTTCGTTACGAAAGAAAGTCTTAACGAAAAACAAAAGCAAGTGGTCAATGTCTTGAAAACTAAACATGATACAGCAAAAAACGCCGTCAATAATATTAGGTAAACTATTACTTTATTGATGGCATGATACTCCTAAACTTTCAGCAAAACATTATTCCAAAATAACATGAAAACTCTATTTTTTCTTTCATTTTGCCTTACTTTTGGTGCTTTTGATCAAACCGACAGCACCAAAACCGAAGAGGAAGAAAAAACGCCTGCTTGGGAAAAAACATTGAGTATTGGCTTGAATCTCTCGCACACACTCAATGCCAATGCCCCAACGTCTGCCCCAAAGCAAGGTTTTAGTACAACCAATGCAGTGGACATTGATTTCAATTATGTGAAAGAAGAAAGTCTCTTGGAGTTTAAAAATGAATTGCACTGGACATTTTCATTTTTTAAATCAAACACCAAAACACCCTCACAAAACACAGCAGATGCCCTCACGAGTTTTCATAATTTGTCATATTCCTTACGCAAAAATGGCCGATGGAATGCAAATGTCATCGTTACTGCCGAAACACCAGTTTTTAAGCAATACGAGGGCAATTACTTGAAAGATTACGACCAATTGGGACAGATTCAAAGATTTTTGAACCCTTACGAATATAAACTTTCACCAGGCTTGAAGTACCAATACAACAAATATTTTGGTGTTTCGATTTCGCCTTATGCTGTAAAGTTTTTTGGACTGACCGACCAATTTATTGCCGATAAAGGTGCTTTTATTGAAGAGCAAAAACCTGATGGACATTACAAAACCAAAATCTCAGAAAGGCTTGGTGCTGAAATGATTTTTAAATATAAGCGTGTTTATAAAAAGAAAATAGACATGAATTATACGCTATCTGCCAGTTCGAGTTATTTTGAAAAAATATTAAAAAATGGGCATTTAAGTGGCATTTTCCTAACAAAATTTACACTTTTTAAAGGTTTTTCAATTTCACATCGTGCAAAATTAGATGGAAATCTCGCCCAAAAACCTTTCAAACCTTATTATAATCAAGTGATTTTGTTGGCTTATACATTAGCTTTATAACCGAAATTTATCATGAAAAAAATACTCATTTCCTTCGGATTTTTAGCATTGCTAATATCCTGCGAACCAGAAGTTGTTTGTACCAATACTTGCGAAAACAAGCACATCAGAAATATTGATGATAATGGGCTTTATTCAAAAATCGAATACGACAATGAAAACCGTCAGATTTTCTATAAAACTGCCTTAGATACTGTGATAACATACAACTATTTGTCTGGAAATGGAAGTATTAAAAATAAACTTCTTAGCACAACATTCACGACCGACGACGAGATTTTGCCTGATGCCGAATTGGTTGTTACTTCGAGTACAACTGGCGAAAACATTGGAGGTTTGGCAACACTTCCAGTTGAGCGAACTTATACTTACGATGCGGCAGGAAGAGTGCTTACTTTGGTCGAAAAGCAAGGAAAAGTGCTTGTAACATCAAATTATACTTGGCTAACAGGCAATTTGACCAAAATTGTTACAACCAGAAATGCTGGCACGCCCCTATCAAAAACGACAACTTTTACTTATTATACTGATGTTATCAATAGCATTTCGACCGAATTTCAAGGGCTAAAAATCTTTGGAATTACCTCTTACAATGCTCCCAAAACCATGACAATTGTTGCCACAGGACTACCAATCACGACTACTATTTTTGTATATGACATTGATGAATGTGGTTGCATTACTCATGCTAATACTTCTGGTGCAAGCACGGCTTCGAAAGAATATTATTATGTGAAGATACCTGATTAATTTAGAGTATGTTTTTGCCAAAATAAAAACCTCAATTCTTTGAAAATTATCTAAAAATAAATAGATTGCACCATACCCAATCTACTATTTTGAAAACAGCTGTATTTTCAAGTATTTTTATTGTCTTTTGCTATGGTTTATCGGCTCAAAATCTTCGTTTGACTGATGTTTGGCATTTGCAAAAGGGTGATTTCAAAAAAGACTCAATTCAAATGATTTTAGCTAAAAATATGCTGAATCTGAAATACAACGAAATCGTTACGATTCAACTTCAAAATACTGATAATCAGCCCCTTACATATCAATATCGCATTCCAAAAACAGATAAGTTTGCTCAATGGAGAGAGATTGGCACTATGCCTATTATTCAATTTCCTACCTTAGATGGGGGTGAATATATTTTAGAAATCAGTGCCAAAGAAGTAAATGAAAAGGTGCTTTTTCGTCTGCCTGTCAATATCCGACAAGTATTTTGGCAGGAGTGGTGGTTTTTGCCTTCGATGATTTTTTATGTGCTGACAATCATCGGGATTGCAGCATATTTCTTCTCGATTTATAATTTACGGCAAAAAATAAAAGTACAAGAAATCAGGAATCGCATTGCGGCAGATTTGCACGATGAAGTTGGTTCAAATCTAAATTCGATTGCTATTTTTGTTGCCTTGCTTCGAAAAATATCACCCATTGAGCTAACTCCGATATTAGACAAAATTACGTCAAATTCAACCGAATCTGTCCAACTGATTCAAGATACGATTTGGGCGATTCAGACAAAAAACGATGATTTCCAGCAATTTATTGATAAAATCAGAGGCTTTGCTACGCAGATTTTGGCTGCAAAAAATATATCCTTAGTATTTGATAATCAAGAAGTTAATGATAAAAACTTGCTTTCGATAGAGCAACGAAAGAACGCTTATTTGATTTTTAAAGAAAGTATTAATAATATTGTGAAGCACTCACAAGCTACCAAAACGAGTGTGAAAATTTGGAGCGAAAAAGGTCAGATTTACATACAAATTGAAGATAATGGTTGTGGCTTTGATACCAACGAGGTATTTGAAGGAAACGGACTTTTTAACTTTGAAAAACGTGCCGAAGAAAGCGAAATGAAAATTAAAATTGAGTCAGAAATAGGCAAAGGGACAAGTATTTTGCTGACGATAAATATTGATTGAGAATTAAACCCCACACTAAATCCCTCCCAGTTAGGGAGGGACTTTTAACATTTTTTATCTCCCCTCCTTTTTGGGGAGGGGCAGGGGGGTGGGGTTCTCCCCAATATTGGGGGTTTTTTACTCGAAATGCAAGCATTAATTTTGCCCAAATAAAAAATTAGTCTTGCTATGTTTAAATTTTTAATAAATCATCTTATGATTCGGGTTGTGATGTTTGAAGACAATAAAAACCTGCGAGAAAGTCTCTCGTTGTATTTGGCAAGTACTGAAGGTTTTTGGATGGCTGGTGCATTTGGTGATGCTCGAAATGCCCTTTGGGCTATAAAAAAACATCAACCCGACGTGGTGCTGATGGATATTCAGATGCCCCATGTGAGTGGTTTGGAGGCTACGCTTGATATAAAAAAACTATATCCTGCCACAAAAATACTGATACAGACAATCTATGAAGATGATGAACGAATATTTCAGGCGATATGTGCGGGGGCAAATGGCTATATCGTGAAAAGCCCCGACCCTGAGGTATATGTGCAGGCAATAAAAGATGTGCATGTGTCGGGTTCGTCGCTTTCGCCCAATATTGCGGCAAGGGTTTTGGCGATGTTTCAGAACCAAAATGCACAGGCACACAAAACTTTTGTGGCACTTACACAGCGAGAAAAAGAAGTATTGGGTTGCATGACAAAAGGCATGAGCTACAAAATGATTGCCGATGCCTGTGATATTAGTTTCAATACTGTACATAGCCATGTAAAGAATATTTATGAAAAACTCCACGTCAATTCTGCTTCCGAAGCCGTTGTGAAGGCTTTGGAGTGGAAGTTAGTTTAGTGTTAAAATTTTATAATCAATTGATAATAAGCTAATTATAAACATTTAAAATTATGGCTACAGCAAGAATTGTTATTAAAATTAAAGATGAATTTTTCTTACAAAAAGAAACTTTTGATACAAATCCAGACAAAATAATTGTTGCAAAAGATTTTTTCGCACCCTTTAATTTGAATAGACTTGGATTGCTTTATATCCCTATTACTGGTGTAGGTAATATTGAAGAAAGCAAAACCTTATTTGCAAATTTATTGGCATCATTGAATTTAATAACTTCTGATATCAAACTTGAAAGTCTTTTTTCGGTAACAGAAGCAGCTTGTCCTGTTAACTTGATGCAAATGGCAAAAGATAGATCAGATCATATTGGAGAAAATTTATTGAATTATTATTTTATTGAAGTAGATGAAAGTCGAGTATCAGATATATTGAAAAAATTAAATAGTAGTCCAAAGTCTGGAATAGATTATGCATATTTAAGAGCAGAATTATCCGATTTTAATGATTCAAGTAGTGTTTCATCTGAAGTACCTCTTGACCTTTCTGATATTGCCGTTTCACATGCACCACATCGTTTAGATGGTTTGTTTGTTGGAATTAAAGAAGTTAATGCCTCACCAAGAATTGCAGAAAAAAGAGTTAAAGAATTTAAACAAGCTGTGCCTATTCCGCAAAATCAGTCAAAGGATTCAAATTCTGCTACTACGCCTTCACTTGCTGCTACAGAATTACCACCACCACCTCTATTATTACCTCCAATTATTGATTCATTATTTAAAAATTGTGGGATTACCAATATAAATCCTCCAATACCAAATGTTACAGTTGTTGATGTTGAACAAGGTTGGAACACATCTATTTTAACAGCTTTAAATATTTCTTCAATTTTTGGGGGGGGGTATAATTATTTATCACCGCCTAAAATTAAACATGGAACTAATACATTGAATGTGCTTTTTAAAGGTGAATCTCCTGATAATCTATCAACTTATAATGGTTTTTGTCCTTATGCTGTTAAAAAAATAGCATCAGTTTGGAAAACTCCCACCTTAGCTTTACCAGACAATCCACCCTTATATGATAGAAGAGAAGCATCTTTAGCATCTGTTTTAGGTCATGTTTATGTTAACCCTGAAAATATATACAATACTAATAATGCCATCGTAAATAAAGGCGATATTGTTTTGTTAGAACTTCAAATTTCATCAAATCGAATCAATAACCTTCCTGTCGAGATTGAAAGAGGAATGTTCAATTTAATAAAAGCTGGAATTAAAGCTGGATTTATAATTATTGAATCTGCTGGCAATGGTGGCGAATTCTTTCCAGGTGGGCGTGATTTAGATGACCCTCAATATTCAACTTTTGGAGCTGGGATTATGCCACTTAAATCTAATAGTTCAGGTGCAATTATGGTGGGTGCTGTAAATACAATTGCCCCTTACCAAAAATTTCTTACCTCAAACTTTGGAAGTAGGATTGATTGTTTTTGTTTTGGGGATAAAATAACTACAGGAACAGTTTCAGATTCAGTTTATAAATATAGTTCAACCTCCTTAGCAAGTGCAATTGTTGCAGCGATGGTCGCTAATTTACAAATTATGGCAAAAAAAATTAAAAAAAGACCTTTGGATATAATTGAAATTAAAAATTTCTTAAATAAAGTCCCTTTTCCCTTACCCAACAAAACGCCTAACTTAAATACTTATATTCAAACTTTTACAGGTTATTTAGCTACACTACCTCCTTAAAATAATTAAACAATTTAAAATAATAAAACAAATATGAAAATGAAACTCGCTCACAAATTAAGCCGTCAGGGCATCGTAAAGGTAAATGCCATTGACGCAGAACAGCTAAAAAAAATTTTTGCCGACCAAGTAAAACTCAAAGACGGTAAGGTAACCAAAGGTTATTTTATCGGAAAAACATTACTTACCAAAATGTTACTCGAAAACGAAGATTCTGCAGGAATTGTTATTAGTTTTGGCATGAATAAACAAATAGAAAAAGATGGGCAAATACACTTAGTTTTCGAACAGGCTTCTGGAATCTCAAAAGATGATGTACCAGTAATAATGAAATCACTGCAAAAATACGCTACAACTGCCGAAGTAGGTGACGGTGGACCAGATGGGGCAATACCATCAATAAAACCATTCCCACCTCTTTGATTGTATTTCCAGATATTTCTGTTTAAATTTCGAGTTAGAAATATTAATCATTAATGGAACAATATATTCAAATTATCGAACGAGCTTATGATTTAAGTCTTATAAGTCATGCCATTCCGTCAATAGTAGTTGTTTTTAGATGGAAGTACTTTAATTTCCCTCTAAAAATAACTGCTATTAATGCCGTAAGGACACTCTTAATTACTGCTTTGGCTTATTATTTTTCTTATTCTAATCATAATAATCAATTCTTTTTTTATTTAAGTCCTTGCATTGATATTATTTTAGTATCATTACTTTTTCATGCTATTTTTAATTTTAGACAAGAAATGAAGTGGGGTTTGGCTTTGCTTTGCGTCATTTTCGTTGGCTTAATGATTAAAGATTATCTCACCACTAAAACTCTTATAAGTAGCTATTTGACAACTGTTGAAGCTATGTTTGTTATTATAGTCTCAATATTATTACTTCGCAAAATTGTTCTCGAATACAAAAGTAGTACATACAAGAAAGCACTTATTTGGATTGTTTCAGCTTTATTGATTATTAATCTTTTTTCTATTTTGATTTCAACGTTAATGGGAATTATTTTTGCATATTCAAGTAATTTATTGAAACTTTCATGGTATTTGTCTTCTCCACTTTTTATTGTCATTACCAATCTCATGGTGGCTTATGGGTTTTATATTATTCGTCATAAGGTGAAAAATTAGATAAGAAATATTGTAATATTTTTTTTAAACAGGCATAGTAAGCTCATTATCAGCTTATTATGCCTGTTTTTTTATGCATTTCAATCTGAAATTCCCTCATTCTTCTCACCCAAATTGGGGATTTTTTGTTTTATGGCTTCTCCTCAACTTTGCATCGTTGAAAGGCAAATTAGTTTTGTATCGCAATTTTTGTCATCCTGAAAGGAACCGTTTGCGTATAAAGATTCTTCAATAACATTTGCTTGTAGGGGGACGCCCAGTACATGACAAAGAAAGAGTAACAAAACAGAAAACTTTCAAAACAAAAGCAAAAACCCGATTCGGCTTGTAGGAGGTAGGGGAAAAATAAAAACATATAAATATCATGAAAAAAACAATTCTAATGCTTTTTAGCATTTTATCAATGAGTGCCTTTGCACAAAAAGGCGGCGATGTTTCCGAAGTTTCAAAAGAGGAAATTCAAAAACAAGAAAAATTGTTGGCTAACAGCTACATTCTAAAATTTAAGCAAAAACTTACTTATGAGCGTGTAACCAACTTTCAAGATGCTCAAAAAATGGCAAGAGCAGACATCGAAAAAAAGTTAAGTGAGTTAGGTATCAAAAATGCCAAAATCACAAACATTTATTTTGGAGAATTTACGGGTCTTGCGGGTGAATTTAGCCCCGAAGACATTGCCAAAATCAAAGCAAGTGGCTTAACAGAATCTATAGAAAGAAATGGTGTTGCAAGCATCAATTTTATAGAAGAAAAGGGCTTTTTGCCTCCTCCTCCACAAGTAATTGATTGGGGAGTAAAGCGAGTATATCAGACTGCTGGACAGCCTTTTTGCTGCCCTCCTTCCTCAAATTGCAAAAAATTAGCTTGGGTAATTGATACAGGTGTTGACCAAACCCACCCCGACCTTATCAATCATCCGTCTTATGGAGTCTCTTTTGTATCATCTGAGCCTTCTGCCAATGATGGAAATGGACACGGTTCTCACGTCGCAGGAGTCATCGGTGCTATTGATAATACGCAAGGTATGAGAGGGGTTTCGGCGGGTGCAACTATTGCAGGAGTAAAGGTACTAAGTGCAGGTGGTTGGGGAACTTGGGCAGACGTAATTACAGGCATCAACTACGTAACTTTCATGGCTGATGTTGCCCGAAATGCAGGTTTCTGCACGCAAGTTGCCAATTTGAGTTTGGGTGGTTTTGGTTGCAGTACCTCAATAAGTGCTGCCGTTATTGCTATGGCAAATAAAGGCGTTTTTGTTACCCTTGCCTCAGGAAACAGCAATATGCCTGCCAGTGGCTTCTCTCCTGCCTGTACTAATGGATTAAGAATTTATACCGTTGGCTCAATAGATAATAACGATGTATATTCAAATTTCGCAAATTATGGAACTCCGCCAGTAGATTGTGCTGCACCTGGCAGAAATATCTATTCAACATGGATGGGTGGTGGATACAATACTATTTCAGGTACTTCGATGGCAGCACCTCATGTAGCTGGTATTTTATTGGTAAACAATGGAGTAGTTAGATTTGATTCTTTTTCTACTCGCCCAGCAGATGGTTCAAAATACCCCATTGCTCAAGTTTGTGGAAGTGGTGTTATCTCTACAACCTCAAGAACGAGTGCAATAGATGCTGCAAGCCTTAAGCAGTCCGACATTAACAAATCAGCATTGAAAACAGCAGATAATTAAACGTTATTTTTATGAAAACCCTCTTATTTATATTACTTCCTATACTTTCAATCGCTCAGTTTCGCTTGAAAATGATTGAGCCAAAAGAAACAAACGAAGGTCAGAAAGTGTCATTTCAAGTAGCATTTGAAGAAAAAAAAGATAGCCTAACTATTAATTGGGGTTTGAGTGAAAACATAAACCCTTCGATGAATATTTCATCGGAGGGTGTGTTTTCTTGGCAACCTGATTATAAAACCGCTACCAGAGTTGAGCCTACCAAAGTATTTGATTTTTATATCAAAGCCTCTGCAAAAATAGATACTTTGCTGACAGCAGATAGTGTTTTGGTAAGCATTATAGTCAAAAATACCAATACGCCCCCAACAGTCCCCAAAGCCGAAGAGATTGTTTGGGTGCAGAAAGCAAATACCGAAACTGCAAAAATACTTGCCAAAGAATACTATTTTGATGACGAAGGTGATGCTATTGCCTTTCGTATGATTGATAATGTTTACCCAAATCTAAAACTTTTGCCCGACGGGAATCTAAGTTTTTTGCTAAATAGTCGAGAATTACGAATGTTGCCTGATACTATCGAATTTGAGGTTTTTGAGCTAAACACAGAAGAAAAACTCGCAACAAAGCACAAAATAATATTGAAAAGAGGCGAAATTGACGAAGCTCCCATGATTCAATTGGTGCCAGACTCGCCCAAATACCAAATCGAAGAAGAAGATGAATTAATGATTGAGATAAATATTAGTGATGAAAACAATGATTTGAAAAACTTTGATTTTTATACGATTCCACAAACGGCATTCAAAGTCAATCAATTTTTAGAGAAAAAATCGGCAAATAGTTTTCTTTTTCGTTGGAAACCCGCACTTGATTTTGTAAAACCCGAAGAAAATTCAAAGGTTTTTCAATTAGTAATTACAGCCAATGATGAGTCAAAACTGACCACTACAAAACAAGTTGAAATTGAGATTCGGAACAAAATCAATTGGGAAGTAGAAGACCGAGAACGCAAAGATTCTTATTTTCAAGTGGTAAGTAATGCTACTGAAATCTATCTAAAACTTGACAAAACCTATCCAGTTGCTGAAAAAGAAATAAGAAAGATGCTCAAAAACAAAAAATTGAAAAATTTTGCAGGGCGTTCACTCAATACTCTTTCACAAAATAGCCAACTCATCAAAAATGAAAACATAAAAAATAGCATTACAGATTACTCGGGAGTAGCAAATGACGCCATTGGCATGAGCAATGATGCTAGTACGATTGAAAGAGAGTTCCCTGCGGAGTTTTCGCAAGTGAGGCGATTCGAGAAAATAGTTGATAATTTGAAACATATATACTTGGATAGCGAACAATTTATTGAAGTTTATAAAAATCAAATGAATCGCAGAAGACCTGAATTTTTTGTAGATAAAGCAGCCTTACAAAGAAAAATAAGTGAGACAAATAAGGATTCTTCGCTGCAATTAGAAAACCTTAAAAAAGAGACAACTGAAGTTGAAATCAAGAAAGTGTTTGAAAACTTTTGACTCAATTCTGTAAGAGTTTTCCTGTTTCGTTCCCTCAGAGCATCTCTCAAAAGGCTCTAAGTATTTTAAACATTGATAACATACTGACTATCAGCATTTTAAAAACATTTCTCAAAACCCTGTTTACCTTTTTCACTTCCAGTATTCATATAATAAACAATAAAACTAAAGCCATGAGCACACCATCAATATTTATTGGCGGACGAAAAACCATCAACCCCGAAGAGGTTATTCGCCTACAAGCCGACATCAATTATACACAAGTTTTCTTTACTGATGGAAAGAAAATCATAGTAGCAACAACGCTAAAAGAATTGGCAAATCGCTTTCAGGGCTTTCCAAAATTCTTTCGTATAAACAAGTCCGTCATTATCAATATTGATAGCATCAAGCGAATTGAGGAGGAACAAATCATTTTCCAAAATGGAGAAACAATTACGCCCTCACGCCGACGTAGGAAGGCTTTTTTTGAAATTATGAATAATTAAAATTAATATAAATCAAATATGAAAAAAATATTTACCTACTTGATTATCAGCCTATTAGCTTATAATTCTGAGGCACAAATAACAATTACTGGCTCTTCGATTCCGTCAATTAATCAGACTTTTGGGGCGGCACCAAGTACAGCAATTGCTTCTGTTGGTGCATATTGTGGTATGCCCGCAGCTTATGACGCTGGTACAAATATTTATGCCGTAAATGACCTAAGCTACTCGACAACGCCTATTACCTATTGGATTGTACGACGTGGAGGATATTGGTATATCGAAGGTACATGGGGTGGTGGACCATACTATATATTTTATCGTTCGCAAAGCACAAGTACTGACCCAAATCCACCCTGCAACACTACTTGGGCAATTTATACTGGATATTGCTATTATAGCAATTCAATAACCAATACTGGTACAACTACAAGCACCTTAGTTCTTTCGGGCTATTGCCAATGCCCCGTTTCACTTTCAACAACGGTCAATCCTTCACATCTTCAATTGCCCTTGCTCGATGCTCCAAGTTTGGCAGCTATTAGTCCACCAAAAAAAGGTATGCTTACATTTAGTGTTGATAGCCATCGTCCGAAAGTCTATGATGGTTTTCAATGGGTAAATCTTATCCAAGACAAAGGAAATGTGGATTTGGGTGGCTCATTGACCACACAAGGTAAGATTAAAATACCCGAAAATAGTACACTGACCTTTGGCGATGCAGTTTATATGAGTGGAGCTTTTCCAGGAATGATTTTAAGAAATGTTGCTGCCGAAGGAACACTTACAAGAAATGCAAAACTAATAATTGGTGCAGATGCCACTGGCAACGTGCTGATAGGTCAAGGTTCAACATTTGGTGTCATGGCACCAAATTCGTCTGTAACATTGGCTGGCTCCATTAGCTCTCCTTCAAGGATATTCACTACAAATTTAACTTTAGATAATTCGATGCACCGTGTTTTTTATGATGGAGTAGGTGGGCATATTTGTACAATACCGCCTGCAGCTGGGCTTCAAGGTAGGGAATATTATATTACAAATCATGGAGGGGGAAGTTTAAATTTTTCTTTAAGCATCAAAACTGGTTCTTCTACAACCATAAATAGTAGCTTACCAAGTGTAACATTACACATAGTATCTGATGGAAATCTATGGCGATTAGTTAATTAAATTTCAATAATTCTTTAAACCTAAAAAATATTCTTATCATGAAAAAAACATGTATATGCTTGATTATTAGCTTTTTAGCTTTTAGGTCAATGGCTCAAATCACCATAAGTGGCTCGACAACTTACCCAGTTCTAAACATGACATTCGCTCCTGCCAGTAGTGTTCCCCCTACCGATTGTTATATAACCTTTAATGATGCAGGAACAAATGTTTATAAAGCAACTGTGATATTTCCAGCGGTTGGTATGACTCCTGGTTATACTGTCAATTATTATATTTCAAGACGCAATAATTATTGGCATATTGAGGGTTTTAGCAGTTTTCAATTACCTCATCAATACTATGTCTATTATGTTTCGCAAAGTACAAGTACAGACATAAATCCGCCTTGTAATGCTGTATGGAAGATTTTTACAGGATATTGTGTTCCGTCTTATGGTTTTAGTTTAGCCTACACAGGTATTACTACAAGCACTTTAGTTCTTTCGGGATATTGTACTTGCCCTGTTTCTCTTTCAACAACAGTCAATCCTTCACATATTCAATTACCATTACTTGATACTCCAAGTTTGGCAGCCATCAGTCCACCCAAAAAAGGTATGCTTACATTTAGCATGGATAGCCACCGACCTAAAATATATGATGGGTTTCAATGGGCAAATCTTGTTCAAGACAAAGGAAATGTAACTTTAGGTGGCACTCTTACTGCTCAGGGTATGAATGTTACAGGCTCAATCATCACGCCCGTGTATGTGCCAACTGGCAATTTTACGGTGGATGCCACAATGCACCACATTTTTTATGCTGGTGCTGGCGGACATTCATGCACTTTACCCACAGCTACAGCCATAACGGGTAGAGAATATTTTATCACAAATCAAGGTGGTGGAAGTTTGACATTTTCGCAGACCATCAAAACAGGGCAATTCTCTTCAATAAGTAGTTGTGTTCCTGGTATAACAATTCACATTATTTATGATGGTGGCCAATGGAGATTGGTTAATTAAATTTGATTTTAAAATTGATGACCAACAAATCATTTTCCAAAATGGAGAAATAATTACGCCTTCTCGAAGGCGTAAAAAGGTATTTTTTGAATTAATAAACCTTTAAACTATTTTACAATCATGAAAAAACTTCTATTTATCACCTTAAATGGTATTTTGTTAATTTTGAATGTAAATGCACAGAACCATACGGTACATGACAATACTACCTCTGTTACGCTTTTGCCATCAGGGATTAAAAGCGACCATATTTCCAATTCATCAGCTACCTATAAAGAAAATTTTTCATTAGGTAACGATGCCCTCAAAAGCAATTTAAATGGAATAGGAAATACTGCAGTGGGTATTCAAGCACTTAAAAATCTCAATGGATTGATTACTACAGCGAATGGTTTTCCGTACAGATTTGGCAATTATAATACGGCATTGGGTTATCAAGCATTGACAACAGATGTAAATGGTGGTTCAAATGTAGCTGTTGGGGCCTTTGCATTAAAAAGTCATCAAGGTGGTGGCATAGGACCTTCTACGTTCAGAACGGCAACAGGTTTTTATAATGTAGCTATTGGTCATAGTGCGATGTTAAATGCCTCTGGGGGGTCTTATAATATAGGTATTGGAGGTGGATCATTAGGTAGTTTGCAAGGATATGGGAGTTCAGTTTTATCCAGTACCACTTGTGATTATAAAGGGATAGGAAATGTAGCCGTTGGCGTAGGAAGTTCAGCACAAACAACTATTGGGCGTTATAATGTTACATTGGGTATGGGTAGTCTTGGTAAAAATACAATAACTTCAAATAATGTTGCCATAGGTTTTGAGGCTCTCTACGAAATGATTGATGGTGGCATGCCATTAGGATTTCCCCCTTATTGTACTCCATCAGCAGGCAATATTGCCATCGGCTTCCAAGCTGGTTACAACGAATTGGGAGCTAACAAACTTTACATCGAAAACTCAAATAGTGCTACACCACTCATCGGTGGCGATTTTGCAAATGATATTGTTGGAATAAACATGACTATTGCAAGTTTAGCTGCTAACCCTAACGGCAAATTACAAGTAAATGGCAATGCCCGCATTAGTGGCTCTATCAATGCCTCAACTGTGCTTTTTGTAGGAAGTATAACGTTGACCGATTCTCATTATAAACTTATTTATACTGGAGGTGGTGGCGTTACAGTTACACTTCCATCTGCTGCTGCTATTACTGGGAGAGAATACCTTATTGTAAATCATGGTACTGGATTTCCGCTTGTAACGAGTATTCCTTTCAAAACAGGTTTTGCATCAACTGACACTTTTATAATAACAGGAACTGTGCTCCACATAGTTTCTGATGGCACAGACTGGCATAAAATCAATTAATGTTCTATACCTTTAAAAATACATTTTCAATCATGAAAAAAATCTCTATTTACCTCATTATCAGCCTATTAGCACTGAATGCAATAGCACAAAGCACGAGCGTTTTGCCAAATAGACTTGACTTTGCCCAGCGTACTTATACCCAAATCTTGGCGATTCCTACGCCACAAAAAGGAAGCACTTGCTATGATACTGACAATAATTGTCTGAGAGTTTATGATGGAAGTGTGTGGCGTTGTACCACAACGACTTCAACTGCTGGCTTCAATGATGCCACTGGTTGTTGCTTGGGACTTAATAATGCGTCCTCTTTGGGTGGTGGACTCACTGGCACAATTATTTCATTTGCACAAAGCGAAACCTACAATAATGAGCTTTTCGAGGTGGGTATTTGCCCAGGAAATCCATTGGGAGGCACTACTTATCAAATGGGAGCTTTCTCTATATCGGTAGGAACAGGAAGCTGGGGTTTTATCAGTAAATATGATGCCAACGGCACAACATTATGGGTAAAAGGCATTGGCACTGTGAGTTCGGCAAATAATGTCAGCGTAAATGCCATAAAAGTAAATAGCACTGGGGTATATGTGATTGGCACATTCGATAACTCGGTAACCATTGCAACGCCCTCGCCAACTACTCTAATATCTGTGGGTTCGACTGATATTTTTTTAGCAAAACTCGACCTTGCAGGAAATTTCGTTTGGGCAAAACAGTTTGGCGGTGCAAGTTTTGATAGTGGTGTAGATTTGACATTTGGCGAAGCGGGGAACTTGTACTTTACAGGCTACGAAAGTGGAATGACAGGAGCATATTGTATTCCTGCAACTACCAATACCGATGTTTTTGTAGGAAAATTATCCATGACAACTGGTGCAGTCGTTGTAGCAAATGCTGGTGTAATTACAGATGCACCTGCTGCCGGACAAAACGAAATAGTAAAAAGTATTCTGTTTTATGACAATAAAGTCTTAGTCATTGGAGGATTTAACACTACCGTTACACCTTCTTCGGTTTTTACAGGTTGTATTGGAATTGGTGGTACTCCCGCTTTGACAGGAGTTGGCAGAGGAATTTACATCATTGGCTACGATATAAATCTTGTCCCGATCAATACTTATAAAATTGCCTATTCGGGCGATGACGCTGGGGATAATCTAAACTCCTTAAGAGCAACACTGGAAAGTGGTTTTAGTGGTGGAACTTATGCCCCAAAACTAAAAATTTGTGCCAATCCAGTCGGCACTTTTCCACTTGGAGGCAAAACAATTAATGGCGATGGTTTTATTCTGACTTTGAATTTGAATGGTGCAGTTTTGCCAACAATCAATGAAGTGCTAACACTTCAAGGGGGAAGTTTTACGGGTTTTGGAGATGGCCATGCTGTAGGTAGATGTACTGCCGCAAGTAGTTCGATTAATAGTTCGGCTACGTTTGGAGGAGCTATTGGTAAAAACTTCCTTCTTTCGACTGGCTTAGGTGGAAATCTAAATTGGGTGATAACTTCAACTAATTATATAAATTTAAGTGGTGTAACTGGTAATCAAAATACGACAACTGTATCAAAACTTTGTGGTAGCGTATTTGCTGCTGGAAACTTAGCTGGTGGTGTTCAGTTATGTAATTCTACACTCGACCCCGACATTAGGCGTTGGGGCTTTTTCTGGCAATACAACGACTGCGGAGGCTGTTGCAATTAGAATAAAATTTGAGTTTTTTTCAAAAAACCTTTCAGCTTTGTTGGAAGGTTTTTTTTGCTTGAGAAAAATATATTTTCATAACCAACTGATTATCAATTACTTATAAAATTATTAAAAAATAATAAATCCAAGTTTAATGCAGTTCCGTTAGTTAAGTCATAATCAACAATTATAAAAACCAAATAATTATAACAATGAAAAAATTAGCAGTAACTCTCGTTTCAGTTCTTATCTCAGTAAGCTCTTTTGCACAAATGGAAAAATCAGTAATGGTAGGTGGTGCCGCCATGTTTCCTTCAAAAAACATCATCGAAAATGCCGTAAATTCTAAAGACCACACTACACTTGTAGCAGCAGTAAAAGCAGCAGGTTTGGTAGAAACACTTTCGAGTGCTGGTCCGTTTACAGTTTTTGCTCCAACCAACGAAGCATTTGCGAAATTGCCAGCAGGAACAGTAGAAACTTTAGTAAAACCAGAAAACAAAGGTACACTTACTTCTATTCTTACTTATCACGTTGTAGCAGGAAAATTGAATGCAAAAGACCTTGCAGCACAAATCAAAGCTGGCAACGGAACTGCCATCTTGAAGACTGTTCAAGGTGGAACTTTGAAAGTTTCAATGAAAGGCAAAAGTGTAATTTTGACTGACGAAAAAGGTGGTATGTCGAAAGTTACCATCGCTGACGTAAACCAAAGCAATGGTGTTATTCACGTGATTGATACTTTGGTAATGCCTGGAACAAAAATGTAATTAGCAAAACAATTTTCCAAATTGTTTTACGTAAAAAATCGAGCCGAACAAAACTGTTTAGCTCGATTTTTTTGCTATTTTCAAAATAATCATTACTTTGCATATTAATACAAAAACAAAGTTTTGATATGAAATTACTACGAATTTTATTCTTTTTGAGCATTTATTTCCCTGTTTTTGCTCAAAACCCTATCACTAAAGCTGAATTTATTTATGAAAATGCTCCCTTTCCTTCTTGCCATGCTTCTACAATTGCCGAAACCCCAAAAGGTTTAATCGCTGCTTGGTTTGGCGGTACGCACGAAAAACACAAAGATGTAGGTATTTGGATAAGTCACCTCCAAAATGATAAATGGACAGCACCCATCGAAGTAGCCAATGGTATTCAAGATGAAAAAACAAGGTATCCTTCTTGGAATCCTGTGCTGTTTCAAATGCCCAAAGGCGAGCTTTTACTTTTTTATAAAGTTGGACCAAGCCCGTCCGAATGGTGGGGAATGTTGAAACGCTCTAACGATGCTGGAATCACTTGGTCGAAGGCAGAAAAACTGCCTGATGGCATCTTGGGTCCTATCAAAAACAAGCCTGTCTTGTTGAAAGATGGCACATTGCTTTGTCCAACCAGCTCAGAGAATGATGGCTGGCGTGTGCATTTTGAAATGACTAAAGATGCAGGTAAAACTTGGCAAAAAACATCTCCAATCAATGATGGGAAGGCATTTTCTGCGATACAGCCAAGTGTTTTGTTTTTGCAAGATGGACGTTTACAAATACTTTGCCGTAGCAAAAATGGCTATATTTTAGAGGCTTTTTCAAGTGATAATGCCAAAACTTGGTCGGAGCTAAAAGTAACAACTTTACCCAACCCAAACTCTGGCACAGATGCTGTTACTTTACAAAATGGCAGTCAATTATTAGTTTATAATCATGTAACAAAAGAGTCGCAAGAATGGGGTGGAAAGCGTTCGCCATTAAATGTTGTTATTTCAAAAGATGGTATTACTTGGAAAGAAATAGCAGTTTTGGAAAATGAACCGAAAGAAGAATTTTCATACCCTGCGGTTATTCAGACCAACGATGGCAAAGTTCATATTACCTATACTTGGAAACGCAAACGCATCAAACATGTAGTTTTGAATTTGTAAATTATTGTTGTTTTTTCTTACTGTTGACTGCCGACTATTGACTGTGGGCTGCGGACTTTTTCCTCTGCAACCAACGATTTGCTTTGTAAGTGAGCCAAGCCGAACCAGCCCCAATAACTGCCCCCGCCAAAATATCACTTGGGTAATGCACCCCCAAATGCAAGCGAGAATAAGCAACCGTACCCGCCCACGTATAGGCAGGTACGACCACATACCATTTTCGACAAGTCAAACTCAGCGAAGTAGCACTTGCAAATGCCGAAGTTGTATGTCCCGAAGGAAACGAAGGGTCGGTTTCTAAGATTGCTGGCTTTAAAAAAGGGTACGTTGTAAAAGGTCTATCACGCTTAATTATTCTTTTTAGAGCATACGTTGTGCCAAACGAAATTGTCAAAGAAGTCAATGCCACAAGCCCTTGGCGTTGCAGGTTTTTATCTTTTTTTATGAAGCCAATTCCAAGCAAACCAAGAGGCACAGCCGCACCAATCGGATAGACGGTTTTGCTCAGATTTTCAAAAGGTTTATCGAGATTTTGATTACGATTTTGATTGATATTTTTAAGGATATTTATATCAATATTTTGTGCAAAAAGGTTAAAGTTTAGTGCTAAAAAAGTAATAAAAGTTGTAATTTTTTTTGTCATAAAAAAGTTTAAATAATTCAAATTCGGAATTGAAAATTTTTCTACACTCAATGTCTTTATGGATTGATTAAAAATAAGTTCGACCCTTTCAGGACCGTAAAAAAACCTAAACTTTTACCCGAATTTCATTCGGTACTATTCACGTTTGACCACTTCGTGGTCGTCTAATTCCTTAATAAAACGACATTATTTTGACATTCGTAACTCTACATTCTTAATTCACTATAACTCTCTCATTATCAAACAAATACAAATTTTCTGAAATATGCATACTTGATTTTTCATTATCGAATTCATCTTTATACTGTTCTCTAAATTGCTTGCGTTTAATTGCTTCAAGGCAACGTCGAATATCATCTTGGTTTTCCAAAATCAATATAGGAACTTCCGTAGGCTTACCATTATCGTCTTTGGCAACCATCGTAAAGTAGGAAGTATTAGTATGTTTCTGCTCACCCGTTTTTACATTTTCGGACACGACCCGAATACCAATAACCATCGAACTTCGCCCCACATAATTGACCGAAGCATGCAGCGAAAGTAGCTCGCCAACTTCGATGGGTTGCAAGAAATTTACGCCATCAACCGACACCGTAACGACATACGCACCTGCGTGCTTTGAGGCACAAGCATAAGCTACTTTGTCCATCAAAGAAAGCAGAATTCCTCCATGAATTTTGCCACCAAAATTGGCATACGACGGAATCATCAATTCGGTAATTGTGGTGCGAGAGTAAGCAACTGTTTTTGATTTTTGCATTATAAAAAAAAGGTTTTCAAACAAAACGCAATGTTACGCATTTTTTTGTCTATTTGTATTTTCGGTTGTGCAAACTAATTCCAAAAATCAATTTAAACCTTTACTAATAAAAGCTATCAAAGCAACATATATGCTAACATTATTGTTTTTTTAGAAGAAAAAATTAGGTTATTCCAAGAATATTTTGTAAACTTTGTATTGTAAACTCCTCTCTCATGAAAAATTTCTTCTTTATTTTTGTTTGCATTTCTGCAAATGTTTTTTCCCAAACTGCCCTCGTTTCATCTGGCGAAACTTGGAAATACCTCGACAATGGAACAAATCAAGGTATGGCTTGGCGAAATGTGGGTTTTAATGAAACAAGTCCTTTTGTTTGGTTAAGCGGACCTTCGCAATTAGGTTATGGTGAGGGTGATGAACAGACCCCTATTGGTGGGCTTAATACTGTTGTAACAACTTATTTCAGAAAAGTTATCAATGTTTCACAAGCGTTTAATAATTTTACTTTGAAAGTCAAAAGAGATGATGCGATAGTTGTGTATATCAATGGCGTAGAGGTTTTTCGAGATAATATAATTGCTAACCCAAGCTATACCACCTTTTCCACAACCAATATTACAGAAAATGAAAACGATTGGTTAACTGCAACTTTGGCATCAAATGCCTTGATTGTTGGCTCAAATACCATTGCCGTAGAAATTCATCAAAGCTCTTTAACCAGTTCTGATGTTACTTTCGATTTAGAATTGACTGGCATAAACTTAGTAACTTCGGGAGATGTCTGGAAATATCACGATGGTGGCACAAATCAAGGTACGGCTTGGCGAAATGTGGGTTTTGTTGATACAGATCCTCTTGTTTGGGAAAGTGGACCTTCGCAGTTGGGCTATGGCGAGGGTGATGAACAGACTGTTATTGGCGGGCTTAATACTGTCGTTACAAGCTATTTCAGAAAAGTTATAAACGTTACGCAAGCGTTTAGTAGTTTTACTTTGAAAGTTAAAAGAGATGATGCGATAGTTGTTTATATCAATGCCGTAGAGGTTTTTCGAGATAATATAATTGCTAACCCAAGCTATACAACCTTTTCCACAACCAACATCACAGAAAATGAAAACGCATGGTTAACTGCAACTTTGGCAGCAAATGCCTTGATTGTTGGTTCAAATACCATTGCCGTAGAAATTCATCAAACCTCTTTAACCAGCTCTGATGTTACTTTTGATTTAGAATTGACTGGCAATAATTCAACAGCAGCAATCACTCGTGGACCTTATCTCCAAATGGCAACTTCTGCTTCAATGCAAGTTCGTTGGAGAACCGACTTTGCCACCGACTCCCGTGTAAATTTTGGTTTGGCTGCCGATAATCTTAATCAACAAGTATCTGATAATACTTCTACTACCGAGCATATAGTCAATATTACGGGGCTTTCGCCAAATACTAAGTATTTTTATAATATTGGCACAACCACCGCCGTTTTGCAGACTTCCAACCAACATTATTTTTATACTTTCCCGACGGCTGGTTTAAATACAGAACTGAAAACACGGGTTTGGCTAACAGGCGATTGCGGTACAGGTTTACCTCTACAAACAAGTGTAAAAAATGCTTTTCAGAATTACGTAGGAAGTAGCACTTATATTAATTTATGGCTATTATTAGGCGACAATGCCTATACAAATGGAGATGATTTGGAGTATCAAACCAATTTTTTTGGTCAATATCAAAATGACCGAATCATGAAACAAACGCCACTTTTTCCTACTCCCGGCAATCATGATTATTATAGTTCGGCTCAAAATCTTAGAACAGGAGCATATTTTCAAAACTTTTCGTTACCTACCAATGCCGAAGCAGGTGGCTTGGCATCTGGTACAGAAGGCTACTATTCTTTTAATTATAATGATATTCATTTCATAAGTTTAGATTCCTATGGTACATTTGGTGCAAACAATGAACGCCTTTCTGATACTACCATTAACAACCCTCAAATCGTTTGGTTGAAAGCAGATTTAGCAGCAAATACGCAAAGATGGACAATTTTGTACTGGCACCACCCTCCCTACACGATGGGAAGCCACAGTTCAGACGGTGGCGGGCAGGATGCAGAATTGGTTCCGATTAGGGAAAAAACCATCAAAATGCTTGATAATTATAAAGTAGATTTGATTTTGTGTGGACACAGCCATGACTACGAACGCACTCGCCTCATCAAAGGGCATTATGGATTAGAAGCAGATTTCAACTCCTCAACGCATAACAAAAGCACTTCAAGCGGCAAATATGATGGCATTGGTGATTCTTGTCCCTACATCAAAAATTCAACATCACCCAACAAAGGCATAGTTTATGTTGTGGCTGGTTCGGCTGGGAAATTGGAGGGCACGCAACCTGCATATCCTCATAATGCTATGTATTTTTCAAATGCAACTCATGGTGGGTCAATGCTTTTAGAAATCGAAGGAAAACGACTTGATGCCAAATGGATTGCCGAAGACGGTACCGTAAAAGACAATTTTACGATTATGAAAGATGTAAACAAAAAATTTGAAACTACTATTCTTCCAAATCAGCCATCAGTACTACTTTCGGCATCTTGGATAGGCAATTATAGCTGGCAAAGCCTTGCCACCTCTGCCCGAACAGTAACAATTAATAACCCAATTATTGGAAATTCGTATTTTGTAATTGATGACAAAACATGCTTAAAAGATACATTTTTAATAAAAATAAGCACATTATGCCAGAATATTTATACAGTTTCTAATGAAATCGGAGGCAATGCCATTATCAAATTAGAAGCAGGCCAGACTATTACAGCAAATAATATACTCCAAAGTGGCACAAATGTCAAGTATGATGCAGCAAAATCTGTAACGCTAAATCCGGGTTTTAAAGCCAATGCAGGTTCGGTTTTTAGTGCCTACATTGATGGTTGTGGAAATTTCCGCAGAGAAGCACCCGATGCTCCAATTGAGCTACAAGATATTCATCAAAAGGTTGCAATTCTTCCATCAAGTAAAAATTTTCCTTGATGATGACAAAAATCTCAAATCACAAAAAAGGCTTCTCTGCATTGCAGGGAAGCCTTTTTTATTAAAAATAGCGGGACTTTCGCCACACTGATGTTTTCACAACGGAAATTCCTTCTTGTGAATTACTTTCAAATAATAAATTTACATGCAGCAATAAAAAAATTGATTAGGAGCAAAAAATAATGCGTATTTTGCAAGCGAATCAAACAAAAATTGTGGGACGAATTTCTAATTCGTCCATAGCGAAGAAAAAATAGATTTATAAAATATTAATTATTAGCGTTTTAGCTTAAAAATTCTGTTACCTGAAATCGGCAAAATTTCAATCGAACAACGGAAAATGAAGCAGTAAACGCCTGTGCGGTCTAACGTGCGGGCGTTGCTTTATTTTGTTGTTCAGGCTTTGCCGAGCCTCAGGTAACGAATAAATGCAACGTTCCACGTTTTTTATTTGTACCGCCCTTATGAAACTACCGCTCTCCGAACAAGAAAAGCAATTCCTTATTGACCGCTTACAAAATGGAGAAGCCCTTCCATTTGATTTCAAAGAAAAATTATTTCCTACCATTCAGAAAGAATACGAACTTACTTATGCTGGCAAGATGCGAAAAGAAGACATCTTGGCAAATGAAGATGGCGTTTTTGCTGTGCCTTTGCAGGTTGAAAAGGTATATAATGGCGAGCGAGAAACCTTTGCTGATGGTTGGCGAAATATGGTAGTTTTTGGAGATAATTTACAATTTCTGAAAACTTGCTATAAAAACGAAGACGAACTCATCAAAGACAAAGTAAAAGGAAAAGTAAAACTTATTTATATTGACCCACCATTTGGAACGGGAGATGAGTATGATGGAAATAAAGGTCAACGAGGTTATTCAGCTAAAACAAAAGGTGCTGATTTTGTTGAATTTATAAGAAAAAGGCTAATCGTTGCCAAAGAATTATTATCCAATGATGGTTTAATTTTTGTTCGGCAAGACCATCACTTTGGACATTATATAAAACTTGTACTTGATGAAATATTTGGAAAAGAGAGCTTTCTAAATGAAATTGTGATAAACAGATTCAAACGTCAATTAAAAAATCTTACACGGTTTAACCATGCGACTGATTCTTTACTTTTTTATTCAAAAACTTCAAATTACTTTTTTAATGAAGTATCAAGACAAAGACTTGATACTTTCTCAGGTGATATTGCAGAACTTTCTTGGAGAGGCATGAGTTCACCTGGCGTAAGAAATCCACCCGAAAGAACAATTTTTGATAGATTAATGTACCCTCCCAAAGGAAGACATTGGACTTTTAAACAAGAAACTGTTGATTCAATGATTAAAGAAGGGAGAATTAGAATAAATGATAAAATTCAATTTACTAATTTGAATGGAGATAAAGTTAGAGGCTTACCTGAATATTTGCAAACTGATATTGTTCCAGTTGATAATGTTTGGACGGATTTAAGCGGTTATGTTTTTAACCCAAGCTATCCAACAGAAAACCCCGAAGAACTTTTAGAAAGGGTTTTATTGTGTTCATCTAAGCCAAATGATATTGTTTTAGATTTCTTCGGAGGAAGTGGCACGACAGCCGCAGTTGCTGAAAAATTGGGAAGAAGATGGATAACTTGCGATATTGGTAAACTATCTTTCTACACGATTCAGAAGCGTTTACTTCAAATTCAAGACAGCAAAGACCTACAAAACCCATCAAAAAAATACGGAAAACAAGCACGTACCTTCGTAACGGTTAATACAGGTGTTTATGACCTCAGTAAAGTATTTGCCCTCAATCAAGACAAGTACAAATCTTTTGTTTTGAATCTTTTTGATGTAGATGCAAACGCCAAGCCCAAAACAATCAACGGTATAAAATTCGATGCCGAAATCAATGGCTCACAAGTTTTGGTTTGGCGTTTTTGGGATTACAAAGATGTATCAATTGACGAAACCTATTTAGATAACTTGCATCTTTCCCTCAAAAACCGAGTTGGTTTTCGAGTTTATCTAATCGCACCAGCCAATTCGGTTGATTTTATTTCGGATTATCACGAAATTGATAATATCCGTTATTATTTCTTAAAAGTGCCTTATCACATCATCCAAGAACTTCATAAAGTTGATTTCAAGAAATTCCGCCAGCCACAAAGTAAAAATAAGGTCAATGATTTAGAAGATGCCGTAGGTTTTCATTTCATGCGTCAACCAGAAGTCGAAGCAACTATCGAGGGTAACGAATTAGTAATCAAGAAATTCAAATCTCTATTTTCAGAAGAGGAAACTGGCAAAGAAATGGAGAATTTTGAGAGTTTAGCCATGATTTTAATAGATGAAAACTTCAATGGCAAAGACTTCGTTATGAGCAAATTTGAGTTTGCCGAAGACCTCATAAAAATCAAAAAACATAAACAAGCAACTGCCGATAGTGAAAATGACCTTTTTGCAGAACAATTGCGAGAGGAACTCAAACATCAGCAAGATATTAGATTAAAAATAAATCCAAGCACCGACAAAGTTTTTGTGGTTTATGTGGACATCTACGGCAACGAATTCAAAGAAGAACTAAAAATCAACAACTAATGCAAGATATTAAGGTATTCAATACAGCAGATTTGGTTTTGAAAGTTACACAAAATTATGACCCTGCAAAACTCAACCTTTCTGTATGGTCGAGATTTTTAGATATACTCTGTACTGATAGAAAATATCAGAAAGAAGCCATCGAAAAAGCCATTATTTTTCTATTTTCTGGCAAATATGATAGCATTGAAGGCTTAATTAAAGACAATTACCACAAAAACGAACATTTACAAAACCGATATAAAGACCTTCAAGAATATAATCGTAAGTTACAATTACCTCAAAAACTAGGAACTACAATAGATTTGGCCACAGGTACAGGCAAAAGTTATGTTATGTATGGCATTGCTCAAATTGCCTTAGGAATTGGACTGATTGATAAAGTATTGCTTTTATGCCCATCAATTACCATCGAAAAAGGGTTGACAGAAAAATTTTTAGAGCTTTCATCAAACTCAAATCTTAAAAATGCGATTCCCGAAAATGCAAAACACAAAAACCCAAGAATAATTGATGCCACCCAAACAATTAAAGATGGAGATATTTGTATTGAAAATATCCATGCAGTTTATTTCAAAAATACAACTTCGATTCAAGATAGTTTAGGCTTTGGAAAAGGTTCAAATTGTTTGATTTTGAATGATGAAGCACATCATATTTTCAATAAAGTTTCTGGAAATGACACCGAAAGTAAAGGCTTAAAGAAATGGAAAGAATTTCTCTTAGATGAAAGTTTTGGTACTGGATTATTAATTTATGTATAGTATATTTGTCCTATGAAAATAGATTTTGACAAATATAGAGCGTTACAATATTGTGATAACGAAAATTGTAAATATCATAACCAAATTGGTATTGGCAACATTTGCGTATTA
>JANNDY010000145.1:0-118743 GCA_031378345.1 Emticicia sp. | reverse complement strand
ACTTTGCGTTTGTTCTATGCCATTCAGAAGTTCCAACTCTTTTTTTTAACCTTAAATCATTATATCTATTCATAATGTCGCAAATATCGCAATTTTTATCCCCTTTGTCTAACAGCCATACTTGTGGGTACACAGTAGTTTTTTCAAGCAGGGGAAATTTTAATTTAAAGCATCAATACCTGCCTAATTCACCCATCCCTTAGGTTGAATATTTGTCCGTGATTTGCTTACGATACAAGGAGCAAGTGGTGGTCTGGTAGTATTTGGACCACTTGGCTCATATTTAATAGCACGTCCGCCCAAAAGCCCGACAGTCGGTAATCCTTTTCCTTCGAGATCTTTTTTGTCTAACCAATAAAGTGATTTTTCGATGCCTGCAACTATAAAATAGCCTGAAACATTTTCTGAAGGATTATTAACACTTTTAACATTTCCTACCAAAGATGCGGGCGGAGTATCTGCCAAACCACCAGTTTCGACACCTTGCTTGCGAGTTAATTCTAAAAATTTAAAAGCGGCTTTTGAAATAGAATATTGCTTGACATCAACCAAAGCCCCACTTGCAGAATAAATAGGAAGTTTGGCTACCAACTGACCTTTGATGGTTTTGCCATTATAAAATTGATCACTACCTGTTACCAAGTCATTAGAATACACAATTTCCCAGCAAGGGTTATCGCAAACATAATCGAAAATATTATTATACCTTGACAAAAGAGGGTCGCTTACACATCTTCCGAGAGGTAGTGGGTCTTTGTAATAATAGCCTCCTATGCAGGTCTGACATACATTTTGCTTTTCATACAAGTCCCATTCCCACATAAAATAGTCTTCTGTTTCGGCAGCATTTGGGGTATCTACATAAATATAAAAAGCTGGACTTGTTTTGCCTTTGGCATCTGAAAGTCCCGCAGCTTCAATTTTATTATAAACCGAGCCAATGGGAGTCGGTTTCAATAGTTTTTCAGTCGAAGATTCATATTGAACACCATTGGTTGTAGTAAAAATGAGTTTATAAGTACTGCCTATTTCACCTTTAAATGTTTCAGGATAATAATAATTACCTTCTCCTTTTTCAGTAAGACTGATGGTGGTTTTGTCATTTACAATGACCGAAACTTTAGCTCCAGCTATTAAAGTTACGTTGCTTCCACCAGTTGTCGAAGGAACAGATTCCTTTAATAAAATAGGCGTTTTAATAAAATCATTAGTCAAAAAACCTTCTACGATTGTTATTTTTTGATTGGTCGTGAGGTCCAATTCAAAGGTTTCGACACAACCAAAAAAAGCAAGGCAGACGAATAGAAATGAGAGATTTTTTTTGTTCATTATTTTTTTTAATACGTAAATATCTTATTATCAATATGTTAGATGCTTTCAATGCCCTACTTCTTCTCAAAAATCAAAACCGAATCATCATTTCTCGAAACAATTATTCGTTTGTCAATCGTAATAGCATCACGCACTTCGCCTTTTACCTTTATACCCGATTCTAACGACGAAATGAACTTAAATTTTCCTTTGCCCAAGCCTTTAAAATAACCACCAGCATTGCCATCGTGCCTGCCCATTTCGGGTTTTAGGCGGTAGAAATTTCCTCCTGCAAAAAAATCAGTTATGCCGTCTCTATCAAAATCACCGGCCTCAAAAGTAAATATGGGCGACAATTGAGCTTCATCTTGGAGTGATTCAAGTACCAAATTGCCATTTTGATTGAGCAAAACTGACGAATTAAAATTTGTAATTGTTTTCTTGGTTGCTTTTTCTAATTTACTACTTTCAAACAAATCAGGTACTTGTTTTTTTGCATAATCTTGGTACTTCAAAATGCTTTTTTTCAGTGAAGGCATCTGTCCTGTTAAATCAGCTTTACTTGCAAACGGGTAGGGTTTTTCATCTTCAGGCGTAAACCATTCCAAGATAACTTCGGGTCTTTTGTTGTCATCAAAATCATTGACATACAAATTCAGAGGTTTTTCAGGATTTGCCTTTAATTTCATGTTTTGCCCCCAATTTCCAAGCAAAAAGTCAGTATCTCCATCTTGGTCAATGTCAGTCGCTTCTATGGTATTCCACCAGCCATTGCTATTTGGAATCGTAAGTGGGCTACCAAGTACCCCCATTTCATTGACAAAAACGGTAACGGGTAACCACTCGCCAACCACCATCAAATCTGCATATTTATCACCATTAATGTCTGTCCAAATGGCATCAGTTACCATGCCGATAGGACCAGTAAAATTATTGGTCAAATCTTCCCAGCTTCCATTACCTTGATTTCGTAAAACGAAACTTCTTGGATTTAGACCATAAGCACCAGGAACGGCATTTCCACCTACAAAAAGGTCTAAATCTCCATCATTATCAAAGTCAAAAGGTTTGATGCAACTCACTTGTCCGTTGAATTTTGGACCTTTCAAATTTTGTTTTGTGAAATTGCCTTTGCCGTCATTTTCATAGAAAAGAGAGGCAAACGTTTTGAATCCATCTTTATATTCATTGCCGCCAACACCAACCAAATAATCTAAATCTCCGTCGGCATCGGCATCAAATAATGCTCCAGAGGTTTTTTCAACATTTATGTCAAAATTGAATGTTTTTTGTAAATTTTCTACGAATTTACTTCCTTGATTAATAAATAATTTGTCTGATGAACCTTTCGCTCCTTGCAAAATAAAATCTTCTCGCCCGTCTTTATTTACATCACCGTGTATCAATTTTGGACTTTGGGTAGAAAGAACATGAGGCATCAATCTATCAAAATCAAAATCCACATATTGATTTTCTTTGTGTAAAGCATTGGTTATCAGCGTATTACTAATTTCTTTGAAAGTTGGATTTGAAAAAATATTTCTCGGCAAATATTTTTCAGTAGCCTTTTTATATTCAAGAATATTTGTTTGGTTTAATTTTGGATTCAACAAAAGCTGCGTTTTCAAATCTGACCAAATAATTCTGACAGAATCAATGCCCGACCAATCGCCTAAACCAAAAATAATATCAGTATCCGCCGAACTCTGAAAACCCCTTGCGGTCGTGCTATGAGCAGTTTGTAGATTGCCTTTGCTGAAGATATTGATGGTGCTTCCTATACCAAAAGGATTCTTTTCGCTTCCTTTTAGCTTGAATTTGATGAATTTTGTTTTTTTATCTTCAACTGCATTATTTCTATAAACAAAGGCAGGCATATTGACATTATTCACTACTAAATCAAAATCACCATCATTGTCGAGGTCGCCATAAGCCGAACCATTGCTATAACTTTCTTGGTCGAGGTTAAGGTTTTTAGCTAAATTGTCAAACTTTAAAGGCGAGCCATTATGAGAACCATTGTTGATAAAAGCATAGTTTTTTCTTTTGTTGTGGGGTAAATATTTTACAAAATCTTTGAAACTATATCGTCCGTTTTCTTCGACAACTTTTTTGATTTCATCTTTATCGGCAATAAAATCTATAAAATCGGCATCGGTGATGTCATGATAAACACCATTACTTACGAAAATATCCTTTTTACCGTCCAAATTCATGTCAAAAATCAATGCCCCCCAACTCCAATCGGTGGCAGAAACGCCAGAAAAATGAGCTGTTTCTTGAAAAGTGCCATCACCTCGATTGATTTGCAAGCAATTTTGGACAAATTGATAATAATAGCTATTTCTAAATTTCAAATCATACAAATAATAATCATCAAATTTGGTGGCAGCTTTCAAGCGATAATTATCGGGCGGAAGCATATCGGTTGTAAAAATGTCGAGTTTTCCGTCATTATTGATGTCTGCCATGTCTGCACCCATGCTCGAAACTGAGGTATAACTTATATTTTCGGTAAGGGTTTCCTTAAATCGTGGCGACGAACCGTTTCCATTCTTTTGATTTAAATACAAATAATCCCTTTCCCAAAAATCATTTGAAATATAAATATCAGGATAAAAATCTCCATTGACATCTCCCACCGAAATTCCGAGTCCAAAACCAATATTGCTCGAAAAAATACCAGATTCTTTAGTGATATTTACGAATTTCCCATCCTTATTTTCATAAAGTCTATCTCCTCCCAAAGCATCATATTCATATCTTTGTCTGGAGTAAAGCGAAATTCTTTCGGGATTTTTATAACTATTATTCAGCACATAGCAATCTAAATCTCCATCTAAATCATAATCAAAAAAAGCAGCATGAGTCGAAAGACCAGCATCGTTTAAACCATATTCTTTTGCTTTTTCTTTAAAAAACCCACCCCAGCCCTCAGCAACGGCTGCCGCCCCATTAGGGAGGGAGCCAGAATTAATAAACAACTCATTTTCTTTATTTTCCGTATTGGCATCACCTGAGTAGCATACATAAATGTCTAAGAAACCATCGGCATTTACATCAGCGAATGTTACACCTGTTGCCCATGATTTTTTGCCTTTCACTCCTGCTTTTTCAGTTATATCTTCAAACTTCATTCCCCCTTTATTCAAATACAGTTTATTTTCGCCCATATTTGCTGTAAAATAAATATCGTTTAGTCCATCATTATTTATATCACCAATGGCTACACCTCCACCATTATAATAATTTCGGTAGGTGAGTATATTAAAACTATCTTGGTCGGAAACTGCATTTTCAAAAGCAATCCCTGTTTCGCCAGCATCTAATAATGTAAAAGGCGAAACGCTGACATTTGTAGAAATATCAGTCTTTTTGGCATCTTTACAAGAGATAAAAGCTAATAATAAAAAGGGAAATACTCTGCGAAACATATTTTTTGAAAATTATTAAAACGACACCAAATTTACTCAAAAAACGACATTAAATCTCAATTGTACGCATAAAAAAAAGGGTGAGTAGAACCCACCCTTTCTTTATATTTCAAACAGAATTAATATCCTGTGTTTTGCTTAATTTTACCACCTGACCTATCAACTTCAGTTGATGGAATAGGGTATTGCAAATTTTTGTCAGCAGGTACACCAGCAGAGCTTAATACTGGAATCAATTTTCCTTCTCTTGCTAAGTAGCCTTTCATTACAGGAACTAAGTTGCCCCATCTTTGTAAGTCAAACAAACGATGACCCTCCAAGGCAAGTTCCAATCTTCTTTCTGTACGAACAGCCTCAGTTGCAGCAGCTTTGTTAGCAAATGCAGGCGAGCCAGCAGGATAGACAGAAACTTTGTATTTTGCCCAAGTAATTTCTTTGGCATCAATAGCAACTTTTATGTTTTTACCAGCACCTTGAGCACAGTTACCTGCACGCTTACGAATCAAGTTTACATATTCTTGTGCTTTTGTTAAAGAACCAACTTCAACTTCGCACTCAGCTGCCATCAAAAGTAAGTCAGCATAACGCAACAATTCAACGTTTAAGTTTGAAAGTTGAGCTCCAGCCCATGAGCCAGAAAGACTTGCATCACCAGCAGCATGAGCATTTTTCTTTGGTGCATACCAGCCAGCATAACCAGAACCACGAATCCAGTCATCTTTTTGTACGCCCCAGTCAAGGTAAGGTACGTCTGTACGTCCCATTGAATAGTCAAGGCGTGGGTCCAACAAATCACTTGCACCAGCTTTGATCCTTGCCAATGTAGCACCCTCAGTTGAAATTGGCAAACCATTTGCATCTACTTTGAAAGCAAATCCAAGGTCATAAGTAGGGTTTTTGAACCCACAACAGCCATAAGGACTTGAGCCATGTGGCATTGCCAAACGCTCACCAAAGTTTGAGTTGTCACCATCACCAGCACCATCATTTACAGAGTTTTGTACTGCAAAAATTGACTCTTTGTTGTTATCACCTTCTACGCTGAAATTGTCATAGAAACAATCTGACAAGCTGTATTTACCACTGCTAATGACAGTATTAAATGCTGCCAAAGCACCAGCATAGTCTTTTCCATATAATTTTGCTTTGCCAAGATAGGCAGTAGCAATAGTTTTATCAGCCCTGCCTGCTGCGGTTTTTGTTGCTGGTAAAAGAGCTATCGCCGCTTCCAAATCCTTGATAACCAAAGGTAATACTGGTTGATCATTGGCTTTTTGAAAATCAGTATCTGTTTCATAATAATATGGAATGTTTTTCCACATTTTGTAACCTTCAAAATGGAAATAAGCTCTCAAGAAAGTAGCTTCGCCAACAATTGCATCTGCATATGTTTTTTCACCAGGATTTGCTTTCAAATACTCTTTCCCAGTGTTGATAGCAGAGTTTGCTCTTACAATTCCTTCATAAGTTGATACCCACTTAGAACGGATAATTCCGTTGGCAGGATTCCACTGATACAATTCAAAGGTAAGAATATCGTCCAAATCACCAGGCTCAGAGCCTTTATGAGCATCATCTGTTGCTGAGTTGAATGCCCAGTTTGAAGGGGCAGTTCCCCAAGCAGCTTCGTTCCAGTTTCCTGTCCAACCTACCAAACTTTTGTAGGCAGAAATCAAAGTAGCGTTCACACCATTCTTGCTTGAAGTAAGTGTTGCACTTGAAAGAGCCGCCTGTGGAGTTGTGTCCAAGAAGGTGTCTTTACAAGCAAAAACAACACAAACCAAAAGTATAGCTGCAATTGAAATTTTTATGTTTTTTTTCATTTTATAAATAATTTTTTAATTAAAATTCTAAATTAACTCCTACTGTCATTATTTTATTTGCTGGATAATTACCATTGTCAAATCCTGTACGAAGGTCATTTACGTTTCCTGAGTTACCAATGTTTGCATTTGAAACGGCAGGGTCAACACCTGAATATTTGGTAATAGTAAATAAGTTTTGCCCTTGTACATACACACGTGCAGCATTTAATCCTAATTTACTGATAGCTACTTTTGGTAATTTATAACCTAATTGTAGATTTGCCATTCTTACATAAGTACCATCTTCAACATAGAATGTAGAAGAACTACGACTTGAAGCATCTAAACCATTGATTTTTGGATTCAAACCTGTTCCTTGAACTGCCAACACATCTTTCGCAATGTTTGAGTTGAAGTTCATGAAATATGTTTGGATTTTTGTTGCATTGAAAATCTTATTTCCGAATGAACCAAACATGAATGTATTTAAATCAAAGTTTTTGTAATTTACACCGATGTTCCAACCAGCAGTCAATTTAGGGTGTGGGCTACCGATGATAGTGTTATCATCATCGTTGATTGTTCCATCACCATTGATGTCTTTGAATTTCAAACCACCAATTGCCGAACCAACTTGTTTAGCTTTTTCAGCTTCGGTAGTGATCAAGCCTTCTGCAATAAAGCCTCTGAAAGAAGAGATAGCATATCCAACTTGATTGATAAATACACCTGAAGATTGTGGTAAACGCTCTGTCAAGTTATCAGTTGGATAAAACTTATTATCGTTATTAGAAACCTTCAAGATTTTGTTTTTATAATGCGAAAGGTTTAGGCTTGTATTAAATCCTAAATCTTTGTTGATACTTTTTCTGTAATTCAATGCCAAATCAAAGCCTTTGTTCTCCATTTGTCCAACATTTACAAAAGGTGGAGAAGCAGAACCCGCCGTTCCTGGCAATGCAGGGTTGTAAAGAAGGTTGTTAGTATTTCTCTTATAAACATCTAATACAACTGTCAATGAGTTATTTAAGAATGAAGCATCAAAACCAATATTTGAAGTTTTGGCTGATTCCCAAATCGTCGAAGCATTTCCACGAGACGTCAAGGCATAACCAGTAGCAATACTACCATTTGTACCGTTGATGTCATAGAATGTACCACCAACTGAGCCACCATATATGTTAGAGAAGTTATAGTTACGAATGTTTTGGTTACCTACTTCTCCATAAGATGCTCTAATCTTTAAATCAGATAACCAATTAAGGTCTTTCATGAAAGATTCTTGTGAGATTCTCCAGCCTAATGAAACCGCAGGGAATATACCATAACGTACATCAGATAAGAATTTAGAAGAACCATCACGACGAACTGTTGCCGAAATCAAGTATCTATCATCAAAGGCATAATCAAGTTTTCCAAAAACTGAAGCTAATCTACTTTCGCTACCACCAGAATATGTCTGACGTGAACCGGGGTCAGCCAAAGCCGTTACTAAGTAGAACGAGTTTACATCTGTTGTAAAATAGTTAGCTAAAGCACCGCCAATGTTTCTTGATTTATTTGCAATTGCTTCTTGACCAGCCAAAACATTCACACGGTGCTTTTGACCAAAAGTTTTTACATAAGCTGCTGTGTTTGTCCAAGTCCAAGTAGTAGTATTGCTCCAGTTTTCGTTAAAGCTATTGGCTGTTTTATTTCCTTCAACTCTATATGGCTGAGGAAAATTGAATCCTTTGTTAAAACCATTGCCAATATCAATACCAAAACTTGACCTTACCGTTAAGCCAGGAATCACATCATACTCGCCATAAAAATTCCCTAATAATCGGTTATATTTATTATTATTGTTTTTGTTATCAATCAATACTTGCGTTGGGTTAGTAAAGTTACCAGTACCAGCCGTTAAGTGTCCACCAGGGTTTCCTTTAATATCAAACACAGGAATAATCGGCGTTGCTTTTAATAGGTTACCAATTACACCTTGCTCGTTATTATTTCCACCAATCGAGCCAATACCAACGCCCCAGTTGCCTGCATACATCATGTTTTCGCCAATTCTTAGTTTTTTAGAAACTTTGAAAGATGAGTTAGCACGAACAGTTCCTCTATTATATTCGGTAAAATTCAAAATACCTTGTTGTTTCAAATAACCAGCCGAAATACTGAATGTTGCAAAATCATTGCCACCCGAAAGGTTCAAGCTATGGTCGTGCATTTGTGCTGTGCGAGTCATTTCTTTCCACCAGTTAGTACCAGTTTGGTTAGTCAATGAAATTTGGTTATTCAAAATGTCATAAGTGCTTTCGTCCACAGTATTGCCCATTGGCTGAATATACTTAGGTAATGAAGCTGGATTTTGAGCAAAAAGAGGCGTGTTGGTTGCATCTGTGCTAAATTTCAATTTCATAGCTTGTGCATAATCTTGCGAACTTGTGTTCAAAATTTGATCATAACCTTTTACTGCGTTTACTAAACCAAACGAACCATTGTAAGTTACTTTAGTTTTGCCAGCCTTACCTTGCTTTGTTGTGATTACAATTACACCATTCGATGCACGTGAACCATAAATAGAAGAAGAAGCAGCATCTTTCAATACTTGAATAGATTCAATATCGTCAGGGTTAATAGTATTTTGGTATTGGTCTTGTACAGGCACACCATCAATGATATAAAGAGGGTCGTTACTTGTAAATGAGCTAATACCACGCACACGCACGTTGGTTGCATCTCCCGGAGAACCCGAAGTAGATACCGTTACACCAGCAGCTCTACCTGCCAAGTTTTGAGTAAATGAACTTGATTTGATTGATTTCAAACCTTCTGCCTCAATTACTGTTACTGCACCAGTAATATCTCTCTTACGCAAGCTCTGATAACCCGTTACCACAATTTCTTGGAGCATTTTGTCATCAGATTCCAAAGAAACATTAATGATGCTTTGGTTGCCGATTGCTACCTCTTTGCTTGCATAACCTACAAACGAAAAAACCAATGTGCCTCCATTGGGTGCTGTGATAGAGTAGTCACCATTAGCATCTGCTGATACACCAGTAGATGTTCCTTTAACTACTACAGATGAGCCAGGTAGGCTACTGCCATTGCCCGAGTCTGATATTTTACCTGTAACTTTTTTTTGTGCTTGAGCCATGAGCATGGTCAGTGAGAAAAAGCCAAGTAAAATGTACTTCGAATAAAGTTTTACTTTCATAGAGATTAAATGAATGTTAAAAAGTTAAGAAAATTAATAAAACTATATATTGATTGTAGTTTTCAAATAGAAAATTTTCTAACCCACCAGAGAAGAAGGAGCGTGTTTGGTTTCATTTTTTTAGGTTAGTTTTGTTTATTTAAGTGTCAGAAAAACACTTATTTTAGATTTGTACAAATTTAAGAATAGTTTTTTTAAAGATGCAAATGTTTTATTGTATTTTTTTGATATTTTTTATGGCAAATCTAAAGGATACTATTATAATAAGCCTAATTGCTATTATAGATTGTTAAAATTGTATGACAAAGATATAAAAACAATACAATGCTTGACAAGTGGCATTTCATAAATTATATTTTCAATGAGCAAAAACATTATTTTGTTTTGAATATTTCATCAATTTCTTTAGAGTGAAATAAAAATACATAGCAAAACTATAATAAACTCCATTATTGCATCATTTTGATACAATAATGGAGTTTACCTTACAATTTGTATAAAAAATATTAATTTTTAAGGAAAAATTTGGAACAAGTCAAGAGTATTCTTTATATTTGTCCTAAATACACTTAATAAGGTAATATTCAATAGAACCTTTTAAAAATGTATTAATAATAAACCTAATCAATTTTTTTTCTTAATTTTTTAACTTAATCAAAACTATGAAACAAAACTACTTTGTTCCTATCAGAGGAACGCTGTTTTGTGGGCTACTTTGGCTGATGTCAGTTGTGGCTTTCGCACAAAAATCCGTAAGCGGTAAAGTAAATGACGCAAAAGGCGATGGTTTGCCTGGTGCAAGTATTACCGTAAAAGGTACAACAAATGGAACAATTAGTGATGCAAGCGGAAACTTCAAAATTAATGTTCCAAACTCTGGTGGTTCGTTGGTAATCAGCTCAATTGGTTACAAACCTCAGGAAGTTAAATTAACTGGACAGAGTACAATCAATGTTAGCTTAGAAGATGATGCTGCAAGTTTGGATGAAGTTGTAGTAACGGGTTATTCTGTAGACAAAAGACGTGAATCAACTGGTGCAATTTCAACTGTAAAATCTAAAGACCTTACAGCAGTGGTTTCAGGTAACATTGAGCAGCAATTGCAAGGTAGAGTAGCTGGTCTTACTGTTGTAACAAACGGACAGCCAGGTACATCTTCTCAGATTCGTGTACGTGGATTTGGTGCATTTGGTGGTAATGAGCCACTTTATGTAGTAGATGGTGTACCTGTTGGTTCAACGGATTTCTTAAGTCCAGATGATGTTGAGTCAACTACTGTTTTGAAAGATGCTTCGGCTGCTTCAATCTATGGTGCTCGTGCTGCCAATGGTGTAATCGTTTATACTACTAAAAAAGGCACAAAAAATGCGAAGAAATTAAGCGTTACTTATGATGGTAGCTATGGATTAACAGACCCAGGTAATGGTCAGGCAATGATGAATCCAACAGATTTTGCTACTTGGACTTGGAATGCAAAACGTAATTCAGGAGAGGCTTTTGGTCATCCTCAGTTTGGAACTGGTTCTACTCCCGTAATTCCTGACTACTTAAGTGTTGGTGGAGTTCCTGGTGTAACAGGCTCTGTTGATTTGGCTGCTGAGCAGAAAAAATATAACATTGACCCATCAGCAGGTGCGATCTATCAAGTAATCAAAGCTAACAAAGCAGGTACAGACTGGTATGATGCAATTACTCGCCAAGCCGCTGTTCACAGACACTCTCTTGGCTTTAGTGGTGGTGGAGACAATAGCCGTTTCTATGTTGGTTTATCTGTTCAAGACCAACAAGGTATCTTGATGAGTAACACATTCAAGCGTTATTCGTTCCGTATCAATACTGAATTCAATGTTTTGAAAAACTTACGAATTGGTGAAAACTTCCAAATGACTTATCGTCAAGTATTAGGTCAAACAGGTGGTGCAGGTGGTAATGGTATCGCTGCTGACGAAAATGACATTTTGCAAGCTTTCCGTATGCCATCAATCATTCCTATCTATGACGAATTTGGTGGATATGCAGGAACTGCAGCCAAAGGTTTCAACAACCCACGTAGCCCAGTAGCTAACCAAGATGGTTTGTTAAATAACCGTAATTTTGGTGCTTTGGGAATGGGAAACCTTTATGCTGAATTAGATGTTATTCCAGGTTTGACAATTCGTACTTCTATCGCAGGGAACTATTTCAATGGTTATAACTTTGGTTATACTCGCTGGCAATATGAGAACTCTGAAAACAACTCAGCTTTCGGATATAACGAAGGTAGTGGCTATTCATTAGGTTGGACATTTACTAATACTGCCAGCTACAAAAAGGCATTTGGAAAACATAACATCGAAGTATTAGCAGGTCAAGAGGCTTTGAATACAGGTGCTGGTAGAAATATTAATGCTAATGGTTTGAATCCTTTTTCAACAGACCTTAGCTATATAACCATTACTACTTTAGGAGTTAAAAATCCACCAAATAGTAACTTGTTTAGAGGTGTAAACTTCAACTCTTATTTTGGTAGAGCAATTTATACTTTCAACGATAAATATATCATAACTGGTGTAATACGTCGTGATGGTTCTTCAAGATTTGGTGTGAATAGCCGTTATGGTGTATTCCCGGCGGTATCTGCTGCATGGCGTGTATCTTCTGAATCTTTCATGAAAAACCTTCCTTGGGTACAAGACTTAAAAGTTCGTGGAGGTTACGGAACAATGGGTAACTCAAACAACGTTGACCCTAATAACCAATATAGCTTATATGCAACAAGAGTAGATAACTCAGGTTATGATATTAATGGTTCAAATTCGAGCATTGTTGATGGATACTACCGTACTCGTATTGGTAATCCTAATGCTAAATGGGAGACAAGTGTAACTAAAAACATCGGTTTTGACGGATCATTCTTGAAAGGTAAATTAGATGTAATTGTTGATTTATGGCAAAAAGATACCAAAGACCTATTATATCAATTACCAATTACTGCAACTGCTGGTTTTGGTGCTGCTGCTCCTTCGGTAAATATTGGTACAATGGTCAATAAAGGTATCGACATCCAAGTTATCAATAAAGGCAAAATCAATAAAGATTTTGGTTATGAATTGAACGTAACAGGTAGTTTCTTGAAAAATGAAGTTACCAAAATTGCAGATGGATTGACGTATTTGACAAACGTAAACCCTGGTTTCCGTGGTGTAAATCCTATTCGTAACCAATTGGGTTATTCATTGTCTTCATTCTACGGATTTAAAGTTTTAGGCTTGTTCCAAACGAAAGAAGAAGTAGCAGCTGCCCCAGCACAAGATGGAAAAGGCGTTGGTCGTTTCCGTTATGCTGACTTAAACAGTGATGGCAAAATTAATGCTGACGATCGTACTTACTTGGGAAGCCCAGTTCCGAAATTTACTGGTGGTGTAAACTTCACAGTAACTTACAAAAACTTTGATATTTCAGCTTATATATATACTTCTATTGGAAATAAGATTTTCAACTTCTCTAAGTGGTATACTGATTTCTATCCATCATTCTCAGGTGCAGCTATTTCTGAGCGTGTGAAAGATTCTTGGTCTACAACAAATACTGGTGCAACAACACCAATCTTTGAAACAGCTTCTAACTTTAGTACCAATACTCAATCAAACTCTTTTTATGTTGAGAATGGTTCATACCTAAGATTCCAAAATGTTGCTATCGGTTATAGTGTACCAAAATCTTTTACAGATAAGTTGAAAATTAGCAAGTTGCACTTATATGCTTCAACTAACAACTTGTTTACAATTACTAAGTATCAAGGTTTAGACCCTCAAGTAGGTGGAAATGCTGATACAAACTTTGGTATTGACGTAGGTAACTATCCATTAACAAGAGGCTTTAACGTAGGTCTTAATCTTGGATTTTAATTTTTAAAACATTTAGTAATTAATTTAGTTTTTTAGATTAATTACTAAATGTAAAAGTGTCAATGATAAACATTTAAAAAATATTTATTAAAAAATGAAAAAATACATTTTTAACAAATTAACATTAGCAGTATCCTTGCTTACTTTGATAGGATACTCATGTAAGGAAGACTTCCTTACAGTTCTACCTACTGGTGCAATAGCGAAAGCTCAATTGACTACCAAGAAAGGTCTTGAGGGTGCTTTGATTGCAGCTTATGGGCAAATTAGCGGTTATGGAACTCGTATGGTTCACCCAAATAACTGGGTTTGGGGTAGTGTTCGTGGTGGTGATGCAAACAAAGGAACTGACCCAGGTGACTTCTCTGACATCAATCCAATCCAACGTTTTGAATATCTTTCTACACAAGGTGTTATCAATGATAACTACCGTGGTTTGTATGAAGGTGTTGCTCGCTCCAACAACGTTTTAGGCTTATTGAAAGATGCACAAGCGGATGTGAGTGCTGACGACAAAAAACGTATTGAAGCAGAAGCTAAATTTATGAGAGGACACTTCTATTTCTCATTGAAAAGAAACTACAACAATACTCCTTATGTGGATGAGTCGGTTGATGTAGGTTCTGGTATTGAAAAAATCACTAATAGTGCAGATTTATACCCTAAAATCGAAGCAGATTTTAAATTTGCTTATGACAACTTGCCTGCAACACAAGGACAAAAGGGTCGTGCAAACAAATGGGCTGCTGGTGCATACTTAGGGAAAGTTTATATGGCTCAGAAAAAATATGCTGAAGCAAAGACTTTGTTTGATGCAGTGATTGCAAATGGTGTAACAACTGGTGGTACAAAGTATGCTTTGGTACCAAGTTTTCCAGATTTATATAAAGCTTCTAACGATAATAATTCAGAATCAATCTTTGCCGTTCAAGCTGCTGCTGGAACCGGTAGTGTAAACAATGCAAATGGTGAATTAGATTTGAACTGGCCATATAACACTGGTCCTGATGGCCCAGGTAACTGTTGTGGATTCTTCCAACCAAGTTTTGAGTTAGGAAACTCTTTCCGTACAAAAGATGGTTTACCATTATTAGATGGTTCGTACAATACACCAGCAAATGCAGTAAAAACTGACATGGGTGTTCAGTCAAGTGCTTCGTTTACACCAGATGCTGGCGAACTTGACCCTCGTCTTGACCATACTATTGGTCGTCGTGGTATCATGTTCTTAGACTGGAAACAACACCCAGGCTTCGACTGGATTCGTAACCAAGCAAATGGTGGTCCGTACTCTCCAAAGAAATATTCTTACTACAAAACTGACAAAGGTTCGTTGCAAGATAATAGCTCTTGGACTCCGGGCTATACTGCTTTGAACGTAACAGTAATGCGTTTGGCTGACATTATGTTGATGGCAGCAGAGTGCGAAGTTGAAATTGGTAGCTTAGAGAAAGCACGTGATTATGTAAATCAGATTCGTACTCGTGCAGCAAAAACTGTTGTTATGAATGGAGCTGCTCCTGCGGCAAAATATGTAATCAAGCCTTATGCTGGTACTTGGACTGATAAAGCTGTTGCTCGTACTGCAGTTCGTTTTGAGCGTAAGTTAGAGTTAGCAATGGAAGGACACCGTTTCTTCGACTTAGTTCGTTGGGGAACTGACGTAGCCGACATCAATGCTTACTTGAAATATGAAAGTACATTCTTGCCTAATACATTGGGGCAAGGTGCTGCATACCAAGCAAAACACGCTTTATTGCCACTTCCACAAGGTCAAATTGACTTACTTGGAGCTGACATATTGAAGCAAAACCCTGGGTATTAATATTTAATGATGACGGGGTCGCCCGTGCGATTTTAATGATGAATGTTTAATGATTTGTTATTAAGGTTCTAAATTTAAAATTATCATAAAACGTCATGTGGAATTTATTTCTACATGACGTTTTTAGTTTATCTTTGTTTTCCCAAAGCCTAAATATTTCAATGCAAAGAATTCCTGTCTATATCGCCCTTTTATTAAGCCTCTTTACTATTTCTTGTAAAGAAAAAACACTTTTTACACAGCTCACACCAGAAGATACAGGCATAGCTTTTGCCAACCGAATTGCCGAAAGTGATTCGCTCAATATCCTTACTTTTGAGTATATATACAATGGCGGAGGCGTAGCTATGGGCGATTTTAATAATGACAATCTGACTGATATTTATTTTACAGGAAACACAATCGCCAATAAACTTTATCTGAACAATACTAAAAATGGAGAATCACTTCACTTTGAAGATATTACGCAAAAAGCTGGGGTTTCAGGAGAAAATCGTTGGTCGTCTGGCGTAGCTTTGGTTGACATAAACAATGATAATTTGCTTGATATTTATGTTTGTGCAACCTCCAAAAAATTGGCAAGCGAACGAGCAAATATGCTCTACATCAATCAAGGAGTAGGAAAAGATGGTGTCCCGACATTCAAAGAAATGGCAAAAGATTATGGCATTGCCGACACAACACATACAACCAATGCAGCCTTTTTCGACTATGATAATGACGGAGATTTAGACCTTTATTTGGTAGTAAACGAGATGCAGGATAGTCGTTTTCCAAATAAATATCAAGAAAAAGGCACAATAACTGTTTCAAGAAAAAGTGATAGATTATATAGAAATAGCCCAAAAGATAATCATCCTTACTTTCAAGATGTGAGCAAAGAGGCAGGAATATTTGATGATGCTTTTGGCTTAGGAATAAACATCACTGACATCAATCAAGATGGTTGGAAAGATATATATGTTACAAACGATTTTTTGACAAATGACTTGCTTTATATCAATAACAAAAACGGAACTTTTACCGAACGAGCAAAAGAATATTTCAAGCATACATCTTACTCAGCTATGGGAAATGATGTTTCTGATATAAATAATGATGGTTTGATGGATATTATTGCAGTAGATATGATGCCTGAAACTAACTATCGAAAAAAAATGATGACTCCTGCAAATAGTTATTCTACTTACCAAAACAATGAAAGGTTCGACTATCAGTTTCAATATCCTCGAAATACTTTGCAACTAAATCAAGGAAAAAATCCAGCAACAGGACAACCAGTTTTTAGTGAAATAGGGCTGCTTGCAGGAGTTGCCCAAACAGACTGGAGTTGGACTCCAATGGTAACAGATTTTGATAATGACGGCTACAGGGATATAGTTATTACGAATGGCTTTCCGAGAGATATTACTGACCAAGATTTTTTGGCTTATCGTAATGAAGTTAATAATTTGATGCCTAAATCTTCTCTTTTAGAATATGTACCAACAGTAAAACTCAATAATTTTGCTTTTCAAAATAAAGGGAAAAATAGCAGTTCGATTCAATTTGAAGATGTTTCAGAACAATGGGGAATTACGAAGCCAAGTTCATCGAGTGGGGCTGCTTATGCCGACCTTGATAATGATGGAGATTTAGATTATGTGGTCAATAATATCAATGATTCGGCTTCGGTTTACCAAAATAATGCAATGCAGATAAAACCCGAAGAAAGTAATTTCTTGCGAGTAAAATTCAAAGGAAACGTTACAAATACAGGAGGAATTGGTGCTTTTCTTGAAATAAAATATGGCAATAGTCAAAAACAAGTTTATGAACATTCGCCGTATCGGGGATATTTATCGACTGTTGAGCCAATTGCTCATTTTGGCTTAGGAAAAACCAAGAAAATTACTCAATTGAAGGTAGTTTGGGGCAACGGGAAAACCCAAATCCTCAACGATATTAAAGCAAATCAAGTGATAATAGTGGAAGAGAAAAATGCTATTCCTGCCTTGCCAGCCGTACAATTAGCAAAGGAAAACCAATTTTTTACTGACGTTTCTGAAAAACTAAATGTAATTTATAAGCATGAAGAAAATGATATAATAGATTTTAATGTTCAGAAACTTTTGCCACATAAATTTTCGCAATATGGTCCAGCAATTGCTGTGGGAGATGTCAATGGTGATGGTATTGAAGACATGTTTGTAGGTGGGGCGAACCAACATAAAGGTAAATTTTTGATTCAAAATAAAGATGGAAAATTTGATGTAATAGATTTACTTTTGGGCAAGGATAGCCTGGAAAAAATAACCGAAGACATGGGAGTTTTGCTATTTGATGCCGAAAATGATGGAGACTTAGATTTATATATTGTAAGCGGAAGCTATGAATTTCAAGTAGATTCACCTTCGTTACAAGATAAATTATACATAAATGACGGAAAAGGGCATTTTGAATGGAATGAAAAAGCTTTACCGAAATTTCTGAAAAGTGGCTCATGTGTAAAAGCTACCGACTATGACCACGACGGTGATTTAGACCTTTTTGTTGGTGGACGAGTAGAGCCATCTGCATATCCAAAGGCAGTGAGTAGTTATATCTTGAGAAATGACATAGGTAATTTCACTGACGTAACTGCCCAAGTTGCTCCACAACTCAAAAACATTGGCTTGGTTTGCGATGCTCTTTGGACAGATTATGACAATGATGGTTGGCAAGATTTAGTTCTCGCAGGAGAATTCATGCCAATTACTTTCATTAAAAATAATCAAGGAAAATCATTCACTCAATCACAAAATCATTCAATCGCAAATAAAATCGGTTGGTGGAATAGCCTAACGGCCGGTGATTTCGACAATGATGGTGATATGGATTATATTGCGGGAAATTTGGGAATAAATACACTTTTTCAAGCGACCGACGAGCAACCAGTAAGTGTTTATGCCAAAGATTTCAATAATGATGGTTTCTTTGATGCCATTCCGACAGTTTTTTACAAAGATTTAGAAGGTAAATACAAAGAATTTCCGTACAATACCCGTGATGATTTGGCAAAACAATTTGTGCAAACTCGTCAAAGATTTCCAAATTATGCTAAGTTTTCGGAAGCAACAATCAATGAAATCTTGAAGCCAGAAGAGCTAAAAGATGCCTTAATTTTGAAAGCAAATTGGATGAAAAGTAGCTATATCGAAAACAAAGGAAATGGCATTTTTGAAATAAAAGAATTGCCAATTCAAGCACAATTTGCTCCAATTTTTGGCATGATTGCCCAAGATTTTGACCATGATGGAAACCTCGATGTGCTAATTTCAGGGAATGATTTTTCAGCCGAAGTTTCAGTTGGACGAAATGATGGCTTGAATGGATTATTGCTCAAAGGCAAAGGAAATGGTACTTTTGAAGCGATTTCGCTTGTAAAAAGTGGTTTTTGTGTTGTGGGAGATGCCAAAAGTTTAGTAAAAATAATTAACCCAAAAGGACAATTATTGACTGTAAGTTCGCAAAACAGAAATAAACTCAAGTTTTTTGAATATCATTTCCCCGTTAAAACAATTCCTTTGAAATCTAATGAAATGACTGTGATTTTAAAGCTAAAAAACGGCAAAATTAGGCGAGAAGAGATTGGCTACGGCTCATCATTTTTATCGCAATCTGCCCATAATTTAACTTTAACTTCTGATATTTTGAGTGCCGAAATTATTGATGTAAAAGGAGCAAAACGGTTGATAAAATAAAGCTATGAAAATCATTTTCAAAGTTTTCGTTTTTCTATTACTTCCTACTTGGATGTATGCACAAAGCAGCTGGCAAATCGCTGGGAAAGTATTAGACCCAAGCAAAAATCTAATGCCGTTTGCCAATGTTTTTGTCAATAACACAAGCATTGGCACAACCACAAATATTGATGGAGAGTTTTTACTCAAAATTCCTGCAAAAATCCAGAAAATTGATTTAGTGATTTCGTTTGTGGGTTATACAACGTTCAAGAAAACAATCTATAAAAAAGATATAAAATTTGAAAACTTCGTCTTTACGCTGCAAGGTGGAATAGAGCTAAGCGAAGTAAAAGTAATAGCCAAACACGACCGAGAATGGAACAGAAAATGGCGAAAATTTAAACAAGCCTTGTTGGGTGAATCAGATTTTTATAATGCGTGTGAAATCTTGAATCCAGAAGTTGTAAGACTCGAATATGACAAAAACAAAATACTCGTTGCAACTGCAAATGAACCCTTGATTATCCAAAATAATGCTTTTGGACATAGGATAATATTTCAAATGGAAAAATTTGAAACAGACGGAAATCAAACTTTTTATGCTGGCAACAAATTTTTTGAAAATATTGATACCAATTCGATTGAGCTAAAAAAGAAGTGGACAAAAAACAAAAAGAAGTCTTACAATGATTCATTTCGCAATTTTTTAGTGTCGTTGGCTCAACGGAAACTCAAAGAAAATGGCTTTGCGATTTTTAAAGCCCTGCAAATCAAGGCGATGTATTTTGGAAAAACTACGGTTTCCAACGAAATCGACGGCGGTGCTTTGAAAGAATGTACCATTGATGATATTTGTAGCTACGATTCCTCTTCTCAACAGTTTATTCTACATTCCGACTATCCGATTCAGGTTTTTGCCACCAACCGATATACGCCCATGCGTGTGTATCTCGACTATCCAAATCCTTATTCGCTCATTGAATTGACAAATAAATATGCTATTTTTACTGAGAACGGTTGGCTTTCAAAACCTAACGGTATCTTGGTAAAAGGTTTTTGGGGAAGAGAAGGCTTTTCAAATCTTTTACCCGATGATTATTTTCCAGAATTTACACAAAAAACAGAAGAACAATTAGCTTCAAATGGCTTAGCCCTACTTGCTCCAAAATTTTATAAAGCTGATACACTCACAAAAGATATAGTTGGGCAAGGAATTATTTATGATAAAGCAGCACTTGCCGAAGAAGAGAAGAAAGATTTTTCGATGATTTCCAACGATATTAATGTAAAAATTAGCGAAAATGACTATAAGTTGAGCGTTTTTGACTTGCTTCGCCGAATTCCGGGTTTGGTTGTTTTGCAAGTGCAAGGAATGTATCAAGTGCATTTTTTGGGAAGCAATACCAATCTTGGTGGGGGAGGAGGCTCACTCACGCCTGCTTTGATGCTTGATGGAAGTTTTATTACAGATGAAGAAACAGTAATGAATTATTTTTATACCCTCAATGTGCAAGATATTAAAAATTTAGGAGCAATAAAATACGGAAATAGTGCCGCTTTTGGCTCAAGAGGTGGCAATGGAACAATAGTAATAAATACAAAAAAATAAAAAATGATAGAAACAGAAAGGCTAATCTTAAAACCTTTGACTTACGACCAGCTCATTAAATATATCAAAGCTGACAATTCTTTGGAAGAAGAATTAGATTTGAATGACACAATAAGAGAAATGTCGCTCGATTTGAAAGAAGCTCTCGAAGAAACGATTTTGCCAAATGTTGCAGATACATCTAAAAATTATTTGTTTGCCACACTTTGGACGGCAATTTTGAAAGAAGAAAATAAAATGGTGGGAGATTTGTGCTTTCTTGGAGAACCAAATACTGTTGGAGAAATTGAAATCGGCTATGGAACTTATGAGGCATTTAGAAAAAAAGGATTTATGACAGAAGCAGTGGCAGGTATGATAAAGTGGGCAGAAAATCAAGCAGAGGTTAAATCAATATTTGCTTCAACCGAAAAAAACAACGTTGCATCTTACTCGATTCTTCAAAAAAATAATTTTATTAAAATAGGAGAAACTGATACATTACTAAATTGGAGGTTGTTTTTTTGAATTCTCCTTTAAATTTAATTTTCTTCCCTTCAAAATCAACCAAAATGACTGATTATTACAAAATAGCCTTAGAGATTTTATATAAAATTTTAAAAGATTCGGACTATGACTTTTGGGCAAAATGGATGTTGGAAGACATTGAATTATGGGCAACCAAAAAAAGTGTTGAGCATCATTTGCATGCTTATGGCGGCATGGGTTCGTTCAATGATATTTCGGTAGGCAATGATAATGTGGAAGGTTTATGGAAAAACAAGGTTTTTGGAGCTATCCAAACAATTGCTTATAGCCTTGCAAAAGGTGAAGTTTTTGAAGAAATTATTGATGAAAACTTTCAGTATAATACTAATGAAATCAGCGGCTGGAGGTGTCGAGATTGTGGCGATGCAAGAATAAATAAACTGGATATTGAACGTTACATTTCAGCTTTTTTTGTGCCAAAATTCTTTGTAGAATATGTCAAGCAAAACAAATTTATTGATATTGCTGAAATAAGCAAACTAATTGATAATCAGGAAGTTACAAAAAAAAGACGAGCTATTGAAGCACTCATAAAAAGTACAAATATCACTCTTGCTGCCAACCTCGATTGGTTATGGATTTGTCCAAAATGTCAGAGTAAAGAGGTTTGTGCTTACAGATGGTTAGTGCTTGATGAAGATACCAAACTTATTGAAGGAAATGATAATTTGGAAGTAAATAAAAATATCTCATTATAAATTTTGGGTGGCAAAAAAAACTCCTTTATGGGTTATTCAAAAATCGATATAAATAAGGAGCTTTATTTGCCGCACCAGTCATTTTCTTTTCGATTCGTTCTAAAATTTCTAAACCAAGTATTTTTCGCTGGAAATTTGAACGCACCAATTTTTCACCCAAAATTGTTTCATAAAGGCTTTGCAATTCGTTCATAGTGAAAGTTTCTGGAAGTAAATTGAAACCAATTTGTTTCTCAAAAAGTTTTGAACGCAGTGTTTCTAAGGCTTTTTGAAAAATCTGATTATGGTCAAACATCAGTGATGGCACTTTATCTAAATCATACCATTCGCAACTTTCGGTTAGCTCATCAGCCATTGGATTTGCTTTGGAAAAGTCAATCAAAGCATAGTAAGCGATTGTTACAAAGCGATTTAGCATAAAATGATTTTCTTGCAACACGATTCCATTACTTGCCATTATTTTCTGATGAGTGGCATCATCTCGGCGATTTTTTCCTCCAAAAGTATAAAATTGCTCTAAAAAAATAGACTTCAAACCAGTTCTATCTTCTAAAACTCTTTGGGTAGCATCTTCCAAATCATCTTCAATGTTGATAAACCCACCGGGCAGAGAATAAATGTCAGTATTCTTGTATTTCAACAATAAAATTTTCAAATTTTTGTCATGAAAACCCAGTATTACGCAATCAATAGACACACTTGGCAAAAGTGGCAATTGGTTTTCCCAGTAATTTTTAAAAGTAGAATTTTCGGACATTAGGTTTGTATTTTGACAAAAATAAGGCATTTTTCACCGAAATCAAAGCGGTGTTTTTTCTATATTTTCTAAGAATAACGCATTTTTTTTGATAGTTTTATGCAAATTTTAAAGAACAATAAATATGCCTTTTGAAAACACTTCTTTACTCATATCTTCAGCAGCAATGCAAGCTACTTTTGAAACAATTTTGATGAAAAATGGCTTTAAACAAGAAAAAGCTGCCGAATGTGCAGCAGTTTTCACCACAAATAGCGTTGACGGAATTTATACGCATGGCGTAAATCGTTTTCCAAGATTTATAAAATATTTGCAAGAAGGCTTTGTGAAACCTGATGAATCACCAACTTTAATTTCAAAATTTGGGGGAATTGAGCAATGGAGTGGCAATCTCGGCCCCGGTCCTTTGAATGCGATTCATGCCACAAAAACTGCTATGAGTTTGGCACAACAGCACGGAATTGGTTGTGTAGGAATGGCAAAAACCAATCATTGGATGCGTGGAGGTACTTATGGTTGGCAAGCTGCCAAAGCTGGTTTTGTTTTTATTGGCTGGACAAACACCATTGCAAATATGCCCGCTTGGGGGGCAACTGATGCTAAATTAGGGAATAATCCTTTGGTAATTGCAATTCCGTATAAAGATGAAGCGATTGTGCTGGACATGGCAATGTCGCAATTTTCGTTTGGAGCAATGGAATTATCAGCTTTGAAAAATGAAAAACTGAAAGTGCCTGGAGGCTATGACAAAGATGGAAACCTGACCGACGACCCCAATTTAATACTCGAATCTTGGCGTTCGATTCCTGTTGGCTATTGGAAAGGAGCAGGATTATCAATTTTGTTAGATATTTTGGCGGCGGTTTTGTCGGGTGGCTGGTCCACGCATGAAATTAGTGAATCGAAGGTCGAATATGGCGTTTCGCAGGTTTTTATAGCCATTGAAATTCAAAAATTAGGCAATCATTCAAGTATTTCTCAAATAATCGAAAATATTATCAATGATTATCACCAATCAGTAGCGATAGATGATTCCCAAAAAATAACATTTCCCGGCGAAAGAGTTTTGCAAACCAGACAAAAAAACCTTGCTAATGGTGTTCCAGTTTTAAAAAGTGTTTGGGAGGAGATATTAGATTTGAATGGGTAAGAAAATCGTGTAAAATATTGATTATTAATATTTTACACGATTATTGATAATTGTTCATTGATAATTGTTCATTGATAATTGTCATAAATAAACCACCTGCCCAGTTCTGACAGATTCATCGCAAGCAAAAGCAATTTTTAGACTATTTATGGCATCTTGCACATGGTCGGTCAGGTCAATGTTTTCTTGAATTGCCTTCAAAAAATAGCGTTGTTCTCGGTTACAAAGTTCTTGATGGTCAGGTTCATCGCTCAAATTAATCCAAGTATCTTGCTTTGTAAATTCATTATTTTCGTCAATATCAGCATGGTGAAAACGTAGCGATTCGGTTTTTGTATGGGAATCAACATTATCAGATTTTCCACTTCCTCCAGCATCTTTGGCTACGATAGAAACACAACCTTTTGGACCGATAACATCTTTTATAAAGAATGCCGTTTCGCTCATCATTGGTCCCCAGCCAGCTTCGTACCAACCTACCGAACCATCTTCAAAACGTATTTGTAGTTGTCCGTAATTATAATTATTTTCGGCAATATCGTTGGTCAATCTTGCTCCAATTGCCGAAACTTGTAGCGGTTTTGAGCGTGTCATTTGGCACATTACATCAATATAATGTACGCCGCAATCAACAATTGGGCTTAGACTTTTCATTAAATTTCGGTGAACGTCCCACATAATTCCGTGGCTTTGTTGGTTGAGATTCATTCGCATTACCAAAGGTTTTCCTAACTCGTGCGAAAGCTCTACAAACTTCTCCCAAGAAGGATGATGCCTCAAAATATAGCCCACAACCACTTTCTTGCCTGTTTTTTGTGCCACTGCTGCCACTCGTTCTGCTCCAGCAACAGTATCTGCCAAAGGTTTTTCGATAAAAATATGGCAATCCGCTTCGAGAGATTTGATGGCAAACTCTTCGTGTGTATCGGGGTAAGTAGAAATACAAACGGCATCGGGTTTGGTAACAGAAAGTGCAGTTTCAAAATCTGAAAATAGGGGATAGCCCCCGCCTAATTTTTTATTCAAAATTTCTTTGCTTTTTCCTATGGAAACAATGCCACAGATTTCAAATCCAACTAATGATTGATAAGCCTGTGCATGAGAAGCTCCCATATTTCCACAGCCGACTACTAATATTTTTATGAGGTTTGTTGAGTTTTGCATGGTGATTTTTTAGTGGAAGTTTTAGTTTTTAGAAATTTTATCAAGTTTAGCCTTTATTTCTTCGAGCATTTTAAATTGCTTTGCTTGCGTTTCAAACAAAGTTTTTATTTGTTCTTCCAACAATAAATCTATTTTTTGATGCAAACTTCTAATCTCCATTTCGGCTTTCAGGTTTATCAAATAGTCATTTTCGCCCCTCATTCGGTCTTTTTCTTCCTGTCTATTTTGACTCATCATAATTATCGGAGCTTGCAATGCCGCAATGGTCGAAAGAATCAAATTCATCAAGATAAAAGGGTAGGGGTCAAACCTGTCTTTTTCGGGAAGTGTTGCATTGAAAATTATCCAAACTGCCAGAATCACAGCGAAGAGAATAATAAACTTCCAACTTCCACCAAAACGAGCCACTTTGTCTGAAAGTGCTTGCCCACTTGTTAGCACTTCTATGGGTGGATGCAAAAGATTATTGACAATCAATTGTTCTTCCTTAATCGTATCTCGTACAATTTGGTGAAGTTTATTGATGTGGTCTTTTTCATCAATCAAAAATTTATCAATTTCTTTGGTGTTCATTTTCTCTTTACTTTTTATAACCTTTTTTGTGCTGTAGGCACTACCTATTTGTAGTAAAAAAGTTAATATTGTAAACATTTTTGCCACATAGTGGCTACCCAATTTCAATCTAACAAATCATGAAAAATGTATTTTTCATCGAAATCAATTTCATAATCTTTGAGTAATTTTAAATATTCTTCTCGGAAAGTTACTTTTTTATGATGTTCCTTTTGATTGAGAATATACTTGACAACACCGTCAATTTGTGAGCGACTATTACTAAAACTACCGTAACCGTCTTGCCAATTAAACTTTCCTTTTGTAAACTTTTGTTTGTTGATGAATTCCGAGCTATCTCCTTTTACGAGTTGCATTAATTCAGAAATAGATTGTTTTGGATGCAAGCCAAAAAAGAGATGTAAATGATCAGAAACAGAATTGATAGCCAACAGTTTATGCCCATTATTTTGTACAATTCCTGTAATATATTTGTGTAATCGGTCTTCCCATTCGGGTTTAATAACAGCAGCTCTATATTTTACAGCAAACACACAATGAATATAGAGTTGCGTATATGTATTAGGCATTTTAATCTGTATTTTAAGTTTGCTTATTAGGGTAGCCACTACGTGGCAAATATTTGAATTTTTATATTTTTGTTACTACAAATAGGTAGCACCTACGGTGCAATTTATTCTACTCAAGAGTAAAATTTGTTGTATTTTTTGTGCCGTAGGTACTACTTATTTGTAATAATAATTAAATTTTAAATGATTTTTTTGCCACATAGTGGCTACCCATTTTAGACCTTTTCTCTACTCCCTCACAATTTTCCTAACTACACTTCCTTTATTAGTTTCGATTTTTACTGAAAACAAACCTTTGCCTAAAGTGCTGATATTCAGTGAGTTATTGGTAGAAAGTTTGTCAAAACTGGCAACATTACTTCCCGAAACTGAGTAAAAAATAGCTTCTTTAAAAGTGATTCCTGATGGCAATTCGATGCGTAATTCATCAGCCGTTGGATTTGGAAAAATACTTACTTTGATGCTTTCGTCAAGTTCCGTAGCCAAAACTTTTGCCGCAACAGCGATGCTATTTGAAGCCAAACTTTGGCAACCATCGTCTGTAATTGCTCTCACAGTATAAGTTCCTCCCAAATCTGCCGCAATGCTTGTGCTTGTTGTTTGACCACCAACCAAGTTGCCATTTATATACCATTGAAAGTTTTTCCCTCCCAATGCAACTATGTTATTTCCACTTGAAGCGATTCTCGGAGCAGCGGGAATAATACAAAATGTTTGTGTCAAACTTATGGCATTAAACTGTGTATTTCCTATCTGAAATGCCTTTATTTTAGCTTTTCCTGCCGTTGTCCCAACTGTAACTCTATTTCCACTCAATGTAATATCACCGCCATCTACTGTAAATTGAACGCCCAAATTTGAACTTGAACTTGCCGAAATATTGAAACTTTCACCTATGTTTTTATCTGCAATTGCTCCAAAATTAATCGTTTGGTCTGTTTTTGTTGGAATCGCTCTTGCCCCTTGTGCGTACCAAACCGCCCATTTTGCATCAGTAAATAATTCAACTACTTTGCCTGTTGGCGAGATTTTGTTTTTAGCTAAACCCATATAATTAACATTTGCTTGCGTCCCTTTCAAGGTATTGAAAAGCATTTTGTCATCCAAGCGAGAGTAGGTCGGATAACCAATGTCATTGTTTTTATAGACAGCATCTAAATCATTATTGGCAATATCTACACCAATTTGATAATAGGTATCAGGCTCTTCTTCGGTATAATAATCAAAGGCAATAATGTTTTGTGTGTTTTTAGAAAATGCAGGATTTCCAATACTTTCGCCCGCCTCTAAATCGGTGAAAAGTTTCTCAATTTTACCAGTTCCCACAGCTTTTTTTGCCAAATCCCATGTCTTCATCATGCCTACGTCCCAAAACTCAATAGTTCCAGATACGCTTTTCAGGCTATTAAAAGCGTCATAAATGACTGTTTCGCCAGTATAATCCCATTCAAATGAGTCGGCATATTGCACTTCGCCAGTGCTTACACCAGTCGAATAAGTTGGGTTGTATAAAGGCAATTTATAGCCTTTTCCATCTTCCAAATTGAAGATATAGATAAATTTATCTCGAGTTTTTGTCAAAGCTGCCAAGCGTTTTCCATCTTTTGAAACTGCCACATTTCCCCAAACTGCGTCGCTCGATACTTTGGTTTCGGTGAAAGCTCCCGTCAAGCCAATTTTACGAATTGCTTGGTCTTTTCCTATAAAATAGGCCGTTAAGCCATCGTCAGTGATACTTGGCTTGTTCAAACAACCACTTGAAGAAATGACTTTAAAGTTTTGAGAAGTTGCTGTACCTGTATAAAGTTTGCCCGATGAAGGCTCAAAAACCAAGATAAAATCGCCACCAGTATTGACAGGAATGTTTTGTTGAGGAGTTGGCGTAGGTGCTGGTGCAGGTGTATTTGTTGGTGTAGTTCCATTTGGGTCAGCAATGCCAACAGCATCAAAAGCGGCTTTTGCTGCCACAACTACTGCCGAATTTTCGCCATAAAGATCTGCAGAAGCTCGCACAACTGCCAAACGAGCATCAACAAATTTTGATGTTCGGGTCATGTATTTGGTCAATGCCTTGTAATAAACTTGTTCGGCTCTGTCTTTCGTAACGTTGGCATTTGAAGCAAATAAATAGAAAGCATAGTTCGGAATGCCACTATTTACATGAACGCCACCATTGTCTTGCTCTTCGGTATTTGCCAAAAAAGCATATTGCGACATTGTTTTTGGTTGGTAGCCAGGATCACTTTTTCCTCCTTGATTTGGGTTTGATAAACTCCTCAAAGCTCCCGACGGAAAAGCATTTCCTTTGACGATTGTTTCGCCCAAAGTCCAATTATCACGGTCAATCATTGCTCCAAAAATATCAGCAAACGACTCATTCAAAGCTCCTGATTGGTTTTGATATTCCAAACGTGCCGTGGCTTCAACCACGCCGTGTGTCATTTCGTGTCCTCCTACATCCAAAGCTCCAGCCAATGGTTTGAAGGCATCACGCCCATTACCATAACCCATAAATTCGCCATTCCAGTAGGCATTATCCATCCCTTTTCCATCATCATCTGCAATATTTATAACCGAAAGAATAGTTCCACCTTTGCCATCGAGTGAGTTTCTACCAAATTTTGTTCGGTAATAATCATAGCAAAGTCCAGCATTATAATGTGCCGAAACTGCCGTAGGACTCCAGTTTGTATTATTTGTTGATGAACTTTGAGCATAAGTCATATTGCCTGAAGTGGTATTTTTTGCATCAATCGTCCAAATCGCACCAATTGGGTCGTCAGGAAGTTTCGATGTTGTTTTGTTATACATCGGGCGTTGGGTGTCAATCATGGTATAAGTGCTGCCCAATTGCTGTACATTAAATGTTCTTGAAATATTATTCAAATCTCTTGCAGTTGCCGTAAAAGGTCCATCTAATGCACAAGTATTATTGAACTTTTTCAAGATTTCGCCAGTATTGGCATCTACAAAATATGTCCAACGCTCCAAAAGGTTTGGGCGAATACTTAAATTATACGTAAGTCGCTCATTATCAAGAAGTTCATCTTTATGATAAATGATTAATTCGGCAGTATTTTGCATTTTTCCTAAAAGTAAACCTGTAACGCCTGCACGCTGAACGATTGACTTTTTTGCAACATCAATCATAGCAAATTCAATAGCTTTTTCCTCCGAAATGTTCGGATTTGTAGAATTTAGTTTAGGAGTCGGAAAATTTCTGCCGTTCAGTACATCAATTCTTGTGCCTTTGGTATGAAGCCACATTTCGCCACCATAAATAGGGATGTTCTTGTACTTTTGCAAGATTTTGATGTGTGTGATTCCTCCCTCATCAGTTTCCATATCTACCATTTCAAACTCTTGTGCAGGGTCTGTGATTTTTAAGGCAGTTTTTACTTCTCCCAAAAAATCAGTTGCCATCAATTGTGTACTTTTACGCACATTCGGAATAGCTTTCGAGAGATTTTCAATCATTAAAACGCCACCTGTTTCGGGATCACGAGTTACTTTTAGTTTACTGATAAATTTCGTAGAAAGTCCTCCTATACCAGTTTGGCGAATATTTTTGTCATTTTTCTGGCCATCAATTTCAATAAATTGCCCTTTAGGAGCATCATTTTGACTGCCGACAGGCTTAGTTTTTTTGTCGAATCCTTTCTGAGCAAAAGAGACGATTGAGGCAAAAAGGAGGAAAGTGAAGGTTAATTTCATAGTTTTAATTTTTTGTACGACGGGTTTTTAACCCGTCTGGGCGAACCCGTCCATAATTTACGCTTGACGGGTTGAAAACCCGTCGTACAAATCATTTCAAATTTACTAAATTCATCAATTCTTTATACAATTCTTTGGCTTTTATTGGCGTATTTTCTTGAGAATCGCCCCAAACAAGTTCTTTTGTAGTAGAATCTTGCTTAAATTTTATGAAATAATACATATTCCCAGGTTCATGGAAATCTTTTACTTCTTCAAATAAGACTTTGGTTTTGGCAAAAAGTACCTTAACCGAATCAATATTTTTTTTGCCAAGTTCTGTGAATGTAGTTTCAGTACTCTTTTTGAAATATGCTTTTCCGTTTTCAAGTAATCGAAATTCTCTTACGATGTGTGCAAAGCCGCCGCCACTGCCAAAGATTATTTGGCTTTTTTTGTAGGTATCTGGTTTCATTTTTGGTGAGCAAGATAAAAGTATAAGTGCTGAAAAGCAAAAGAGTAAAGTATTTTTCAATTTATATTGAAAATATTGTAAATATAGAAATAATGATAAATACAATTTATTTTGAATAATTTATTAATATCATATATTTGATTCATTTTAAATAATCTAAATTAACTGTATATATGATTTAGTTTATAGTATTTAAATAAATTGAATGCTTTGTATAATTTGATTATATTGAATGTATTTTAAATTTAATTATTTCTGGATAATTAATTTATTTAGAGTAAAATATTGACAAATCCTTACGAAAGATAACAATAAAATTACTCCAAAAATCAAAGCGGTATATTCTGGTTTGAAAGGATTTAGACCTAAATTCTTGAACATTCCATCTACATTCATCAAATGTGCAACGGAGGTGAGTGCAAAAATTGCATAGCGATTACTGAGCAACGAATATGCAAAATACAAAGCTATAGCAGGATAAGAGTATCGCTCGTGCATTTGAGTATTTACAAAAAAGAACAAAATTGCAATTGTGCCAGCCGTTAGCCACAAGAGTGCATAATAGTTTTTGTCTAAATCATTCTTGAGTTTTATATTTGTTAAAGTGCTGATTATCAATGGGATAAAGGTGGAAAAAGACAAAGAAAAGAATAAAATGAAGCCCCATTTTTTGTAGGTTAGTCCAGCAAAATTTAATGTGTCGTTGATTTGAGTTGGGTCTTGTTTGATCAATAAATACCAAAGATTGTAGGCATTCCATGAAACTCTTGGAAAAAAACCGACCGATTCTCGTACAACTTTCACGAAGTTCCAGAATGTTCCACCATAAATAAATGGACTTAAAAGTACAATTTGAGTGATTATTGAAATGGCTAACATCTTTATTATCAGCCATTTATCAAACGTTTTTCCAAATTGGTAAATCAATAAAACAACAAAAAAAGGAATAAAAATAATTGTTTGAAGTTTTACATAAACTGATAATGTGCAGAAAAATGCCGCCCAAAGTAGTTTTCTTTCAAACAAACAAATAATTGCAAAAACCACAATGGTTGTAGGTACACTGTCTAACTGTCCCCAAATGACGGTGCAATACAAATAGCCCAGATTGAAAAGCAACATATATTCGGCAAAAGGGCGAGTATAATATTTTCGCAATGCCCATGAAATGGCAATTGCACCACCAAAATCAAAGAGTAAGAAAAAATATTTGAGTTGATAGCTATTCGCATAAATCAATTCTTTGCTGCCTTGCAGGTGTCCAAACCAATAGAGCCAATGCAGATAGAATGGCATATAATTGGTATCAGAATTATAAATTTGACTCAAACCATGCTCAAAAGCATAGTTTGACCAGCGGGGCCAGTCATTATTGAGGTCGAACCAAAACCCGTTATGTGGAATAATGGCTATTAATAAGCTAAAAAAAAGCAAATGATGCCATTTAACTGGCAATTCGGAAAGTTTTTGTAACATAAAAACGAATAGTATTTTAAGGATTACAAAATACTATATAATTTTTGGTATTTTGTATTAAAAGTAGCAATCGTATTTAAGATTGTGGAAAAACTCGAAACAAGAAAGCGGCTAATATTGATTTTTTTTGGAGACTGAAGATTTTTTATTTCCTGAGATTATCTAAATAAGTTGTAAGGCGAGTAATAGCAAAATAGCCTGCTGCGAAAATTAGTATTGGAAAACAACTCCAAAAAAGAGCAGCATTTATGTTTCTACTAAGAAAATTTGACCACGCCCACCAACAACTTATGCCCAAAATGAAAGGGTAAGAAAAAACAGATAGTACAAAAAACCAAGGTGCAATTTTTTTGATGGACTCGGGAGAATCAAACGCCATGAAAGACAATCCAGCAATTGCAAACCATGGTAAAAGAGTAAAAGCACTAAAAATTTGTAAAATAATTACTAAAATTCTCATAGGGTATTAGGTTTTTTTATCAAAATTCACTCATTTATTTACCAAAAACAATGTTTTTTAGCAAATCTTATCGAATGGTAAAAGAACAAAAAAGATGCCACAAATACACTATGATGCCTACTTCCAATAAGTGGTAGGAAATTGGAAGTAAGTGGTAGAAATTATTATACGGTGGTGATTTTACTGTCCAAGCTCCCGAATTGCCAACCAAGACATCAAACCTGGCCCAATTTCGAGTGATTTTTCGTCAATATCAAAAGTTGGGGTATGTACGCCTGAAATTATTCCACGAGCTTCGTTGCGAGTGCCAAGTCTATAAAAACACGAATCAACTACTTGTGAGTAAAAAGCAAAGTCTTCGCCTGCCATCCAGAGGTCGAGGTCGATGATGTTTTCTTCGCCCATATATAATGTAGCTTCGTTTTTTACTCTACGAGTAAGTTCGGGGTGGTTTTTCAAGAAAGGATAGCCTTTTACAATTTCAAAATCACAAACGCCGCCCATCGCTTCAGTGATGCCTTCTGCCATTTTTTTCATTCTGCGAAGTCCATCTTCTCGCCATTCTTCGTCCATACAACGAAAAGTACCTTGTATTGTAACTTCATTTGGAATGACATTCGTAACGCCGTCGGCAATAAATCTTCCAAACGAAAGTACAGAAGGATTGGCAGGTTTTTTATTGCGAGAAATAATTTGTTGCAACGAAACAATGACGTGCGAGGCAATCAACACAGGGTCAATAAGTTGGTCGGGCATAGCTCCGTGTCCGCCTTTTCCTTTTACCGTCAAATAAAGTTCGTCGGTGCTTGCCATATACATTCCTTCACGAAAACCAATTTTTCCGACCGGAATATTAGGTGCAACATGCTGCCCAAGCATACTATTTATCAAAGGATTTTGCAAAACACCTTCCTTTATCATTATAGAAGCACCGCCTGGAGCTTTTTCTTCGGCAGGCTGAAAAACCAACTTGATTGTTCCTTCAAATTCTTCTCGTAATTGATATAAAATCTTGGCAGCTCCGAGCAATGAGGCTGTGTGAGCATCATGTCCGCATGCGTGCATCACACCTTCATTTTGAGATTTGTACGGTACATCATTTTTCTCAAAAATAGGCAGAGCGTCCATGTCAGCACGCAAACCAATGACTTTTTGATTCGGATTTTTGCCTTCAATCAATGCTACCACACCAGTATTTGCAATGCCTTCTTGGGGAGAAAGTCCAATATCTCGGAGTTTTTGGGCGACAAATTTTGCTGTATTATATTCGTGAAAAGATAGCTCAGGATTTGTGTGCAAATGACGACGATTTGCCACAGTTTCGGAGGCTAAATCTTTTGCTAATTGCTTTATTTTTAGGTCTAAGGACATTCTGACAATGTTGAATGATTAATGCTGAATGGTTAATGACAGTTGATTTTTACTTCAAATAATCTTCAAAACCTTCCAAATTTGATATTTTCCAAGTATTATTTACTTTTTTTAATTTTACTTGATAATTGAATTCATTGCCTTCCCAAACCCAAAACCATTTGGTGCTTGCTTCGTTGCCATCTATCACCAAATCTTTGATTATTAAAGTCTCCCAAAACTTATCTGGATTGTCTTGACATTTACACCAAGGGCTGGCACTCAAATAATCACTTTCTAAGCCATCACCTTCTCGATATTTTGCTGTGTCGGCTTTTATTTCAGTGTCTATTTTAGTCAAAATACGCTTATAATTATCGAAAAAATCATCTGCAAAAAAGCCTGTTTCTCGCAATTTTGTCATTCGATTATTATTAGCTTCTTGGTCAATTCCTGTGCAAATACCATGATTTGGATAAGCTAAAGTAAAATCACCCAATTCTGTAGTGTCTGCCGTTCCTTGCCAAGCGTACATATTTTTTATGGTTTGCAAAATCTGTGTGCTGTCAATGGCGGTCGAATCAATGGCTGTTTCTTGTATTTTGCTTGAATTGGTGCAGTTTGTAAATAAAGCCGTTGCAGAAATAGATAAAAATAATGCTAAAACAGAAATGTTTTTCATGAAAAATAATCGTTTTTTTGTTAGAAACAAAGGTAAGGTTTTGTCAAGAAAACTCTTACTTTTTTCCTGCAATTTTTAACATTTCGGGCGTTGGAATTAAGTAATTTGATATTCCCCAAAAACGCTCATCATATCGCCCAGCTTTTGGAAAATTATCTGTAGTGATTAGTTCTTCGTCCAATTTTATGGCTGTTCTGTTGCCAAGTTTACTATGTTCGTTTGCCATGAACTGCACGGTCATTGTTGCTTCGTTGGAAAATTTCTTTTCGAGTTTATCTTCAAATTTTGCCTCAAAAGTAAGCTTGCAATCTTGCAAATGCCAAATGTTATTGAGTTGTATAAATTGCGTATAACCTTTCACCGACTTACCTTCTTTCTTAGTATTGTCTGTAAAATTGCTCTTAATGACATCTTTTACGCCCTCTGGAGTCATTTCGTACTCGATTCTGACAATGGCTTGGGTATTTTGTGTCAAGAAAATCTTGCCATTTCGGGCAGCTTTTACTTTTTTATTCACGGGTTTAAAACTTATCGAATAAACAAGGCTGTCATTGAAATAAGTCATTAGCGAATCTATTTTAAAATCATAATCGTTGATATTGCCCTTGTCCAAATAGTCAGGAACGCCACCTTCGAGCGAGCGAGTTACAATTGCTGCACCATTGGCAAAACCCCAACCGTTGAGTTTGGCAGTTTGACCTGCCCATTCAAATTTTCGGGCTTTCATTAATTTTATTTTTTCTATGCCAATTACCTTTTCGGTGTGCGGACGCTCAATTCGAATAATTGCCTCATTGATTTTTACATAACCTAATTTAGCCATTTCGATAGTTTCAACATAAAAACCAGTTTGGTAAGTCGGAAACGAAGGATTGTTTTTTTTGACCAAAGCAAAGGCTTCTTTCAAGAGCAATTTTGGGTCGCCACCTTGTACAGAGGCCAAAATTTCGGCAGGTTCTAATGCAATGACGTTAGTAGAGTCAAATTCAGAAGCTTTTTTGGTGAAATTTTTATAGCCAATGGAAGAAATAACAAGCATTGAGTCGAGATTAATTTTTGGAAAAGAAAATTTAAACTCTCCCAAAGTATTGGTTTCGCCCGAAAATCCTTTGCTCGGAATACTCAAATAAGCATTTTGAATAGGGTTTTGTGTAGTTTTGTCAATGATTTTTCCTGAAATAGAAGCATAGCCTTGAGAAAAAACAATAGCAGGAAACAATAATAAAATTAAAATGGAGTTAATTCTCATATATTTTTGTTACAAATCTTTACATATTAACGTCTAAACACAAAAATATGCTAAAAAAGTATATCTTTTTTTAGAGATTACTTACATTTGATAAATTTATTGCTGAATTAAATCAATTCACTCTATTAGATTATTTTTTTACTAAAAACCAATTTACCAAAATGAAAAATTTGTTATCATTATTATTTATGTGTTTTCTTAGTTTGGCTGTGATGAACTCAACTGCCCAAGATGAGAAAAAATCTAAAGGAAAGGCGAAGGATAAAACTGAGAAAAAAGCCGAAAAACCTGAAAAGAAAGAAAAAGCAGAGAAAAAAGAAAAACCTGAAAAGAAAGAGAAAGTAGAGAAAAAAGAGAAAGTAGAGAAAAAAGAAAAAGCAGAGAAAAAAGAAAAGGTTGAGAAAAAAGAAAAAGTAGAAAAAACTGAGAAAAAAGCTACTGAGAAAAAAGAGAAAGTAGATAAAACCGACAAAAAAGTTGACAAAAAAGAGAAAGTTGACAAAACAGAGAAGAAAACAGACAAAACTGACAAGTCTTTGAAAGTTGATAAGAAAGAAAAAGTTGAGAAAACTGAGAAAAAAGCAGCTGACAAAGATAATACAATTAAGCCTGCTCCAAAGCCAAAAGTTAACGATGATGGCAAAGAAGCTGATGCAACAACTAAAAAGAAAGTAGCTGGTGCAGATAAGCAAATTGGCAAAGACGAGAAAGGTCGTTCAATCTTTGAAGGTCCACGTGGTGGACAATATTATATCAACTCAAATGGTAACAAAACTTACTTGAAGGCTGATAATAAATTGTAATTTGTTGAATCATTTTTTTTCATAAAAAAAGCCCCAATTCGCTTAGAATTGGGGCTTTTTTGTAGTAAAATTATTGTTTTTTCTTAAATCAATATTTCGGTCGAAACTCCTTCATAACGTCCTGATTACAAATCAAATATGGACCTTCAATCAAATCAATGCAGTAAGGAATTGCTGGAAAAACAGCATCAAGACATTGCCTGATAGCCTTTGGTTTTCCAGGAAGATTAAGTATCAATGTTTGGTTGCGAATACCTGCCGTTTGGCGAGAAAGAATGGCTGTTGGTACATATTTCAAACTTTCGGTTCGCATCAATTCACCAAAGCCAGGCATCATTTTCTGACAAACGGCTTCGGTAGCTTCGGGCGTAACATCACGTAAAGCTGGTCCGGTGCCGCCTGTCGTAACCACCAAACAACAATGATGTTCGTCTGCCATTTCGATAAGCGTTTGTGAAATTAAATCTTGCTCATCAGGAATAACTTTATAAACTATTTCGAACTCTGAAACTAAGTATTCTTTCAAAGTTTCAACGACTGCTTTTCCCGGAATATCTTCATAAATTCCTGCACTGGCACGGTCAGAAACATTAATTACGCCTATTTTTATCATAAATCTATCAATTATCAATTATCAATTACCAATTATCACGAAAATTAACAAACTTTAATTCGAGCGAATAGCAAGAATTGACAAAATATGCCACTCGTTTGTTAATTGATAACTGTTTATTGATAATTGAGTTATGTTAAACTCCCTCTGCAACAACCTCTTTTACTTCAGGAACCATTGTTTTTAATAGTCGCTCGATGCCGTCTTTGAGTGTAACTGTAGAAGACGGGCAACCACTGCATGAACCTTGCAAATAAACTTTTACTTGCCCTGATATTTCGTCAAAAGAAGCAAAATTAATTGCTCCACCGTCAGATTCTACTGCTGGACGAACATATTCATCTAATGCTTTTTTGATTTTTCCAACTATCGGAGAGTCATTGACATCAACTATAAATGTATTTTTTTCGATGGTTTTTTGAGCAAAAACAGGATTGTTTTGTTCAAAATATATCTTCATAAATTTCTTTACATCATAAACCACATCTTCCCATTCGGTTTCGTCGTCTTTGGTGATGGTGATGAAATTTGAAGCAATAAAAATCCTTCTAACAAATGGAAACTGAAACAAATCAGTTGCCAAAGGCGAGGCTTTGTCTTCTTCGAGGGTAGCCTTCATTGTTGGGAAATCGAAGGTTAGTCCGTCGGGAGCTAATTCAAAGTTCAATACAAATTTCATTGAATTTGGATTTGGACTTAGCTCTGTATAAATCATTGTTTGGCGTTGCAACATGGTTTTTTTTCAATTAAGAATGTAGAATTAAGAATTAAGAATGCTTTTTTTTCATTTATTCTTTATTTTTCAACAAATATATTACTAAATAAGTTTGATTTTGACATAAAAAAGCCTGTCACGAATGACAGGCTTTTTATAATAATTGATGAAATTTAATACATAAAAATGATTGGCACGAAACCATTCTCAATTCTTAATTCTTAATTCTCAATTAGATTTAAGCTTCAGCAGCAACGCTCACGAAAGATTTTCCGTCACGTCCTTTTCTGAATTGTACTACGCCAGCCGAAAGAGCAAATAAGGTATGGTCTCTGCCAATTCCTACATTTACACCAGCATTATGTTTTGTGCCACGCTGACGAACGATGATGTTTCCAGCAATAGCATTTTGACCACCGAACAATTTTACGCCTAAGCGTTTGCTTTCTGATTCACGTCCGTTCCTCGATGAACCAGCACCTTTTTTGTGTGCCATAATTTCTTGAAATATTGACCAGTTTAACTGGTATAGTGAGTAAATGAGAGTATAAAATAAGTTTTACGCTGCGATTTCGTCAATTTGGATTTTTGTCAAATATTGACGGTGTCCATTTTTCTTGACGTAGCCTTTACGACGCTTTTTCTTGAAAACGATAACTTTTTCGCCTTTCAAATGTTCTAAAATGGTTACTTTAACTGAAGCACCACTAACGGTTGGCATACCTACTGATACTGCCCCGTCGTTGTCAACAAGGAGAACCTTGTCGAATACAAGTGCAGCGTTCACATCTCCTTCTAACCTATTGGTATAAAGTGTGCGACCCTTTTCAACTTTAAATTGCTGCCCTGCGATTTCTACGATTGCGTACATAATTTTAATTTATAATTAACAATTTTCTATTTATTAGTCCAAAACCCGTCTTTCTCGAAAAGAAGTACAGTATTTCGGGCTGCAAAGATAAGTATATAATTTTATTTTTCAAACTATTGCTTTATATGATTTTTTTTATCAAATTGTATTCGATTTATAGAAAGATATTAGATACGAGATATTAGACAAGAGATAATACTGTTGTCTTCCAAATAAATTTATCCAAAAAGGTAATTTTTTAATTGAAAATTCTCTTGTCTTTTGTCTAATGTCATTTTTAATTTACTCATCTCTTAAACTCCTAAAATTTATGAAAATCCGTCAAATTCTACAAGGAAAGAAAATTAATGCCCTTTTTTCGGTAACTTCCGATACCACTGTTTATAATGCTTTGGTGGAAATGGCAAATAAAAATATTGGGGCGGTATTGGTTATAGATGGGGGAAAACTGTCAGGAATTTTCTCTGAGCGAGATTATGCCCGCAAGATTGTACTGAAAGGTCTTCATTCTGACAATACTTTGGTGAGTGATGTAATGACCGCCAACGTGATTACGATTGACATGGATGATAAATTGGAAGTTGCTATGCAAATTATGTCGGACAAGCATATTCGTCATTTACCTGTGATGGAAGGAAAAATTTTGTCAGGAATTATTTCAATCAATGATGTGGTTTCTTCTATTATTCAAGAACAAAAATCTCAAATTGAGTCGCTACAAGGTTATATTTCGGGGAATTATGCGTAACATAGGTCTATGAATAGAATCATAAGTTTATTGTAATAGGTATTTTGTTTTTTATTTTGATTGCTTTAATTCTTGTAAATTTTTTCAATAAAAATTTACAAACAAATAGACAAATTTTAGTTACACTTCAGGCATGCACTGATTAAATTGAGGTTTGACTATTGAAAGGGAAACTTGAAATACCACTTCAATTTAAGAAAACAAAAATTTCTCAAGGCGATTTAACTCTTATAGGAAATAGCCCTTTTAAAAGATATGATTTGACTAAAAATTACAACATTTATGTTAATAATGATATTTTTTTAGAAGGGAAAGTTGTTGGGTTAGATAGTTTACACTTTGATAGCATTGTACCTGTTTTTGAGGTTTATACTTTGAAAACAGTGGATTATACGCCAATATATTGGACTTTTTGACTGAATATAAGAATACGAATTTGAAGAAAAAAGTCTGAAAGACTTTAACATGAGTAGCCCCGCATGAAATGCGAGGTAAATGAAAAAAAGATTCAACCAACCCCGAAGTGGGTTGAACAAATATATTCAAAGCTCTAATGTTCAACCCACTTCGGGTCGGACCACCGATGTGGGTGGAGCTGTTTCTTTTTAAACCCCGAAATTCTTTCGGGGCTATTCGAGTTGAAGCCCGGTGGGCTTGCATTTTATGATATATTTGCTAATTTCAAAGGGGGATTTCTACATACTTTTAGCCAAATCTCTCACTTCGCCTTTGTCGCAATAAAGTGTACGGTGTGGGAAGCGTTCAATCAATTCAAAATCATGGGTAGCCATTAGTACGGCAGTGTTTGATTTTTCATTAATATCAAGGAAAAGTTTCAAAATTTCGACCGACATTTCGGGGTCGAGGTTGCCTGTTGGTTCGTCGGCAAGAAGAATATCTGGTTTGTTGAGCAAAGCCCGTGCAATGCCCACTCGTTGCTGCTCACCACCTGAGAGTTGGTGCGGCATTTTTTCAAGAATATGGGGTAAACTTACTAAATTCAAAACTTCCAAAATTCGCTCATCCATGTTGTCTTTTTCTGTCCAGCCCATTGCTTTTAGATAAAAACGCATATTTTTTTCAATATTTCGGTCGCTTAATAACTGGAAATCTTGAAAAACGATGCCAATATTTCTTCTTAAATACGGAATTTCGGAGCGTTTCAAGGCATGAAGCTCGTAGCCAGAAACTATGCCAGTGCCTTTTTCCAACCAAAGGTCGGCATAAAGTGTTTGTAGCAATGAAGATTTTCCGCTACCAGTTCGACCAATGAGATAGACAAACTCGCCTTTTTGGATACTAAAATTTACATCAGACAAGATTAATAAATCTCGCTGAAAAATAAAAGCATTTTGAAGTGAAATGACGGAATCGCTCATAATGGTAAATTATGAATGATGAATGATAAATACTGTTTGTGGGTTTAAAAAAGAACCATTCACCATTTATCATTCATCATTTATCATTAAAATTTACTTGTTTGCTTTTGCGAAATCGGCTAAGAATTTTGCCAAACCCGAATCTGTCAATGGGTGATTCAATAATGCAAGAATTGCTGAAAGTGGTCCTGTCATTACGTCAGCACCTAATTTTGCACATTGAATAATATGTAAAGGATGGCGAACCGAAGCAGCAAGAATCTGTGTTTCGTAGCCATAATTGTCATAAATCAGGCGAATATCTTCTATCAAAATCATACCGTCAGATGAAATATCATCTAAGCGACCAACGAAAGGAGAAACATAAGTTGCACCAGCTTTGGCAGCCAAAAGAGCTTGTCCTGCCGAAAATACCAAGGTACAATTTGTTTTGATACCTCTTTCCGAAAAATATTTGATGGCTTTGATACCGTCTTTAATCATCGGAATTTTTACTACGATTTGCTCGTCAATTTCGGCTAATTCTTCACCTTCAGCAATCATTCCTTCAAAATCTGTCGAGATAACTTCGGCACTTACATCGCCGTCAACTATCTCACAAATCGCTTTATAATGACGTAGAATGTTGTTTTTGCCTGAAATACCTTCTTTTGCCATCAACGAAGGATTGGTTGTTACGCCATCAAGTATGCCAAGGTCTTGGGCTTCTTTGATGTCTTTGAGGGAGGCGGTATCAATAAAAAATTTCATGGGTAAACAATGAGTGAATGAGCGACCGTCGCTCGGTGAATCTTAAAATGAGTGAATGTAAATTCACTGATAAATATCTTTTTGGTAGAAAAAGTCAAAAAAAATGGCAAATTCACTGCTCAACCACAGTACCCTTGCTTCGGTCAAGACCTGGGGGATTCAGCAGGAGCGAGTAATTTGCCGTCACAAAGGTAAGGAAATTTTGAGATGTCTGCAAACGTTTTAAATAAATTGGTAGAAAAACAATTGAGTTTACTATTTTAACTTGCCTAAATACTTTTTTTTGACTTATTTTAATACATTATTTCTAACCCTAAATTTTAAAGCCATGTTCCAAAAAATATTACTTTGGTTTTTTGTCGTTGTGTTTATCGCTTTTGCACTTGTGCAGTACAACGACCCCGACCCTTATGTTTGGATTCCTACTTACTTGATTCCAGCTTTTTTGTGTTACTATAAATTGAAAGGTAATGGTGAAAAAATCATGTATTTTGCTATTGGTTTATTGTTTTTGATGTGGGCAATTAATCAATTCCCTCCTGCTTGGGAAGGTGTGTGGTTGAATCAATTAGGTATGAAAACCCTTAATATTGAACTTGGCAGAGAATCTCTCGGCTTGGGTTGCTGCACAATTGCTATGTGGATTTGTGCTGCTTTGAAGTAGATATGAGATAATAGACAAAAGACATGAGAACTGTGTAATTTTGCATACTCTTGTCCTTTGTCTAAATTCTATTGTTACGCCAACATCGCCACAAACTCTTCTTCCGAAATCATTGTTACGTTGAGTTTTTTTGCTTTTTCTATTTTTGAAGAACCTGGTTTTTCGCCTACAATCAGAAAATCTAATTTTCCTGAAACACCACTGACTACTTTTCCGCCGTTTGCTTCGATTTTTTGTTCCAAAGCCTCTCGTTCGAAGTTAGCAAATGTGCCTGTATAAAGAAATGTCTTGCCAATTAATGCTTCTCCTTCTATTTCCTTTACTTCATCTTGGGCAGAAAGTTGCAATCCAGCTAAACGGAGTTTTTCTATAAATGCTTGATTATCAGGGTTTTGAAAATATTCTACTAAGCTTAATGCAATCTTGTCGCCAATCTCGGGAGCGGTGCGAAGTGTTTCGTAATCTGCATTTTTGATGTTATCAATATTCTTAAAAAAGCTTGCTAATTTTTCAGCAACCGTTGCTCCAACGTAACGAATACCAATGCCAAAAAGCACTTGTTTGAATGGCACTTGCTTCGATTTTTCGATGCCTTCCAAAATATTTTGTACTGTTTTTTCTTTAAAACCTGTCTTTCTGACTTTTCCTGTGAGTTCGTCTTCGGTAATTTTTTCGAGTCCGAATAGTTTTTCGTAAGTCAAATCATACAAGTCTGTTACATCTCTCACCAAACCCTTATCATACAATAATTCGATTTTTCCTTCGCCCAAACTATCAATATTCATGGCTTTTCGGTGAATGAAATGTTCGATTTTTCCACGAATTTGAGGAGGACACCCTTTTTCATTTGGACAATAATGATTGGCTTCTCCTTCTTTTCGAGTGAGTTCAGTTCCACATTCGGGGCAATTTGTTGGATAAACTATTGGTTGTGCAAAAATATCTCTTTTGGAAATATCCACGCCCGTAACTTTTGGAATAATTTCGCCACCTTTTTCTACAAAAACGGTGTCGCCAATTCTTAAATCAAGGCGTTCGATTTCGTTGGCATTGTGCAGCGAAGCACGCTTCACGGTCGTTCCTGACAAATGAATGCCTTTGTTATTGCGTTTTTCGTTATCTAATTCGGCAACTGGCGTAATTGCTCCCGTGCGACCCACCTGATAAGTAACGGCTTTCAAAATGGCAGGTTTCGACTCGGCTTTGTATTTATAAGCAATCGCCCAACGTGGACTTTTGGCTGTAAAGCCCAATTCTTCTCGTTGAGCAATCGAATTTAACTTAATTACTATGCCATCAGTAGCCAAAGGAAGCGAAAAACGTTTTTCGTCCCAATGCTTGATATATGCCATAACTGCCTCAATATCAGTGCATTTTTGCCAAGTTGGCGAAACATTGAAGCCTAATTTTGTGAGAGCAATAAGGCTTTCTTCGTGCGTAGTAAAAACTTCTTTGTCCGACAAAAATTGATAGACGTAAGCATCCAAACCACGTCGGGCAACTTCGGCAGAATCTTGTAATTTGAAACTTCCAGAAGCTGCATTTCGTGCATTGGCGTAGCTTTCTTCACCTGCTGCTTCGGCATCTGCATTCATTTTCTCGAAAGAAGAGTAGGGGAGGAATCCTTCGCCACGGACTTCAAAAGATATGAGATTCGAGATATAAGATTCGAGATTTATTCTTAGGGGAATCGTCCGAATGGTCTTTACATTATTTGTAATATCATCGCCTTTTACGCCATCGCCACGAGTTACACCACGAACAAAAATACCGTTTTCGTAGGTCAAAGAGAGTGACATTCCATCGAATTTTAGTTCGCAAATGTATTCGTAGGCTTCGCCGTTGAGCCCTTTGCGTACTCTTTCGTCAAAATCTATGAGTTCCTGTTCGTTATAAGTATTTGCTAAAGAAAGCATAGGAAACCGATGCTCGACGCTGGCGAAGTTTTTAGTAATTGTTCCCCCAACTCTTTGCGTAGGCGATTCGAGTAATTTTGAGTCTGGATATTGTGTTTCGAGGCTTTCTAACTCTTTTAATAATAAATCAAATTCTTGGTCAGAAATTTCCGAAACGCTATCCATGTAATAGCGATGGTTATAATGATTAAGCTTTTCGGTCAGTTCGATGATTCTATTGGCAGGGTTCATATATGTATGAGTTATGATGTATGAGGTAAATACCCAATAAATATGATGCAATTTATGGAAATGACTTGAATTTTTATCAAAAAAGCCCACTTTTACAAGTCGGCTTTTTGAAATATTATTGCTACGAAGTGGAACTTCGTGCCACATTATACGCTCATAATATCACGTTCTTTATCGGACATTAATTGCTCGGCTTTTTGAATGTAGCTATCGGTCATTTTTTGGATACGCTCTTCAGCTTTTTTTACTTCGTCTTCTGAGCCGCCGTCTTTTTGTATTTTTCTGAGTTCATCATTTGCTTCTTGACGAACTTTACGAATGTTTACACGAGCCACTTCTATCTCATTTTTAGCTTTTTTTACTAAATCTTTTCGTCGTTCTTCGGTCATTGGTGGAATATTCAAACGAATGTTTTCTCCGTCATTGGCTGGTGAAAGTCCAACATTTGAGTTGATAATGGCACGCTCAATGTCAACAATGAGTTTTCGCTCGAAAGGTCTTAACGAAATCGTGCGGGCATCGGGCGTACTAATTGATGCAACTTGGGATAAGGGTGTAGGCGAACCATAATATTCTACCATAATTCCATCGAGCATTTGGGCAGATGCACGCCCAGCTCTGATTTTTGAGAGTTCGATATTTGTATGTTTCAAGGCACGGTCCATCGTATCTTTCGACATTTCGAGCACTAATTCTATTTCTTCCATTGTTAAAATGTTTCTGAAATCAATTAATTATTTTGATTTGTAAACTTCCTAATTTTATATTTGTTTCTTTATAACTTGTTGACTATCAATCTCCTACCAAAGTTCCAACATCTTCGCCTTGCACTACTCGCATGAGGTTTCCAGCTACATTCATATCAAAAACGATGATTGGCATTTTGTTTTCTTTGCAAAGTGCAAAAGCTGTTAAGTCCATGACCTTTAGGTTTTTGTTGATGGCTTCGTCGTATCCAATTTTTGCATATTTTGTAGCAGTTGGGTCTTTCTTTGGGTCGGCAGAATAAACGCCGTCCACACTTGTTCCTTTTAATAGTACATCAACGCCCAATTCATTTGCTCTTAAAGCTCCACCCGAATCGGTCGAAAAATAAGGATTTCCTGTACCTGCTCCCAAAATGACGGTTCTGCCTTTTTCTAAATGCCTGATTGCTCTTCTACGAATAAAAGGCTCGGCAACTTGCTCCATTTTGATTGCCGACATGAGACGTGTAAAAACACCAGCTTTTTCTAAGGCACTTTGTACTGCCATTCCGTTTATAACTGTTGCAATCATACCCATATAATCGCCTTGCTCACGGTCAATTCCTGAGCTTAGGCTTGCTCCACGAAAAATATTCCCACCCCCAATGACAATTGCTACTTGGCAACCAGCATCTACAATAGACTTGATTTCTTGTGCGTATTGCGAAAGAATTTCGGAGTTGATAATTTGGCTTTTGTCGCCACCGTTGAGGGCTTCGCCACTAAGTTTGAGTAGAATTCTTTTATATTTGAGTTCAGACATTAGGCTGTTTATTTTACAGCAAAGTTATGTTTAATATTTTGAGTTTGGAAAATATTGAGCAACAATTCATCATTTATCATTTATCATTCATCATTTTGTTACTCAAATTCCATAATTAATTGTCCTTTTTCTACGCTATCGCCAATTTTTACTTTAATGGTTTTTACCTTACCATCGCCTGCTGCTTTGATGGCATTTTCCATTTTCATGGCTACCAAAATCAATAAAACATCCCCTTTTTTTACTTCATCACCCACTTTCGCCTTCATTTCAAAAATTAATCCTGGCATTGGAGCTTTCAGGTTATTGAGTTTTGTTGAAGCAGTATTGTTGATACCCATTTTCTCTAAAAGCAAATCGGTTCGGTCTTTCAGATTGACAGTATGAATCGTACCATTGACTTTGATTTTGAAGATTTTTTCAGCATAATTTGCCTCTACGAGTTCAGCATTGTATGATTTATTATCTTTCAAGATATGAAAATCTTTGTCCGAAATTTTGCGTAAATCCCACGAAAAAGGTTCGTTATTTAGCATAATTTGCTCTTTTTCTTCTGAAATTTCAAAGTTACTGTCGTTGATGATTGCTTTTAGCATGGTTGAAAGGTTTTTATTTTAGATTGAAGACAATAGACAAAAGAAATGAGAATAGCTTTTCTAAAATCTCTTGTCTTTTATCTAATCACTTTTTATTTATCAAATATACGCCAACCAAAATAATTGTCATACCAAAATAATGCAAAAATGATATAGCTTCGCCATCAATGAATCCCATGAAAGTTGCCACAATTGGTATCAAATAAGTAACTGACGAAGCAAAAACTGGTGAAGAAATTTGCAGAACATAATTGAAAATAATGGCGGCAAGTCCCGAATTGATAGCACCCAAAAGTATGAGAAGGAGTAGGGGATTTAAGGTTTCGGCATTGATTCCGGATATAAAATCTGTAGAAAAAAGTATGATTCCTGATAAAATTGCTACTACAAAAAGTGTCCAAGCACTCAATAGAATAGGATTGATAGTACTCAAATGTTTGCCAACTATATTTACATTAAACCCATACATCAATGATGCTGCAATTATCAAAAGTGCGTAAGGATTGTTAAAAGAAAGTCCATCTTTACTTGAAGAAAGTACCAAAATTAAACTTCCAACAAAGCCCAAAATCAGTCCAGCTACTTGCCAGCGTTTGATGATTTGTTGGAAGGAAATTGCTCCAACAATGAGTACAAAAAGAGGTGTTGCGGCGTTTAAAGTGCCTGATAATGAGCTATTTATCTTGCTTCCTGCATAAGCGAATAGAAATGCTGGTAGAAAATAACCGAGCAAACCCGACCATAAAAAATACTTGGTTTTTTCTTTGGGATATTGTTTTCTTGAGGAAATGAGCCACGGTATAAAAATAATTCCTGCCGACATAATTCTGACGGTAGCTATCTGAATATAGGTAAAAGCATCGAGGCTTTTTTTGATAATTATAAAAGAAGAACCCCACATGATTGCTAATAAACTAAGCAAAAGCCAAGAGATGAGAACTTTGTTTTCGGCGGTAACAATTGTTTTTTTATTCACGTGGTTTTGTTATTAATGATGAATGATAGAATGAGTGAATGATAGAATATTGTGCTTGTTTAAAAAATTAAAATATTCAAACATTCATTCATTCTATCATTCACTCATTAAATTTAATCTACCCCTGCATATTCGACCTTAACTATTTGTTTTTCGAGTAAATATCCATCGAAAACTACTGAAACTTCGTCCAAAATATCTGAAATTTCTTGCCATTGGAGGGCATAAACTAATCTCATACGATACTCTTTGAAATTGGGCAAACCTTTGAAATAATTGCTATAATGCCTTCTCATTTCCAAAATACCGAGTTTTTCGCCTTTCCATTTTATTGAAAATGATAAGTGTTTACGAGTTGCTTCTACTCGTTGAGCAATGCTTGGCGGAGGTAGATGTTGCCCAGTTCTGAAAAAATGTTTGATTTCATTGAAAATCCAAGGGTAGCCAATGGCTGCTCGACCAATCATGATACCATCTAAGCCAAAACGATTTCGGTAATCCAATGCTTTTTCGGGCGAATCAATATCTCCATTGCCAAAAATAGGAATTTTTATACGAGAATTTTCTTTGATTTTGGCAATCAAAGTCCAATCTGCATCGCCTTTATACATTTGAGCTCGTGTCCGTCCATGCACCGTAAGTGCCTGAATACCAACGTCTTGCAAGCGTTCGGCAACTTCCTCTACATTTTTTGTTTCTTCACTCCAGCCCAATCTTGTTTTTACTGTAACAGGCAAATGTGTAGCTTTCACAACGGCAGCAGTCATTGCTGCCATTTTCGGAATATCTTGCAAAAGTGCTGCCCCTGCACCTTTACATGCAACGTTTTTTACGGGACAACCGTAATTTATATCAACCAAATCGGGTTTTGCGGCAGTGGCAATGCGTGAACATTCGCCCATGGTTTCAATATCACTACCAAAAAGCTGAATTCCGATGGGGCGTTCGTACTCAAAAATATCTAATTTATGTACACTTTTAGCAGCATTTCTAATCAAACCTTCTGACGAAATAAACTCCGTGTACATCAAATCTGCTCCGTTTTCTTTACAGACCAAACGAAAAGGTGGGTCGCTCACATCTTCCATCGGAGCAAGCAAAAGCGGAAAATCTCCGAGTTCTATATTACCTATTTTTACCAAAACTTAATGTCAAATTAGTGATTAACCAAATTACTGAATAATTTTACTGCAAAATTACAAAAAAATACTCTATGAAACTTACTGATTCTCGTGAAAACCCTGCCACTTCGTCGCTTTTAATTATTATTGGGCTATTTCTTATCGGATTTTTGTTTGTCGGAAGCATTATCCAAATTGTGGTGATGAAAGCTGGAGGTGCTTCTTTGCAGGATATTATTGGCAATGGTGGCGATTTTAGTAAACTTCCAAATGCTTGGTTATCCATGATTTTTGGGCAAGGCTTAGGTTCGTTTGTAGGTTTTATAGGTACAGCGTGGCTTTATTGGCGAATTATTGAAAAAAAACAATGGTCAGACTTGAATTTTAAAGCTATGCCAAAGTTACAAGTTTTCGGCATGGTGGTTTTGATAGAAATTGCTTTTATGGGTTTTAATGGTTGGTTGCAAGAATTGAATCAGGCTTTTGTTTTTCCCGAATCAATGAAAGATTTTGAGGCAGTTTTAAAAAGTATGGAAGATAAATTGGCAGAAACTACCAAGTTTTTCACTGATTTTACTTCATTTTGGCAGTTTTTGTTGGCGTTTTTAGTAATTGCAGTAATTGCAGGAATAGGCGAGGAGTTGATTTTTAGAGGTTTGATTATGCGAAAGTTATTTCTTGGAACAAATAATATTCATGTGGCGATTTGGGTAGCAGGATTTATTTTTGCCGCCATACATTTTCAATTTTATGGAATTTTGCCCCGAATGATGCTGGGTGTATTATTTGGTTACTTATATTATTGGACTGGGAATATTTGGGTGCCGATTTTTGCCCATATTTTCAATAATGGCTTGGCTATTACAGTTATGTATTTGCACAATATTGGAATTGTGAAAGCAGACCTCGAAAGCATGGACAATGTGCCGATGCCAATTGTTGGTTTTTCGTTGCTTGCAACAATAGGTTTGATGTTTTTGTTTAAGAATTATATGCAGCAAAAAGAATTAGATTCACAGAATTCGTAGTATTTTTAATGGAAAATCAAGATAAATTTAAGCAATGGTTTAAGCGGCTCGGTTGGGCTGGTTTTTTGTTTTTTTTGATAAAGGGTTTACTGTGGTTGATTGTTCCTTATTTGATTGCGAAGGGAATTTTTAAGTAATAAAAAAGACGCTATATCTTTTTCTACTATATTGATAATCAATTAGTTAAATGCAATAATCACATTTTTTGACATACTTTTAATGCAAAATAACTTTCACCTTATTCGATTTATTGCAGCAAGTTTTGTGCTTTTCGGACATTGTTACCCACTTACAGGCAAAGGAAATAATGATTATTTAACAGTTCTATCTAAAGGCATATTTCCAACGGCACACATGGGTGTTTGTATATTTTTCATTGTAAGTGGTTATTTGGTAAGTCAGAGTTTAAAGAATTCAACAACGATTGGTAATTTTATTTGGAAAAGAGTTCTTCGTATATTTCCAGCTTTGATAGTTGTTTTATTACTTTCTATATTCATTTTAGGTCCAATTTGCACAACATTACCTTTAAGTACCTATTGGGCTTCAGCAAATACATATCAATATTTTGGCTTAATTATTTTGTATCCCACTGCCTACATCCCACACACATTGCCGGGTACATTTGCCAACTTACCAATAAATGAAATAAATGGCTCTTTGTGGACTTTGCCTTATGAAATAACAATGTATCTTTTTTTGGTTTTTTTACAAATAATTAACCTTTTTTCAAAGCGAAACGTTATACTTATACTGTTCATTATAACAACACCCTTAACTATCTATCTCGCACTTTATCATAACAGAACATTGCAAATTCCTATTTTGAATTTATCATTTTTTGACCTCATTGAATTTGGGATTTTCTTTATGTTAGGTTCAATTATGTGCCTTTTCAAAGATAAGATTTCATATCGTTTTGGATATTTTGTTTTGATGCTTTTCTTATGGTTTGGTTTAGGGTTTTTACATATCACAACGCCAAACATGATAAAGAGCATCAGTTTTTTTGCTTTGCCATATATTGTTTTATATTTAGCCAATTTGAAAGGAAAGTTGAATGATTTTGGCAAATTAGGTGATTTTTCCTACGGAATTTATATCTATGCTTTTCCTGTTCAACAGATGGTTGTACATTTTTATGGAACAAATATCAGCATCGAAAAAATATTTCTGTTGAGTTATTCAATCGTTTTGTTTTTAAGTATTTTGTCTTGGTTTTTTATAGAAGAAAAGGCTTTAAGGTTTAAATCAAAAAGTATTTTATGGGAAAAAGCATATTAATAGTAGCTTTTATTTTCTTTTGTACCACAAAAATCTATGCTCAAGATTATCCATTAAAAGTGGTTATTTTGGGAAATAGTATTGTACAACACGACCCAAAACCATCGATTGGTTGGAACAATAGCTGGGGAATGGCGGCATCTGCTAAAGAAAAAGATTTTGTTCATTTGATTGAAAAAGATTTAAAAAACATTTCACAAAGCATTGAATTAAAAACATTTAATATTGCAGATTTTGAACGTGATTACAATAACTATAACTTTGATAATCAAGGACTTAATGATGTTAAAAACTTTAATCCTGATATTTTAGTAATACGTATTGGCGAAAATTTAGACGATTCTAATTTGGATATTGCAGGGTTCCAAACTCGCCTTCAAGCACTAATTAATTATGTATCTAATAACCGACCAATTAGGGTTGTTGTCAGCAATAGTTTTTGGTCGAGTTACTCTCGTGATTATGCTTTTGTAACTTTCATTCAAAAATACGATTACCGGTTTGTAGATTTAAAAGGACTTTTTGACATCCCAGCAAATACAGCACAAGGTTTTTTTACAGATGTTGGGGTAGCCAAACACCCCTCCGATGCAGGAATGCAAGCAATAAAAGACAGAGTTTGGAAAGAGTTGTATAGAGAAGTTGATGATTTGATATGTAAATATTATAATAAATGTAATTATTGCCACGAAGGGGATTATGTTGGATATTTAGATAAAGCAACTTGTGATTCTATTACTGGTTGGGTATTAGATCGAACTTATATCGAACACTTAATAGAAGTTGAAGTATTAGTTGATGGCAAGCCTTATGTCAATTTATTAGCAAAAGAAGAACGCTCAGATTTGAAAAAATATTATGGCGAAAAAGGCACAAAACACGGATTCAAATATGCTGTACCAGCAGGAGTTGCTTGGAAAGATGGGAATCAGCATGTGATTGATGTGAAACCTTGCTGGAAAGATGCAAAAGTCTTAAATTGGTCGGGGCAAATAGTCAAGTGTGTTTCCAAAGTAGAGCCCCCTTCACCTTCTTATGTATCAGGTTGGCTAAGTTCCGACTGTGATGAAATTATTGGTTGGATATATGATAAAAATAATTTGTCGAATATCATCAAAATAGATTTTTTATTGAATGATAAAGTCTATAAAACCTTAGAGGCAAATGAACAAAGACCAGATTTATTACAGTTTCTAAGCAATACACCCGATGCTACCAAGCATATATTTGTAGTAAAACTGGTAGATATTCCAAAAGGCAACTATAAAACACAAATACGAATTGCAGGAAATAATACAATCATAGGAAATGATAACAGTTTTCAATGCCCTAAGGTTGTGTTAGGATTATCGGTAAATGAAGAGGATAACATTCTTGTTTTTCCAAATCCAAATCATGGAGGATTCAAATTATTATTGCCAGCATCATTTCAAAATGCTCAAATCAATCTATTTGATACTTTCGGGCGAGAAATAGAAATAGAACAAAAAGGAGAAGAAATATTCCTGAAAAATGTATTATCAGGAATATTTATGTTAAATATCAATACGAAAGAAAGAAAAATCGTAAAAAAAATTATTATTGATTAGAACTCTTTTCAATATCCCACACTTGTATTATCGGCACGGGGGTCAGAAGCCCCTTCGAGCGTTCCGTCTGAGCGAAGCATGATACAGTCCATTCTGCCAAGCGTTCCTTTTTGAGCGTCAATGATATAACCTCTTGATTTTAAGGCATTTACAGTCTTTTCACTGAACGCAATTGCCTCATAAACCGTGCGGTCGGGTAGCCATTGATGATGAAATTTCAAGGCATTTACTGCTTGTTGCATCGTCATTCCGTGTTCTGTTACATTCAAAATAGTTTGGTAAACAGATGTTATAATCGTTGAACCCCCAGGTGTGCCAACAGCCATAAAAAACTTGCCATCTTTTTCGACAATCGTTGGTGTCATAGAAGAAAGCATACGTTTTTCTGGTTGAATTTCATTTGCTTTATTTCCAATCAAGCCAAACATATTTGGCACGCCAGCTTTCACACTAAAATCATCCATTTCGTTATTCATCAAAAAACCGCCACCTGCAACTACCACTTTGCTACCGAAAGCACCATTCAAAGTTGTTGTAATCGAAACAGCATTGCCCTCCTTATCAACTACCGAATAATGCGTAGTTTCGTTCGACTCATAGCCCGGTACATTTCCGCCATTAATAGCTTTGCTGTCGGTTGCTTTGGCAAAATCGAAACTTGACCAACTTTTTTTGAGATAATCTCTACTAATTAGTTCTTTCATAGGCACTTTTACAAAATCCATGTCGCCCATCCATTTGGCACGGTCGGCATACACTCGGCGTTCAGCTTCTATCATTACTTGCACCGTTGAGTCTGAATTGAAGCCCCATTTCTGCAAAGGAAAAGGCTCAACAAAGCGTAAAAGTTGAATCAAAGCTACACCACCACTCGACGAAGGGGGCATGGTGATAATCTTGAAATTTTTATAATCTGCCACGAGTGGTTCACGCCAAGTCGAATGGTATTTTTTAAGGTCTTCGTGCGAAATTATTCCTCCGCCTTTTTCCATTTCTTTTACTAATAAATCTGCCACAGCACCTTCGTAGAAGCCATTTCGACCTTTTTCTTGAATAATTTGTAGCACTTTTGCCAAATCTTTTTGAATAAAAACATCCTCTTTTACCCAATCACGGTTTTCTGAATTGATGAAATAATGCGTATTTTCTCCATTAACTTTCTTGAAATTGTCCTTGTTATTATTGAATCCAAGAGCTTCTCTTTCAGTCAGAATTACACCATTATTTGCTAAATCGATAGCTGGCTGAATGATTTTTTCCCAAGAAAGTTTTCCGAATTTTTTGTGTAATTCTACCATGCCATCTACAGCACCTGGCACGCCACTTGCCAAATGCCCAAGAGTACTAAGTCCTTGAATCACCTCTCCTTTGGCATCTAAATACATATCTCTGTGAGCTTTTAGTGGAGCTTTTTCTCGAAAATCTAAAGTATAAGCTTTGCCGTTTTTATCACGAATGACAGCAAAACCTCCGCCACCCAAATTTCCTGCAAACGGAAATACAACCGCCAAAGCAAAATGTGTGGCAACGGCTGCATCAATGGCATTTCCGCCCATTTTCATGATTTCAACACCCACTTTTGATGCTTCGGGGTGAGCAGACGCCACCATGCCGTTTTGAGCAATAACGCCCTTTTTGTCTGAGAAAAAGGCTTTTTGATGTAAGTCTTCTTCAAAAAGCACAAATAAATCTTTGGCTTTGGTAGAAACTCCGTCGGTATTTGTTTGGACGGGTTTGTTTTTGCATGAAAAAGCAAAAAGAGTTAAAAGAATTGTAAGTAGGGTAAGGTTTTTTTTCATGTTTATTGATGATTTTCTTGTGGGGCGAACTTTTAGTTCGCCGTTTGTAATAAATGAGTAATAAGAGCAAAATGAATAAAATGGCGAACTGAAAGTTCGCCCCACATCCTTGAATTTTGCCGTTAAATTACTAAAAACAACTGATTAGCGAAATTCATTTCCGAAATCAATTTTATAATACTATTTTCGTAAAATTATTAATTGTCTTTTTTCTCAGAAATTATGAAATTATTACTACTGATATTCGAGAGTTTTCGTTTTGCTTGGAAGGCTTTGCGTGAAAATATTTTACGAACCGTACTATCGCTTTTGGGCGTTACGATAGGCATTTTTTCTATTGTAGGTGTTTATACAATGGTAGATTCGCTTGAATCGAATATCAAAGGAAGCCTAAGTTCGTTGGGTAGCAATGTGATTTATGTGCAGAAATGGCCTTGGATTTTTGGTGATGGTGATTACCCTTGGTGGAAATATTTTAGAAGACCAGAGCCAAAATACGAAGAGTTTAAATATTTGAAAGAAAACCTCGAAAATTCACAAGCCATCGCGATGATGGATTTTGAAGGAGGTGTTTCGTGCAAAAAAGGAAATAATAGTATTGAAGCACTTTGTCAAGGAATTACCTATGATTTTAGTGAAATTACTGAAGTCCCGATTGTTAATGGACGTTATTTTGCACCACAAGAAGTAGAATCAGGTAGAAGTGTAGGGATTTTAGGTGCTGATATTTCAGATGCTTTATTTCCTGACACCGACCCAATTGGGCAGACTTTCAAGATGAAAGGACAAAATATAACCGTTATTGGTGTGCAGGAAAGAAAAGGAAAGCAAATTGCAGATTTTGGCGGTGAGCCAGATGAGAAAGTATTTATTCCTTTTTTGACACATAAAAGGATATTTTCTTCGGGCGAACCTTACGGCGATATTGTGCTGAAAGGAAATGACAATGATGAAGGCTTACTTGAACTGGAAGGAGAAGCAACAGGTTTGATGCGAACAAAAAGAGGCTTGCGACCATCGGAAGAAGATAGTTTTGCCTTAAATCGCCCCGAAGCGGCAGCAGCGGCACTTGGAGAGTTGTTCAAAGTGATACGTGGAGGTGGCTTTATTATTGGACTTTTTTCATTGCTGATTGGAGGATTTGGTATTGCCAATATTATGTTTGTTTCTGTGAAAGAAAGAACAAATATTATCGGAATTCAGAAATCTCTGGGAGCAAAAAACTACTTTATTTTGTTCCAATTTTTATTTGAATCGGTCTTTCTTTGCATCATTGGAGGGCTTTGTGGCATATTTTTAGTTTATTTGATGAGTTTCTTGCCCTTAGGTTCGCTTGATATTATACTGACTTCTGGAAATATTATCTTCGGAATCATAATTGCGAGTATCATTGGCGTAGTTTCGGGAATAATTCCTGCATGGCAAGCGGCAAGGCTCGACCCTGTGATTGCGATTAGAAGCAAATAAATTTGTGAATGAGTGAATGAGTGAATGAGTGAATGATTAATTTTGAGCGATGAAAGGTTAGTTGAATTTTTCAATTATTCTACCATTCACTCATTCTATCATTCAAAATTGCTTCAATGCCCATTATTCTAAGTATCGAAACTTCTACGAAAGCTTGCTCGGCTGCCATTCATCAAGATGGTAAGTTGCTGTCTGTCAGCGAGTTATACCACGAAAAATCTTCTTCTGGAATGCTTACTACGCTCATTGACCACGTGGTACGCATTGCCAATTTGACTTTCCAAGACCTTGATGCCATTGCAGTTGCCAAAGGGCCAGGTTCTTATACAGGCTTACGAATTGGCGTTTCTACGGCAAAAGGTTTGTGTTTTACCCTCGAAAAACCTTTGATTGCGGTCAATACTTTGGAGGCAATGGCTCAATCTATTTACGAATTACGAGCGGTTCGCCGCAGCGATACGAATTACGAATTAATTCAGCGAATCCAATCACCACTCACTAATCTCCAATCACCAATTCTCCTATGTCCCATGCTTGATGCTCGTCGAATGGAAGTTTATTGTGCTGTTTTTGAAGCTAATACATTGAATATTCTTGAACCTACACAAGCAAAAATTATTGATGAAACTTCATTTTCTGACTTACTTTCAAGCAATAAAATTCTCTTTTTTGGTGATGGTGCAGAAAAATGTAGATCGATTTTGGGAGAAAACCCCAATGCGATTTTTCTGAATGAAATTGTTTATCCTTCGGCACGCAGTGTGGGAATTTTGGCAACAAAGGCTTTTGAAAATGCTCAATTTGAAAATGTTGCGGACTTTGAACCTTATTATTTGAAAGAATTTGTGGGGACGATGACGAAGAAGAAAATTTAGAGCCTTTTGCTTTCCACCCAATCAATAATAAACCCATTGACAACTGATTTTTCAGTAATTGGAGATTCAACTTCTTTGAGGGCTTTTGAAAATTCTGCAAATGTATTTTTCTGATTTTGTGTGGCAAAATGTTTCTTAAAATAATCTAAGAAAACCTTTTCTCGTTTACCTAATAAATTGACAGATTTGATATATCGAAGTGTGTTTTGATGTAAATATTCTAATAATTCAAAGTCTTGTTTTTCGAAATGTAAAATCATTTCGTAGATTTTGGTTGTTGCTTGTGTCCGAATTTCAACGCTGTATTTAGGTCCATCAATGATTTCTCGCCAAGTTTTTATGGCTTTTTCATAGTCTTTTTGCAAGAAAAAATACCACCCACATTGCGACTGAGTAAATAAGAGGAAATCTATGCGATATCGCCCTTCAAATTTCTTTTTTGCTTCAAAAAAAACTTCAATAATTACCTTTGTTTTATCTAAATTTTGAGTTGATAAATAAAGCAAAATTCCATTATAGCAATAATTATGCGTTCGTCTGATTTCTTGTTCGATGCTCGAAATTGGATAATTTTTAGTTTTTTCTAAATATACTTCCATTTCGCCCCATTGCTTGTATTTGTAGCAAGCTACCATAAAATTGAAATAAACTGCCATTGCATCTACCGAAAAATTAGGCATTTTTTCATCAATCAACGCCCTATTTTCAATAATTTTTTTGTTGAATTCATAGCATTTTTGAGCATCCCCGATACTGTTAAAATACATTTCAAAACATGCCAAATACCGATTTCTGAGCGTAAGAGAAAGCTCAATTGGTGGCTCTTTTTGATTCAAAAGTTCATTAAGAATGTCTTTTGCTTGTTTAGAAATCTCTTCAAAAGGCTCATTGAGTTGGTTTTGGAACAAAATATTGAGTTGATGCCAAGTTGAAAGGCTGGAATTATATTGGTCGAGAATTACCCTGATTTTATCTCTGTCGGTTTGTAGATTCCAATAAAATTCCTTTTCCATATTGCCTATTCGACAGTTACCAAACAAATATAGTTGTAGCTCAATTATTTGGTCGAGGGTATAATATTGTTCGTATTGCCACGCCTTATTTTTGGTACGTTCCATGAGTCGAAGACAGGCTTGGTCAAGTCCTTTTGATGCCAAAACTTTGATTTTCTGCAAATCACGTTTCAGTTGCCATTCGATTATATTCTCCTCATTATAATTTCGCAGATTTTCTAAGATTTGGTTGTAGAGATAATTTTTATTTTCTGCAAAGTTTTTTATGAAATCTTTACTTCTATTTTTCTTCAAAAATTCATTTTCATCATAAGTTTCACATTTATCAAAAGCATCAAAAAGGGCTTCATACAAAGGTTTTTTTTTAGCTTCACCACCATTGGCAAATACCTTGAAATACCTTTTTTCGGCAGGTTTTAATGATTTTATAAGTGCAAAAAGTTCCTGCATAAAGTATTGATAATCAGAGTATTATGTGAAATGTACTCATTCAGAAACCTAAATTTAAGCAATTTTTTGAATTGCACAAAATAGAAACCCAAACTACTTTTGAATCGTAACTCGTAACCCAAAACTATTAGCTGAAAATTTAATACTATTTTTTTAAAAACAATTCCATGAAAAAACTAATCATTTTCTGTTTTACCATTTCAAATTATGCTTTTGCACAATCTATATTGATTACAAACAAAGCACTCGTTTTGCCACAATATCCGGGTGAAACCGCCGTGGTGGCAGCCATTCCATCTCCCGACAACGGAATGCTGGTTTTTAACAATAGTGTAAGTAAAATTATGACCTACGAACCAATCTCTGCTACTTGGAGGAATGTTGTATCAACCTACCATATTGATAATCAACCTGCTGAACTATTCATAATCAGGAATGAAAATACATCTGGTTTTGCTAACGGAATTTTAGCTCAAACTAATGCGTCGTTTAATGGTAAGGCAATTACTGGTGTTGCTTATAATATTTCCCCTTCAGGTGATACTTATGGAGTAAATGGGACAAATAAAAGTCTTAATACCTTTGGTTTTGGTGTTTTTGGCTTACATGAAGGAAATGGAACAGCTATTATGGGGCAAACGCTCGGTACTGGTGCAGGTATGAGAGGTGTATGTTTAAACGGAGTTGGCGTTAATGGTATTAGCAGCACGGGTACAGGTGTTCGAGGTGCAAGTAGCTCTGGTCTGGGAGTGATTGGTGAAAGTACGACCTCAAATGGTGTAACTGGTATAACAGATTCTGGATTAGGAATTAATGCATATGCTTCGGGCTTGGGTACTGGAATCAATGGTGTTTCAAACTTAGGAACTGGTGGCTTTTTTCAAAGTTTTAATTCTACTGCCCTCCAGACAGGCACTGGAAATATTGGATTTGGTACTATACCAAATCTTAATACAAATGAAAGAATGGACATTAATGGTCGTGTCAGAGTTAAACATAATGTCGAAACCGCAGGAATATGGTTTAATAATAGTTCAAATACAATTGCATCTATTGATGGAGCATTTTTCGGCATACAAAATGCCGCTCCGAGCCTTGAAACGGCAGGGATTTATATTGGCAATGCTTGGAGATTTACAGTAGATCGTATGGGTAATGCTACTTTTGCAGGAAATGTTACGGCTTCTTGTGGTGTTTTGGTTTGCTCAGATTTAAGATACAAACGAAATATTACTTCTTTGAATAATTCGTTAGATAATATTCTCAAAATCAATGGTGTTCGTTATGATTTTAGAAAAAACGAATTCCCAGAAAGGAATTTTTCTGATAAAAATCAAATCGGTTTTATTGCCCAAGAAATTGAAAAAATTTACCCAGAAATGGTTTTTACTGACGAAAAAGGCTATAAATCAGTTGATTATGCTAAACTTACTCCTGTATTGGTGGAAGCAATAAAAGAACAACAAAAGGAGATTGAAATCCTAAAAAAGATGGCGATGCGAACTGACAAAGAGCTTGAATCTATCAAGAATATGCTTCAAGCTCAGCATGGAAAGTAAGTTGAAACACTTAATTTAGCCTCAAAATATCTTTCAAAAAACTACTGATTTTTAATGTAAGTTATCAAATCGGTCATTTGTTTGAGCGAAATGGCATTTTCAAAACCGTTAGGCATTGCTGAGGTGGCAGATTTTTCTAATTTAGCAATATCAATTCGTTGAAATGTCGTTTTATTTCCACCCATCTCTTTGATAGTCAGCGTATTAGCGTTTTCATTTGCAATAATTCCACTTATCGAATTTCCTTTCTTGAAGGTAATATTCCATAAATCATATTTGTCTGCAATTGAGTTGTTTGGATTGATGATTTCGGTCAAAATTGAATTTGCATTTCGACTTCGCAAAGTAGAGAGATTTGGGCCAAAATCAATGCCACCGTCTGACATTTGATGACAGGTTTTGCAGTTTTGTTCAAATACTTTTTTTCCTTCATTTTGATTTCCTTTTTGGTCTAAAACCACCATATATTTTTGCAAAACAGCTTTTCTATCTTCATTTATCGAAAGCACTTTTCGGGCATGCTTACGCACATCAGAATCATAATAATTCATCATTCTAACTGTTCTTCCCCAACCAACATCGGTCCGATTGACCACTTTTTTGTCAATTGCATCAAGTAATAAGTGGATTTTTTTGGGGTCAGCCAAAAACAAGTTTATTGCATCACTTTTTACATTCGGAGAAAACAAATTCCATTGCTTCAAAAGAAACGTACAAGTCTGATTATCAGCTGTTTGTCCAAAAGTTTTGATGGCTGCTTTTTGAATAATTTCAGGTTCTTTATTTATCAAAATTTGTTGAATCAAACCTTGATACGCCTTCGGATTTGAGATAGCTAACAGTGAAATCATATCTGCTCGAAGCTCATCTTTTTGTGAAGCATCTAAGGCAATATTTGAGGCACTTTTAAGCGTTTCTTTCAAAAAAGCTCCTTTTGGCAAGCCCGTTAATGACAATATTTCTATTGATGAAGTTCGTAATTCTGGAAAATTTGAAGAAACATTTATCAATAAATTTGTTTTGAATTTATCCTCAATCTGAACGTTAATTCCTTTATAAGACCAAAGCTTAGCAATACCTGAAAGTGTTGCCGCTTGCCACCATTGACCATTGTTTTGATTGTCTTTTATGTTTATAATTTCAATGGTTTTTTCAAAAATTATTTTATCTCCACCATTGGCAATTGTTGCTCCTAAATAGTTGAAAAACTCAATAGTCGAAGCGTTTTTAACACTTTTTGGAGCAATATTCAATAGTTCTACTTCCTTTCCTTTTGATGCTGCAATGGCTGCAATTCCAACCCATTTGTCATCAAAATCTTGCCTCAAAATAGCCATGCGGGCTTTTTCTGCTTCAGGGGTATTTATTTTACCCAAAACATTTAATAATTTAAAACGTACTTTTGGTGAAGGGTCGTTTTGAAGAGGTAGAATCAATTTAATAGACGTCTCTGTTTGGGGAAGATTTAAGGAGAGGTGAATCGCATTTTCTCTCACACCGGCATCTTGGTCTTTTAAAGCTAATGCAATTTCTTGATTATCAAGGCTTTTGAAATTATCCAAAAGCCATAGAGCCTGAACTTTTGTGGCTGAATTTTCGGCATTTTTTACTAAGGATTTTAACTCAGGAACTACATCTTTTGCATTGCGATTAAGCAATAATCGCTGAACTGTGCGACGATACCAAATATTCTGATTATCAAGTAGTTGTACTAATTCTTTATTGCTTTTTTTCGACAAATTGAGCTTATTCAACCAATCCATTTTTAAACCTCCTTTGGGAGTGATACGGTAAATTCTGCCCTTATCTTTGCCATTATACAAAGCACCCGATTGATTAATTTCATCGGACATCCATTCGGGATGTTCAATCAATTGACGATAATAATCTATGACATATAAAGCACCATCGGGACCAATATAAAAGTTTACTGGTCGAAACCAAGCATCTTTTGATGTCAAAAATTCTTTTTTTTCAAGCAATCTTTTAGCTGAAAAACTCGCACCTTTTTCCTCAATAATATCTGCATGAACGAGGTTATGAACTGGCTCGGCAATGAATGTTACATTTTTGAATTTTTCGCCAAAAGCACCACCCAAATACCATGTAACGCCACAAGAAGAGGTAATGACACCAACATCAGTCAATAATTGATGATTAGGGTTTTCGGTAATCGGGAAAATTTCGCAAGCATCGCCATGGTCAGGAATGTTTTGTGAAGCATCTGGAACAAGCAAATTTGGATTATTATCGAGGTATTTTTTATCTAAAACCTCATGAAAAAGATGGTTGGCGTTACTCGTATAAATCCTATGTCCGAAAGCATCTTGTGTATGTCCATATTGCGTTTCGCCAGAAAGTTCTTCCAATTCGTAAGTATCAGGCTTAAATCTGACCATCCTCCCATTGGCATTAATGCCCAATTTGGGGGCATCATTTTTATCAGGAAAACTAATTTCCGTGCCTTTATCACCAAACTCTTTTTTATAAACAAATGGAGTTATCGAACCTTCATGCCCCAAATATATCCAATTATCAAGCTCAAAACGAGGCGTATTGAGGTTATGCTGGGGATTTGACAAAGCAAAACCAGTAAGTATTTTTTTACGAATGTCAGCAACTCCATCGCCATTAGTGTCTTCAAGATAAAGTACATCGGGCGTATCTGTTACTAAAAAACCATTTTTCCACCGTTGAATTCCGTTGGGTAAACGTAAGCTGTCAGCAAAAACAGTGGCTTTGTCGGGGTAGCCATCTCCGTCAGTATCTTTTAGGAGTTTTATTTTTCCTGAATTTGATAAATCAAGGGGATAACCGTGCATTTCGACAACGTACATATTGCCATCTTCGTCAATTTCCATTGCCACAGGGTCGGCAATAAGTGGTTCGGCAGCCACCATTTCAATCTCAAAACCATCCATGATTTCCATTGAAGCCAAAGCTTTTTGGTGTTCGGAAGATAATTTAGGCGTTTTTTTTGATTGGCAAGAAGCTAAAATGGCAAGTAAAAAGATGTAAATGATACTTTTCATGGCGATTTGGTCAGAATTGAATAATATCGAAATTTATGAAACAAAAATTGTATCTTAAAATAAAACATTAAAATAGTAAGCCCCAAACCACCATCCCCGACATAATCGCAACCACCAACCACCCAATAATCTGCAAAAAAAGCGAATGTTTGTAGCTACCCACAAGCCTCGATTTTCGACTTGCCACCAAAATAATTGAGAGTGCAATAGGTAATATAAAACCATTCAAAGTGCCAACAAATACAAGTGTTTTGACTGGTTTTCCTATAAAAACAAAGGTAATTGTAGAAAAAACAATAAATCCGATGATGATTTGGCGATTGTATTTCTCAAAATTTGGGTGAAAAGTTCGCAAGAACGAAACCGAAGTATAAGCTGCTCCAACGACCGAAGTAATGGCTGCACACCAAATCACAATGCCGAAGATTTTATAACCAATTTCGCCAGCCGCACTTTGAAAAACCGATGCAGGTGGATTGTCTTTGCTCAAAGTAAAACCAGCTACAACGACACCCAAAGAAGCCAAAAAAAGCAAATATCGTACAACGGCAGTAACCAAAATGCCAGTCGTAGCACTTCGGTTGACTTGTGGAAGGTTTTCTTCACCACTAATGCCAGCATCGATCAAACGATGCACGCCTGCAAATGTAATATAGCCCCCAACCGTGCCACCAACGAGTGTAACTGTTGCCCAAGCATCAAATTTTGTTGGAATAATTGTTCGATGAAAAGCCTCAAAAACTGGTGGATTTGATACAAAAACCACATATAAAATCAAAATTATCATCAAAAAACCAAGGATTTTGGCAAAATTATCCATTGCTTTTCCTGCTTCTTTTGATGAAAAAATACCAATCGCTATTGCTGAACTTACCACCGCTCCAAGTTTTACATCAAAGCCAAAAAGCACTTCAAAACCTAATCCTGCACCTGCTACATTGCCAATATTGAATGCCAAACCGCCTAAAACTATCAAAAACGAAAGCAAATAACCAAGTCCAAAAAACAGTTCGTTTGCCAAATCTTGGGCAGGCTTTCGACTAACCGAAACTACTCGCCAAATATTGAGTTGTGTACCAATATCCAACAAAATAGAAAGCAAAATCACGAAGCCAAAACTGGCAGTCAATTGCTGTGTAAAAACCGTAGTTTGGGTCAAAAAACCTGGGCCTATGGCAGAAGTTGCCATCAAGAATGCTGCACCTATGATTGCGTTTTTGTTTTTCATAATCATCTAATTGCAGCCACCACCTACGGTAGCTTTGAAAACAGCATTGCCCTCAGTTTTGAAGCCCGGTTGAAGCATAACAGAGTTTTTCGAATCAAAATAAATATTTGAGCCTGTTTGGATAGTGCTACTGCCTATTATTTGATTGCTTACTTGTAGCGTCTGTTGCCCATTGAGCATAGAATCGTAGGTGGCATTTGACAAGCAAGTATAAGTTGTAGCATCAAAACAAGCACTTTGATTTTGATACAATGCTTGTACTTGACCAGCTGTCAATGCCCCTTTGTAGATTTGAACGTCGTCTATTTTGCCGTTGAAAACATAAAAATTTGAACCCAAATTTCCAATTTCAATTGGATATGGGCTGCCATAATGTGCTTCAAAATATTGAGAAGGAGGTGTTCCACTTCCAATAAATGTGTTATCAATATATAGCCTAAATGCTCCTAATGCTCTTACAAAACAGATGTGATGCCATTGATTAGGTGCAAAATTATTTAATATAAATTCCCCACCATCAGAACCAAAATTACTATATCCATAATATTGAATTGCATAAGTACCGTTTCCTCTTTTTTTAAGATCAAAAGTGTTATACGCTAAATTAAGAAGATGATATTGAGTACCTAATTGTTGAGTAGGCGATGGATTAAACCACATTGAGAAAGAATATTCAAAATTTAATAAACCAGTCGAGGCGTCTTTAACAATTTTGTCATCTATTCCATCAAAACTATAAGCACTATTAGCATTTCCAAATCTATCAGTAGTCAATGTTGCACCATTTACGGTTCCATTATTCAAGCCTTTTGAATCGTTGGCATTTCCATTGAAAGGAAAACAACTTACTAAACGAAAGGGTACTGGAGTTACTGAAATTGTGGCACTTCCACTTCCTACCACACTTCCACAGGCATTTGATAATGAGGTAATTGTATAAGTTGTATTAACAATTGGTACAACTGAAATTGTCAAAGGATTTGTACTTGTGCTTTGGCTTGTGCCACCTGTTATTGTATAAGTATATGGTGCTGTGCCTGTAAAATTAATAGTTAAATTCGTTGGCTGCCCTTCATTGATAGTAGCCGTACCTGAAATTGTTGCTGTAACTGGAGCATTGATTGTGATATTAGAAATGATATTACTAATTATTGGCACTGCATCTGACGAAACCAATCTGATTTTATAAGCTGTTCCAACTGCTTGATTTACTGGAATTTGTGCTGTAATTGGATTTGTACTACCAGACCCAATTTCTGTTGGAGATGCAAAACTACCATTAACATCTGACAACTGAACTTTTATTGGATTTGTAACATTTGCCGAGCCAAAAGGAATACTTACACTTTGCCCTTTACAAAAGGTACTTGAAGGCAAACTCTGTATGCCTAAAACCGAAATTGTAGAAGCATCAAAACACCCATCATTGCTATTGTACAAAACCTGAATTTGCTCAGCTGTTAATGCCCCTTTGTAGATTTGAACGTCGTCTATTTTGCCATAAAATCTATAGGCGGAGCTAATAAGGTTGCTTATTGCTCCAAGATATATATTAGAATTTGACTGGTAGGTAATGGCATTACTAAAGTTATATGTTGATATTAATTGACCGTTCAAATATAAATAAGAGGTTAAACCATTGACAACTATACTCATTTGGTACCATTGCTCAAACGAAAATGGCAAATTTGAAGACGAATGAAATGGGTTCGAATTTGAATACCCAATCAAAGTAAAATTAGCAGGATTATTTGGTCCCATGTATGGATTATAATAAATTGTAACATCTTGTGTATAATTACTGTTGCCTATCGAAAATAGAGTATATCGTGTTGGCATTGGTCCTGCTGTAGGAGTAGATAGATTAATCCAAAATGAATAGGTAAAACTATTATTTTGAACATTATTTGCAGAAAAATCCAAATAACTTGATATACCATTTAAATTATAAGCACTATTAGCATTACCAAATCTATCGGTGGTTAATGCAGCCCCTCCATTTACGGTCCCATTATTTATTCCTTTTCCGTCATTTGCATTGCCATTAAAAGGAAAACAACTAATTAATCTTATTGGTACAGGATTTACTGTAATTACTGCACTTCCTAAAGCGGTTCCTGTTCCACAATTTGCATTGCTAATTGAAGTTACTGAATATGTAGTTGTGATATTTGGTAAGACAGAAATCATAATAGGATTTGAACTTGTCGTTTGACTTGTTCCTCCTGTAATGCTATATGTCCAAGGTCCTTGACCTGTAAAATTTACTGTCAAATTTGCTGTTAGTCCTTCATTGATGGTGGTTGTTCCCGAAATCATTGCAGTTGCTTTTGAATTAATTGTTAAAGCACTCGTTGAAGCACTTATCACAGCAGGACTATCTGAAACCATTCTTATTTTATAGCCTGTGGCAGTTATAACCGAATTTGGTATTTGAACTGTAATTGGACTAATTGTGCCAGTGCCAATTGTTGTAGGCGAAGTAAAATTGCCTGTTGCATCTGATAATTCTACTCTAAAATTATTATTTGGAGAAAAATTTGCTTGAAAAGGAACTGTAAAGTTCGTTCCAGTACAAAAAGATGTACTTCCCAAAGCTCCGATGCCAATGTATGGAGCAACCGTTATCGTAGCCGTGCCAGAGCTTGTGCCAGCTCCACAACTATTACTGACAGACGTAATTGTGTATGTTGTTGTAGAAAATGGAGATACAGGAAGTATGAGTGGAGATATTGAAGCAGATTGATTTGAACCATTATTCAACGCATAAGTCCATGGCTGACTCCCTGTAAATGTGAGCGTTAGATTAGCAGATTGTCCATTTTGAATATTGCTATTCCCCGAAATCGTAGCTGTGGGTAAATTACCACTTACACTCAAAGTGTTTGCATTTACGCTTGTAACAGCCCCCGAAATAAGGCGAATTCTATAAAAATTACTATTTACTGTATTGGCAGGAATCGTTGCCGAAATTGGACTTATAAACCCACTTCCAATTATAGTTGCATTTGTGAAATTACCAAATTGGTCAGAAAGTTGAACACTCAATGGAGAGCCTGCCGAAACATTTACATTGCTCACCGTATAATTTACACTTACATTATTACCTGCACAAACGCTTGTTGGTGTTAAGCCCCTAACAACAATAATTTGGGCATTTTCTACGGTCGAGCAGTTATTTGTACTTGCATAAAGTGCAAAAACTTCATCATCATTCAATGCTCCTTTATAAAGCCTTATGTCATCAATTTTGCCATTAAAATAATTTCCTAAACTTGAACTATTTGCCCCAACTCGCCCAACGTCTGACACTTTAAAAGGAATTTGAGAATTATTTGAAGTGGTTGCCACCAAACTTCCATTAACATATAATTTTAAAGTTTGATAACCTCGCACGGCAGTCAGATGCACCCATTGATTTGCTGCCCAATTTGTTGAAGAACTAACAGAATATACACCATTGCTTGTATAAGATTGATATTGCCAGCCCGAGCCCGTCATTGCCAAACCTTGAAAAGTGTTGGCATTCATATCGCCTTGCGAAAGTATGTAGTTTGTGCCACCTGGAAGAGCATTTGCAAATACCCAAGCTGACATTGTAAACTCACGCTTGCGAAGCAAATTGGTCGAGTATTCAATATAATTATTAGAACCATTAAAACTAAATGCTGCATTTTGTTGCCCATAGCGGTCGTCGGTCAATAATGCTCCATTTATTGTGGCAGTATTATTTCCCATTGCATCATTGGCATTTGAGTTGAATGGCAAACAAGTTACAAATTGTTTTGTAAAATTTACCGTAACAATGGCAGAGCTGTTGCCGTTCAAAGTTGTTGTTCCGCAAACATTAGAAGCAGAACTAACTGCATAAACCGTACTTTGGTCTGGAGTAACTGTTATGTTCCATGGATTAGATGTTGCTATTCCACTCAGACCATTTGAAAGAATATAATTCCAAGGGCCAGTACCCGTAAAATTCAAACTTATGTTTGTAGATTGTCCATCATTCAATGCGACAGTGCCCGCAATGTTATAAGTTGAAGGATTATTAACAAAAATATCATAAGTATTTACGCTCACAACTCCGCCATAGCGTACTCGAATTTTATAATTGCCACCAATAGTATTCGTTGGAATTGTAACGGTCAATGGTAAAAAACTTGAAGAACCAATTATTGTAGCATTTGCAAAACTGCCTGTTCCGTCTGACATTTCAGCAGCAAATTGTGTGAAATTATCTGGAAATAAATTATTAGAAAAAGCCCTAACAATAAATGAAGATCCAGTACAAATCACAGACGTACTAACACTTTGTACCGAAATAAAAGTATCACTAAATACATTACTACAGTTAGTGTAATTTTGCAAAAGAATGACTTCTGCGTCAATCAGCGAACCACTAAAAAACTTGACATCATCAATTTTTCCTTTGAAAAACTTATTATTTGTAATGCTCGAACCAATTCTACCAGACAAGGGGCTGCCATAAGTAGCTGCCGAAGAAACACTTTGAGAGGCAGCCAAAGTACCATCAACATACAATTTCAACAAACCTCCTGTGCGTACACCTACCAGCAAGTGCCAGTCAGTATTTGCAAGAGTGCTTGAATAAACCGAAATGCCATTTGAGGAAAACTTCCACAAAGCACTGCCATTAGTATATTCAGCACTTAGATAATGTTCATCACTAAATCCACCTAATGATAAAGCAATGTTTTCTGTATTATTGGCATCGGGCAATGCGTCTAATTTTACCCAAGATGCAAAAGCGAAAGTACTGTTATTAAATTGCGACGTTGTAAGATTCATATAATCATCAATTCCGTCAAATTGCAAGGCTTTATTAGCTTCAAATGCTCTGTTAGTAGTTGTTGCAACACCATTTTGAAGGCTTCCATTATTTAAACCTTGTGAGTCTGTGGCATTTCCATCAAGCGGATAACAGGATTTTAGTTGTACATTTCTTACAACCGAAACTCCTACACTACCCGTACTGCCGCTTGTTCCACAAAGGTTATTGACGGAGTTTACAGTATAAGTTTGTGAAGCTGTTGGATAAACAATTATATTAACTGGCGAAGTATAAGTTGTACCAACTGTTCCGTCAGAAAGTGTGTAATTCCAAGGCGAACTGCCTGTAAAACTTAAAGTCAAGGTTGCTGATTGTCCCTCATTGATTGTAGTGCTTGTGCCTGTAATTGATGCCGACGGAGTGAGTGAACAGTTTGGCAAATTCACCATTGAATAAGTTACCGCATTACTGCTTGAGCCACCATTAACCGTTGGCTGTGAAACATTAATTACTGTATTAGCATTCGAATAATTGGTAACCAACATCACGTACTTTTGACCAGCTTGAGCATTATTGATGTATAAATCAGGTCTTGCGACATCATAATCGCAAGTAAGTGGGTAGTTTTGAGTAGCAGAACAAGCATTTGCTACATCATTATTCCCCAAAGGTCCCCAAATAACTGCATCTACGTCATAGTTATTTGAGTTTGAATAATTGAAATAAAGATTCCCACTTGTATTTACAGTGATAATAAACCAAGCCTGATTTGGCACGGAACCCATACAGCCATAGCTTGCACCGCCGGGACCAACGAGATTCGAGTTATTATTTACAGGGGCATTGTACGTAAAAGTAGAAGCCGAAGTATAATTGTTAGGATCAGTGAATAATGAACAGCCTATACGAGCATTGGTTGTATTGTTAATTGCAGATGGACGCATGACCTGCATCGGACTTTTTACTTGTGCTTGTGTGGAAATTATACTAATTATAAACAACAGAAGTAGTGTTTTTTTCATCAGCAAAGAGTTTATAAATATATGATTAGTGAATTGTGGAGTAAATATAATAATTTTTAGAAAAAAATCAATAATTATGAAAACAACAAACAAAATCCCTCAATACTTCGCAGGTTGCCCTGTTTTTGGCAAAGATTGCTTGATAAACTGCCTAATATCTTCATTTGATGTGGCTAAGTCTTCTTTTCGGAGGTACATCATGTGTCCGCTTCGGTAGCCTTTCCATGACATTCTGTCTTTGAGTTTGCCACTTGGGTCCATTTGCCACATATTATATTTGGCATTGAAATAATCGCAAGCTCCATCATAGTATCCCGACTGCACCATCACGTGCAAATAGGGGTTTTGTGCCATCGCTTGTCTTAGATTTTCTGCTGTATTGTCGCCCGTCCTGTCCCATGGGCTAACAGGTCCAAACATATAATATTTAAGGTCGGTTTTATAATTGAGGTAGTTTGTCATATAAATATTAATGGCTGGCGTGAAAGAATGAAGCCATGAAGTCAATTCAGAATTAAAATCTGGACTATCGCCAGCTTCTTTTTTATCAATACCTTTGTAGCGAGAATCTAAACGCCCCACCGTAAAGCCTTTATCTCGCAATAATTCCTTCCAGAAATAACTCAGAGGCACATCAAGGTTATGTTGCAAAACAACTTTTTCAGACAAACCCGAATACCGAGCAATTTTTCCAGCAATCTCTTTACGCTTTGTTTCTTCCAAAAAACCGCCTTTGCTCATTGCAGGGAGTAGTTCGTTGATGGTAAAATTTTCTACTTCTGGCAGCATATCGGTCAAATCTTTTTTCTGCAAATCATCGCTCAACATTTTATGGTACCATGCAGTTGCGGCAAAATAAGGTAATTTCAAAGCAGCCTGCGAAGCCACGCCACGCTCAATGCCAAGCGTTGTTGGCGAAACCAAAATCACGCCATTCAAATACATCCATTGGTTGTTTTGCAGTGCCAAAGCAAGCCCAGATACTCGTGTAGTGCCATAACTCTCGCCAATAAGGTATTTTGGCGAAGCCCAACGATTGGTGCGAGTAACGAAAGTACCTATCCAATCCGCCAAATATTTGATGTCGGCATTGACCCCAAAAAACTTAGACGTTGGTACATCTTTGCTCGTCGGACGAGAATAACCAGTATTAACAGGATTGACAAAAACAATGTCGGCAATGTCTAAAATCGAATAAGGATTTTCTTTTATTCCGTAAGGTTGAAGTGGGTAGCCTTCATCATCAATATTGAGCAAATGTGGACCTGTATAAGCAATGTGCATCCAAACCGAAGCTGAGCCAGGCCCACCATTAAACGAAATGACCAAAGGTCGAGTCGCACGGTCTTTTATGTCGGAACGCTCATAGTAAGTATAAAACAAACCTGCAATGGCTTTACCATCTTCGTCCCAAACGGGCATCGTGCCTGTGGTTGCTTGAAAAGGAATTTTCTGACCTTTGATAGTTGTAGTATGCTCTGTAACTACCTGACTATCAGGGTTAAATGGAATACTGAGCAAAGGTTTTTCGTCTTTTGCTGCTGGGGTATTTGGTGTTGGGGTTGTTGCTATTCTGGTTTGTTGAGCATTTGAAACAAGAAAATTTCCTACAAAAAAGAGTAGTAAAAAAGTTTTTTTCATGATGTTTAGGGTCTAAGAATTTGGTTTTCAAAAGTAAGATTTATTATTGATTCAAGCAAATTTCATGAAAATGCATAAAAAGAAAATCAAGCAAATAAAAAAATTGCTTAAATTTGGAAAAAAAACAAAACATGAATCAACAAGTAGATACATATTTAAGTAAGGTCAAAAAGTGGCACACAGAACTGGAAATATTGAGAAATATCATTCTTGAATGTGGGCTAATCGAAGAATTGAAGTGGGGCGTTCCTTGTTATACTTTTCAGAAAAACAACATTATTCTATTGGGCGAATTTAAAGAATATTGTGTGCTTAGTTTTGTAAAAGGTGCTTTATTGAGCGATTCAGAAGGTATTCTTGTTCAACAAACAGAAAACTCGCAGGCGGTTCGTATCATTAAATTTACCAATTCCATTGAAATTGTTGGCATGAAAGCTATTTTGAAAGCCTATATTTATGAGGCTATCGAAGTTGAAAAAACTGGTTTGAAAGTAGCATATAAAACGACCGCAGAATTTGCATTTCCCGAAGAATTACAAAATAAATTAGATACACACCCAATTTTCAAAACTGCCTTTGAGGCTTTAACCCCAGGACGACAAAGAGGATATCTCCTGCATTTTGCTGAGCCAAAGCAAGCCAAAACCCGAGAGTCAAGAATTGAAAATTGTACACAAAGAATTTTGAGTGGAAAAGGATTAAATGATTGCATCTGCGGTTTATCAAAAAGACTCCCCAACTGCGATGGTTCGCATAAGTTTATCACGATGGGAGATTAATAAAATACCTCAAACTGAATCAACGAAATGAAAATAATGCTTAAATTTGGAAAAATTATAAACAGATGATAAATTTAGAACATATTGTTTGGAAAGAGGGCAAGTATTATGTTGCCCAATGTTTGAATGTAGATATATCAAGTTTTGGTGAAACAAAGCAAGAAGCACTTAGCAACCTAAACGAAGCCTTAGAACTTTATTTTGAAGATAGCGACAAGAAAAGTTTTCAAGAAATACATCAACTTGAAATTATTCATGCTACATTTTCTTATGCCTAAATTATACTCATCTGATTATATTGTAAAGATTTTGCTCCGATTAGGTTTTCAATTTGTTTCTCAAAAAGGTAGTCATGCAAAGTTTCGTAAAGGTACTAATCCTGTGCTGACGGTTATAGTTCCAATGAGTAAAAAAGAAATTCCTTTTGGTACTTTTCGTTCTATTCTAAGACAAGCAAATTTGACTTTGGAAGATTTTTCATAATAATCAACAAGGATATAAAAACTATGATAGCAACCAAAAGCCCACGTAAATCACTCCCACGAATTCCTGCAAAAAAAATATCTGCCGCACTGATTTATGAAATCATTGATGGCAAACCTATCTATTATAAAGGTTATAGAGAAGTTATTGCAGGAACAAAGACAATTGGAGAGGTGATAGGGAAAAGTAGTTTACGTGGAGTAATTATGGAGCATATTTTGAGGAAATTATTTAATAGTTGCTTTGAAAACAAATATCGTTTTTTAACAAATAGGCTTGTTATTCACTGTGATAAACGAAGTAATTTTTCGGCAGATATTGCCATATTTGATGCACAAAAACTACCTGTAAAATCAGTAGACGAACTCTATATTTCGATACCTCCAAAAATTCAAATCGAAGTTGATATTGATGCTGATATGGAGTCTTTTGATACCCCAGATGCTTATATTTATGCCAAAACAGATAAATTATTAGAATTTGGTGTAGAAAAAGTCATTTGGTTGATGTCGAAAAGTAAGAAAATTTTGGTAGCCACCAAAGACGAAAATTGGCAAGTAATTGACTGGAATAAAGATATTGAAATTATTGAAGGACTGAGTTTCAATATCAGCAAATACCTAAAAGATGAAGGCTCGCCTTATGCTTGAAATTTATGAAACAAAAAAGGTCTGAAAAAATATTTTTCAGACCTTTTTTGTTTATTTCAAAAACTGCTATCAATCTTCCGCATAAGCCTCTATTGGCTCGCAAGCACACACCAGATTTCTATCACCAAAAGCCGAGTCAATGCGGCTCACAGTTGCCCAGAATTTATTGGCTTTTACATAAGGAAGTGGATACGCAGCTTTTTCTCTCGAATAAGGTTTTGTCCAGTTTTCTACTAAAACTACCGCTGTTGTGTGCGGAGCATTTTTCAAAACATTTTCTGCTTTATCCACATTTCCTGCTTCAATTTCTCTAATTTCTTCACGAATACTTAGTAAAGCATCGCAAAAACGGTCAAGTTCAGCTTTTGATTCTGACTCCGTTGGCTCAATCATCAAAGTTCCAGCCACAGGAAAAGACAACGTAGGAGCATGAAAATTATAATCCATCAGACGCTTCGCAACATCTTCTGCCTCAACTCCAGCCGTTACTTTGAATGGTCGCAAATCAACAATCATTTCGTGGGCACAACGCCCACTTGCGGCTGTATAAAGAATTTGGTATTCACCTTCCAAACGAGCTTTGATATAGTTGGCATTCAAAATCGCAATTTTCGTAGCATTCGTCAAGCCTTCACCGCCCATCATGGCAATATAAGCGTAAGAAATTGTAAGAATACTCGCACTTCCGTAAGGTGCTGCGGAGATTCCGTGAATACCCGATTTTCCACCCATATCGACGACTGAATTTGAGGGTAAAAACTCAGTCAAATGCTGTGCTACGCCAATTGGCCCCATTCCTGGACCACCGCCACCATGAGGAATACAAAATGTTTTGTGCAAATTCAGATGGCAAACGTCTGCTCCAATAGTTGCTGGCGAGGTCAAGCCAACCTGAGCGTTCATATTTGCACCGTCCATATAAACTTGTCCGCCGTGGGTATGAATCATGCTACAAATTTCTTTGATAGATTCCTCAAAAACACCGTGCGTAGAAGGGTACGTTACCATCAAGCAAGCTAAATTTGCTGAGTATTGTTCGGCTTTTGCTTGTAAATCGGACATATCAATGTTTCCTTTTTCATCACATTTTGTTACAACGACTTGCATTCCTGCCATCACTGCCGAAGCAGGATTTGTACCGTGTGCCGATGAAGGAATCAAAGCAATATTTCTATGAAAATTGCCTCTACTTGCATGGTAGGCACGAATCACCATCAAGCCAGCATACTCGCCTTGAGCTCCTGAATTCGGTTGCAGCGACATTTGTGCAAAGCCTGTAATTTCGCAAAGCCAATCATTCAAATTCTTGAATAATTCTTGATAGCCTTTCGTTTGATTTAGCGGTGCAAAAGGGTGCATTTTTCCAAATTCTGCCCAAGTTACGGGAATCATTTCGGCGGTTGCGTTGAGTTTCATCGTACAACTTCCCAACGAAATCATTGAGTGAACCAAAGACAAATCTTTGCTTTCCAATGACTTCAAATAACGCAACATTTCGTGCTCAGTATGGTAACTGCTAAACACTGGGTGCGTCATAAAATCAGAAGTACGATTTAAGCCTGTCGAAAAGCTAATATCTATCTCAGATTTTAAATTAATATTCGCATTTTTCCCACCAGCGATAGCAAAAATATTAATCAATTCCTCCACATCAGCAAGTGTTTTTGTTTCGTCAAAAGACACGCCAATGTTGCCATCAGCATAGTAACGAAGATTGACTTTTTGCATTTCTGCAATCTCTCTTATTTGGCTACTATCTTCAGTGTAAATAATAATTGTATCAAAATAATTTTTTGTAAGTACCTGATAGTCAAGCCCTTCCACTGATTCTGTAAAAAGTTTTGTTAAACCATGCGTTTTTGCAGCGATGTTTTTCATGCCTTTTGGTCCATGATAAACGCCATAAGCCGAAGCCATTACTGACAGTAAAACTTGGGCAGTACAGATATTTGAAGTTGCCTTTTCACGGCGAATATGTTGCTCACGGGTTTGTAAAGCCATACGCAAAGCACGGTTGCCTTGTGCATCAACCGAAACGCCAATAATACGCCCAGGAATTTGTCTTTTGAAGGCATCTTTTGTAGCAAAAAATGCTGCATGAGGACCACCATAACCCATCGGGACGCCCAATCTTTGAGCAGAACCAACTACCACATCAGCACCCATTTCGCCTGGGGGAGTGAGTAGAGTCAAGGCTAATAAATCGGTAGCAACTGCAACTAAAACGCTTATTTCGTGGGCCGAAGCAATCAAATCTGTGTAATCATATACCTCGCCGTTGGTGGCAGGATATTGCAATAAAATTCCGTATAAATCTTCGTTCGTCAAGTCATATTTTTCATGATTTCCAACTACAACATTGATACCCAAAGGCTCGGCACGACCAATCACGAGGTCAATAGTTTGTGGGTGGCAAAGTTCGGAAACAAAGAAAGTTTGAGCCGTTTTCTTAGTTGCAGGACGCACACTATGAAGCATTGTCATGGCTTCGGCGGCGGCAGTTCCTTCGTCCAAAAGTGAGGCGTTGCATATTTCCATTCCCGTCAAATCAATGACCATTGTCTGGAAATTAAGCAACATTTCTAAGCGACCTTGGGCAATTTCTGCTTGATAGGGCGTGTAAGCAGTGTACCAAGCTGGATTTTCAAGAATATTTCTTAAAATCACATTCGGTACAATGGTATCATAATAACCAGTTCCGATATATGATTTGAATATTTTATTTTTCTTAGCTAATTTCTTAAAATCACCCAAAAAATCAGCTTCTGACTTTGCTACGGGCAAATTCAAAGGTTTTTTCAAACGAATTTGTTCGGGAACCGTTTGATTAATAAGTATTTCGAGCGAATCTACTCCGATGGTTTGAAGCATGGATTGAAGGTCATTTTCGCTTTTGCCGTGATGGCGATTTTCAAAGGATTCTTGTGCAATAAGATTTACTTTCATCGGGGAGTCAATGAGTGAATGAGTGAATGAGGAATTGAGTGAATGTTTTTCGCTCAAAACTTGATGCAAATATAATAAAATTATAAATTAGTTGTTGAAACAAATTGTTAGAAATTCAGACAAATTTTATTGAATAAATTTCGAACGCAGTATATTTTATCTATAAGACTGCTATATTTTAGACAAAATATCTATTAATAAGAAGGACTTAGATTTTTAGTAATTTTACAACAGAAGAAAATCAAGAAAAAGAGTAGTTTTCGACTGTTTTTGTAAAGGAAATAATATATTTGTTTTCAAAATAACCAAATCATGCTACTCAAAATCATCATCGCCGAAGACCACCCGATTGTCATTGATGGAATCAAATTGTTGTTTCACGAATCGGCTGATTATGAGGTAGTTGGCGAAGCAAATACCGAAAAAGAAATCATTTCAGTTTGCTTAAATCTTCAACCTGATTTTTTGGTTTTGGATTTGAATTTAGGTGGAAAAAATTCGATAGATTTGATTGATGAAATAAAAAATAGGTTTCCAAAACTCAAAATTCTCATTTTTTCGTCTTACCAAACCTCTGTCCTTATCAAAAAGGCTTTGAGTTTGGGCGTAGAAGGATATTTGCTGAAAGATGCCACAAAAAATGATTGGTTGGAAGCACTGTCTTCGATTGGTGAAGGCAAGATTTATTTGAGCAAATCGATTAGGCATTTTCATGAAGAAAACGTTTTTGATACTGATAATTTTTCTCAAATTACAAGTTTATCAGAGCAAGAAAAACGCATTATTAAGTTGATTATCAATGGTTTAGAAGAAAAAGAAATTGCTGAAAATCTGTTTATCAGCAAGCATACTGTGCATACACACAAGAAAAATATTCTTAAAAAACTCAATCTTCATACCAATGCTGAATTGGTAAAATTTGCTTTTGAAAATCATTTGAATCAAGATTGAAAGGGCTTCCTTCGATTACATTTTTATCGGTATTTCTACCAAATGCCTCATGCCTATTCCTTGTCTTTTTATCTGAAATTTTCCGTAAAGCGATTGGGTGCGGGCTTTGATATTTTGCAAACCAATGCCCGATTTTTTATGTAAAACTTCATATCCTACGCCATTGTCGCTTACTTCCAAAAACAAATGATTTTTATCTTGATGAAGCCAAACCTGCAATTCGGTGGCGTTTGCATGGCGAATTGTGTTGTTAAGCAATTCCAAAATTATCTGATAAATCGTTTGTTTCAGTAAATTATTGAGGCTTTTTTCATCAATATGATCATGTTTAAATTTAATTTCTAACCTAATTTGATTACTCTGAATCGTCTGTGTCAATTCTTCGATTGCGTCTATCAAACCATGTTTTTCGAGCAAAACAGGCGAAAGTGCATGAGAAAACTGCCTCACATCTTGCCCAACTTCACCCAAATTTTCTACCAAATTATCCATTTCTTTCGACGAAAATTTTTCGGCAAGCATCGAAAGTCGCAACCTGATATTTGCCAAAGTCAGACTAATACCATCGTGCAATTCTTGCGAAAGACGGCGACGTTCAATCATCTGACCTTCGAGTAGTTGAATGGCATTTTGCTGGCGTTGCTCAGCTAATTGAGCTGAAATTTTTGCATTATCGGCATAAATATTTTTATAGCGATTTGCCAATAAAAATGAAAGTATAATAATTTCTAAGGGATTTGCAATTAATGGAAAATTTTGTGTCAAATAATTATCTGGTACAAGACCTGCAAAAATAAAAACGGTAAGCGTACCAGAGAGCAATAACATCGAAAAACCAAATGTAAACCACAAACTTTCAGTTTTTCGGGTTTTGATATAATCATAAATTCCGATACCAATAATGCTCCACAATACAACTATCACAGTGAGATTAAGTATTTTCATAAAAATCAAGAGGTCGCTTCCCTCATAATAATTAGGGTTGTACCAATAATTTTTGACCAAACCCAAAAATGGGCTTTTGTAAAGAATAACAACCAAAAGTGTAGGTAAAACGAAGGTTAGCAATATTGTAAAAATGTTTATGAAACGATTTTTCTTTCTGATTTCAAAAAACTGACGGGCAAAAAGTACAGAACATGTATATAATATCATTGAAGAAATTGGGCGAGCCGAACTTGTCCACCAGGTGGCATTTTGCCAAATATATTTAAAGCCAAAGCCCGAATGTGCCACTAAAAATATCCAACAAGCTGATGTGTAAATCCAATAGTAAAAGGTGATAAATTGCCTAAAAAATAAAAACATAAACAAACTTATAATTACCCAAACAGATGTAATTCCGAGTGTTAAGCCTACAAAAAGTGATAGTTTTTCAGAATAATCAATAAAATCTTTTTCTCCCCAAAGCTCAAGTGGAATCGCCAGTTGTTCGCCATGTTTATCTACCCAAAGATAAAATTCGGTACTTTGTTGAGGATTTAATTCAATCGGAAAAACAAAATGAGCATGGTTATAGGCCCGTTGAGGAAAAGGAAAATGGTCGCCAGTAAGAATGCTTTTTGAAATTTCACTGCCATTTACGGTAAATAATTGCAATTTATTGATGTGCGGATTGCTGATTTCGAGAAAAACTTTGGTTTTGGTAGAATCAGCATTTTTCAATCGAAAACGCAGCCAATAATACGAATTCGTAAAACCAAGATTGATTGATTGCTTTGGATACGCTTCAAATTTCTGATTTATAGCCTCTTCAAAACTCTTTTTTTTTGATTTATCTTCAAAAATCTCTATATGATTTCCCATCAAAATATGCTCAAAATGATTATCAATAAGCACTTCTTGTGCCTCCACAAAGGTTATTTTGAGAAAAATCAATGAAAAAACTATATTTCTTAGCAAGGGTTTCATGGTATAAATCTACAAAAAAATATACCCTCCAAAGGGTATTGAATGGATTTTTTTATATCAATAATTTTACTTCAAAAATCGCTCATTATTTTGATGACCCATTCTAAAATATTAACTATGAAAAAACATATATTTATTCTCATTTTTATCCTAACACTTTTGTGGAATAATGTAAACGCCCACACAATTCCAGCCTCTTCTAATCCTCGCCTTAGTTATGATGCGATTTTGGCATTACCTTCTCCGCATAAAGGTGATTTGGCGTATGACCTCACTTATGATGTCATGCGATTGTATAATAATGCTGGTTGGGTAGCTATGGCGACTCTCCCCCCACCACCTTGCGATGGTTTTACTGCTTTGAGCGGGGGCGGCGAATATGATAATGAAATAACTTATGATGCGGCCACTGATAATGCGGGAAATGTTTTTGTGATAGGTGCTTTTTTTGGCACTGTAACATTTGGTGAATTCACATTAACTTCTGAAGGTGATTATGAAGTGTTTTTAGCCAAATATAATGTTTCAGGAGAATTAGAATGGGCGAAGCGTGCCGGTGGTCCACACAATGATTTTGGTACCAGCCTGACTGTTGATAATGTAGGAAATATTTATATAACGGGGTACTTTTATACAATGATGAATTTCAATAACCCGTCGGATTGGGGAAGTAATGTGATATATTCGGCAGGTGAAACAGATGTGTTTGTGGCCAAATATAATTCATCGGGTGATGTGCAGTGGATAAAACGAGCAGGCGGAACAAACAATGATAATGCCTCATCAATCACAGTGGATAATAATGGAAATGTTTTCGTAATGGGGAATTTTTGGGAAACTGCCAATTTTAATACACCATTGGAATATGGCAGCAATGACTTGATTTCGGCGGGGAGCCAAGATATTTTTATTGCAAAATACAATACCACAGGCGATTTAGCTTGGGTAAAACGAGCTGGCGGCATCGGAAGTGATGCAACTTCGTGTATTAAAGTTGACGCTGGGGGAAATGTTTATATGACAGGTGGATTTAATGAAACCATTGATTTCAATACGCCCTCCGCTTCGGGTAGTAATGAGTTAGTTTCGGATGGTAATTATGATATTTTTATTGTAAAACTTGATAATGATGGCACGATTCAGTGGCTTAAACGAGCGGGTGGAACAAGTCTGGATATTGGTGCTGGCATTGCAATTGATAATTCAGGAAATATTTATGTAACAGGTACTTTTTCGGAAACTATCAATTTTAATAATCCATCAGCTTCGGGGAGCAATGAGTTAGAATCGGCAGGAGGATATGATATTTTTATTGCTAAATATAACTCATCAGGTAATGCACTTTGGCTCAAACGAGTAGGTGGCACAGAAAATGATTATGGTACTGATATTACGATTGATATTTTAGGAAATCCTTATATTCTTGGCAATTTTGTGGGAACAATCAATTTTAATACCCCTTCTGCTTCGGGTAGTAATGAGTTGGTTTCGGCGGGTGGGCAAGATATTTTTATTGCCAAATACAACCCATCGGGTGAAGTTTTATGGCTTAAAGAAGCAGGTGGAGAAGGAGTTGACCTTGCAACCGCTATGGCTATTGGTGCAACAGGTACGATTCATGTCACTGGTTATTTTGAAGGTACTGCACAATTTGGGTCGTCGAGTTTAACTTCCACAGGCGGATTAGACTATTTTCTAACTTATATAACATCTCCGCCACCAGACCCAACTGAGGTTTCAAATTCAACAACGATTTGCTATAATACAAGCACCTCATTATCAGCTACTTGTGCTATTGGAACTGTTAATTGGTATGATGCAGGCGGAACGATTTTACAGGGAACGGGTTCGCCTTTTATAACACCAAGTTTAAGTTCAAATACGATTTACAAAGTTCGATGCGAAAGTGATGGTTCTCCAAATTGTACAAGTGCTTTTGTTGATGTAAATGTTGCTGTAAATCCTGCTGTTGCCACACCAACAGGTACAGCAAATCCAACAATTTGTAATAATACAACCGCTTCATTATCAGCTACTTGTGCTGCTGGAACTGTAAAATGGTATGATACAAATGGTACTGCTTTACAAGGAACTGGTTCACCTTTTATAACACCAAGTTTAAGTTCCAATACAAGTTATAATGTTCGTTGCGAAGGTTGCTCAATAAGTACTTTTGTACCAATTTCGGTAACGGTAAATTCTGCTGTTGCCGCACCAACAGGTACAGCAAATTCAACAATTTGTAATAATACAACTGCCTTATTATCAGCCACTTGTGCTGCTGGAACTGTAAAATGGTATGATACAAATGGAACAGCTTTGCAAGGTACAAGCTCGCCTTTTATAACACCAAGTTTAAGTTCAAATACCACTTATAAAGTTCGATGTGAAAGTGGTTCTTGCAATAGTAGTTTCACAACTGTTTTGGTAACAGTGAACCCCAATTTAACAAATCCTACAGTCGTTGCGGTAAGTTCAACAGGAATTTGTATAGGTTCAAGCATCACTTTATCTGCTACTTGCCAAAATGGAACAATTACGTGGTATAATCAACAAACAGGCGGAGCTGCATTAGGAACTGGTAATGGTTTTTCTCAAAGTCCGAGCATAAATACGACCTATTATGTGAGTTGTGAATTGGGCATTTGTTCAAGTAATCGAGTAGCTACAAACACAGTTTTGGTTGTTAATCCTTCAACGAATTTGACAATAACAACTGATATTTCGTCAGGAAATACGATACAAATTGCCAATCAAAATATTACGGCAACCAGCAAAGTAATTTCTCCTGCTAAAGTAGTTTATCGGGCGGGTAACTCAGTATTACTAAACTCAGAATTTGAAGCAAGAAATGGAAGTGTTTTCAAGGCAGAAATAGGTGGTTGTAGTAATTGAAATGGTTCTTAAAATCGTAAAGCGGAACGACGCCCGTCAAATATACCCTCCAAAGGGTATTGAAAGAAAACTTAATACCTATTTATTTTGCTAAACATAATTTAAACGAACCAAGTCATGCCTCAATTCAGAAAATTATTTTTTATCACACTTTTATTGAGCGTTTTTCAGCTTCATGCTCAAGTTGATAATCTCATTGGTGTATATAGTGGAAAAAATGGCGAAGGATTTTTGCAGCCTTTAGCCAATGTGCTTACTTCCTCTTTTAATACTGGAACTGTGCATAGAACCTCAATAGACAGTGGTTTTCATGTATATTTGGGTGTAATTGCTACCCAAAGTTTCATATTCAGCGATGATTTGAAATATTTTAAAGGCTCTACCCCAGATTTTTTTCAGCCTATGCAAGAGGCAACAGCCTCTACGATTTTGGGACCAAATCAAATCACAACGGTTCAGGGTGTAAAATCTACATCTTATTCATTTCCAGCAGGATTGGGCTTGAAATGGGTACGATTAGCTGCTCCTCAACTCACGATTGGCAATTTTTTCGGAACAGAAATTTCGATAAGGTATTTTGCCTATAATGTAAACGACGATTTCGGCAAAATCACTATCATGGGAGCAGGAATCAGACATGATATTGGCAGGTATTTTTTACCAAAAAAATCGAAATTCAAAATCACAGCCGAAGGTTTTTATCAAGAACTCAAAACAGGTCGGTATTCTACCTCTCAAATGCTAAAAGCTGGTGTTTATGCGGGTCAGAAGACCAAAAACTTTCATTATTTTGCTTATGCAGGTTATCAGCAGGGAAAAACGAACATCGTTTATAAAAATACAGATGAAAATATTGATTTCAATGTCAATTTGAAAGCAACAAATCCTTTGATTTTTGGCGTTGGTGCAGGAGCAAAATTTGGAATTTTGAATATTCATACTCAGGCTAATTTTCTAAGCCCAACGGTAGTAGCTGTTGGTGTAGGAGTAAATTTTTAACTAAAAATAATCATTGCAATCATGAAAAAAATCATAGCCTTCATTTCAGTTTCTGTCATTTTTTTGTTTAGTTGTGAAGAAGAAACAACTAAAATAAAGGTAAGTAGAACAGCAACGAAAACCATTGTTTTAAACTACGATATCAATAGCAAGGGAAGTTTTAGCTCTACTTCATTTGTAAATTCAAATCAGATTATTAATGAATTTGATAAAGAGGCAGGCTTTCGAGGTGCGGAAATAGAGAAATTAGACATACATAGTTTTAAATTTGGAGCAGCGGTAGATGCCAAAAACACTGCCCAGTCATTGGTTTTGGGTGCTGTTTTGAAAGAAATTTGTTATTTTGGCAACGGTTGCAAAGACATAACTATAATAGATGAAACAAAAACGATTCAGATTCAGTCGAGTGTAGCAATGGATTTATTAACTGGCATTGGTGCTATTGCAGGAATTGATAAAAAAAATCTCACCCTGCATAATATTATCAGCTCTGTGAACGCCACCGGTGCAGCAGCAATAAAGGAAGTGTTAGAAAATGCCTTTAAAAACGACAAATCTGCACGAATAGACATAGCCTTGAATGGTAAAGTGCCAAATAACCAACAAATTATATTGAAATGTACGATTGTTATGGAGGCATCACTTACCTATACAAAATGCGAAGAAAGCGAAATCGGATTTTTATTTGGTCCAGACATAAAAGAATGTTATTGATTTCAATTACACCCCCCAATTTGTGCTTTGAAAACACTGCCTGCTTTTACTTCAAAAGTTGGGTTGAGAATAATTGATTTTCCTGAAATGAAATTTACCTCATTTCCACTTTGGATTTGAGTAGTTGAGCCATTTTGCACAGAAATTTCATTGCTTGATTGAAAAGTTCCCGAAGTAACAGTTCCTGAAAAACTCAGATTGGTCGAGCAGAAAGGATTGCTCCAACGAGCTATGGTGGAAAGGCTATTGTCGGTCAATGTTTTCAAAAATGCCACCAAAGCACTTTTTTGTGTTGCATCAAAATTGAGTCTGACAGGAGTGCCATTTGGATTTCTTAATGGCGGTGAAAGATTTGGGTGAGCCTGAATTCCACTATTATAATGCTCGACCACTTGTTCGAGGGTTTGAAATCTGCCATCGTGCATAAATGGTACTGTTAATTCAATATTTCTAATAGATGAATTTTTGAAAGCACCAATAAGATTTGGTCGAATTGGTGCAACTCCACCAACACCCAAATCGGTAGTTGATGTAGCATCAAGTCCATTGTTTTCTGGTCTTAGACTTATAAAAGCTTCGCCATTATGACAACCAGCACAGCCACCACCACCATTGGGAATTGGGGCTAAGAAAAGTTGTTTACCCAAATTTTCTTCTGTGGTGAAATTAGGGAAATTTGCATTTCGATTATTTACCAAAGCTCTGCCAATGTCATACTTACTTTGGTAACTAACAATGCTTCTGACAAATTGAGCCAAAGCCTTTGAAACCCTGTCATTGGTAACTGAATTATCTCCGAAAGCATTGATAAACAGTTGGTTATAATAGGGTTGTGCCGAAACTCTTTCAGAAATTTGTGCTGCCGTTAAACCCATTTCGGTAGCATCTTGCAGCGGAAGTAGCACTTGTGCTTCTAAAGTTGCTGCTCTTTCGTCCCAGAAAAAACGACCATTTTGATAATATTTAGCATTGATTAATGTCATGCCATGTCTGCCCGTTGTGCCACCTGCAAAACCAATACCTAAAACCCTCGAATCGCTAAAACCTTCAGTAGCTTTATGGCACGAAGCACAGGAAACTGTTCGGTTGAGGCTTAGATTTTTGTCATAAAAAAGCACTCTACCGAGTGTTGCACCATTGTTGGTGATAGGATTGGTGGCAGGGGTATTGTCGTCTGGATTTGCAGAATTGGTGAAATATGCAGGCAAAACAACATTATATTCATAAGGAATCACAGGAAGATTTAGGTAATCTGTTACGGCAATTTCTTTTGCAGCAATAAATAAAAAGAATGAAAGAGAAACGAGGAGGAGTTTTTTGAGATTCATAGGTTAGGTTGATGACTGATGTTTTAGAGATAGACGAAACTTCTTATTCATTAGATGCTTTTTGTTATTTTTTCTTGCGAGAAAAGCATTTTTTTTATAAAAAGTATTTTGTAATGTCCCTCAAAACATTTTCTTCAAATCATTTTTGGTAACCTTTCCCATGGCATTTCGGGGAAGTTCTTCAAGAATTTTGTAGCGTCTTGGGATTTTATAGGAAGGCATTCGTTCTCTTATCCAAGTATTTAAATCGTTGATTATCAATGAATTATCGTTAATAATAATAGCAGCAACTACCAATTCTCCCCATTCTTCATCTTCGATTCCTACTACGCTACAATCCTCAATAATTGGGTGCGTACGTAGCACTTCTTCGATTTCAAGAGCCGAAATTTTATACCCTCCCGATTTGATAATATCTATCGAACTTCTGCCTAAAATTTTGTAATAACCATCATCATTGACCGCAACATCTCCACTTTTGAACCAACCATCAGCCGTGAAAGTATTTTCGGTAGCTTCTCTTTTCTGCCAATATTCCTGAAAAACGTTTGCTCCTTTTATCTGAATTTCGCCAGCTTCTCCCTCATTTACTAAGTTGTTTTCTTCATCTACTAAGCGAATTTCTACGCCAGGAAGTGCTTGCCCGATATGCCCAGCTTTTCGCTCGCCATGATAGGGGTTGCTTATTGCCATACCAATTTCGGTCATTCCGTAGCGTTCAAGCAAACGATGCCCGCTTATGGCTTCCCACTTTTCCATGACCGAAACAGGCAATGCTGCCGAGCCTGAAACCATCAATCGGAAGCGTTTCATGTCTTTACTCAAAACTTCTTGTTGCTCAACTGAAAGCGTTTCAAAATAAGTAATAAGTTTAAAATAAATGGTTGGAACTGCCATGAAAATCAAGTCTTCATTTTTAGTAATTTTACTTGAAAAAAAGTCAAAAACACCCTCTGGAGTAAAATTGGAAAGGAATTTAACTTTTCCACCTGCCCAAAGTGTGCAGGAAATTACGTTGATGATTCCGTGAACATGATGAAGTGGTAGGATACACAAAATATAGTCTTTTGCAGAGTATTCCCATGCTTGTACGAGTGTTGAAATTTGAGCTTCGAGATTATCGTGAGTCGTAACAACGCCTTTTGGTAAATTGGTCGTACCACTTGTATAAAGAATCATTGCTCGACGATTGGCGGTAATTTGCGGTAAAATTTTTAGCTTTGTTTCTTGAAAATCACCCAAAACAATCAATCGAATACCTTTTTCGCTTGCCAAATCCTTCAAAATTGCTTCATATTCGGGCGAAACTACAATGATTTCGGCGGCAGTATCTTCAACGACGTATTGCAAAGATGCCAAAGGATGCGTGGTACAAAGTGGAACAGCGATACCACCCGCTTGCCAAATTGCCCATTGAACTTTCACATAATCAAAACCTGCAACAACCATAAACGCCACTCTACTTTCTGCCAAATCTGTTTGATTTTCTAATAAAATAGTAGCAAAAACCTGAGATTCGTCTAATAATTCTTGGTAAGAATAGGGTTTTCCTGCCGAAATAATGGCAGTATTATTAGGGTTTTGACGAGCTTGGTTGATGATTTTTAACATTGTTATTTTTGTAAAATTATGTTTCTAAACTTCCTCCAAAAGTGTACTAAAAAGCACGAATTTCCCTCTAAAAAGCATATTATGTCTATCCAAAAGTTGTTCTTTATAGTTCATTTCAAAGCTCATGTAGTCTTCCATTTCTTTAAAAAAAAATTGAAAAGAATAAGTATTTCCACCATTTTCTACTTCTGTCAAAAGCCTCAATGTTAAAAATTTAGTCGGAAGATTGGTATTCATCACGGCTGGTACAAAATTTGATTTCATCCACTTTAGCCATTGGTCATGGATACGGTTTTCGATATTGAAAGTTATGTTGAAAAGTAGCATTTGGTTTGGCTTTTGACTATTAGCTGCGGGCGGCGTTCCGTTTAGCAATTAGCTTTTTTTTAAATGAGAAAATTTTATTTTTTTAGCAAAAACAAGTGTTTTTTTGCTAAAAGCTAACAGCTAATAGCTAAAAGCTCCAAAGTTCGGAAAGATTTTTGGTCTTGTTCTTATTGAGTTTAATTTTTCTTTGCGTTCTTTGTAATAAATTAGCTTTACACCTTATACAGTATGCTAAACTGAAATGTTTTCAGTCTAATTCCTAAAACCTTTTCCAGATGTTCAAAAAATTCATTCCTACACTCGTTGCAATTATTGGTTTTGTGGTTATTAGTTTTATGTATGCTTCGCCGCTTTTACAAGGCAAGCGACTGACTATGCACGATACCCAAATGGCGGCAGCTTCTGCCAAAGAAGTAAACGATTTTCATGCCCAAACAGGTGAATGGGCTTGGTGGACAAACTCCATGTTTGGAGGAATGCCAAGTTTTATGATTGCGGGCGACTACGACAATAGTTTATCAACCAAAATAGGCTCATTTCTTATTGGTATATTTCCTACGCCAGCCAATGTTTTGATATTGCTGATGCTTGGTTTCTTTGTGCTGATGCGAGTCCTGAAAGTCAATCATTGGTTGGCTTTCTTTGGTTCAGTGGCTTATGCGTTCAATACTTATAACCTACTTTTTTTGGAGGCTGGGCATCTTTCTAAAATTATTGCCATCGCTTTTGCTCCTGCAATTTTTGCTTCGTTTATAGCTGTTTTTCGAGGAAGATATTTGCTTGGACTGGCCATGACAACCTTCTTTATGGCAATGGAATTTTACGGAAATCACCCCCAAATTACTTATTATTTGTTCTTTTTGTTAGGAATTTATGTGCTTTTTGAAAGTTATTTACATGTAAAAAAAGGTAATTTTTCAGGACTTTTGAAAGCCTACGCAATTGTTTTATTGGGTTCGGCAATTGGCATGGGTACGCACGGAATGCACCTTTGGAACAACTACGTTTACTCAAAAGAAACCACTCGTGGAAAATCCGAATTGACTTTGGGCAACCTTAACCAATCGGCCGATGGTTTGGGGCGAGATTACGCATTTTCTTACAGCCCAGGCAAGATTGAAACCTTGACATTATTAGCTCCAAATTTTGTAGGAGGTGCTTCGAGTGAGAACCTTGGAGCAAAATCTGAAACATACAAAATGCTTATCAATAAGGGTGTTGATGCAACAAATGCTTTGCAAGCAAGTTCAAATTTACCGCTTTATTTTGGTCCACAATCTTATGTTTCTGGGCCAAATTATTCAGGAATTATCATTTTGTTTTTGTTTGTTCTGGGCATAATTCTATTGCGTGATGGCTTGCGATATGTACTTTTATTGACCACCATTTTATACCTTTTTATAGGCTGGGGTAGCAGTTTAAGCGGTTTTAACTATTTTATGTTTGATAATTTTCCGTTCTTCAATAAGTTTCGAGATAGCAAAATGATTGTTACCCTCATGCACCTGTGCTTTGTGATGGGTGCTATGCTCGGTGTCAAGCAAATGATGGACGACAAACTTACTTTCAATGATTTGAAGAAACCACTTTTGTATAGTTTGGGTGGAATTTTATTGGCAATGATTGCGGGATATTTTTCTCTTGATTTCCAGTCAGTACGTGATGCCGAAATGCTAAAAGGCATGGCAGAATCGAATGGACAAGACTTTGCAAATTCGTTCTTAGCATCAATTATTGCCGACCGACAAGCGGCAGTAACAGGCGATTTGTTTCGTTCTGTTTTCTTATTATTATTAGCTGCCGCTTTGATTTGGGCATACTCAACTCAAAAAATTAAAGCTACTGTTTTTGTAGCAGTTTTAGGAATTTTAAGCATTTTAGATTTGACTTTGGTGGACAAACGCTACTTCAATAATGATGATTTTCAATCAAAATCTATCGTTGCCGAAACTTATAACCCTTCTCCTGCCAATGAGCAGATTATGCAAGACAAAGACCCTGATTTTAGGGTGGTGGATATGGCAACAAATCAAGGCTTTTTTGCCGATGCACGTGCTTCATATTTTCATAAATCTGTTGGTGGCTATCACGGTGCAAAATTGAAGCGTATTCAAGAATTGTATGACAATGCCATGACCAAAGACGGTAAATATAATATGCCGATTTTTGATATGCTGAACACAAAATATTTCATCACGGCAGGGCAAGATGGCAGAGCGATTGCCCAACAAAACCCCAATGCCCTTGGCAATGCGTGGTTTGTGAATGAAGTAAAAATGGTAAAGAATGCCGACGAAGAAATAAAATCTGTGGCAAATTTTAACCCTCGTTTGGTAGCGTTTGTTGACCAAAGATTTGAAGAATATTTCAAAGGAAAAACCCTCAAACAAGACACCACGGCAAGTATAAAATTGACCGACTATAAACCGAATTTTTTGACTTACGAATCGAATTCTGCCACAAGTCAAGTGGCGGTTTTTTCAGAAATTTATTATCGTGGAAATGAAGATTGGAAAGCCTTTGTGGACGGACAGGAAACACCACATTTCAGAGCCGATTATGTACTTCGTGCGATGGTTGTGCCAGCAGGAAAACATAAAATCGAATTTAAGTTTAAGCCAAAATCGGTCGTAATCGGAGCAAAAATAGACTTATTTGCTTCAATTGCGATGGTTTTGATTATTGTTGGGGCATTAGTATTGGAGTTTAGGGGGGCAAAGAGTGAATAATTTCATCTAAGAAAGATTAAGAATAGAATTCGGAAAAATATCAATTGCCTTTATGGATAATAATGAATTGACCACACAAGCATTTTGGAAAAATTATTGGGAATCAAAAGAAAATCTTGTTTTTGAGGTTGAAAAAAAATATGAATTGGGTGATTTAGTTGAGAAAATTTTGGCAGAAAAAAACATAAAATCTGCCATCGAAATCGGCGGATTTCCTGGTTATTATGCAATACTTTTGAAGAAACATTATCAAATAAATGCTACTCTTTTAGATTATTTTATTCACCCCGAAATTATTAATAATTTGCTTGCTAAAAATGGTTTGAAAAATGATGACATTGGCATCATTCAAGCAGACCTTTTTAATTATTCTCCAGAAAAAAAATATGATTTAGTGCTTTCTTGTGGACTCATAGAACACTTTGAAGACACAAAAGACATTATCAGTCGTCATGTGCAATTTTTAGATGAAAATGGTACTTTATTTATTACCCTGCCAAATTTTAGAGGGGTAAATGGTTGGGTACAAAAAACTTTTGACCGCTATAATTATGATAAGCATAATGTCAAGATGATGGATATTGATTTGCTTAAAAATATTTGTCAAGAATTGGGTCTTAAAGAAGTGAAATCTTACTATTATCGAAGGTTTAGTGTTTGGTTAGAAAACAAGGATGAGAAGTCTTTCTTGACAAAAATATTTGTCAAAACTATATGGATTTTAGGAAAAATTTTCACCAGAATTATCCCAATTGAAAGCCAGTTTTTGTCGCCATATATAATTTTGGAGGCTAAAAAACATGAAAATTGCATTTGAAAATTAATTTCACTTTTTACGGTATTTTCTTATCCTTTTGAAATTCATTCTTCAATGTTTCACAAAAAAGCGAGGACATCAATTTGATGACCTCGCTTTTTTGTGAAAACGCTTATAAACTGAATTAATCTACATCCCAGAATAATTTGGTAGCAAATACATCAACTGCTCCTACTGCCGAAACATTTGCTGCGTTAGAGCCAGACTCTGTATTTGGATAAAAGAATCTAAGGGGTCTTTTGGCATCAACAACCTGAACTGTTTGTGGTGTTGCAGGTAAGTTGGTTCTTCTATATTCTGCCCATGCTTCCAATCCATTGAAGTTTGACAAAGCAATCCATTTTTGAGTAGCAATAGCCGCCAATTTATCAGTAGAAGCTACCCAATCGTAGTTTACAATCTTGCTCCCTTTGAAAGCTGCTGCATTGGCAACACCTGCTCCTAAAGTTCTGAAAGATTGCGTGATACCTTCTTCAAAATATGATTGTGCAGTACCAGCCAAAGTTACATCACTGTAACGTTGCTTGGCTTCTGACAAAAGGAACTGAGCCTCAGCAGCAGTAAATAGTATATATGGTCTATTAAATTCACCTTTTACTAATAAACTTGGTCCAAGAGAAGAACAAGCCGCTGGCAAAAATCCAGAACTTTGTCCAAATGGAACGCCTGTATAGTTTGCCATAATTTCTTTGGATGCACTTGTTCCAGGAGTTCCAGCTGATTCACCTCCATTGGCATAGCCAATTCTTTTCAAACGCACTGAGTCTTTCGAGTCTTTTAAGCTATTGACAAAGAACCTTGTTAGTCTTGGATAGTTGTTTAAGGCTCTTTTAGCACCATTTGCATCATAACCCCAACGGTCATAAACAGGGTTTAGTTTACCTGCTGTTGCTAAAAAGAAAGTACTTCCACCAACGCCAACATCTTCACCAGTAATTACTCCTGAGCCTTCCGAAACAATTTTATTGACTTCGGTTTTGATATAAGCATCTCTACCTGCCACCTTCGATTGACGCATCAAAATTCTCATTTTAAGAGAGTTAGCAAACTTAATCCATTTGCTTGTATTCCCTTTGAAAATAATGTCAGCACTTGTAAATGCACTTGCAAAAGTATTGGCTTTTAGGTCAACGATTGCTTCGTCTAATGAAGTAATAAGCCCTTCATAAATTGCCTTTTGGTCATCAAATTTTGGAGCAAGTGCATCAACGCCCTTCAAGGCTTCGGTATAAGGAACGTTTCCATACATATCAACTAATTGTTGAAACAACAAAGCTTTCATTACTTTTGCAGGACCTTTCAAAAACTTCTGACTATAAGTATCTGCATTATTTATTACAAATTGATAATCATTCAAATTATCATAATAACCGTCCCAATAGTTGAAATCTCCGTTGGTAAAGTTATAAGTAAAAACGGTTGGCGAAAGAATGTATCCATTCGATTGCGTCCATTGTCCCGACCAATATGAGCCTGTTTCGTTTGGCGATACCATATTAGTTGCCGAAGTATTCTGTGCATTTGTGAATACAAAGTTTGGCGAAGCGGTTGGCAAAGTATTGGGGTTGGTATTGATATCTAAAAAAGATTCTTTGCAACCACTACCAACAAGAGCAATAAATGCTATTATTATAATTGATTTTATTTTCATTTTTGTTCAATTTTAATGTTATTAAAATGCAAGATTAAGATTCACACCATACTGACGTACAGGAGGGGTTTGTGAGGTATTGTTGATACCTAAACCATTACCTGTAGTGAAACTAAATTCAGGGTCAGTGTAAAAATTCATTTTATCTACGATTGTAAGTAAGTTACGACCATAAAGAGCAATGCTTGCACTTGAGAATATTTTCGTTTTTGTAATTATCTTTGAAGGAATTGTATAAGATAAGTTTACATCTCTTAATTTTATAAACCATGCATTATTTACAAAGTTTTCAGAAATCAAACGATAGTTATTTACCCAAAGAGCATACTCTGGCTCACGCACTTGAACAGTTGTATTTGGCGTAACAGTCTTACCATCAGCATTTAATACCGCAGAATTAGGGAAAATTTGTGGAGCTCTATTTTCTGTCCATTTTCCAGAACCTGTAAATGTCATTTGGCGACCTAAATCGCTAAACATAACATTTCCGCCACGATATTCGAAGTTAAATGTAAATGCAAAACCATTATAGCTCACTCTCGAACCCATACCAGCAATATGACGTGGCAATGTTCCTCCTCTACTCGACAAAGTTGTTTGTCTTAGAGGATAACCTGTTGTTCCATTAACTAAAACATAGCCTGTTCCATCTGGAGCATATTGGTAACCGTCAGTTTTCAACATTGGGAAACGCTCGCCTTTGATTACGTTAGTATTGGCATAAGCATAGCCACCATATTGGAATTCATTGATGCCAGGATATAAATCAACAACTTTATTGTCGTTAAATGAATATCTTAAACTGAAATCCCAATCAACTTTTCTGCCTCTCAAAATCAAGTATTTGAAGTCAGCCTCATATCCCCAGTTTTTAGTTTCGCCAACGTTTACAAGCAAGCTACCAAAACCTGTCGTACGTGGTACGTTTACAGTAATAACCTGTCCTTTTGAAGACTGAGTATATGCTGAAAAATCTAAGTTTACTCTATTATTAAACAATTGAAATTCACCACCGATTTCGCTTGAAAATACAACTTCAGGCTTTAAGTTTGCGTCAGGAAGGGTATTACCAACTGTAAGACCAACTGTATTTCCAAAAGGAAAGTTTGCTCCATTGTTATAAACCAAATCCAAGCCATATAATGGAATATTATCATTGGCATTTTTATTATAGTTTACGCGTAATTTTGCATAGTTTACAATATTACTTTTAAGTCCTGGAATCGCATCAGTTGCAATAAATGAGAGGGCAACACCATAATATGGATAAGACCAATAGCTTTTATCACGAGTTGGCTTGTAGAATCTTGAAGTAGCATCATAACGGAAAGTTCCATTCAAAATCAACCAATTCTTGTAATTAGAAGTCAAATCGGCATAATAACCATATTTGCGTTCCATCGTATTTGCTTCTCCACCAGTCAATTCACCTTGTCTGTTAGACACATTATATACATCAGGTACAACAACTGAGCTTGAGCCTACACTTATTGACTTCACGGCTCTTTGATAAAGGCTACTTCCCAAAATTAATCTGTTAGAAACTTGACCAAAATCTTTAGTCATTTGAATTAGGAATTCATTATTTACCACATTTTCTGTTCCTGAATAATCTGTAACTGAACCTAAATTGTCAGTAATGGCACGATAAATTCCATCATAATCATCATCATGGGTAAATGGCTCAGGGATATTTGCTTTGTTTTTTGCCCAGTCAGAATATAAGAATTTACCAGTTCTATTTTTACCAGTTCTTGAGTTATTCATAATACCCAAGCGATTGGTAAATTGTAACCAATCAAGTGCCTTATAAACCAAATTGAAATTTCCCGAAATGTTGGCATCTTTATAATTCATGCGATTGTTGTCTACATTGAAATATGGATTATTATAATAGTCGTTATAATAGCCATTTGGATTTGCCAATGGGTTGTTTTTCCAATCTCTAAAATCACTCAAAGGAAAATTTCCAGCGGTATTGATTACATCGTTATAAAAATCAGAAGAAGTTCTGTCGTAAGCTGCTTGTGTATAGCTTGCAGTAAAGCCAGCACTTAATTTATTATATTCTTTAGTTGAAGATAATCTTACACCTGTTCTTTCGCTCTTATCATTTGGCACAATACCATTGATTCGTTGGTTTTCAATTGAAAGATAAAAAGAGCTTTTATCATCTCCACCCTGAACATTCACTTGATTATTAGTAGAAACACCAGTATTAAAGCTATTTCTTCTACTATTTGGCACATTTGAATAAGGCAAAATTAATTTACTACCATCTTCGGCAACTCTACCCAAAAGTCTTGGTTCACCATTAAATTCATCACCAAATTGTTGGTTTTCGTATGGTCTCCAGTTGGCTTTCATCCTTACTAAATAATCATTACTGTAGGCAGGTGTGCCAAATACTTCGGGGTAATACTGTGAACCCGAACCAAATTTTTCTTGAAATGAAGGAAGAAAGCTGATATTCTCAAAATTTGTACTATTTGAATACCCGACTTTCAACTTCCCTTTTTCTCCTTTCTTTGTTGTGATAACGATTGCTCCATTAATACCAGCCGAACCATAAAGAGTTGCCGCTTGTCCACCTTTCAAGATAGACACACTTTCGATGTCATTTGGGTTAATCAAAGCCAAAATTGTAGAAGTTGTTTGCATTCCATCAACCACTACCAAGGCTTCGTTATTTCCAGTCAATGAACGAAAACCACGTAGCACGATTTTAACCGCAGGGTCAACACTATTATTGACATTGTAAACAGCCAAGCCAGTTACTTTTCCAGAAAGTGCTTGAGCCAATTGTGGCGAGCGACCAACGGTGATGTCTTCGGTAGCTACTTTTGAGTAAGCATAACCAATCTCACGAACATTCTTACGAATACCTTGAGCCGTTACAACCACCTCATTGAATGCAGCGGCATCTGATTTTAGTTGCAAATCAACAATGGTGCGGTTGTTTACTGCCACAGATTGCGTTGCAAAGCCAATAAAACTAAAAATTAAAGTTGCATTTGATGGAGCAGAAATTTTGTAAACACCATCACCATCGGTGGTTATGCCCTTTGTCGTACCTTTCACTAATACGCTCACACCCGGAAGCGGGGAGCCATCATCAGACGAAGTTACCTTACCTGAGATTGTTTTGTCTTGGGCAAAAGCTACGCTTGCCCACACCAGCATTATGCCAGCGAGTAGAAGTTTCCTCATACAGTTTGTTGTTAGTTAGTTTAGTGTAATTTTACTTACTAATATAAAGTTATAAATTTTAATTACCCTTTGCAAAAAAAATAAGCAAAGTTTTTTTAATATATGACCAAAAAGAAGGTTTTAGCGATATATAAATAGTATGATTAGACGTGTGTAAAGTGTTGATAATTAAGAGATTAGAGATTTTTATTTATGAAAAACAAAAATTCCAAAAAAAGATTACTTTGGCATTTGTCCACGTATAATTTTTGATAATAATCTTGGGAAAAACCTTTTTAGATAGATGCCCAATACTTCTTTTCCACCCATATAAACTTCTTGCTTTTCGGCAAAAATTGCTTCAACAATTCGTTTGGCACATTCCTCAGGCGACATTCCATTGGCTTGGTTGCTGTCCATTTTGCCAAATTTACTGCCATCTGCCGCTACTGCATTATACGAAATATTGGTACGAATATAACCCGGACAAATAAGTGTTACTTTTATATTATCTTGATAAACTTCTGAGCGTAAAGCGTCAAAAAAGCCATGCAGGGCATGTTTCGAAGCACAATATCCCGACCGCATAGGTGTTGCCAATTTCCCAGAAACACTACTTGTAACAGCAATAGCACCACTTTTTTGTTGTTGCATAAATGGCAAAACTGCCTTTGTGAGGGCAATTACTCCAAAGAAATTGAGGTTAAATATTTTTTGATAAACTGCTATATCTGTTTCCAAAACAGAGCCTCGTTGCGAAATTCCTGCATTATTGAAAAGTACATCTATTTTACCAAAATGTTCAATAGCTTGTTTGGCTTTTTGTGGAATGTCTTCAATTTTCTCAACGTCAAGTGGCAAAATAAATACTTGAACATCTTCTAATCCTGTATTTTTCTTTACTCGTAAAAGTTCATCTTCACGTCTTGCAGAAAGTATCAATTTTGCCCCTTCTTTGGCAAACTCATAAGCTGAAGCTTCGCCGATGCCTGATGATGCTCCTGTAATCCAAACAACTTTATTTTCAAATTTTTTCATATAATGTAAATCAATTTTCTAATTTGATAGGTATTTGTTTTGAAACAAAACTACAATTTTTCTACGATAATTCACTATTCTTAATTAAAACCACCAAATATTTCGGAACTTTGCAAAAATGTGGTGCGAACCGAGCGACGGTCGCTTTCAGTTCGAAGTTTCGATATATGGATAAGCAAGATATAAGAAAATTAAAAACAGACCAAATTAAAGTTTGGCTTTCAGAAAATGGCGAGCAGGGATTTAGGGCAAAACAGATTTCAGAGTGGCTTTGGAAAAAATCGGTAACGAGTTTTGACGAAATGACAAATCTGTCTTTGAAAACTCGTGAGTTATTGAAGGGAAATTTCGAGATTCGGGCGGTTACGGTACTAAAAAAGCAAATTAGTAACGACCGAACTATCAAATCGGGCTTTAGGCTTTTTGATGGGAATTTGGTAGAAGGCGTACTTATTCCTTCCGACGACCGCATGACGGCTTGTGTTTCGTCGCAGGTTGGGTGTTCGCTCACTTGTAAATTTTGTGCAACGGGCTATATGGCTCGCATGCGAAACCTTGATGGGGCGGAGATTTATGACCAAGTGGTGCTAATAAAACAACAAGCTGAAGAGCATTACCAACAACCGCTAACAAATATTGTATATATGGGCATGGGTGAGCCTTTGCTCAACTATGCAGGACTTATAGATTCGGTCAATTATATTACATCTCCTGAAGGTCTGAACTGGTCGCCAAAGCGAATTACTGTCAGTACGGCTGGCATTGCTAAGATGATTCAGAAATTGGGCGATGATGGCGTAAAGTTCAATTTGGCTTTGTCGCTTCATGCGGCAAACGATGCAAAACGTAATGAAATCATGCCTATCAATGAGAGCAATACTTTGCAAAATTTGGCAACGGCATTGAATTATTTCTACAAAAAAACAGGCAACAGAATTACTTTTGAATATATTGTTTTCAATGATTTTAATGATAGCCTGCAAGATGCCAAAGAGTTGTGGGAATTTACAAAAAAAGTCCCTGCCAAAGTAAATATTATAGAATATAACCCCATTGCCGAAGCAGATTATGTGAATACGTCGGAAGATAAATTGACAAAATTTGCCAATTTTTTGGAAGATAAAGGCGTAATTGTAAATATTCGTAGAAGTAGAGGCAAAGATATTGATGCGGCTTGTGGGCAGCTGGCGATTAAAGAGCCGCATGTAGCGTAGATAACTTTAACAATAAAATGAGCCAGTAATTAAGTACAATTACTGGCTCATTGATTTTTGAAAATAGCCTATATTTTCACCTCAAAGCCTTCATTCTCTTTATTAAATTGCTGTGCAATAGCCTTGATGTTTTCTTGAAAACCTTTGGCAATTTCAGGGCTTAGCTGAGAAGAAAGTTCTCTGATGGCAGACAAAATCGCTATGTCTGTAACTACGTCTTTTTTGATTGCCTCTGCCTTGATTGCTTCGGAGAAATGTTCGTTCAAATCTTCAAAATACTTCCTTTTCCAAGGGTTTGGTTCTGGCTTAAACGGAAACTCTTTGATTGCATAGTAAATACGGATACAAACCAACTTCCCAAATGGAGGAACTTTAAAACAAATGACACTTTTCATAACTATTGTTGTTTAAAATTTGAAAAAAATATTTATAAAACCTTCTATTTTAATAAAAAAATATGCTCACAAACCATCCAGCAAAACTCTGCCACCAGCCTGACATTTGGTAAGTCCAGCACAGATGATTCAGTACAAGCAAGATGAAAATGGTGAGAAATGGCTTGAAGTTTTTCTTATTGAAAAAATCAAATAATAAGAAAATCAAGGCAATAATTTCAGAAACATAAATGACCGCAGTAACCGCCACAGGAAATGGCAATCCACCAAAAATAATCAAAGCTCTGCCCAAACCCGGCCCTATCATCAGCAGCGAAGTAGCAATCATATACCTCATGTGTGTTGCCGAATTTTTGCGGTTAATCATAGACAAAGCGAAGAAAGTCCCAAACAAAATGATTGTCGGAATATCCAAGGAGATTTGCCCCAAAACATCGGGTATTGGGCGGTGAGCAATCTCTCTAAAATAGACCATTTTCGTAACCAAAAAGATAGAATAGCACACCAAAGGAGCTATAATATAGCCCAATTTGCCTAAGTTTCGATGTAATGCATACTTTTTGAAACGAATCAAAAAGGGCTGAACAATGAGCATCGCAAACCATGACATGAGCATTGCTCCATGAAAATGCTGGACAAATTGAAAACCTTTAAAATTGGGAAAGTGTATGGTGTAGGTTATGTGAAAGCCTATCAAGGTACATATCCATACACCAATAAAGAAAAAGCCGATGTTGTTTTTTAATGATGTTTCCATGGTTTTGATATTTTACGAATTTTGTTGAACAAATGATTTAAAAAATGGACGGTTACGACAAAATAAAACTTGATATAGAAGGATTGTATTGATATTGAAACAGCTCAAAAATATCATTTTGATTACTTATTGATGCTATTGCTCAATCATTATTTTTCTTACTTCTTAGTGAGCCAAGCGATTCCTTCAACCAAACGCCCCAGCCATGTGCTTTTTCTTTTTACACGTTCTCTAAAAAACTCTAAAAGCCAACGATTATCTTCTAATTTCATCATGTCATCTTGAATAAATGGATTTCCGTTTTCTTCGGTAAATGGTCTGAAATTCACCCCATCTATATCTCCAATATTCCAGCAATGACCAGTAGAAATACTCAATTCATCAACACTTATGGCAGATATTTGAGCATCAAAAACACTTACTGCGTGATAAGTAACCCTTACTTTTAAATGTACTTCTGCATCATTTTCTAATGAAATTGCCATATTCAAAGGTACTGTACACCTATCATTAAATGGCGGATTCAAAACAACAGAAACTTGGTCATTCTGACCATTACATTCAAGACTTATCAGTAGTCCATACGGCAAACTGTCAGTAGTAATTCTATTTTTGACATAAAAAAAAGCCTTTGCCGAAATCACATAGTTACCTTTGGGTAGTCTTGCCTTTACAATTTCATAAATAGGTTTTTTGTTAGACTCCGCAGAATATGGTTGTATATCAGTCTGTTTATTGGTTTTAACAATGATGGCTTTTGACATGATTTATTTGAGTTTAAATGTTTGAAATTTTTTAAAATCATCGGCTACAAAAACTCATAACCGATAATACTACTCTATTTTTCTTAATCAAAAAAATGCTATTTGTTTTCAGGCGTAAAGCCTACTGCTCCTACATATCCGATTTTCCAATTTCCTTCCATTTTCTCTAAATACCTCACTTCATGAAAATTGCTTTTGGTGCCATTGACAGCCGTTACAGTTTGATCAAAATAAACGAATGCCGAAGAGCCATTCAAATGAATCATGTAGCCAGAATTTTTGAACGTATCGCCATTTGGTTTGCCAAGTTGTGTCATAAATGCTTTGGTAGATTGCTGCACATCAACTTCGGGGTTGGTCGTTGTATAATGTACATTACCACTTTCGGCAACCAGCATTAGCGAATAGGCTTTGTTGGCATGACAAGAAATCATAGCCTCGCTATCACGGTCAAGAAAAGATTGTGTTTCTTTTTCGCAAACTGCTTTGATAGCAACTTCGTCTTTTTGAGCAAAGCTCATGAATGTAATTCCTAATAAAAAGATTGATATTTTGATGGTTTTCATTGTTTTTTGCGTAAAGTCGAATCGTCGAACCGTCGCCACGTTTGGTTTTATTTTTTAAGTTTAATATTTGAGATTTTGAAAAAGACATTGGCTAAAAAAAATCTCATAGCCGATGAACAAACTATTTTTTAAAACAAAAAAACTTCTTGTTTTCTGGAGTAAAGCCTATGGTTTCATCTCCTTGAGCAGTTTAATTCACTGAAATTCTTTTCATACCCTTAAACAGATTTTGAGTAAATCCTGCATTAAGTGTGATAGTACCATTACCATTCAAATGGAAACCAGTTTGATGCCCCGAAGTGTCAGTTTTTAAACCATATAAATAATTGCTAATATCTGATAAGAGGGGCATAAAATTGCCCAAAACAACCTTACTTTCCGATCTCGGATTATGATTATCAACCATGTTTCTGTCCCAAGGACCAATCACCTCAAAAGGCTGATTAGTGGTTTTACGGGCATCAATTAGAATAGGATAACCATAAAGTGTAAGATAATTTGTACGATTTCCCGAAGCATATTTTTTACAAATGGTATTAAAAATCACTTTTCCATTTATATCAATATTAAACATGAAATCTGCTACTAAGCCAGAACCTACAATAAAAATGTATTTATGGGAAGGTAAATTGGGTAGGAAATATCCTGTGGCTATTGCTCTGAAATTATCCCAAACTCCTGGCATTATTACACCTCTACCGATGATATATCTTGCATCAATCGTTAGATTTACACCCCCTAACACAAGCGTATCTGTTGCTCTGCCACTTACAATACCATCAATAATTGAGTCATAATCTACAACTCCATCTGCAACAGTAAAAGTAACGACCGAAAAATTTGCAGAGCCTACGACTATCGTATAAGTATCATCGGGTAAATCAAAAGAATTGTTACCATTCAAAAACCAATCTCCACCGTTAGAGAGGTCTGTTCCGATTGGTAAAAAATCATTTGACCAAGGATTTGGTTGAGTTACACCTCCAATAATAACTGTTGGGGGTTGCAAAGAATTGATTTTTGTACCTATCAAAACTAAGTTTTTATGGATAAGTCTTGAACCATCAATTTTAATATTTGTTGCCATGATTATATATGTTTAAATTGTTTTTTTTACGTAAAGTTGAACCGTCGCCACGTTTGGTTTTATTTAAAAATGTTTTTTTTACTTCATCACAAAAGTCTCAATCGCTATCTCATATTGCTTCAAAGTTGCATCGTATTTTACACAATATTCTGTTGGAAAATAGCCTGTCGAAGCAAATTTTGTTGGTTGTTTGATAGCAAAATGTCCGTGTACTGTCGGTGTCATGTATGCCGTCGTAATCATTGGCTCGTAGAATGTTACTTTGCCATAAGCACTTCCAAAAATGAAGGTATTCGTAAATTTCCCACCGTTTAGTTCGGGCGATGTAACATCAATCCAATGATTGCCCATTTGTGGCACTACGCCAGCAGAAATACGTGGCATAGGAATATAACCATCAGCAGGAGGGGTGGCTGCTGTTGCATCAGAAGGGTTGATTTTTAGACGGTCGGCATCGCTGGTCATATAAAAATGTACATCAAAATGTGGCAAATCATAAACATGAATAGGCTCATGTCCTTGTGCGTTATAATCAAAAAGCACAAACTTGAAAGGTGTTTTTGCTTGAGCTTCGGCAGGCAATGGTATCGAGTTTTCGGTAGAAGACTTTGGTAAAGAACTCATGGCAGTTTCTGAAATGGCAATACCAATTTCGGTGGGATTCCCAAAAGCATCTGTACGATAATAAGTTTTGGCTGTGCCACCACCAAGCGTTACCGCATCACCGTAAAATTCGGTGGGAGTTGCATCCTCTTTTTTACAAGCAATCAAAGTTGCCGTAATTAATGTACTGATAAATAATAATTTGAAAGTTTTCATTGGAATTTGCGTTTGGTGCGTCAACATGCCGTCGCCACGTTTTTTTTTGTTATAAAATTTATTTAATTAATTTTTTGAAACTCTATTGAAATTTCAATAGGTACGCTTATTTGTTCATACCTTGTTTGGCAATAAAAATGTTTTGTTTAAGAATTTCAATTGTTGAGAGCCACCAAAGAATTTGCGGACTGAACAACCAATGGTTCTTTTGCTTTTCTGAAAGTTTTTGTTGTTGTACCACTCTTATCGCTCATTTCGAGAGAATAAACGCCGTCTTGTAATTCTGCCAAACCGAGTAAAACGACTTGCTGATTTTCGTGGTTATAATATGTTTTTTTATAAAGGAGCTTGTTTTCGGCATCTCTCAAATACAAAAAAATTGTACCACTATTTTCTACTTTTCTTTCCACATAAACTCTCAAGCGAAAGTGTTCTGGAAAAATTTTGAAAACAGCTAAACTCGTTGGTGTTTCTATTACATTAGATGTAATAAAGTCTTGTGCATGGGCATTGAGCGTGAGTGCCAATGCAATTGCAATTTTTATTAGATTTTTCATGGCTTGTTTTTTTTAATTTTCACTTTTTTAATTTTGGATAAAATTAAGCACTCATTCCATTCACTTTTAAGAGCGTGTATAAGTGGGCGAGTTGAATGTATAAGTGATGAAAAACAAAAAAGCCCCTTCGAAAGAAGAGGCTAAAGTATTGATATTCAAGCTATTGTACTTTGTGAAGATAAGTTTTTCTAAAACCCAATTAAGTCCAAAAATTCTTTTTTCTTGCGTTTCGACACATCAAGTTCTGTGCCGTCTGATAGTATTACGCTGCCACCTTCGCCTTTCAAATACTCTTTTATTTTGCTCAAATTAATAATTGTAGAATGATGTATTCGGAAAAATTGTAGGTTTTCGAGTAGATTTTCGTAGTCGCCCAAGTTTCGGGACGAAACAATTTTTTGTTTGTTTTCTAAAAAAATAGAAGTATAATTTCCTTCTGATTCTAAGTACAAAATTTCATTTACAGGCAAAAACACCAAACCCCGCATCGAAGGCACAGGAATTTTGTCAAACAAAGCATTGAGCTTTTGAGAAGATGTTTTTTCGGACTTTTGCTTAATACTCAGTTTTTGTTTTACTCGCTCAATAGCCTCTCGTAACTCGCTGATGCTCACAGGCTTAAGCAAAAAGTCAATGGCACTTTGTCGCACAGCTCTGATGGCATATTCGTCGTGTGCGGTGGTAATGATTACTTCAAAATTTCGATTTGGGAATTGTTCTAAAAAATTAAAACCGTCCATTTCGGGCATTTCGATGTCTAAAAAAATCAAATCTGGACTAAGTTCTTCAATCTTGGGTGTAGCATCAATAGCAGAAGTGAATGCCCCGATAATATCAATTTCGGACGAAATTCGCCCAATTTTCAAGCCTAATGCCTCCAAACTGGTAGGCTCATCATCAATTATAAAAGCAGTAATCATCGTTTTTAAATTGGGTACGAGAATTTAGGCAAAAGGTACGTGATAATTTTTTGATTATCAAGTATCTAAAAACTTTTGATCTAAAAACCACCCACCAAAAACTACCTCCCACTCAAATCACTTTGAGAAATCAAAGGCAAACCAATCTTTACAATAGTTCCTCTATCTGCATCCTGAACGATGTCGGTAACTTCCAAGAACGCCTTTCCCTCATACATTTCATTGAGTTTTTCGATGCGTTCTTCTGTGAGTTTCAAGCCTACTGATTGCTTGTTGAGTTGCTTAAAGCTATTAATTTTTTGTGAGGCTTCTCGCCCAATTCCGTTGTCAATAAGTGTGATAACTAACTGATTATCAAGCACTTTGAAGTTCAGAAACAATTCTCCGACAGCATCACGCTTGTGGCGAAGCCCGTGCAGAATAGCATTTTCGACAAAAGGTTGAATGAGCATCGAAGGAATAAAATACTCGTTGGCTTGCAGACTTTCATCAATCGAAATTTTATACAAAAACTTTGGATTGCTACGCTCTTGTTCGAGCTTGATGTAGAGTTCTAAGGCATCAATATCTTGCTCAATTGGAATGAATTCTTGCCGAGAACTTTCCAAGATACGGCGAATAAGTTTCGAGAATTTGTTCAAAAACTCACTTGCTTCTTCGGTTTTATTCAACAAAATATAAGAGTCAATGGTATTGAGGCAATTAAAAATAAAGTGTGGATTCATTTGAGCCCGCAGTGCGTCCATTTCGAGTTCGTGGCGTACTGACTGTAATTGTAGTTGTGATCGAAGGCGAACCAAGTAAAAAAAGTAGAAAATCAAGCCCAGCAAGCAGCTAATAACAAAAAACACAAAAGGACTAAACCACCATTTTTCCCAAAAAGCCACTTCGATAGAAAACTTGATACTTGCTCGGTGATTATTTACCAAATTGATAAAAGTAAGTGTATAATCTCCACCAGAAAGATTACTAAAATTGATAGTTGGGTTTGTGCCTAATTTTAGGGTGTCGTAGTTTTTGATGGGCTCATTTATAGCACAAATAAGATTCAAAGGCACATTTTCATCCGTTTCTTTAACAGTTACTGAAACAAAAGTCGGTTGAGTAAATAGTTGTATTGGACGATTGATATTCCAGATGGAGTCTTTAAGTGATAACCCTGTTTTTGTTTGAAATTTTATAATATTTAAAAAATCACCTTCTTTTATTTGACAAAAGGCTTGAAGATTGAAACCAATAAACAAAAAAAACGGGATGTAGAAATTGTTATTTCTTTTGTTCATAAAGCTTATGTTTGTAATAAATAAATGTAATTATGAGCAGAAAAATTATCATAAAAAAATAATAAATATTTCTCATTTGTATCCAAAGCATTCCTGTATTTTGCATTTCTGTTAGGAAATTATCCAAAAATTCTTCTACTAATTTAATAATAAATTGAAATATCAAAACAATTGAAATAAAGAGATTTGCTTCAATAAAATACTGTTTTCTTTGTATAAAATATCTTGAAAAATAATAAATACTGATGCTAATAATGACAAAATCTATCAACATTCCTGAAAAGAAGTTTTCATTTACTCTATCCACAAACAAAAAATCAACAACGACTAAAACATTGCAGATTCCCAATAAAATCAACACGATTTTTTTTTCTTTGTCATCCTTAAAAAAAAAGAAGTAAGTACTTATTATTGATAAACAGTAAAAAAAAGAGTAAAAATAGCTCAGAAATCTATTATCAAATTTTATATTATATGAAACCCAATTTACCAATAAATCAGACAATAAAAAGCCCATAAAGCATTTTAAACCAAGGGATAATTTTTTCCACTTTACCAAACCCATTAAGATTGGAAGAATTGGCAAAAAATCTGAAAATCTGGCTAATTTGTAATAAAATTCAATTAGGTGCATCTCAAATGTCAATTATAATTAAGCACCACAGACAGCAGGATAAGGACATTTTATACCTGTCGTTTCATAATCATCATTAATTCGAAAAACAAATTGTATTTGTCCTGTTCTTTCATCCAGAGCAAAATTTACGTTAACATTATCGACTGGAGGTTTTCCACCTTGAAAACGTTTTTTTGCCGAATATTTATCATTTAATAATTCATCCCAAATTCTTTTTTTTGTAAATATTACTCCTTGTTGAGTAGTTAAATCAATATTTCCTGCAATTTTAGGAGCTGGTCCATCGCTTTTAGGAACAATATTGTTAATCTTAAAATTTGAACTTGGATCATTTATTTCCTTTGCGAAGTTGGTTACTTCATCATTGACCTCCTTTGCTTGTTTACGAGTGCCGCCCACATTCATAAAAGTTAAACAATCTACATTAGTACCATTTTTTTGATTAGCTATGGCAATTTCCAAATCAGTATAAGCAATGTTTTGAGTATCTACATAATACGAATCACGAGGTTTGAAACTAAAAATACTAAATAGATAATCGAAGAAGTTTGGTAAAAGTAACTTTCTGACACGAAAGTAATAATGAAGATCTCCCGAAGTATCTCGCTCAATAGCAAAGCAAAAAGCAAAAGCATAAACCACATGAAGTCCAAAATGCCCTTTCATGGAAGTTGGCTTGCTCAATCGTTGCCAAGATTCTCTTGAAATAATAAAATTGGGTTGCCCTTGTACCAAATTATTGAAAAGCTGTATCAAATGTGTCCCGTTTTGAGTTTCGGTTAAGCCTCCGTTTCCATCAGTAAAATTTAATGGAGCGTATGCTGTCGGAGCAAATGATGATGATATTGCATCTGGCATAATTGTAAAGGTTTAGCGTTTGATTTATTAAATATATATAATAAATTTTTAAAGTAAATAATTATTGGATTAAAATATTTTGCTTAAAAATTCCTCTAAAATTAGACAATAAAGCTTTTCAGATTGATTTGCGTGTATAAGTGGGTAGGATATTTGTATAAATGGAAGTATTGAACAATAATTTCATTACTAAAAATAAAAAATTCTTTAAATAGGAAATCCTTCGTAATTTTATAAGCACTAAGCAGCCTGTCCGAAATCCAATTTCCAAAATCCAAGCGTTTGTTTTCCCGCCTTTCCTTCGTACCTTTGTAGTGTTATGCAGGAATTTTTTACAGAATCGAGTCAAAAGCTACAAGAATTTAATGATTTTTTGGCTTCGCCCCGAAAAATCGTTATTACTACCCATCAAAATCCCGATGCCGATGCACTTGGCTCATCGTTGGGTTTGGCAGCTTATTTGACAAAAAAAGGTCATTTCCCCACAATTATTACACCAACCGATTACCCCGATTTCCTACGTTGGATGTCGGGCGAAAAAGATGTGATAAACTTTGAAAGCGACAAGCAAGAATTATCAAAAACACTCATTTCGGAAGCAGAAATGATATTTTGCCTTGATTTTTCGGCACTAAATCGCATCAAACACATGGAAGAATATGTCAAAAAAACTTCTGCAAAAAAAGTTTTAATTGACCATCATCAACAACCCGAAAACTTTGCTGACTTTATTTATTGGAGTGAAAAATCAGCTGCAACTTGCGAACTAATTTTCAAATTAATAGAAACACTTGGCGACAAGCATTTAATTGATATTCCTTTGGCAGAGTGTCTCTACGCAGGTTTGGTAACAGATACAGGCTCGTTCAGATTCGATAGTACCACGCCTGAAGTTCATCGAGTAGCGGGCGAATTGATAGTAGTAGGTATTCAAACCAATAGTGTTCACCGCCGAATATTCGATAGCAATGCTTTTGAAAGAATGAAGTTTTTGGGCTTTGCTTTGGGCGAAAGACTAACCTATTTGCCCGAATTCAATGTAGCATATATGGCAATCTCAAAAGAAGATTTGGCAAGATTTAGTTCAAAAAATGGCGACACCGAAGGCATTGTCAATTATGGACTTTCGATAAAAGGCGTAGTAATGGCAGCTATTTTTACTGAAAGAGATGATATGATACGCATTTCGTTTCGCTCGATAGATGATTTTTCAGTAAGTGAATTTTCAAGAAATCATTTTCACGGTGGCGGACATAAAAATGCAGCTGGTGGACGTTCGCAAGATACTTTAGCAAAAACCGTAGAAAAGTTTTTGGCATTATTACCAAAGTATGAACAAGAATTAACCGTTAATAAATCGTAGGATTTATCGTATAAACCCTCGAAAATACGTTCTAAATGTTACTATTAATCAAACAGAATTTTCAAACAAACAAATAAATTACAATGACTAAATTTTTAATGGGCGGCATTCCGCAAACAACATTAAGCGTTGCACTTGCAACAAGTTTACTTTTTTCTTGCGACCAATTTAAAGTAACACAAGACCCTGATGGTTCGAAATACCAAATTCACGAAGGTGGAAAAGGTAAAAAAATCAATGTTGGCGATATGCTTACATTCGATTTGGTAATTAAATCTGCCAATGATTCAACTTTTGAAGATACCTATAAGCGTAAGCAACCAATTACGATGGTAGCTCAAAAAGGTACTTACAAAGGTGCTTTTGAAACAGCATTGATGCACCTTACCGAAGGCGATAGTGCTACTGTAATGGTCAATGCCGACTCACTTTTTGCTCGTGTGCAGCAGCCACTTCCTGCTGGCATAACTAAGGGTTCAGATATTAGATTTATTGTAAAAATTAAATCAACGCAAACTCGTGAAGAATTCCAAAAAGCCCAAGATGCCAAAAAAGGTAATGAAGCTAAAATAATGGAAGATTTTGCCAAGAAAAATTTCCCAACTGCCACAAAAACACAATATGGTATGTATCGTGTCGTTGTAAAAGAGGGTGCTGGCGAAATGATAAAGTCTGGTCAAACGGCAACGGTTGATTATACTGGCAAAACAATGGACGGGAAAATATTTGATAGCTCTGTTGGTAAGCCCGGCCCTAAATTTCAAGTGCCAGTTGGACAAGGGTCTGTTATTCCAGGTTGGGAGCAGGCTTTGGTAATGATGAAAAAAGGCGAGAAAGCTATTTTCTTTATTCCTTCAAATTTGGCGTATGGTGAGCAAGGTGCAGGTGGCACAATCGGACCATTCAGTTCGTTGATTTTTGAGATGGAAGTATTAGATGTAAAATAATGAGAAGTTTTTCATTTCTGTTAAAACATTGATAGCCATCGGGTCGCCGAAGCGATGTTTTAACAGAAATATTGATTAAAAAAAATGAAAAAGATTGCATTACTATTAATTGTTGGATTATCAATTTTTGGAACTTCTTGCAAGTCATTCTTGGAAAATGACATTGACAAAGTTGCCAAGCAAAACGAGCAAGAGATTCTTGATTATATAAGTAAGTCGAATCTTCAAATGCTTAAAACTGATACTGGTCTTAGGTATTTAATTACCCAAAATAGTTTTGGAAGAAATGTATTAGATGGTGATGAAGTAACATATCATTATACGCTGTCTTTGTTGAATGGAGCGAAAATTGATAGCTCTTCACGATTGAAAAACGAACCTCAAAAAATATTTTATAGTCCAAATATTAGCCCATTAGGCTTTGGAGAAGCTATTAGTTTATTGAAAGTAGGTGAAAGGGGTACTTTCATTTTGCCGTCTAATTTGGCTTTTGGTTCACGCTCAAGTGCAACAATTCCTGCAAATTCCGTCTTAAAATTAGACATAGAAATCTTGAAATTTCTCTCAGAAGACGAAATTATTGATAACTATGTAAAAGCTACAAAAATACCTCTTACCGAGAAAACCTCCACAGGTTTACGCTTTATGCGTACAGTTACCACAACTGGCGTTGCTATGAAAGCAGGGCTTTTGGCAACAGTAAAATACACAGGTTATTTGGCAAGCAATACCACTACCCAATTTGATAGTGGTCAAATTGATGTAGCTTTAGGAGATAAAGCCGTAGTAGCAGGTTTTGAAGAAGGGCTTTTAAAAATGAAAGTAGGGGAGAAAGCATATTTGGTTTTTCCATCAAAACTTGGCTATGGAGCAACTGGATCTGGAACAAAAATTCCACCTTATTCCTCATTAATATTCATTGTCGAGATTGTAAGTGCAAAATAACGTATTGCAAAATTTTACAAAAAATACCAAAGCCTCTGAACTTTTCGGAGGCTTTGGCGTTTTAGAAATAATTGTTTTTTTTTCTTGTATCTCAAATCTAATATCTCGAATCTGTGATGCCTAAAATACCGAAAGAACTCGAACAGGCTATTGTAAGTCTTCCTATAAAAGAAAAGGACAAAATGTTACTAAAACTCATTGCCAAAAACGAACTATTGATAGGGCAATTGCATTACCAATTGCTTGAAGACGAGTCTGATTTGAAGTACAAACGAGAAGAAATCAAAAGCAGTATTTTGAGGGTTTCAAAAATGTATCACGACACGCCCGGTTGGATGATGATGGATATGCGAGATTTGAATGGGCGTATTACAACTCATGTAAAAATCACCAAAGATAAGTATGGCGAAGTAGAGCTAACGCTGTGTTTGCTTAATTCGTTTTTTGATAACCAATTACCACATTTGCAGACATATTCGGGCAAAACCGAAACAATTTCGCAATATGTTGCCAAACGAACGGAGTTTGTAATGAACAAATTGCCCAAACTCCACGAAGATTATTATGTAGAATTTGAGGCTGACATAAACAAATTACTTAATAGAGTGCATGTTTTTTGTCCTGCTTACTATGCCCGACAATTGAACCTTCCAAAGACCTGGACCTACTAATAGCTCTCAAAATAATTTTCCATGACCAAATTCATAGCCTTGTTTGATTATTTCTTTAATGTCGTGTTTATTAAAATCTGTTAGCTCAATGTGTAAGGGTTCATCAGGTCTGATGATAGTAATCTTAATTTTTTTTGTGAGAGTAAATGAGCCAATGCTGCCATAATTTTGGGCATAGTTTTCTGCCCATTCGATGTCGCTATTCTCAAATTGATTGACCGTTATATCTTTGATGCGTTCAATCAAACTAAAAAAACTACGGTAATTGAAATGCTCTAAAGGACGATTTTTGGGGTGTGTTGCAACACAATAAATTTCGGTTGCCCCATCTTCAATCGCTTTACGAATCGGCACAACTTCTCGCAAACCTCCGTCCATGTACGCCTCACGGTGGTCGCCCCCAATTTGTATAGCTGGCATGATGAATGGCAATGAACTACTAGCCCGTAGAAAATCAAGAAAATGTTGCTCCAGAGGGTCTGCATAGTGCATTTGTCCTGTATTTATATTGACAGCACCAACTTTTAAATAGATTGGACTACGACGCAAAACCGTCATATCTAAGTATTTTTTTAGCTTATCATGTAGTGGATTTGTATCAATTAAGCCATCAAACCTACTCAAAAGTGTATCAATTCCAAGCGAAAATTTTGATTTCAGTACACCAATATCAGATGGTTGAGTGATATTTTCTAACCAAAATTTTAGTAATTTTTTATTTACTAAATCCCAATTAATTGTGCCTTTTTCAATAAATTGTTTGCCCGCTTCATTGACCATAAATGAGCCGTTCAATGCACCTGCCGAAATTCCGTAAATCATTTCTGGCTTGAAACCTGTGTCCAAAATGGCATGAATAACGCCCACTTGCCAAGCTCCTTTTAGCGAGCCGCCACCCAAAACTAATGCCCTCATTTATAAATAGTTTTTTTTCTCAATAATACGATAAAAATACTTAATTTTGGAAAAAAGTTTTGAATACTTATAGAATGTTACTTAGAAAAGTGTTATAATTCAAGAAAATTTTAAATAAAATCATTAAAAATAACCTTTTTTCTTTTAATCTGTTCAATCAATCAGATTTCTTCGTAAAATTGTACATTTAGAGCAAAAAACAACCTTGCTCACATCTTCATGCCATTAGATATTAATCAAATACAAGCACCAATCGAGCAAGATTTGGAGATTTTCGAGAAGAAATTTCGTTCTTCGATGAAGACTGATGTGATGCTACTCGACCAAATTATGCGGTACATCATTCACCGAAAAGGTAAGCAAATTAGACCAATGTTTGTGTTTTTGATGGCTGGCACGCTCGGCACAATCAGCGAAGCAACTTACCGTGGGGCAGCTTTGATAGAATTGCTACACACCGCCACTCTTGTGCATGATGATGTTGTAGATGATTCAAATTACAGACGTGGTTTTTTCTCAATAAAGGCACTTTGGAAGAATAAAATTGCTGTTTTAGTAGGGGATTATTTGTTGTCAAGAGGCTTATTATTAAGTGTTGATAATGGAGATTATGATTTATTGAAAATCGTTTCGACTGCCGTAAAAGAACTCAGTGAAGGCGAATTATTGCAAATAGAAAAAGCTCGTAAACTTGACATTACAGAAGATGTCTATTATGATGTAATTCGCCAAAAAACAGCCTCCCTGATAGCTTCATGCTGTGCGGTAGGTGCAGCATCGGTCGGAGCAACGCCCGAAATTGTGGCAAAAGCCAAACTTTTGGGTGAAAAAATAGGTATGGCTTTTCAGATAAAAGACGACCTTTTTGATTATGGCAATACCGAAATTGGCAAGCCAACGGGCATTGATATTAAAGAAAAGAAAATGACTTTACCTTTGATTTATGCCTTGAATCATGCCTCATGGTCAGAAAAAAGAAATATTATTAATTTGGTAAAAAATCACTCTGAAAATCCCAAAAAAGTAACGGAAGTGATTGACTTTGTAAAAAAATCTGGTGGTATTCAATATACAACTCAAGTGATGAAGCGTTATGTTGAAGAAGCCAATGAAATCCTCTTTACCTTTCCTGACTCTACTTTTCGAAAATCATTACATGACTTAGTTTTGTTCTCTATTGAACGAACAAAATAAATCGAACATATAGTATTAATGATAGTTATTGTATATATAGTAAATTCAATAATTATTTCTAATATAAGTTAATCAATAAATATTATAAATTCTAAATTTTCAGAATAAAATGAAAATAATATCTAATATACTGATAATGAGTTTATTAAGTAATTTTATTTTTGCTCAAGAGTCAAAAAAACTTGATATTGCTCGAATAAATGCTTACCTGAGTAAACTTCCTACGACAATGAAAGTAACAATGTCGGTCGAAAGCATAGTAGGGGAGAAGTATTTTAGTTATAGAGTTGATGAAAAAATACCTTCGGCGAGTGTCATAAAGATTCCGATTTTAATAGAATTGATGGAAAAAGTGAAAGCTAAAACCATTGATTTAGACAAAATTCATACTTTAACTGATGCAGAAAAAACTGGTGGCTCGGGAGTTTTGGCAAATATTCCCGCAGGAAGGAAGCTAACTATCAGAGAAATTGCCCAAGAAATGATTCGCTCCAGCGATAATACGGCAACAAATATTTTGATTAAAGAAGTTGGAATGGAGGCTGTCAACCAAAATTTAGAGAAATTAGGCTTGACAAAAACCCGCTTAAATCGAGTAATGATGGACGTAGAAGCTGCAAAACAAGGCAGAGATAATTTTACGAATGTGGTAGAAATAAATGCTTTATTGCGACTGATTTATAATAAAAAAGTGGCTACTCCTGCCTTATGCGATGAAATGATTGGTATGTTAAAAAACTGTGGAGATAGCACCACAATTCCACGAAACTTGCCAAAAGACCTCATTATTGCACATAAAACAGGCGGCTTGCCTTATGTTCGTGGTGATGCTGCCATTATTTTCACGCCACAACCTTTCATTATTTCGATTTTTGTAGAAGGTTTTCAAAATGCAACCGCTGCCGAACAAATCATAGGTGATTTGGCTCAGATTTGTTGGGAAGGCTTGAAGTAATGCTGAATTACAGACAGTCAATTGACTAAATTATTCATCAACCACGCCTTAAAATCTCCAAATTCTATACTCATTGGCGTAGCTTGTTTTTCTTTGCTTAATAATTCGGCTAATCTTTCAGGAATTGCTTGTTTGCCTACAACTTCTTCCACAACATCCAAAAATTTAGCATAATGTGCAGTCGAAAAGAAGATGCCACTTATGGGATTTTTGAGTGTTTTTTCATAAGCCTTAAGCCCCAAATATGCTACTGCAGTATGTGGACACATCACATAAGCTGTGCGGTCGAATACGTCTTTCATTGCAATTTTTGTTTCTTCGTCAGTATAAAAATACCCTGCCAACAAATCTCTCATTTCCTGCAAATCATCATTTAATAATGCTTTCATGCGAGGAAAATTACTCGGATTTCCAACATCCATTGCATTGGAAATGGTTGATAATGAGGGACTTATGGCTTTGTAAGTGCCTGTTCTAATATATTCAGGCACTACATTGTTTACATTAGTTGCAGAAATAAATTGCTTTACGGGCAAACCCAATTTCCAAGCGATAATTCCCGCACTAAGGTTTCCCAAATTGCCACTTGGTACCGAAATAACCATCGGCAAATCTGCACCTCGTTTTTTGAGTTGTGCATAAGCATTTACATAATAAAATGCTTGTGGAATCAACCTTGCAATGTTGATAGAATTTGCCGAAGCCAAATCAAACTTTTCGGTTAATTCTTTGTCCAAAAATGCTTGTTTGACCAACTTTTGGCAATCATCGAATGTTCCGTTTACTTCTAAAGCCCTTACATTTTCGCCCAACGTTGTGAGCTGTTTTTCTTGAATATCACTCACTTTTTCACTTGGGTAAAGAATGGTAACATCAATATTTGGTGTTTTATAAAAACCCTGTGCCACCGCTCCACCTGTATCGCCCGAAGTAGCTACCAAAATATGAATTTGCTTTTGTGATTTTTGTAAAAAATACGACATTAATCCTGCCATAAATCTCGCTCCAAAATCTTTGAAAGCCATCGAAGGTCCATGAAAAAGCTCCAAACAATAAGTATTTGGCTCAATTTCAACAATTGGGGCAGGAAAATTGATGGCACTGTTTACCAATTTTCGTAAATCTTCGGCAGGAATATTTTCGCCAATAAGTGCATTTGAAATTTCAAAAGCGATTTCTTGCAAACTCAAATTTCCGACATTCTCCCAAAAAGATTTAGGTAATTTAGTAAATTTGGTAGGCATATAAAGACCGTTATCGGGCGGAAGTCCACGAAAAACAGCTTCTTCTAAATCTACATCGGGGCTTTGATGGTTGGTGCTATATAATTTCATTGTCTTTATAAAAATAATCCTGCAAAGTTCTAAAACCTTACAGGATTTATTAAATGTTTCCGAAGAAAAATTTGATATGAATTTCTTATCCCAACATCTTCACAAAATCATCAAACAAATAACGAGAATCATGCGGGCCCGGTGAGGCTTCGGGGTGATATTGTACTGAAAAAGCTGGCTTGTCAGTTCTACGAATACCCTCAATAGTATTATCGTTGAGGTTTATATGGGTCAATTCGATATTTTTGGTGCTTAAAACTTGCTCAGGTTTTACAGCAAAACCATGATTTTGGGAAGTGATTTCACACAAACCTGTTCTTAGATTTTTTACAGGATGATTCAATCCACGATGCCCATTTTTCATTTTATAAGTATCAATTCCGCTTGCTAAAGCTAATAATTGATGACCCAAACAAATACCAAAAACAGGCTTTTCGGTTGCAATTACCTGCTTGATAGTTTCGACCGCATAAGGCATAGCCGAAGGGTCGCCCGGTCCGTTCGACAAGAAATAGCCATCTGGATTGAACGCTTGAATTTCCTCAAAACTTGCTTTTGCATTGAAAACTTTGCAGTAACAATCTCGTTCAACGAAGTTTTTAAGAATACTTTTCTTCACGCCAAAATCCAAAACCGCTACTTTATATGTGGCATCTTCGTTTCCCATAAAGTAGGTTTCTTTGGTACTTACGACCGAAGAAAGCTCCAAACCGTCCATTGAGGGGCATTTTTTGAGTTCTAATGCCAAAACTTCGGGGTCAAGAATTTCAGAAGAAATGATACAATTCATTACACCCGCATCACGAATATGGCGAACAATTTGGCGAGTATCCAAATCACAAATACCAACGATATTTGAGCGTTCAAAATATTCCTGCAACGAAAAATCGGCAGTTGAGCGTGAATAATAATGGTTGGCATAAGCATTACAAACCATTCCACTAATTTTGACACTTGAAGATTCCTCTTCGTCGTCTAAAACAACGCCATAATTGCCAATATGTGAAGTAGTATTAATTACGACTTGACCAAAATATGAAGGGTCGGTATAGATTTCTTGGTAGCCTGTCATGCCTGTATTGAAACAGATTTCGCCAGCCGAAGTGCCTATTTTGCCAATTGCTTTTCCTTTGAAAAAAGTGCCGTCTTCCAAAAGTAGAAGGGCATCAGAGGGTTTGTGAGTCATTGAAGAATGCTAAAAGAGTTCCGAAAATACTACCGGCGGAAGGTCTTCCGCTTTCGGAGAACAAAGGTACTAAAAAAAACTTAATTTGAATAAAAATACTCAAATTGCATGATTTTTCTTAGAATAATACAATTATATATGAAAATAAATTAAATATTTGACTTAAGATATACATATTGCAAAAATTGATAAAGATAGATTTTTGCTTTGAATCTGACTAAAAATAAATAAATTAACAGTTAAGATTTGCTTATTATTTCTTGATAAAAATGGGCTTTTTATTCGTATTTATTTTTTGTAATTTCTGCAAAATATCATACATAATAATTACATTTACAGCGTACAAATTCTTCATTGATAACCTAAACTCATTCATTAATATTACCATGAAAAAAGCACTCCTTTTTATCTCTGCCCTTCTTTTCTTGAGCTGTAATCTTGCATTTTCGCAAAATTTGCTTGGTTTTGATGCTAAAAGTGTTCAAAAACAATTAGACTTAGAAACTCAATTTGATACTAAATTAAATGCCAAAAATCTACAAGAATGGCTCAAGCGAATGTCGTCGAAACCACATTATGTAGGCTCGCCGCATGACCGAGATAATGCAGTTTTTATGCGAGATTTGTTTCGCTCGTGGGGCTACGAAGCACGAATTGATACTTCTTATACCCTTTTTCCAACACCTAAATTTCGACAATTAGAGTTGGTCAGTCCAACCCTTTTTAAGGCATCGTTGGTTGAACCAACGCTTAAAGAAGATGCTACGTCAAGCCAATTGAAAGACCATTTACCTACTTATAATTGTTTTTCGGGCGATGGAGACGTTACGGCAGAGTTAGTTTTTGTCAATTATGGCACACCTGCCGACTACGAAATATTAGAAAAAATGGGCATCAGTGTAAAAGGCAAAATTGCCATTGTAAAATACGGCAATTCGTGGCGTGGGCTAAAGCCCAAATTAGCTGCCGAAAAAGGAGCAGTTGGTTGTATCATTTATTCCGACCCAAAAGATGATGGATATGGACAAGGTGATGTTTACCCAGCTGGACCTTTTCGCAATGAAGATGGTGTGCAACGAGGTTCAGTTTTAGATTTGCCCGTTCAACCTGGCGACCCATTGACCCCAGGTTATGGCAATACTAAAAATGCCAAAAGATTAGATTATAAAGACGCAACATCTATTATGAAAATACCTGTGTTGCCAATTTCGTATGCCGATGCTCTGCCTTTGCTGAAAGCAATTGGAGGAAGACTTGCTCCCGAATCTTGGGCAGGGCAGTTGCCCATTGCTTACCACATTGGGCCAGGGCCAGCAAAAGTACATTTGAAATTAGAGTTTGATTTTAAGGTAGAACCACTTTTCAATGTCATTGCCGTAATGAAAGGTTCGGAGTCGCCCGACCAATGGATTTTGCGTGGTAACCACCACGATGGTTGGGTATTTGGTGCAGCCGACCCATTGAGCGGTATGGTGGCTGTGTTGGAAGAAGCAAGATCGATTGCTGAATTAGCCAAAACAGGTTGGAAACCAAAAAGAACAATTGTGTTTTGTGCATGGGATGGCGAAGAACCTGGCCTATTAGGCTCAACCGAATGGGTAGAAACTTTTCAGGATGAATTGCAAAAAAAGGCAGTTGTCTATCTAAATTCCGATGGAAACGAGCGTGGATTTTTGTACGCAGGAGGTTCACATACTTTAGAGAAATTCTTCAACCAAGTTTCTCGCAATGTGATTGACCCACAAAAAAACATCAGTGTTTCGGAGCGTTTGCGTTCAACTATCTTAGTAAATGGCTCGCCTGAGGGTAAAAAAGAGGCTAAATCTCGCAGCGATTTGCGTATCGGTGCATTAGGTTCTGGTTCTGATTTTACGCCATTTTTGCAACATTTGGGCATTTCTGCCATGAATGTTGGTTTTGGTGGTGAAGGAGAAGGGGGCGAATACCATTCGATTTATGATTCGTATGATATGTTTGTTCGATTTAAAGACCCAGATTTTTCTTATGGCGTAGCTTTAGCAAAAACGATGGGACGTACGGTGTTGCGTTTGGCAGATGCCGAAGTATTGCCATTTGAGTTTCAGAGTTTTGCCAATACCATGCAAAATTATGGCGATGAAGTCGAAAAATTGCTCGAATCGCAACATAGCAAAACCGAAGAAAATAACCAATTAGTAAAAGACGGACGATTTGCCGCCGCCGCCGACCCAATTAAACCATATACAGTAAAACTTTTGGACGAAGTGCCGTACATTAATTTTGCTCCATTGAAAAATGCTCTGCTTAGGTTAGAGAAAAGTGCCAGTAATTATACCACAGCAAGCAAAAATGCAGATAAATTGAGTGCAGAGCAATTGAAAAGATTGAACGAGATTTTGTACAAAGCCGAGCGTTCGCTCCTATTGCCAGAAGGTTTACCTATGCGTCCGTGGTACAAACATCAAATCTATGCTCCAGGATATTATACTGGTTACGGTGTAAAAACCATGCCTTTGATTCGTGAATCTATCGAGCAAAGAAAATGGAAAGATGCTGAAAAAGGCGTAGAAATTACAGCAAAAGTATTGGATAGCTTTACTGCTCAGATTGATTTGGCAGTTGGGTTGTTGGGGAAATAAAAAAAAGACTCAGGTAGGTTTTGGCTTGCCTGAATTGTTCATAAATTGAAGTATCGAAAAAAGCTACTTCTTTTAAATCTATTTTCCATACCACCCTTTTGCACTCACTCTAATTATATAATTCTAAGAAATAATTTTAAAACAAAACCTCATTTTTTTACCAAGAGTTTTTATATTTGCCCTTATAGAACTACTCAAATGAAGGCAATCGCTGTAAGATAGGGCAGGGGTTGCTCGAAAACAAAATATCAAAAAACGTATAAAATAATCACCAATTAATCTGTAAATTATTCATGAAAAAAAACATTTATTCTCTGACAATGTTACGACTCAGGTTCTACTCTGAATTAGTTAAATTGAATAAAAAGTATTAATCTTACTTCATCTTGATAGATATAGAAATCATATCGAAATTTGAAGCTACTATAGTTTCACAAGCTCAACAAATTAAATTGTTGGAGG
>JANNDY010000046.1:0-23204 GCA_031378345.1 Emticicia sp. | reverse complement strand
ATTCTTTTGCCGCCATTTTTATCGACTTGTTCGTAAAGTAGCGGTGCTATTCGCCCGCTGCGGCGGACCGCTCAAAAGTAAATAAAACTAACAACAAAATAATTCACCTGAAATAGACCAACTTATTATTTACACGTTACTTAACACAATTTTATAAATGTAAAACTCATTTTTTAAAACTAACAAAACAATACCATGAACGCAAAAAACGAATCAAACCAAAACATAGATTGGTGGTTTATTTATAAAACTCCCAAAGGAACAGGAAACAAAACCAACAAAGGTTTCCAATATTTTTATTATGAAGATGGCTCATCGGCATTGACGCTTTCAAAATTTACCCTCGACCAAGATGAAGGGGCGATTTACAATACTTTTGAAGAGATTTTTTCGGCAGACAGCAATACTGGCTACATCGTTTATAATGATGAACAAACTGATGCTGAAAAAAACAATGGTGAGAAAGGGCATTGCAAAGGCATTTTGGCCTTTAATAAATCAGAAAACTCTGCCATGTTTTTACTTCATTCTACTCCACGTTTTCCTGCAAAAGGAGAGGCAACACTGCCAACAGAAGAAGAAGATTATGGGCAAACCTATCTTTGTATTACCCTGCCCGATTATAATACAGCAAACCTCTTAGCTGACCAAATGCTCGCTCAACAAAATCCGCAGGTTTTGATAGAAGATTCATTTCTTTCGAGCGATATTACTTCCGACGAAGCCCTGTACCAACTTTTTCACCAAACAAATATTGCTGAAACTGTCTATCCATCAATTGTTTCCTTCAATTCGGCAGGAGGAAAGGCTTTCAAAATGATTGCCAAAAGCAAAAAATGGGGACAAGATTTATGGCTTGATTTGATATGTGCAGATTTGGACGTTGATATGAATGTCGAATCTTGGAGGCGTGGAACTGTCAATAAATCTGAACAAATAAACATCCCTGAAGAAGTAGAAGACGTAATGGTAATGGACTGCACAGCTATCGGGCAACCAACTTTCAATTGGAGTTATACAAAAGATCATTCAAAATGGGGAGCCGCCGAGCAAAAAGACATTGATGCGGGCAAAGGTGCATGGGTTTGTATTGCTGATATTAACAGAATGGTTTCGCAAGAAAAACGAGGTGGTGGAGGTTTGTGTTTTGAAGAACCTAATCTTTGGAAAGCCCTCAATAGCATGGAAGCAAAGATTCAAGATGAAGGGGAATAATTGGGAGATAATTTATTTTTCAAAAGGTCAGGCAATGCTTGACCTTTTGCTGTCTATAGAAGATTATTTGCCCTAATAAAAGAACAATTAATGATAATTTCTATTTGATTTGAGCGAATAGTAATAAAAATACAATAAATTTAGGTCAATTTAAAATTAACCTTAAATGGAATCTAACTTCAAATCTATTGCTACGAATTTAGGTAAATTTTCAGTATTGATTGGTGCTTCTACCGCTGGTTATGCTTTTGGCTCTCCTATAATTGGAAATGTTATAGGTGGATTACTGACAAATTTAGCTTCTTCTCAGCTTGATAAATTGGAACTTGAAAAGGTTAGAAAAATACTTTCGAGAGTTAAACCATCTGAATTGAACCATGACCTTGAAAAGACAATTGCCGAAGCATTAATTTGGACAATCAAAAATATTGCTTATCTCTACGAGCCATATTGTACAGAGGAAAATCAAAAAAAAGCATTAGAAAAAATTACAGAAACACTCATTACACAAATCAATGAAGCAGACAAAAGCTATTGGTTGAATAGTAATAAAGTTATCAGGCAATTAGACGAACTCGAAAGCCCTGATACTTTGATGAGTTCTTTCATAAAAGATTTAGGGAAATTTCCATCAATTAACAAAAACATCTCTTTTCCTAAATTTTTTGAAGAGCATTTTTTTAAAAACTTTCAACTTTGTTTTGGGGAATTACTCAAAAACCCTAAAAACCAAGCTGCACTCATTACCTATAATCGTAATGTTTCTAAGCAAATCTTGCAAAACCTACAAAGTTATGAGCAGGATTTAGCTGAAATTAAAAAGAATAACTTTGAGCTAAAAATTGCCTTAGAAAAACTCGCACAAAGTCCAATTCAGAAAATTGAGCAGGAAATCATTTTACCCAAACTCAAAATCGAATTAGACCAATTTTTAGAGCCTCTTCACGAAAAAGTCAAACTTTTGGTTGATTCAAATGGGAAAATTCTTGCATTGGTACAAACCATAAAGAAAGAGGGTGAAATTCAGACACAGCAAATTCATGAACTAAGCAAAAAAGTCGAGAAAAATACACGAATTTACGCTATTATTTTGCCTGTTTTAGCAATTTCGGTTGCTTATTTGGCATATCGCTATTGGCAAAACCAACAACCATTTATTTTTACGGTGAAGGTTGAAAACACTTCTATCAATAAGGAATTACCCTTTGAAAACCCTGAAATAAGTTTTACTTACCACGACAAAACCGAAACAATGAAGGCTACCGACGAAGCCATTTTTAAAAATCTTCCTTCAAGTTTACGTGGTGATTCGGCTCGGATTAAAGTAGTTTGTCATGGTTTTCAGACTTTGGATTCAAGCATTTTGCTCCATGATAACCATATTTTATTAGCTATTTCACGAGACGATACTTACAAATTTATCATTGGGCAGGTAAAAGATGCCATCAATGGAGAAGCTATAAACGACGCCGAAGTTTTGGTGCAGGATTTGCAAACAAAAACTAACAAATCGGGTAATTTTAAACTACCAATACCCGCAACAAAACAAAAAGCCGAACAAAGGCTCAGAGTAAAAAAAGATGGATACAAAGAATGGAACAGAAACGAACCAGTCATAAAAAACACTGAAAGCATAATTCACCTCGAAAAATTTTAAAACCATGCAAAAAATCATCATTAGTCTACTTTTGCTTACGTTTACAGTCAATAGCTTTTGCCAAACCATACAAAAAGGTTTGGTAAGAGAAATGAACTCTAAAAAAAAACCTATTGCCGGGGTTCAGATAAAATACATTCATGCCAAAGCTACAGATTCTGACATAACAGGGGCTTTTACCTTAGTTTTTGAACGAAATGTTCAGCCCGGACAAACGATTATTTTAGAAGAAATTAAAAAGAATGGGTTTGAAGTAGTAAATGATAAAAATTTACAACAACTAAAATTGAGCAATGATACCAAATTTGAAGAAGACATTATTTTAGCTAAAAGCGGCGTAATAGACTCTGCAAAAGCAGTTTTTCATGGGGCATCTATAAAAGCACTGACGGCTGGTTTGAAAAGAGAAAAAGAAAGTTTAATGGCTCAATTGAAAAATGCAAAACTAAGCCAAGACGAATACTTTAAAAAATTAGAGAGCTTACAAGAAGAATTTGACAAACAAAACACATTGATTGCTAAATATGCTGATGAGTTTGCTCGCATAAACTTTGATGACGTAAGCCATGTTTACCAAGATGCCCTGACATTGTTTAAAAATGGAAAAATACAAGCGTGTATTTCAAAATTAGATAGTTTGCAATTACTAAAAAGAGCCGACCGCAGAATTGAAGTTAGAAATGAAACCATAAAAAAATTAAAAGAAAATGAAAAGGGCATAAGAGAGGATATAAAATTGATGCAATTGGCAGCAAAAACGAACATTCTCTCTTTTGAATACAACAAAGCTGAAACCTATTTTGATAAAATTTATGAACTTGACAGCACCGACATTAATATATTGCGAGAAACAGCTAATTTTTATAGAGAGCAACACCGCTACGAAAAAGCCAAAAATTTTTACTCAAAAATAATTGCCCACCCACAAGCTCAAAAATGGCAAAAAGCCAATGCTTATAGCGATTTGGGTGATTTATACAGCATAACAGGCGATTTAACTAAGGCACAAGTATTTTTTCAAAATTTTTCAGATGCTTACGCCATATTATTTAAAGCAGATACTAACTCTTTTCATAAAAACAATTTGGCAATTTCCTATTCAAAACTCGGTGAAACTTATACTTCTTTGGGAAATTTAAACAAGGCTTTGGAGCTTTACGAACTAAGGGCTAAAATTGGCAAAGAACTCTATGACGCATATCCGAAGAATGTAGATTTTAAAAATGGTTTAGCAATTTCTTATGAAAAACTCGGTGAAACGCATACTTCTTTGGGGAATCTCAACAAGGCTTTGGAGTTCTATGATATAGAAACTAAACTTTTTAAAGAATTATATCACGCATATCCAAACAATGTAGATTTTAAAAATGGTTTGGCAATCTCTTATTCAAAACTCGGTGAAGTTCATACTTCTTTGGGGAATCTCAACAAGGCTTTAGGTTTCTACGAAATAAGTTCTAAAATTGCTAAAGAAAACTATGACGCTTATCCAAACAATGTTTCTTTTAAAGGTGGTTTGTCAATTTCTTATGAAAAACTCGGTGAAACTCATACTTCTTTGGATAGTCTCAACAAGGCGTTGAAGTTCTTCGAAATGGAAACTAAACTTAAAAAAGAACTCTATGAAGCATATCCAAATAATGTTTCTTTTAAAAATGGTTTGGCAATTTCTTATTCAAAACTCGGTTCTACTCATACTTCTTTGGGGAATCTCGACACGGCTTTGAAATTTCACGAAATAAGGTCTAAAATTAGTAAAGAGCTCTATTACGCCTATCCAAACAATGTTATTTTTAAAAATGGGTTGGCAATTTCTTATGAAAAACTCGGTTCTACACATACTTCTTTGGGGAATTTCAACAAGGCTTTTGAGTTCTTCGAAACAGAAAATAAGATTTTCAAAGAACTATATGACGCCTATCTAAACAATGTTTCTTTTAAAAATGGTCTGGCAATTTCTTATGAAAAACTCGGTGAAACTCATACTTCTTTGGGGAATCTCAACAAGGCTTTGGAGTTCTATGAAAAAGATTTAACTATTACAAGAGAACTCTATGACGCATATCCAAACAATGTTTCTTTTAAAAATGGGTTGGCAATTTGTTATTATAAATTAGCAATGATAGTCGAAGCTAAGGATTTAGAAAAGGCGATTTCTTACCTAAAAGAATCTGTAAAGCATTTTGAAGAACTGATTAAAAACTCGACAAATTTTATACCTTACATTAAACAATATTTTATGATAAATGGTCACTTAAACGACTTAATTTATAAGAGGAAATAATTTTTTTAAGATAGAATGACTTGTTGCATATTTTACCAAGCAAGGTCAGGCAATGCTTGACCTTTTGTTGTTTCTACTTGATTTGACATCGAAAATGATAAATTTACGCAGTATTTAAGGCGTGCAGAAAAGAAGAAAGAATTGTTGGGTGAAAAAAAACAGCTACATTTGCCAAAACAAAATCTATTCAAATATGACATTACAACAGCTTTTTCAGCGTATTGGAGAAAATCCAAATTTCCTACTTTTTTATTTTTTGGTTATTCCAGTTGCAGCAATTATTGCAGGTTTTTTGGGCAAAGGAGAAGGACATATTTCTCCTTGGAAATATTTGTATGCTACATTGATTTATATGGTGAGTGTTCCCGGAATATTTGCGGTTGCATTAAATGTTTACTTTTTCCTATTTCAAAGAGGCAATGTTATGCAAACCGATGTTTATTTACAAATTTTACCCATAATCGTCATGTTAGTAACTATTTTCTTGATTCGTAGGAATGTAGATTTGAAACTTATTCCGGGTTTTGATAAAATTTCGGGGCTTTGGTTTATGCTATTTGCTACGATGTTTTTGATGTGGTTTTTAGAAAAAATACACATTGTGGTTTTCTCATATTTACCTTTTCAATATTTATTAGGTTTTTTTGCGTTGCTTTTTGCCTTGATTTATTTTGGTTGGAGAAAATTTGTAAAATAATATATGTTGACAAGATTAGATGATAATTTTGTGTTTAAAGGACTCTTCCCGTAACATAAAAATTCGCATCAACTTTCAAGTCCTTCTTTCCTTTGATGGTTTTCCAAGAAGTGTTTGGATAAATAAAATCCATTTTTCCACCATCAACCGAAACTTTTACTGGCATATCAAAACCTTCAATGCAATTGCTCCAATGATATTTGATTTTGTTTTTTTCTAAAGAATATTCTAAAACTGGAATCTTAGTATTTCTTAAATATTGGTCGAAAACTTTACTCAAATCTCGTCCAATATTTTTTGAAATAAAGTCTTCAATTTGCTTACTATCAACTGTTTGGTGGTAAAAAGTGCTATTCAACCCTCGTAAAACTTGTCGCCAAGCCTCATCATCTTTTGCAAGCTGACGAATGGTGTGTAGCATATTTCCACCTTTATAATACATATCGCCGGAGCCACTTTTATTAACATTATAAGTGCCAATAATTGGCTCATCGTTGCGTATATTTTTGCGAGTGCCAATCACATAAGCTGCACCAGCTTCTTTGCCAAAATGATATTCGGTAAAAAGGTTTTCAGAATAATTAGTAAAACTCTCATGTATCCACATATCTGCCATGTCTTTGTAGGTAATATTATTGGCAAACCACTCATGTCCCGACTCGTGAATGATAATAAAATCCCATTTCAAACCCCAACCTGTTTGAGATAAATCTCTGCCCAAATAGCCATTTTTATAGCCATTCCCATAAGTAACTGAGCTTTGGTGTTCCATTCCTAAATACGGAACTTCGACTAATTTATAGCCATCTTCATAAAACGGATAAGGTCCAAACCAATGCTCAAATGCCTTCATCATCATGCTGGCTTGCTTAAATTGCTCTTTTGCTTTGTCCAAATTTTCGGGCAAAACATAATAATCCATACTCAATTTACCTTTTTCTCCTGCATAAACTTCATCAAAATGCACATAATTTCCTACATTTACATTTATTCCGTAATTATTGATAGGATTGCGTACAAACCAATCAAAGGTTTTTGTGCCATCATTATTTTCTGTAACTTTTCGCAATCGTCCATTTGAAACATCGGTCAAATTTTTCGGAACGGTTACGCTCACCAACATACTATCACACTCGTCGTACATGTGGTCTTTGCAAGGCCACCACGCACTCGCTCCCAAACCTTGACACGAAGTTGCCACAAAATCTTTGCCCGATTTATCTTTCACCCACTGAAAACCACCGTCCCACGGTGGACGTTTGGCAACAATTGGTTTTCCCGAATAAGTTACCACAATCGACTCGTTTTTGCCTTTGATTTGCTCTTTTTTCAAAGAAATCATATAAGCATTTGCCCCATCTTGCTTGACAGAAAGTTCTTGCCCATCTTGCGTAACTCGCTCTATTTTCAATGGCGGTTGTAAGTCAATTTGTAAAGTTTGGTACGGCTTTAAAACTTCATAAAACACTGCTGTACTGCCAAAAATAGCTTTTTCGGTAGGATTTATGTTTACTCGAAGTTCATAATATTTCAAATCCCACCAAATGCGTTCGGGCGTGATGCTTCCACGCAAAGTATCTTCACGAGTGAAAGTTTTAGGATTTTTGTTTTGCCCACAAGCGGTGAAAACTTGAATGATAAAAAGAAAAAATAGGCTTGTTTTTAGCAATTTCATAATACTTGGATTGTTTGTAGCCCAAAGTTAATCGAAATTATTAATTTTGTAGAATCAAGGAAAACAATTCCTTCAAAACCATCGAATGAAACAAACCAAAGACCCTTACGCAGCACTACGTTTTCCCGAATTTCGTTATTTTATTACAGCACAATTTCTGTTTACTGTAGCAATTTTGATTCAAGAAGTTGTCCTTAGTTTTTATTTATACGAAATCACGCACGACCCCCTTTCTTTAGGTTTGATTGGTCTTTTTGAAGCAATACCTTATATTTCCGTTGCCCTTTTTGGTGGTTATTTTGCCGATAGATATAATAAAAAAAATATTATACTTGCTTGCCTTTTGATAATTATTATTTGCTCCTTAGCCTTTTTATATTTTACTCATAGCGGTGTAAGTCAAAAATACATCGATATACAATACAAATTAGTTATATATTACCCAACAGCATCTTTTTTTATACCTAAGATATCAGAGTTTGTTTATGTTACAAATCTATTAGTAGTAATTGTCTTAGCTCTTTGTTTTGTTTTAGGATTTGCCAGAGGTTTTTTTGGGCCTGCTTGGTCTTCGTTGAAACCATTTTTAGTTCCTGCCGAACATTATCCAAACTCTGCCTCTTGGAGTAGTCAATTTTGGCAATCTGGCATGATTTTAGGCCCTGCCTCCGCTGGTTTTTTGTATAGTTGGTTAGGACTGTCAGGAACGCTCAAAATGGTTATTGGTTTACTCATTTTAGTCTTCATAGTAGCCTCTTTGATTTCTACTAAGCACATCGTTCTAAATAAAAGTTCAATAAGTGTTTTTCAGAGCCTTAAAGAAGGTATCGTGTTTGTAAGAAAAAATCGAATTTTGTGGTACGCTATTTTGCTTGATATGTTTTCGGTACTTTTTGGCGGAGTAATAGCAATTTTACCTGTTTTTGCAAAAGATATTCTGCACGTTGGGGCAGAAGGATTGGGGATTTTGAGAGCAGCACCGGGCATTGGGGCAGTATTAACCATGCTCGGAACAGCTTATTTTCCACCAACCAGAAAAGCGTGGCGAAATATGCTCATTGCCGTAACAGGCTTTGGCGTAGCAACTTTAGTCTTTGCCATTTCAACTAATTTTTGGCTTTCGGTGAGTGCTTTATTTCTCACAGGAGCATTTGACAGTATAAGTGTCATTATTCGTCAAACGATTTTGCAGATTCTTCCACCCGACGAAATGCGTGGGCGAGTGAGTGGTGTAAATGGCATTTTTGTGAGTTGTTCAAACGAACTTGGGGCTTTTGAGTCTGGCGTGGCAGCAAAGTTTTTTGGTGCAGTTCCCTCTGTACTTTTTGGAGGAATAATGACTTTGGTTATTGCAGGAATTATCTTTTTTAGGTCAAAAGAATTGTTTGATGTGAAGTTGGAGAAAGTGAGTTGAGAGGCAAATGAACAAAAGATGAGTGGCAATTTACAAGCCCATTTTGGACGTAAATACAGACAATTTGCTTGATTTTGAATGAAAATTTTGGAATTATTTACCAAAACTGCTTGTTAAAATAGATATACTCTAAAAACCGTCGAATGAAACTTCTTTTACATTACCTTGGTCGCTACCGTTGGCAGGTTGCTTTGGCTCTATTATTGGCCGCAATCAACCAAACTTTTTCGTTACTCGACCCACTTATTTTTGGTAAAATCGTTGATGAATATGCGGGCAAAGCAAAAACTTTTACCAAAGATGATTATACAAAAGGCGTATTATTGATGCTTTTGGCAGTTGTTGGCGTAGCGATGGTCAGCCGAATCGCCAAAACTCTCCAAGATTATGTCATGAATATGGTTATTCAGAAATTTGGAGCGACCATTTTTACTGATGGCTTGAAACATACGCTCAAACTTCCTTACCAACAATTTGAAGACCAACGAAGTGGCGAAACGCTTTCGGTTTTACAAAAAGTACGTACCGATACCGAAAAATTTATCACGCTTTTTGTCAATGTCGGCTTTACTTCTTTGATAGGAATTATAGTTTTGAATGTCTATATTTTCCATTTTGGCATTAGCCCTTGGTTGTTTTTGGTTTATTTGGGCGGTGCTTTGGCATTGGGGTTTTTGACGAAGTTTTTGAGCAAAAAAATCAAAGAGATTCAACGAACGATTACGAAAGAAACCACTTCGTTGGCAGGAACAACCACCGAATCGCTTCGTAATATTGAGTTGATTAAAAGTTTGGGTTTGACCGAACAAGAAATCAAGCGTTTGAACTTGAATACGCTCAAAATCTTACAATTAGAATTGAAGAAAGTTCGTAGTATTCGTAGTATTGGCTTTATTCAAGGAACTTTCGTGAATTTTCTTCGTCAAGCCATTTTATTCCTTTTATTATTGTTGATTTTCAAAGACCAAATGACTGTTGGTCAGCTACTTACGCTGCAGTTTTGTTCGTTTTTTGTCTTTGGACCAATGCAAGAAATGGGCAACGTAATCATCGCTTACCGTGAAGCAGAAGCATCTTTGCATAATTTTGAGAAACTAATTAATAACCCAATTGAAGTTACGCCCGACCACCCTACAAAGCTGGGTGCTGTCAATAATTTGAAGTTTGAAGACGTAAGTTTCAGCCACCTCACAGCACAAGGAAAAGCACTTGATGCCGTAAATTTTGAAGTACAAAAAGGGCAAACAGTAGCTTTTGTTGGACCATCTGGTTCGGGAAAAACAACTTTGGTAAAACTCTTGGTTGGACTTTATAATCCATCAGAAGGAAGGGTTTTGTATAATAGTTTGCCGGCTTTGGAAATAGATATCGAAGAATTACGCTCACAAATTGGCTTCGTAACGCAAGATACACAACTATTTTCGGGAACAATCAAAGAGAATTTACTCTTTGCTCAACCTCGTGCCACTGATGCCGAAATCATGGACGCTTTGCAAAAATCAGCTTGCCAAAACTTACTTTCAAGAGCTGAAAATGGCGTTGATACTGTAATCGGTGAAGGTGGAATCAAGATTTCGGGTGGAGAAAAACAACGCCTTTCGATAGCACGAGCTTTGTTGAGAAACCCAAAGATTTTTGTATTTGATGAAGCAACGTCTGCCTTAGATTCTTTGACAGAGGAAGAAATTACGAACACCGTAAAGGACGTAACTGCACAAGGCGACTACATTACAGTAATGATTGCTCACCGTTTAAGTACAATTATGCACGCCGATAAAATCTTTGTTTTAGAACAGGGAAAAATCATTGAAGTAGGCAAACACGAAGAGCTTTTGGTAGAAAAAGGCTTATATTATGCCATGTGGAGGCAACAAATTGGGGAGCGTAAGAGTAAACTCACTCCTGCATAACCTTAGTAATCTCATTCAATTTCTGCACTTTACTCTGAAAATCGCCTTTCAATTTGTTTCTGATAGCCTGCAAGTTGTTTAATGTTTCTTGCAGATTTTCAGGAATGATTTCTTCTAAAATCTCTCTGAAACGCTTCGCAAAAGTCGGTGATTTTCCATTGGTTGAAATGGCAATTTTCAAATCATCTTTCACTACTACTGAGCTTAAATAAAAATCGCATAAATCGGGTGTATCGGCTATATTTACCAAGATTTTCTTTACCTTACAATCATCTCTCACTTGTCGGTTTACTTCTTTGCTGTCTGTTCCTGCCGTAACTAAATCTATGCCTTCGAGGTGAGTTTTGTTGTATTTTTCAAAAATTAAAGTCAAATTATGATGCAAAACCAAAGCCTTTATTTCTTCACGAATTTCGGGGGAAACAAGCGTAACTCTTGCTTTGGGAGAATTGCGAAAAATTGCCTCTAACTTCTCTAAACCAACATTTCCACCACCCACAACAAGCGTATGGAGTTCTTCAAGTTTCAAAAATATTGGAAATAAAGTATTCATTTTTAAGAGATAAAAGTGTTTTCTAAAATTCTTACCAAAGCTTCTAAACCTTCTTTATCTATTTCCGAAAAATCATCTAATTTATCACTATCAACATCTAAAACCATCAAAACCTCGCCATTTTTATCAAAAACAGGTAAAACAATTTCAGATTTTGAAGCTGAACTACAAGCAATATGTCCAGGGAATTCATCAACATTTGGTACGATGACAGTTTCTTTTGTGCGATAACAATATCCACAAACGCCCTTGTCGAAATTGATTCGAGTACAAGCAATTGGCCCTTGAAAAGGCCCTAAAACTAATTGATTTTCACGTTTGATATAAAAACCTACCCAAAAGAAATCAAAGGCTTCTTTCAAAACCGCTGTGAAATTTGCCAAATTAGCAATTTGGTCAGTTTCGCCACTCAAAAGACCTTCAACCTGTTGAATCAGGCTTTCATAAATTTCTTTTCGAGAAGAATTTTGTGGAATATATAATATCTCAGCCATTTTTTGTGGGACGAAGCTGAGCTTCGTCCAAAGTAGGTTAAGCCAAAGTTTTAACAAAAAATCGCTTCAAAGTGGGAGCATCAACAGCTTTAATTTGCCATTTGTTGGAAAGGTCGCTCAAAGTTGCCAAAGTATTATTATTGAAAATAATTGTTTCTGGCGAAACAAGTCCACTTTCAACTGCCTTTTTTGCTTGAAAAACTGAGAAAGTTTTTATTTCATTTCCTTCTAAATAGGCTTGCGAACGGTCGAAAAAATCAATATTTAATTGTTCGCCCAAGTCTTTAAACCAACGAGTAGAGGCATCAATCGAACAACCGCTTGCTTCATTTTGGATTTCATCTAATACAATGAGTACAAAACGATTGTGTAAAACTTTGGCAGAAGCCAACAAAGATGCTCCATGTGCAGCCCACTGTCCGACGGCAGGTTTTAAGTAATTATTTATCATAACTATCTCATTATCAGTCAATTGACGATTTGCTTGATAGACCCAAACACGGGCATTTTGTGGAATTTTATTGAAATCTATATACATAGTATTGGCTTAAAAAAATATGCCACAATCAAAATTGCGGCACAATTAGTTTATTAACAAGATTTCTTTGAAAATAATCTCAATGCTTCAAACTTTCTAAAAAAACATTTACCATCTCACTATTTTCAAAGTCTTTTTTTGTGTTAAATCTTCAATGCGTAAAAGAATATCTGGAGCAATATTATTGAACGAAATTGTCTTTGTTGTTTCATTCAAATTCAACAAAAAAGTATCTTGAAAAAGGATTTGTTTCGTGCTTTGGTTAATAAAACTTACTCGTAACTGATTGTTTATCAATAAGTTAGAAAATTTTAATTGCACATCAGATTTATTTGAAGGTAAAATCGTAATCGCCACCAAATCGGCATTTGGCTCTATTGGAGAGATAGGAAATTCGTTTTGAACGACCAAAATTGCCCTCGTAAAATTGGCATAACCATAGCCCAACTGAATGGTCGGCAAAGCAAATTGATGTCCCGATTTTCGGATACAGCGAGTAACCTCCTGAGCCGTAAGATAAGGATTTGCTTGCCAAAAACCTGCCACCAAACCCGCCACCAAAGGTGCAGAAAATGATGTGCCATTACTCGTAGAGGCAATGCCCGAAGTATTGCAAAGGGCTGTGCCGCTACCAACTGCAACAACGTCGGGTTTTATACGACCATCGGCAGTATTTCCTCTCGAACTAAATGAAGCATAATTTCCCATTCTATCAACTGCCCCAACTGCTAAAACCGAATCTGCATCTGCTGGTGCTGTAATGATTCCCCAAGAACTACCTCCCGAATTTCCTGCCGAAATCACTACCACCATTCCTCTTTCGGTTGCCAAGTCTGCAGCACGAGTGCTGAGGGCAGTTTTTCCGTTCATTTGGGCAGGTGTGTAGTTATTAATTGGGTTATCAAATGTACTATAACCCAACGACGACGAAATAATATCCGCTCCCAAACTGTCTGCCATTTCTGCTGCAAAAAGCCAATTTGCTTCTTCTAAAGGAGTTTCTGTGGGAGTATCTTCGGTGCGAAAAAGTGCTACTGAAGCACCAAATGCTGGTGAAATCATCAAGTTTCCAATATAACCAGCCATCGTACTCAAAACCGCAGTGCCGTGTCCGCCTTGTGTGTAAACGGTGTTGTCGTTATCAACAAAATCATAGGTTTTTATAATCTTGTTATTGGTAACAAGGTGTTGCAAACAAGCACTCGTATTGACATTCAGAAAGCCATCATCAAGCAAAGCAACCAACATTCCTTCGCCGTGAAAACCCAAATCGTGCATGGTATTTGCACCTAATAATTGTATTTGGGCTGTGGCATCACCATAATTTAGGCTTTCGGTATTTTCTATGGCAAATTTATCAAAAATAGCTGTTTTTCGTACCTGTTTTAGTGGGCGATTAAACTCAATTCCTTTTACAAAAGATAAGCCTAAAATTGCATTTTTTTGAATTTCGGTAGCTTGTACCAAGAGGGCATTCATCCAACGAGATTTGTAAATAACTGTTGCTCCAGTTTGCTGAATATCGGCAATATAAGTAGGATTTGGAGGCAAATCGCTTGCTTTTATAGTAATTCCTTGCTTAAAACGTCGGTCTATTGATTTTTGAGAAAGATAAGAAAGGGGAGAATTTATTGAAAAAGGGGAGTTGTTTTTGTCTTTTAGTAAGACGAGATACTTGTATTGTGTTTGGGCAAAGCTTTGTCCCCAAAACAAAAAGAGTAGCGATATTATTTTAGAGAGTTTATTCATTGTTTATTGGCTTTTAACTCATCAAATTTAACAAAGAATTCTTACAAAATCTTATTATTCATCAAATTATGCGGAAAAGTTGGGCGTGGCGGTGGCGAAACTGGCAGCCCTTTTCGGCGTAAAATTTCTAATTTTAGGCTTTCTTCGCCACGTGCCATTGCCCACTCATGGTTTGCCGAAAAAGCGGGTTTCATCAACCACGAAAGTTTTCTCAGAAGTGGTTTTGTCGCTTCTATTCTCCAATCATAAGTAACGTTGCATTGTTGATTTTCTGCTTCTTCAAAAGTCCATTTTCCATGACCGATAAAATCGCCAATTGCCTCAATTTCAATGGTATGGGGTTTTAGAACGTTCATAGTTCTAAATTTCCAACGGAGGGTATAAGGTAGCCAACCTTTGGTATAAAGTTCGATAAGTTTATTGAGTCCGCCATCGTTTCCTTTATCCAAGATTTTTATATCTAAATAAACTGCTGGCCACCAATCAACAAGTTTTGCTGAGTCGGTAATGATGGCATAAACTTCTTCGGGAGTGGCATCAATGTGCCATTTTGAAATGAAATGATAAGAGGAAGATGACATGAAACGATGTTGGGTTGTAGGTAAATATACGAAGTAAGTTTTTTTTTGGTTTTAAAATTTTTTTACAACCAATAATTTCTTTACATTTTCTTTACTGAGGTCAATTCTTTTAAAATCCTCAGCTTTTATCGAAACTTGATTCTGAATAAATCCCAAGCACGAAAAAGCACTTCCAGAATTAATATCTGCTTTGATATTACCTAAATAACAGTCTTCGTCAATCACAAAATTGCAAGCATGGTTGGTATAAAGTTCTAATTTGTCAATCTCGCAAGTAGAAAAACGAATGTAACTACTACGACTTTTGACTTTAAGTTGTTCGCTTTTGATTTTAGAAAAAAAGGTTTGACTTGCCTCGCCACTATAAAAATGGATTTCGGGCAAATAGATATAAATTTGCCTATAAATAGGGTTTTCTCGCGTAGATTTAGGCGTTTTGTTGGCATGAATAATAAGCGTATCACCTCGGTAAGTCATTTCGACATACTTCATATAGGTTTGATGAAAAGCTATCGAATGTTTTTCATTTGGTTGAATAAATACCTTTACAGGACCCAAATCTGTTTCCAAAATGACATTTTTGAAAGGCGTTGAAGCAATCGTTCGATAATGTGTTGGTTGAATCAATGTATCATATTCAGCATAACCTTTTGTTTTTGAAGTGCTTTGAGAATTTTGCATAAAATACCAAATCGTGCCTCCAATTCCTCCAGCTGCAAGCATAAGGAATACTATTATGATTATTCTCGTTTGTTTTTCCATTGTTATGCTAAATATTCTCTAACTTTTTTTTTAATAAATGCCTGTACGCTCTCCCACGTTTGTTTTTTTAGACTTATAGGGTCTTCGCTTTCGTCGGCATCTGCATAATAGGTAATGGCTTGCGGTACAGTAATAAATAGGTTTTGTGTAGCATATTTTTCTTTATGGAAGTTAATAAAATCATCAATCGAATAATGTTCTAAAAGCTCTGCCACGTCCCAAAAATCTTTCTTTTTTCCTCTACCTAAAATTGCTTGTACTTTCATGGCAATAATATCTTCGGTTGAAAACATTCTTATGCCTTCAATACTAAATTCTGGGCGAATCAGTGGGTGAGGATGACGCACAATATCAATTTTGACTTCATCAATAAAGCCAAAAATACCAAAACGAGCATTTGTTCCTCTATGAGTAAATGATTCTCCAAATTTTTTGACAAGCTCATCAATAACTTTGCTATTCTCAAATGGTTTATTTGAAAATAAGTCCAAATCAACAGACATTCGATGCCCATATAAAAGTGATAAAGCTGTTCCGCCGACTAATGAAAAATCCTGCAATTCAGGCATTTCCATTAGTTGTTTTAGTACGGAAAAAGTGTAGGGTTCAACTGTCTTAATATGTAGCATCTAAAATCTGTTAAAGGTCTGTCAATCACTGCACTTGCCAAATACATAGAAGTTTCAGGCAAAAACTTAGCTTTTAATAAGGCAAAAGTTACTTTTTCATCACCATAATAGCGGCGGCAGTTGCGAATGTCGCTCACATCGCCACGCTCAAAAACTCGTTCAATTACAAAATTGGCTTTGGCATCGTAATCAATATTTTCAAAAACTACGTCCCAAAAAATTCTTTTTTGAAAAATTGGTTTAGGTTTATTTTCCATGATATTGTTGAGAGAATAGAATTCCATAAATTTAACCAAAAGTAATCAAAAACAGCAAAGTTTTGTCAAAAAAGTACCAAAAAATAATAAAAACTTAGCTATTTTTCGTCGAGTTATAGCTTAACTTTGTTATAATATTCGACCTTGAAAAAATGAAAATTCGCTATTTTATTATTCCTACAATACTCATTCTTGCTTTCATTTTAGGCTCGAAATACCTTGATTTTGACCAAAATTCTACCATAGATTATAGTACACAAGTAAAACCCATCATCAATAAGCATTGCATTGCTTGCCACGGAGGAGTAAAACGCAATGCCGAATTTAGCTTACTTTTCCGAACAGATGCTTTGGCAAAAACCAAATCGGGCAAGCCTGCCATCGTGCCTTTTCACCCTGAGAAAAGCGAGTTTATTTCACGCCTTACGCACACCGACCTTGACGAAAGAATGCCATACAAAGCTCCTGCATTATCAAAAACTGATATCGAAATCTTGACAAAATGGGTAAAAGAAGGAGCAAAATGGGGCGACCATTGGGCATACATTCCGCCCAAACAAGTGCCTGTGCCAAACAAAGGAATGTTTGCAGGCGTGTTTGGTTTTGGTACTTGGGAGAAAAACGATATTGACTATTTTGTGAAAGAAAAACTCGAAAAAGAAGGGTTTTCGACTTCAAAAGAGGCTGACAAAGAAACATTGATGCGTAGAGTTTGCTTAGATTTGACTGGACTTCCGCCAACGCCCGAACAAATTAAAAAATATGAAAATGATGATGATTATTACGAAAAATTACTTGATGAAAGTCTAAATTCTACGCAATTTGGCGAGCGTTGGGCATCAATGTGGCTCGATTTGGCTCGTTATTCTGATAGTCGGGGCTACCAAAAAGACAATGCTCGAAATATATGGCGTTACCGAGATTGGGTCATTGATGCTTTCAATAAAAATATGCCTTTCGACCAATTTACGACCGAACAATTGGCTGGAGATTTACTGAAAAACCCGAGTGAAAATCAATTAATTGCGACGGCATTTCACCGAAATACAATGAATAATGACGAAACAGGAACTGTTGACGAGGAGTTTCGGGTGGCGGCAGTGATTGACAGAGTAAATACTACTTTTGATGTTTTTCAAGGAACAACTTTTGCTTGCGTACAGTGCCACAGCCACCCTTATGACCCTTTTCGGAATGAAGAGTATTATAAAATGATGGCGTTTTTTAATAATTCTCGTGATGAAGATACCATTGACGAAGCCCCAAATTACAGAAGATTTTCGGAAAAAGATGAGAAAAAATTGGACAGCCTAAGCACTTGGATAAAGACAAATTTGGGAGAAGAAAAAAGCAAAAATTACAATAAATTTCTCAGAAATTTAGAGCCTCGCCACCACGCACATTATGCCGATAATTATGTAAATGGGGCTTTGCTCGGCGACCGAAATATTGGTCTGCGAAACAACGGAACTTGTCGCTTGCCTGACATAAAATTAGATGGAAAAAGTACCTTTTTGATTTATTACCAAAGCCGAAACGTAGGCGGAAATCTCGAACTCCGAAAAGATAGTCCGACAGGAGAAATTTTATCTAAAATAAAAATTGATACTACAGCAAAAAGCAAATTGTTGTTTATTCCAATAAAAGCTACGGCTGGGCGACACGATTTATATTTGGTTGGAAAAAATGGAAAATTAAAGCCCGAACAAGATGTTTTTCAGATAAATTGGTTTGTTTTCTTGGAAGATTTCCCGAAAGGAGATGCCAAAAAGTTTGAAGATTTTAAGTATTTGCTCACTGCAAAAACCGAAAATACGCCAATAATGCTACAATCTGACCCTGATTATGCCAGAAAAACCCATGTTTTTGTTCGGGGAAATTGGTTAGTTCACGGGCAAGAAGTACAGCCTGATGTGCCAAAATCAATGAACGCTTTTCCAAACGATGCTCCACGAAATCGTTTGGGTTTGGCAAAATGGCTCACCGATAAAAATAACCCTTTGACAGCCCGGACAATGGTCAATCGTTTTTGGGAACAAATTTTTGGCATCGGTTTGGTCGAAACCCTCGAAGATTTTGGTACGCAAGGCTCAAAACCTACGCACCAAGAATTGCTTGATTATTTGGCAATAAAGTTTCGTGATGAATACAAATGGCAGCCAAAAGCTATTTTGAAGTACATTTTGATGTCGGCAACCTACCAGCAATCTTCTATAAGTAGTGAAAGTTTGGTAGAACACGATCCACAAAATCGCTACTTTGCTCATGGTCCTCGTATCAGAATGACTTCTGAAATGGTGCGTGACCAAACCTTGGCAATTAGCGGACTTTTAAGCAAAAAAATGTACGGAAAACCAGTCATGCCTTACCAACCTGATGGCGTTTGGCAAGCGGTCAATAGCAATTTGAATTATAAACAAAGTGAAGGCGAAGACCAATATCGCCGAGCGATTTATACTTTTGCTCGCCGAACTGGACCAAATCCGCAGCAAGTAACTTTCGATGCTCCAAGTCGGGAAATTTGTACGCAACGACGTATTCGTACCAATACGCCTTTGCAGGCTTTGCAGCTACTCAACGACCCTGTTTTTATCGAAGCCTCCAAAAATTTGGCTATTTTGATGCAAAAATATGCCAAAACCACCGAAGAACAACTCAAATGGGCCTATCAGCGAATTTTTATTCATGAAATTTCTAATAAAAATTTAGATGCTTTGCTGCGTTTGTATGAAATTTCTTTGAAAAAATTCAAGGAAAAACCTGCCAATGCTAAGGAGTTTTTGAAAGATAAAAAGACAAATTTAGAAACTGCCGCCCTGACAGTTATTGCCAATACGATGATAAATTTAGATGAGTTTGTAACGAAGGAGTAGTTTGTAGTATGCTTTACAAAACCATTCTGATATGCTATGAAAGAAGTTACACAATAAATGTGGCACAACAATATTTTTCAAAATTGTATCTTGGAATGTAATGGAAAAAAAAATTTCTCAACAAAAAATCTCTTAAAAACTATCACATTTATCAAAATATTTTGGAAATTGAAGCCAATTCGACCTTAACAAAATATATAAAAATAAAGAGATGGAAATATTAGAGTTTTTGTATCAAGAACTTATTCGTTTTTTGGGTTTACGTGGTACTTTAGAAATACTGAAATCAGGAGATTTTAGTGCATTTTTAACTTTTGATGGCATGAAAACTGCCATTGGACCAATATTACCACTACTGCTTGTACTCGAATTAATCAACGGTTTATTGTTAAAAAATCCACAAACGAAAGTCTATAAAATTACCTTCTTAGTTTATATCCTCAATCGTTTTATTGGTCGATTTATTTCTATTGGAGCAATTTCTTTTCTGATTGCCAATCTTCAACCTTATGCTCCTTTTCAAACTACTTTTACTTGGTATTGGCTCATTTATGGTTATATTGTTTGGGAGTTTTCACATTTTATATATCATTTCTTAGGGCATAAAGTTCGTTTATTTTGGTGTTTGCACTCAACGCATCACACGCCCGAAAACATGAATTTATCAGTTTCTCATGCTCATTTTTTCCTTGAAGGGCCCTATGCCGATGTCATTCGTGGCTCGATTTGTATCATTTCGGGGATTAATCCTGCACTTTTATTTTTTATTATGTTTATAGATGGCACTTACGGAATGTTTATTCATATAGGTGAAAATTTGATGAAAAACGGTAAAATGGGTTTCTTGAATAATATTATTCTTACGCCTTCCCACCACCGAGTTCATCATGCCCGAAATCCACTTTATATGGACACTAATTTTTGTAATCTTTTGAATATTTGGGACAAAATTTTTGGTACTTATCAACTTGAAAAAGATGAAGTAAAAATCGAATATGGTATTACAAGAACAATGGATTCGGGAAATCTTTGGGATGTCTATTTTGGTGAATTTATCGCTTTATTCGAAGATATTTGGGCAGCCCCGACACTAAAAGACAAAATTTTGTATGTTTTTATGCCACCAGGCTGGCATCATTCGGGTGAACACAAAACAGCTTCGGTTGTCAGAAACGAGTATTTGGCAAATAATAAAACTTTTGAGTAAAATCAGGTACTTTTACGCTAAAAACATTCACAATATTTGTCTTATTTTGGATCAAAATTCTACGAAAATGGACTTATTTAAAACTATCCGAATTCCTGCTGGTCAGGAGGGAGCTGATGCACTCAAAACGTTCTTGGCAACCCAACCGTTTGTGATTATGGTAATGGCTGGCAATGATGCCAATAGCCAAACAATGGCCCAAATTGCTGATGTAATTGCTGGTGGTAATATAGCCGAAAATCATCGTCGAGTGGTGTGGGCCGATACTCTGCCTTTCGAGCCAATTATTGATTTGCTCAAAACTTTTCCTGCTAAACCTATGGTTATCAGTAAGTTTGATGAGGGAAAGACCTTCAAGGCGGTTTTTATTTCACTCAGTGGCGTAATATGCGATGGTATCACAAGTGAAGACGAACTCAATAAAGCAAAAATCGCCATCGGATTTATTCGTGCAGAAGCAGACCGCACTGTAAATACTGAGCGAATGGCAATACTTTCAAAAGGATTGGATTAAATTTCTAAATCAATAATCTTCAAATCAAAGCCATGAAAAAAATACTACTTTGCTTTATTTTTATTAGCTCTTTTGCCAATGCTCAGATTTTGAATTGGACAGAAAAAGATGATGATGGTGGTGCTGCGACCGAAAAAAAAGTCGTGGATATTAACAGCGATATTTTGATTAAAATCAACTCCGATTCGTTGGGCAGTCGATTGCGGTCAAAAACGAAACTGCCCGATAGCTTTTGGGATAAAGTCAATAAACTAACCATTGCCCTCAGCAAACGCAAAGAGTCTTTGGATAAAATCAAAGAATCGAATAAAAAATTCAAAGCATTTATTAATGGAACAGGTAATTTTGAGGCTTATGCAAACTCAATTGCTGATGCTGCCGAAACTCCTAATGCCATTCTTGATGCTGCCCCTGAAATATTTGAAAAATTTTCAAATATTCTTGAAAGCTTACCGGATGAACAAGCAGCTACGAAAGGTGGTCAATATGGTGCTGTTTTTGATGCTGCCCAAAGTTTATCCGATGACTTGAAGAAGATTTTGGAAGATTCTATTACTAAACAAAAAGTTATGGTTCAACTGGGAGCTTGGATTGTAACCAAACAAGGGCAAACACCGATTCATTTAGCAGGATTTGATTCACTACAAAAAGGCGATAGATATGAGGTTCAAAGATTCAATTTTCAACTTAGCGAAGCTCAGCAACAGCAACTCAAACTGTTTTCTGATTTGATAAAAGATACTAATCAAAGTGGGAAAATTACCAATCAAGAAATCATGCAATTAGTGTCGGATGTTTTTCAAAATACGGCTTCGTTCAAGGCTTTGGTCAATTTGCGAGATTTCGCCAAAAGCTTAGTTGATAAATATAAAACTCAAGCTCCCGAAGTAATCGCTCAGATTCGACCAGTATTTATTGATTTGCAGAATTATGCCAATAATCTAAGAGCACTGGGCGAAAAATACAAAAATCCAGCAACGGCACAAGGCATAAGTTCACAACAATTTCTATTACAAACACAAAGTGATTTGACCAATGTCTATAACAATTCAAAGCGTTTGATTAATGATACTTTGAAAAATAAATATATTCCACTGATTCAGAAACTTGCCACGCAAGCCGCTGGTGAAGTAAAAACTGATTTGACCGCTTTACAGCAACAATTGTCTGATGTTGTAACAGCCGTCAATAGCGATTTAGAACAACTGAATCAAACTAAAAATGACATAGTTGGATTTTTCAAAGGCAGTAATTTTGATGAAAGTACTTTACAATTTTCGGATTTGAACACAAAATTGGCATTTGGGGCATTACCTTCCGAAACAGAGTTTTCGTTAAAAGACACAGGTTTTCGTCAAGAAGGAGATTTTGTGATTATAAAAATTGGTACAAGTACAGATAAAAATATCACTCAAACCCTCGAAACTGACCGTATTTATTTGTTTAAAGTGCTTCCGAGTGTGCATACAACAGTGGGTGTTATTTTCGCTGACCCACAATCTCAGACCTTACCCATCAAGAGTGTTTTTCAACCAGCCGCCTCTTATAGTTTTATTATGACTGGGCTTTTCGACAAAAGTTTACGCCGTAAATCGGTGAGTTATAACAAATATTTCAGTATGGGTTGGGGTTTAAATTTCGCTTCGATGGATTTCAATAAAGATGATGTTCCAGAATTGGGCGTTGGTTTGACGTTGACTTTATTTAAGGATTGGGTTCAAGGCGGCATCGGCTATAATGTTCCTAATGACAAAAGATATTGGTTTTTTAGTGTTAAAATTCCTCTTCCAACCTTCAATTTTGGCAGCGTACAGACTGGAGGTTCAAACTAAAAATTTCCAAAAAAAGTATTTTTTATACCTCATGCGTTGGCACTTGTTCAACGCTTTTTCATTTTTTAAGTAATAAAAATACACAAGAAATCAGAAAAAATGATATTTTTACACAAAATCAACATTAAAATCAAATGCTCATGAAAAAAGCTCCTTTTTTCTGCATTATTGTTTGTCGGCTTTTCGATAAAGGCACAAATGAAAGCAGAAGATGTAAAAACTTTCACCCTAAAAAATGGAATGAAGTTTCTGGTGATTGAAGACAATTCCATTCCCAATGCCAACATGTATTTGTTTTACAAAGTTGGCAGTCGAAACGAATACCAAGGCATTACGGGACTTTCTCACTTTTTTGAACACATG
>JANNDY010000044.1:0-8171 GCA_031378345.1 Emticicia sp. | reverse complement strand
GATACATTTCGTACCTTAGTGCTGCAATTTCAGCTTTGTTGATTTGTAAAGTGAGCATTTTTTTGATTGTTTTGTCGCATCAAAGTTGCTCACTTTTTTACTCAAATAAAATGTGTGTTTTTACCCTGTTTAAAGTATAGTTCATTTTGTAACTAAAACCCACCTAAAAAAATAGAATACTCAAAAAACAAGTTTAATCCATAATTTTTTCTAAAACAAACATTTTTTATGAACCTTAAATTGATTACCATTTCAGACCTGTATGGCAAAGAAGGCATACCAGAGGAACACGCTAAAGTATTTCTCAAAGTTGCAAAAGAGAAAAACGTTGTAATTATGACTCGAACGCCTGGTTCAGCATGTGGCATGTTGCTCAAGCAAAACTACGATGCCAAGAGTTTTTGGGTAAAATCAAAATCGTGTGACTGGGGACCAATGGCGGGTTTTGTGTGTTTAGACCCTCTATTAAATAAAAGTTCGATTGATGGAGCATTAGATAATCTTGATTATGCTCACAAGTCTTTAACAGAGCTCTATGAATACAATCGAAAATATTATGTAGGAGAAAATGCCCACAAGCGGGAAAAAGGAGAAACTGTATATAAAAAAGACGACAATGGAAAGAATACAGATGTATATGACTACACTAACGTCCCAAAAAGAGCATCAGCCATACAGATTTGCTTTGATAAACAAAGATTAAACTGGTTATTAGAAAGAGGTGGAACATTAGGCCCAAAGAAGAAACCTTCAAAAATAACTGAAATTAAAAGTAGTGATGGAACACCAAGTAGTTTTCATTATGAGTTTGGTGATGTGAATGTACTTATAAAAAAAGAAGGCGAACTCTATGGATTGTACTATGATGTAGTGAAATTATATGGTATAGAAAATAAACAAAACTTATATGAGAGTTTGGCAGAAAGTTTTACAAAAAAAATGGAAAATTGGGCTTTAGAAACCGATAAAAAAGCAGAAAATACAAAAAAAACAGACAAGTTGAATGAAATAAAGGGAAAGAAAAACGAAAAGGACAAGGACAAAATAAAAGAATTCTGGAAATTCCTTGGCGAAAAGAAAGCTTTGAAGATTGAGCCTTCATTAGAAAAATTTGCGGAGGGGAAATATAAAAATTATAGACCTCTAATGGCAATGACTAATGCTCATAAAGCCTACAAAAAGAAGACTGATAGTGGTAAAATGCACTTAAATGCCTTAACTGGTGATTATGACTTGTATGCCGTGTGGCCAAAAAAATTCGACAAAGAACTTGACTCGCGAGTGGCAGGAATGTATCCAGGGTTGAAAGATGATGATATATGTAAGCTGGAAGGATTGAGTAAAATTGGAAAAGTTGCGGGTAATATCACAGAGCGAATCTATGAAATAGGACAAACTATCAACAGTCTTATCGCATATCAACCAGTTCAACTTGAAATCGATAATAAAAAAGAATACGATGCCAGTAAAATACTAAAAGTAAACAGAGTGTATCATAGCGATGAAGGAGGCCGACCATATTTGAGGACGGCTGATTCGGCTATTGGCTTTAGTCCTACTGGTGAAATCTTTGAAATTAGTGAAAAAAGTCTTTTATCTGATGCAATTGTTCATTTTGGCGTCGAAGGATATTGCTGCCTTGTTAATACAGGTTGGGAAAAAGAACTATCCGAGGAAGCAAAAAAATACAGGCGTTATGAGAAGTTTGGGGTGCTTATGGACAAACTCAGTGCCTAAGGAGCTAAATTTAACAGTAAAGATTTAGTTAGTGTTAAAAATTGATGCAATTTCTGGTTTTGTTTATTATCTCGACCAGAAAAACATAAGTAGTCAATAGTAATTTAAACTTTTGATTATCAATAGTTTAAGTAAAAAATATCGGTTATTTTCATTCGACTACTTAAGACAAATTTTATTGATAATAAAGCACCATAAAACTGGGTGTTTTTAAACTAATAAAAAAACAAGGCGTTGATATTTTCCACTGCCCAAATGTTTATAATGTATGTTTTTAGGCTCTCACAAGATGGATTTAAAAACCCTTGTTTGTGTAGATTGAAAGTTAAAGGCATAGCAATATCATTACGTTTCGTTGAAAAATATTTCAATATTCATCTTGAAACATCTGCTTACGAGCAATGAACGTTTCAAAGCAACATTCGGTATTGATTTTTGTAAGTCATCAAAATCCGTAATTTCTGATAAAATATTTTTTAGCGGAACGTAATAAATTAATCGCTCAAAACGATAAAAAACGATGCAAACCAATAAACAACCCCCAAATAAGAACGCCAATTCTCAGCCTCCAACAAAAATAAAAAAGGGAGTAGAAAATTCAAAGGTTAAACAAGATATTAAAAATCAAATTGAAGACCTCAAAAAACTAACTTCAAAATTTAAAACTGACCAGAATATCATCAAAGCCGATGATGGCATTATTGAAAAAAAAGAACTAACTGCGAAACTTAATGATGGTAGTAGCAAAAAAGATACTGAGGTAAAGGAAAAGCTAACTTCAAAATTCGAAGCCGACCAAAACATCATCAAAGACGATGGTCGTATTGCTATAAGAAAAAAACCAACTCCAATGTTCAACAACGAACAGGAAGACCTCAGTACAAGAAAAAAAATAACTCCAATGTTTCAGGAGGAGGTGAACAAAAATGCTCTTTTGAGTGAAAAACTAATTCCAATAGTCAAGGACAATGAGGATTTTGACCAAAAAATAGAGCAAGAAAATATTATTGTAAGTAAAAAACCAACTTCCATAGTTGACGAAGATAACAAGGATGAGGATTTTGACCAAAAAATCTTGAAACAAGATGACATGGTAAGTAAAAAACCAACTTCAATGGACGACGACGAGGAGGATGACGACGATGGGGGTTTTGGCAAAAAAATCTTGCAACAAGATGACGTAGTAAATAAAAAACCAACTTCTATGGACGATGACGACGGGGGTTTTGGCAAAAAAATCTTGCAACAAGATGACGTGGTAAGTAAAAATCCAACTTCAATGGACGACGACGAGGATGATGACGACGAGGATTTTGAACAACAAATCTTGCAACGAGATGACGTGGTAAGTAAAAATCCAACTTCAATGGACGACGACGAGGACGACGACGATTCAGAGTTCAATTACGAAGGCAAAAATGAGGAGAGTTCTAAATTCGATGATACTCACACCGAGAAAGAAGATTCCAAATTCGATGGCGATAATAAAAAGAAGGAGAGAAAACTTGTTTCAGTAGAAATTTCGATTGTTACAATAAAAATGTTCTTTGATTGATTAGGGCTCAAATTCACAATAGGCCAATAGATGAAATTTTAGAGGTAAAAACACCTATTTCTAAACGAATAATCGCTTCTCGCAATGAGTTTTGCACTAAACTCTATGACAATAACGATGTTTAATACAAAAAATATAAATAATTATTTAACGAAAAAACAATAATAAAATGGAAGAAGATGATTACGAATTAGAAGATAGTTCCCCAGAAGATAACGAATTAGAAAATGAATCTGAAAGTGACTCTGATAAAACGGATACTACAACTCAAAACAACGTGGTTACTCCTGCGATAAGTACCAAAGATGACAATCAACAAACCGATAATGATTCTGATATAGACACTGATATAGACACTGATAAAAATAAGCAAGCAAGCAGTGAAAATAAGTCACAAGATAGTAAAGATGTGTCTGAAGAAAAGAACAACGAAACTACCGATAGTGATGATAATAGTCAGGATTCGCCGTCATCTGATAAAGAGAACAACAAAACTACCAATGGTGGTAGTAATGAGAAGGAATCTCCGTCATCGGATAACGAAGAGTCTGTTAAAAAGAATACCAAAACTACCAGCGGTGGTGATAATAAAAATGAATCTCCGCCATCGGATAGTGAAGTAGAAAAGCAAAGAGTTGCGAGGCGACAGGCCATTAAAAGTTTATTTGAAAGCACAGGGGGGAATATTCCTGATATCGAGGTCAATGAGATGCTAAAAGCCTTGATGAAAACCGACAAAATATTAGAACTGGATAAAACACTTGTTTTCTCCAAAAATGAATCGTTTCGAATTCCAGAGTTCACTTTAGACAAATCAAGTAAGGATACTGATTTTTTTGGAATGGATGTAGAAGACCAATGGTTACTCTTTGACCGTATTGGTTTATTTAAAGGAGTTGTGGTAGATTATAGCCGAGAAAACGCAATCGAACAAAGCTATCGAGATGTCGTAAAGTATTCTAAACCCGCAAATAAAGGCAATCAAGGCAATCCACGTAGCAAACCTGTTAAAGTTTTTTACAAAAAACCACGTCTTTCGGGTTTTTATGAAACTACCTATGCCTTTGACGAATATCAAAAGAAAAGCCAAGAAACTGGTATTTTTAACTTAGGATTTGGGTTGTCGGCAAGCTATAATAAAGGTTTTGCCTCAGTAGGTGTAAAAGCAGGTTATTCTTACAGTAAAGAATCGCTTACCGAGACAAATACAAATATCAAACAAATTAGCATTATTACCAGCTTCTTTTTGCCTAAAATAGAACTATCGTTTGATACACTATCATCTTCTGCATCCGATGATTTAATAGCCCATTTAGAGTCGGCTTTCGAGAGTGAAATCAATACAGTGGCTTGCTTCGACCAAGTCAACAAAATACTTTTGAGTTATGGGCAATTCATACCCACGAGTCTGGTTATTGGAGCACGGATTTATTCTTCTGATACAAAAGAGGTACAAGAAACTGAAACTGTACAAAACGTTTTGACCCAACATGCCGCTTCGTTTAAAGCAGCCGTTTCTTCTTTAGTATTTGAAGCAGGGATAGAGGCCAAAATGGATATGAGGGATAGCGAAAAAAGTACCGAGAAAAGTAAATCTGAAAAACAAAACATGCAGTTTAATGCAATAGGAGGAGAAGGAGCCTATGTTGCCGATATGAACAAGTGGATTCCAACAACTGCATACTCAAAAGGCTGGGGTTTAGTCCGTTTTGATAATCTCGTACCAGTGCTTGATGTACTTCCCAATGATTTGAAAAAACGTTGTTTTGATTTGTTCGATAACGCAATAAAACTGTGTTCTATTGATGAGTTATTGGATAAAGGAGCCCATTTTCTTTTTCATAAAGGCTATTATGAGCGGTTTGGGGTCAATGCCCAACCAAGATTCTGTGTTGTCAAAAATAGCATTGGAGGAAAAAAAGTACTCTCTGTCAAAATTATTGGTGATTTAGAAAACAATCAGGAAGTTACCATGTCTAACTACGATGGTGCTGATGTCGGCGACATACAAGAATGGTACTTTGCTAACTCAGGTAAGATTTACTTAAAAAGTACTTATAACTCTAATGCCCCGTTTGTACTTAGTATTAGTATTGATGTGTTAAGCTCACTTCCTAAGCTTGTAATTACACAAGATGACTTTTTTGATTATCAACAATGGGATGTAAGAGGGGGTATGATTAAAAATGTATCAACTGGCTACTACCTAAACTATGTTTCGGATAAAATACAGTTTGAAAATGATAAAAATAAGGTAAAAAAAATCACTTGGTTAATACTCTCAGAAAACGAGATGCTTAACTCTACCAGAAAACGTATCGAACCAGCAAAAAAACAGCTCCTACTACCTACCGAAGGCGATACTGATACATTAGAAAGTATTTTCTTTTTACCCATCGACGGAACTCTGAATTCCCAAAACGGTTATGCCCAATTGAAGTTTACCGCTGAAAAAATATCTATTAAATGGGGTAAAAGCAAAGAGAAGAAGGAAATCTGGAGTTATCCGATAAAAGAATCGGGAGCTTCTAAATTAGGAATTATCAATGGTTCTTTTGTGATTCTTGATGGAAAAGATGAGGTTTTGGAAGACATTTCAACCGAAACACGAAATATTACAGATATACAACTATTGGATAATGGAAATTTTGAAGCAATCGACTCGGAAGACAAAATTGTCTGGGAGAGTAATTCCATAGTGTTTGCCTACATTCAAAACACTATAAAAAAACTGGTATTGGCTATTCCGCCTTATATTAGCAATGCACAAGGAACCGAGTACGCCGGCATTGATTTAATGGAATACCAAGGATTCGATAATCAGCTCTGGTATATCAATCGAAAAAGCAATATTGTGAGTAAGTATATTAAGGATAACAAAAAAATTGTATTAACTGAACTCGTGGTTGATAGTCGCCCGAATGGGTATGGTTTTACATTACCAGGTTATACAACTACATACGCTATGGAAATTGACCATATTCACCACATCAAAGGTCAGCAATGGGAAGCTAATATTGCTAACAAAAAGGGTAGCATCATAAATATATCATCAAAAAATAAATTAGAATATTCTACTGCTCCAGATTTTAAAATCTGTGAAGACAATGAGAAATGGGAAATCATTTATGATGAAAATGCCAAAGAAAAATCGTATTTGCCATTAGTTACAGCCAATTTTAATGAAAGAAATAACGTTATTAGCTTTGAAAGTCTGAAGCAAAATCAATACAAATTTGCTTTTAGGTCTATTAATATCATGGGCAAAGATATACGAGCGGTTCGCTTTGTACTTGATGACCATAAACTATTCCTTCAATTCCATCTTGCAGATGGAAGTGCAATAGTATCAGGTTATGATGCAGTTCCGTCAGAGCATGTAAGTTTTGATTCAATGATACTACCTAATTTGGGCCAAGCTGCGTACATTTATGATGATACAACAAATTTAGACCTATATGAGGAATTTATTGCTAATCAACAGTATAAATTCAAGTTTCAATCTACAAGAGCTGGAATACCCTTGAAGCATACAAGAATGGAATTAGTCAATTCAAGCACTGCTATTCTATTTGGTGATTACGTTTTAGACCTTGAATGGGTACACGTACCCGACAACCACAAAGTAATAGGAATTGCTTTTACGAATATCAGTGAGGGTAGAGTAGGCCCCTGTCTAATCAGTATTGAAAAGTAATCAGACAAACGCCCCAATAATGAATATTTGGGGCGTTTTGTGTCTTTATCTAATCCGTTTATATTTGTAAACGCATAAATGCTTGGGTTTAACGAGTATGCAAATAAATTCTCAAAAATTGACATCAAAAAAATAAGCTTCAAGTAGTGTAAATGCTTATTAAAACTTACTTTTGGTATTTAAAACCATTAAATTTTAAATAAATAAAACTGGCAAAAATTGCAGTTTTATTGAAAAAAGTTATTCAAAAACCCAATATAAATGAAAGTTATCACCGTAGCTCAGCAAAAAGGTGGCGTTGGCAAAACCACACTATCGCTCAATTTGGCTTCTTGCCTCACAAATAGTGGATTAAAAGTAGCAGTTTTAGATACTGACATTCAAGGTAGTTTAACCGAAACAAGCCACTCATTCGAAGGTATAACTATCCTTCCTCCGCAAGACCTTGCAAATTTCACTCAACTACCCTACGATTTTTTGCTTATTGATACTCCCCCTTATTTGACAGATACCTTAGCCGATTTATATGGTATTAGCGACTTTGTACTTGTGCCTACCACTTTAGGGCTATACGATATTCTTGCTATGAAAGCCACTCTGAGAACTCTGAAAGCGGCTCAGCAACAAATTCCAACCTTAAAATATGGGGTCGTAATCAATCGAGTAAGAAGTAATACAAATTTACAAAAAGATAACTTTGATATCCTCATAAGTTACGATGCCGTGATTCTTAAAACTCAAATAAGTGAACGAGTAAGTTATACTCGTTCGGCCCTCTCAAATGGAGTATTTGGTACTTCTGACATCAAGGCTCAACAAGAAATTTTCAATTTAGCCCTCGAAATAATCAATCAGATATAAACTTCGGCCAAAAGTATCCTCTAAAACACAGTTCTAAAAGCTAAAAAAACACCCTCCACCTTATAAAATTCAATCAACAATCAAAATGTATTTAACATGAAAAAGCTTCTGATGTCTGCTCTTTTGTGTGCGGGGTTATTTACGGCCAATGCACAAATGAAAGCAGAAGACGTAAAAACCTTCACCCTAAAAAATGGAATGAAGTTTCTGGTGATTGAAGACAATTCCATTCCCAATGCCAACATGTATTTGTTTTACAAAGTTGGCAGTCGAAACGAATACCAAGGCATTACGGGACTTTCTCACTTTTTTGAACACATG
>JANNDY010000034.1:0-223672 GCA_031378345.1 Emticicia sp. | reverse complement strand
GGCATTTTCTGCATAAGTATAAGATGCTGTTGCAGTTCCTGCATTAATATTATTGGCATAGTCAGCTGTTGGTGTTAAACTTAACCCTCCTGCTCCTGTTACGGTTACTGTTGCTGGCGTTTGTGCCGCCCCAGTATAAGGGAAAGGACCACCAACGATTGTAACTGTTGTAACTGTTGCCGCTTTAGCCACCGTCAAAGCCACACCATTAGTATTAGTAAATCCACAACTATTAGTAACCACACATCTATAAAGATTGCCTGACATGGCAACTGTTGGTAGGGTTAGATTTAGAGTGGCAGTCGTTACAGTAGAATAAACCCCAGTGTTACTTAATGGTAACCAAGGTCCTGCACCCAAAATTTGAACTTGCCATTGGTATGTTTCTGAACTAACATCATCAGAAGTAGCTACCACACTAAAGCTCGCATTCGCCCCATAAGTAATAGAAGCAGCAATAGGCTGTGTAGTAATAGCTGGTACATTTTTGATAGTAATAATTGATGTTACTCCACTAAGAGTTGTTTCGCAGAATGTTGTACCACTCGTAACTTTATTTAGTGTTAAAGTTGTTGCTGATGTAGCACCAGTAGCAGTTGCAGATACGGTACCTCCTGTCAAGACAGCTGTGCCTGTAGTGTTGCCCCCTAAAGTATTAGTAATTGTATAAGCCACGACAGCATTAGTCGTTCCTGTTAAATTAAATATAGCATTACTGCCGCTACATATTTTACCATTTCCATCACCATTATTTGATAAAATTGAAGCATTTTGATAAGTCGAAGCAGGAGTACCACATGTTGATGTACTTACTGTAAGCACCCCTGTTGCTGCGTTAAAAATAGTAGTTGGTTTATAGGTTGCTGAAGAAGTGCTACCACCAAACATTCCATCTCTTGACCCTTCACCATAAAGTGTAAGCGTATTCGTTGTATGATTATTAGAACCTAAATTAACTGTTACAGGACTACTAACAGAAAGATTATTTGAAACAGAACTTGCACTTGTAAAAGTTTTCGTGCCAGTGCCACTCAATGTAAGATTATTGACGGAAGTTAAAAGATTTCCTGTATTTTGGCTTGCACCATTATATATCAAACTTGCCCCAGTACTAATAGTCTTACTTGCTGTTTGTATCTGTCCTGTATTCGCTGTTGAAGATAAACCATTAGCATGTTTGAGCGATAAAGTTGCTCCACTTGCTAATGTAAAATCTCCTAAGCCTGTGATAAGACTGGTAGCATCTGCCATTTCGAGCGTAGCCCCAGAGCTAACCTTAAAGTTGATTAGATTTGAAATAGTTCCTGCATTTGTAAAAGTTTGTGCCGATGTGCCGTTGAAATCTATAAACCCTGAGCCAGCAGCTAACTCGGTTACGGTAGTACCAGACCCTATTGTAAAATTACCTTTTACATTTAATGTACCCACATCACCGCTTGCTCCTGCATTATTCAAATTTAAGATACTTGTACCTGATAATGTAACATTTCCATCTACGTTTAATGTTTTATTTACTGTACCAGCCACAACGAATGACCCTGACCCTGTACTTGATATAGTTAAATTGCCAGCAATTGTATTAGCACCTGCAGCACCAAAAGAAGCGGCAACAGTTTGACTTGGACAATTCCAATTAACATTTCCAAACGTTTCAACGCCTGCATAAGAAGGTCCAGTTGCTACTGTACCATTTATATTTAAAGTAGAAGCGGCATCCCATACAACATTGGCAGCAGTTGCACTACTTGGTATTGCACCTGCATTAATATTATGATTATAAATACCCGTTGAACCAATATTCATAGTAGCATTTGCTCCTTTTGAAAACGCTCCTGCCCCTGACGTACCTGAAAAATTAGCTACCGTAAGCGTACCATTTATTGTAGCAGACGAACCTGCATTGCTTGGTAGTGTTAATGTCAATGTGTTTGCAGCACTTCCTCCTTTTATAATTAATGTTGAACCAACAGCTACACTCAAGGAGCTGCTATTTGCAAAATTGACTGCTGTATTGGTAGCAGCCAAACCCCGCAATTCAACCGAAGTATTGGACGTTATTTGTAAACCCGCTAAAGAATTAGCTCCTGCTCCATAGGCTGGTACATTGGTAACCACTAATGAAGTACCAGTATTAAAAATTACAGTACCACCAGCAACAGGAACTGCAGCTGGAGATGTCCAGTTCCCTGCAACTTGCCAATCGTTGGAAACTGCACCACTCCAAGTCTGAGCCACCCCCCTAAATGACCCTCCAATAAATAAAAGAAAAAACAAAAAACTCAAGATTGGTTTTTTGTATGAAGTTTTTTCGAATAATAAACTTGAATTTTCTAATTGATTCAGCGTTTGTAAAAATGTTTTCATAATATTTTGAAGTTTTGGGTACTATAATTTATTGACTATATATAAGGTAGTGATTTATGCTAATTTGTTATGAAACAGGAAACCGAAATTGCGTGGGTGAAACACCATAAATGCCCGAAAACGAGCGACTAAAATAATTGGCATCGGAGTAGCCAACTTTATAGGCAATTTCGTTGATGGGTTGATTGGTTTTTGTCAATAACTCCTTTGCTTTTTCGAGACGAATTTGTCTGATAAACTCTGAAGTGGAGAGATTCAACTCAGCAATAAGTTTTCTATGCACGTGCGAGCGACTCATTTTGAGAGCCTCACATAATTCGGGGCAGCCAAATGTTTCGTTGTCAAAATTGGCTTCTGTAATGCTTCGTGCAACATTTACAAAATTTTCGTAGAGAGGTTTCATAATATCTAAATCAGCAAAAGTTAATTACATTTTATTATGATAAAGCCCCAAAAGTGAGCTTTAGTATTACTTTCTAAAAACGACACGCAAATTCCGTAGAAACCCCAAACAAAAACCTTCACTATAGTTGTTTTTATTATACGGGCTTTTTTCACTCCTTAAAAACTACCACCACATGAGGAATTTTTTCGGTAATTTTTTCAAACTTTCTTCTTGAAATCGTCAGCACCGAGCCATTTGAGAGCTTTGCTTGGGCATTACGTTTTAGTCCTGTTATTTCTGTAATATGATTCAGGTTTACCAAGCAACCTCGATTGATTCTATGAAAATCACTTTCCACGATTCGAGCTTCCAATTTTTTTAGCGTGAATGATGAAATATGCTTTCGGTTATCTGCAGTATATACATTTGTATAATTTACTTCCGACTCCATATATATAATGTCGTCTGTCGGAATATGCTTCCGATGAGTTAATCGCAAACTTTGACTTTCCGAACTAATATTTATTAAAGTTTCTTTTTTCACAGCAGTAATTTTTTATTTTTAATGTCTTTTTGGGTAGGTGTATTTAATAAAAACAGAATAATGATACAATAGTAAATGAAATGCTTAGTTTGGCTTCTTCACTATTGCTGTATTTATTATTCGGTCATTTTTAGTAAAATGTTTCTTCACAGAAACACAACAAAAATGCTTTTTTATAGCATTTTTATAGTAATTTTGGTGCGTAATAGAAAAAAAATTTGTCAAAGATTAGTTTTATTTTAAAAACCTCAACCTCATTTTTATTTTACGGTACGGTTATTTTCAATAAGGTTTATTAGCATGAATTTAATTATCCTTCAAACCTTTACCTTATTTCAATTGTTCAATACATGTACCTACATTTAATTCCAAAAACCAATGAAAAAAATAATCTTAACTTTTGTAGCGGTAGGAATCTCTATCCTTAGTTTCTCTCAAACTTGTTGCGATGTTGTATTTGCCAGCAACGATGGCAATATGGCAGTTTTTGCTTCCGACAAATCTTTTATTGCTGCTCATTTAGCTCCGCTTGTATATAAACACACGAGCGAAGTTGGTGGCACAATGATTCAGTTTGATACGCCCGACGGTCAGAAAGCAAATGGCTATGTAGTAAAAGCCAAGAAACGTTCAAACAAATGGCTTTTTGTTTACCAAGAATGGTGGGGGCTGAATGACCATATCAAGCGTCAGGCAGATATTTTTTATGCTGATTTGGGGGCAGATGTAAATGTTTTGGCATTGGATATGTATGACGGAAAAGTTGCAACTACTCCAGCAGATGCAGGAAAAATGATGCAAGGCGTAGTGGAAGCTCGCTTAGAAAACATTGTAAAAGGTGGTTTGGCTTTGGCAGGAAAGAAAGCAAAAGTTGCCAATGTTGGTTGGTGCTTTGGCGGGAGTTGGTCGCTGAAATCTGCTATTATTGGCGGAAAACAAACAATCGGCTCGGTAATGTACTACGGAATGCCAGTGAAAGACATCGAAAAACTCAAAACCCTCAACAGCGATGTACTTGGACTTTTTGCTACCGAACAGTATATTTCAAAAGAAGTAATCGAACAATTTGCTGCAAATATGAAAACTGCGGGCAAGGAAATCAACTATAAAATATTTGAGGCTGTTCATGGTTTTGCCAATCCGAGCAATCCAAAGTATGATGAAACAAAAGCAAAAGAAGCTTATGGAATGGCTATTGAGTATTTGAAGAAGAAATTCTAAAAAGGGTTGTTCTGTAGGTCTGACCTTCCTAAAAAAAGCATTAGAAATAGCTAAATATTCGTATATTTGGTAATCTTTCTAATGCTTTTTTTCATTAAAACCAGCAACATCCATGAAAACTATTTCTATCTGGGCAAGCAAAAACCAAAAATTGGCGATTGCATTTATTGTCATCATTGAGTTATTAAAAATAATATTTGGTGCTGCCATCGGCAATGATTTTCTACCTACTTTCTCTAATGCTACAATCGAAATTTTGGTTTTAACAATCATTTTTTTTGTGAGTTTAGTTCAAATAAACTTTGAAACCGTAGCTCCATTTCTAAACAAAATAACTTACCGAAAACTCCGCCTCAAAAGTTCGACAATAATATTTGTAAGCACTTTTTTTCTTTCGATTTTATTAGGAAATTATTTCAAAAATTTAGGACATTCTATTGATAATCAATTGGTTAGCTATGCTGGAGTTACTATAAAAACAGATAGTACTCAGCAAAATGCGAACTTCACTGTTTTTGAAAAAATAGCCAAAGTAAAGCAATTTAGCCAAAACAACAAACCACTTTTTTCAAAGAAAACAACCGAAAATAGTACAAGTGATGGGGGCAAACGCTTTGGCTATGTACTTCTTTTCGTACTAAGTCTTGTGCTTACTTATGTTGGACTTGCACTATCTTGTTCGTTGGCTTGTAGCAATTATGCTGTTTGGGCGGTTTTGGCTTTTTTGGCTACGCTTGGCATTCTTTCAGGGGGTATTTATTTCTTGATAAAGGTTTTCAGAGCAGTCATAAAACCATCGAAGGAAATGACGCATGAAGAAAAGAGAAAAGAACGCAGAATGTTCTTTGCTATTTGGGGAATAGTAACGGCAGCAGTTGCATTGTTTATACTTATTGCAAATTTAGGGGCAATTTAATAAGCACCTACTTTCGATTTCTTAGCTTTTTATCATCAACCGTTTTGTTCAAAAACTGATTAATTTTTTCAATATCATAACTCATCTGAATTTCTCCAAACGAGTTTATTTGAATATCAAAGCCATTCAAATCCTTGTGAACACGAGGTTTTTCTGTGCCTATTTTGTCTTCGATTTTTTTCTTTGCCATGATTTTATTATGTTTACAACATGAATCTATAATAACGGTTTTTGATTTTTTTTTAATAAATGCGAATTTTTTTCAATAATTTACCTCAAAAAACAAAATATATACTGAATGTTGGGGTAGTTATTTTGCTACTTATCGTTGAGTTGGTTTTATATTACTTGTTTGGAAGTTTGGTGTCTTTCTCTATTCAGCCATTACTTTTATGTTTTATGTTTTATTGGTATTATTCTTAACGGAAATCAACTTTCAACTATACCGATAAACTTCTGATTTTTTCTACAACCATATCTTTGTTTTCACCACTATCAGTTTATTTCCCAGATTTTTTTGTTGGTAATATTATAAAATTCATATTAATTGCTATTAACTATATTTTAACAATCAGAATATTTATAATTGAGGGAGCAAAAATTAAGTTTACAGATAAATCAAATATGTTTTTGGTATTTATATCATATATATTTGTTCCGTTTGCATTTTTTGCAATTGTAATATATCCCCTTACAAATGCCAAAACAGCAATTTTGACAGGAATTTATATGCTACCTCTCATTTATATGGTGTTTTTATCTACTTTTTTGCCTTTTCCCGAAAAAAGTAAGTTCTACATTTCGCTTTCAATGTTTTTTGTACTTTTGGCAAGTGGTGTAAGTTCCTATCGCTTATATATTTCTACCTTCTTTTTTGACTATGGCTTAGTGAGAATATGCGTAACCTTGTGTCGTTTATTTATGATGTTAGGAATGATTCATCGCTTCGATTCACGAAGCGACGATTCTCTTTTAGCCTAAAACTTCTACAGCGTTTTCAATTCGCTTCGTAACTTCGGCTTTACCCAAAATCTCTAAAGTCAGCATCAAATCTGGTCCTTTGCCCACGCCCGTAATTACTAAACGGAATGCTTGCATTACTTTTCCTGCCTTAATGCCTGCGGCTTCGAGGGCTGGAAAAATAGTATCATGAATGTTTTGCGACGTAAATTCCTGATTATCAATACTTTGAATGCTTTCTTTGATTACGCTCATTGCTTTGCGAGCATCATCATTCCATTTTGATTTGGCAATTTCTTCGTCATAAACAGTTGGCGTTTCAAAGATAAAAGGCACTTCCGAAATCATTTCTTGCGAAAAAACAACTCGGTCTTTCATCAAACGAACCAATTTTAAAGCAAAATCATGCCCTTTTTCTCTAATGCGGAACTCCGCCCGCTCTTGTCTAATATCTAATATCTCACTTGCCAATTCTTCATCAGATTTTTCTTTCAAATAATGCTGATTAAACCATTTAGCTTTATCAACCATGAATCTCGCACCTGCTTTATGAATTTTGTCGAGCGTAAATGTATCAATCAATTCATCCATCGAAAAAATCTCTTGTTCTGTGCCAGGATTCCAACCTAAAAATGCCAAGAAATTGACAACAGCTTCCGGATAATAGCCATCTTCTCTAAAGCCACGAGCGATTTCGCCAGTAAATGGGTCTTTCCATTCCAAAGGAAAAATTGGAAAATTGCCTAAAAGTCCATCACGTTTGCTCAGTTTTCCATTGCCTTCAGGTTTTAACAAAAGCGGTAAATGAGCAAATTCGGGTGCTTGCCAGCCAAATGCTTTATATAGTAATATATGTAGCGGAGCCGAAGGCAACCACTCTTCGCCACGAATCACGTGCGTAATTTTCATCAAATGGTCGTCAACGATATTTGCTAAGTGATAAGTTGGCATTCCGTCCGATTTCAACAAAACTTTATCATCAATCGTTGAAGAATGTACCACCACCCAGTCACGAATAATATCTTTGAAGCGAATTTCTTCTTTCAAAGGCACTTTCAAACGAATCACGTACGCATCGCCATTGGCAATGCGAGCCTCGACGTCTTCTTTTGGAAGCGTAATTGAGTTCTTCATTTGCATTCTCGTAACGGCATTATAAGACATATTATCAACCTTTGCTTCTTCCAATTGTTTACGCATGGCATCCAATTCTTCGGTAGTATCAAAAGCGTAATATGCTTTTCCGTCCGAAATCAATTGCTCGGCATATTGACGATACATTGGCTTTCTTTCCGACTGGCGATAAGGAGCGTGCGGGCCACCCACGCCCTGCCCTTCATCAATTTCGATACCGACCCATTTCAAGGCTTCCAAAATATAATCTTCTGCCCCAGGCACATAGCGAGTTTGGTCTGTATCTTCGATACGGAGAAGCATTTTTCCGCCCATTTTGCGAGCAAAAAGATAATTATATAAAGCTGTACGAACACCGCCAATGTGTAGCGGGCCTGTTGGACTGGGAGCAAATCTTACACGAACCATATTTTGTAGAACAACTTTCAAAGTTGTTAGAAATCGTAGAAATTAATTAAAAAATACACAATTTATATAATTGTGTTACCATTGAAAGGCAAAATTACAGAAAATTACGCAGGGGAAAACTATTCTTTTGGCTTTTTGTAGAGTGGAACGGTGCTACAAGGCTCACCAAACATGATACTTTGGGCATAAGGGCGTAGTCGGCGAGTAACTTCTACGTAAGCCGTTGTTGGGACTGCAACTTTGCTGCAACCTTTCACCACAACTTTTGCTCCTTTATATTCCTCAAAATTGATTTTTGCGAGAGCTTCATCATAGAGTTTTTGTTCCAAATCTTGTAGATTTCCAAAAACAATGGTGTTGGCAAAGGGTTCGAGTTGGATGGCAAGCAACATATATGCCCATGTTGGAATCACCGCATCTTCGGTACAAGTGATGGCCACATTTTTGCCCGAATATTGCGACCAGTCATGATTTTTCAAAAATTCTCTGAAATCTTTTTCTTTCAAAATCAAACCCATGAAAAGATTGTCTTTCAAATCATATAAAACTCGCTCGCCTGAATGATAAAAATCTTCTAAATCTAAGGAAATTAAGCTACTTGTGGCTACTCGGTTTATTATATCTTCCATTTATTAAGTATTTCAGAAACAACATTTTCTTTACTCAGAAAGTTTGTTTTCTTGTTCACCTTCTTCTACACTTGTTTCATTGTCTATCTCTTCTTCAACTTTATGTTCAATAATTATCGCATTAATTGGAAGCTTTACCGTAAGTGGAATTGGTTTTAGAGAAACATAATCGTAAGCATTGCTCAAATTCCAAATTTTCACGAAAACTCGACTAAAAACAAAGATTTGCTGAATCAAAAACATTAACCAAATCGTAAAAACCGACATCATACCAATGCTCGATTCGAGCAAAAGATATAAGAGTAATAGAAGAAAAGATACTAACAAAACCGACCAGTAAACTTGCATAGTTTTGAAATTGGTGAAAACATAGCTTAATGCTTTCCAGAAGGCTTTCCAAGGATTTAGCAAAGTATCTCGATGTAGTAAAACTTTGGCATATTCGCCCACATTTAGCAAATAGGTGATATAAAAGAAAGCAAACACTATAGGAGGAATCATCCACGCAAAAAATTTTGTTTCGGTATCACCATAGCCAATTGCTCCAAAAACACCAAAAAGCACTACACAAACACCCAAAGCCAATAAAAAAAAGAGTAGTTGAATGAGAAATAACAATAAAAATTTCCAAAAATAATGAGCTGAGTTTTTCAAGAAATCAGGCAAGCGAAAAGTATCTCTTATGGTAAATTGGCTCAAAATCCCACCAGAAAAAAAAACATTTAAAATAGTATAAACGGCTGTCAATATCAAACTTATTGATACGAGAGGCATGAGCGATTTGCCGTTTTTTCTTAGAAAATCAGAAAAAACTGTAAAGTCAAAATCTGCAACTAAATTATCGAAAGCCAATGAATTTTGCGACTCAGTTTGTAGAATATTGAATGCAGGAAATGCGATGAAAAGCCCAAGTCCGAAGTTTACTAAGAATAGCAACAAAACTATTTTCCAGTTTTGAGCTGTCCGCCGGAAGGCTTGTCTAAGAATGGTTAGCATTATAGGTTAGAGGTCAGTTTGTCATTATTTTTATGTCGCAATATATCTCTTTTTGTTTTCTTTTCAAGGTTTTTCCGCAAAGCTTCGGTCAAATCAATGCCCGTTTGGTTGGCAAGGCAGATTAACACAAAGAGTACATCCGCCATTTCATCGCCCAAATCTTTGTCTTTGTCTGACTCTTTTTCTGACTGTTCGCCGTAGCGACGAGCCATTATTCGAGCTACTTCGCCCACTTCTTCCATCAACATTGCTGTATTTGTCAGTTCATTGAAATACCGAACGCCAATGGTTTTTATCCAATCATCAACTATTTTTTGTGCTTCTTCTATGGTCATTTTTGAAAATGATAAATGATAAATGATAAACGATGAATGATGAATGAACAGAATTCTGCCTATTTTTTGATATGAAAGATTTTCTAATTTATCATTCATCGTTTATCATTCATCATTACTTTCTATGCAAAGCTAATCAAAAAAACGTTTGCTGAAATACTTATATTCAATTCAACGTTAGTAGAAAAGATTCAAAAGTCATAAATTGCCAAAAAATAATTTTTATTCGATATTTAGCATGAATTTATTAAAAACTACTTCTTATTTATTCCTTTTAGCCTATTCGACAATCTTTATTTCATGTAAAGAAAAGCCAAGTTCGGAAGGAAGCTCTACAACCGAAGCACCAAAATTAGCAACTGCACCAGTTTTCAATGCCGACTCAGCTTATTATTTTGTAGAAAAACAAGTAAAATTTGGTCCCAGAATTCCAAATACGGCTGCCCACATCAAATGTGGTGATTACTTAGTAGCAACTTTGAAAAAATATGGTTGTGAAGTAATCGAACAAAAATTTAAGCCAGTTACTTATGATGGAAAAGTGCTAAATGCTCGAAATATCATCGGAAGCATCAACCCACAAGCAACCAAGCGAATTTTGTTAGCCTCACACTGGGACACTCGCCCTTTTTCGGACGAAGATTCTACGGCACGCACCAAAACTTTCGATTCGGCAAATGATGGTCCAAGTGGCGTTGCTGTAATTTTTGAAATTCTACGCATAATTCAAGCATCTGGACAAAAACCTACAGTTGGCATAGATATTGTACTTTTTGATGTAGAAGATTGGGGACCGCCAGATAGTTATAAAGGAACAGTAGGCGATGCAAACGGTGGTTGGTTGATGGGTTCGGAATATTGGTCAAGAAACTTGCATAAACCTAACTATTCGGCATACTTTGCCATACTATTAGATATGGTTGGGGCAAAAGGAGCAACTTTTACCAAAGATAGTATTTCGTTGCAATATGCCCCAGGTGTAGTAAATAATGTTTGGAACATTGCAAGCCAGTTGGGTTATGGGCAATATTTTTTAAATCAAGATTTTGGTAATATTACCGACGACCACGTTCCTGTCAATGTCAATGCAAAAATCAATATGATTGATATTTGTGATATGCGACCAAACTCAGGAAACACTTTTGGCGATTATCATCATACCCAAAAGGACAACATGACACTTATTGATAAAGGCACTTTAAAGGCTGTTGGACAGACACTTTTGCAGGTTTTGTACCAAGAATCAACAGTACAACAATAAAAAGGTTGTCTTAACAACTATTTTTGCATTTTTCCTTGACAGTATAGTATATTATTTGTTATTTCGCATAGAAAATACAAAAGAACAAGCCAATTTTTAATAAAAGTACATTATGACAGAAACACTTGACTTAGATGTTACGCTCGTTGCTGAGAGCCGAATCCATCAACTTGACCAAAACAACATTACTTTTGGGACAGTTTTTACTGACCACATGTTGGTAGCTGATTTTGTTGACGGCGAGTGGCAAACGCCAAAAATTATGCCTTATGGCGATATTAGCTATAACCCAGCATTGGCATCGCTTCACTACGGACAATCTATTTTTGAAGGAATGAAAGCCTTTAAAAATGATGCTGACGAAGTGTTGATGTTCAGACCATTAGAAAACTTCAAGCGTTTTAATATTTCAGCAGAGCGTATGTGTATGGCACAAGTTCCCGAAGAAATTTTTATAGGCGGTTTAGAAGAATTGCTTAGAATTGACGCTGCTTGGGTGCCAAAAGGTGAAGATAATTCACTTTATTTACGTCCGTTCATGTTTGCAAGTGATGTGTATTTGGGCGTTCGACCTTCAAATAATTATAGATTTATGATTATTATGAGTCCTGCGGGCAAATATTATTCAACCCCGCCAAAGGTAAAAGTCGAAACCGAATATATTCGTGCTGCTCCTGGTGGCGTTGGCTACGCAAAATGTGCAGGAAATTATGCCGCATCTTTGTATCCAGCAAAATTAGCTGCCGAGCAAGGTTATACACAATTATTGTGGACAGATGCCATTGAGCATAAATATTTTGAAGAATCTGGCACAATGAACGTAATGTTTGTGAAAGATGGCAAACTTGTAACGCCAAACACAAGCACAACGATTTTGAAAGGAATAACTCGTGATACTTTGCTTAAATTGGCAAAATCAATGGGCATTGAGGTGGAAGAAAGAAAGGTTTCGGTAGAAGAAATAATGACAGGCATTGAAAGTGGAAGCGTAAGCGAAGTATTTGGTGCAGGAACTGCCGTAGTAGTTTCGCCATTTGCCGCTATCGGTTATAATGGAAAAGATTATGTTTTACCTGCAATTACTGAAAATTCATACTCAACTCGCTTGAAAAATGCTTTGAACGATATTCGTACAGGTAAAGTAGAAGATACTTTTGGTTGGGTTTGGAATATTCATGCTTAACCCCCCAACCGACACATCGGACTGCCCTAAAGGGGAGCTTAAATAAAACGCCACTACGATTTTTTCGCAGTGGCGTTTTTGCAAAAGAAAAAAATGATTAGATTTGTAGAAAAAAAGATAAAATTATGAGTTTGGTTTATGCAGATATTGAGTTGATAAATGCTTGGGATTTGGAAAATGCCCGAAGACATATCATTGGTGAAGAAGAAGTAAGACGTTTCTCTTTAAATATGTTGGCAGATACTGGTGCATATATGATGGCAATTAACGAAACAATTCAATCACAAATGGAATTTCCCTTTGTTGAAAGAAGAAAAGCACAAATGGCTGATAGTTCGATTGCAGAATATGATGTTGTTGGTCCAATATTAGTACGTTTTGCTAACAGAAAGGCTGTTTGCAATGCTTTCGTTCTTCCTGGCGATAGCGAACCGCTTTTGGGTGCTATTCCGATGGAAGAAATGGACGTGCTTGTACACCCACTTCGACAAGAGTTAATCGTAAATCCTGAACACCCATATTATGCTGTTTTGAAAATGAAATAATAAATTATTTCAACAACCCAAATCCAATCATAGCAACTTCTTCTGCCGAATTTGATAAAACTACTACACCTAATTGCCGCTCTTTATCAAAACCTACAAATGAGCGGAAGCCACCCGTTCCGCCTGAATGTTGAATAATTGTGTACTTTTTCCCAATGGTCATGTGCCAGCCAAGTCCGATAGTATTTTGTCCTTGATTAAGCGTGATTTTTTGTGTCAAATCTATCGCTTCTTGCAATTGTTTGGGAGCTTTGCTCATGTTTGCTTCTACGTATTTTGCTATGTCATTTGCCGTTGAGCGAATGCCTCCTGCACCTGCCAAAGTATTCAAATCCCAAGCTGAGGTAGCATTGCCTTTTTCGTCATGCCCTTGTGCAAAGTATTGATTATCAGAGTCTTGCAAAAGTATTTTTGTGTTTTTTAGTTGAAGTGGTTTACAAATAGTATTGCTTAGAAGTTGTTCGTAAGTTGAATTATTTTGCTTTGCCAAAATCATTCCAAGTAAGCCAACGGCAAAATTTGAGTAGTCATAATTTACGCCAATTTCACGAAATGGTTTGAAGTTTTTCAGGTACGTAAACATTCGCTTCTCATCATAATTTTGGTACGGATTATTTGCATCATCGCCTTTTTGGTAAAGATTCATTGGCAAACGAGGAAAACCCGAAGTATGGTTTGACAATGTTTTTAGCGTAATCGGAATGTCCTTAAAAGCCAAAATCGGAATTGAGTCGGGCAGATATTTATTGATTGGGTCTTCGAGCGACATTTTACCTTTTACAACTTCATCAGCAAGCAAAATTGCCGTAAAAGTCTTGCTTATTGAGCCAATTTCAAACATTGTTTTGTCGGCATCGGGGAGTTGTTTTTCACCTTTTTTTGTTTCCCCGTAGCTGTAAGTTTCTACTTTTCCATCTTTTACGAAAGCAATACAAATGCCAGCGGTAGCTTTTAGTTGAATGTAAGGCCGCACCAAGCTATCAACTTTTAAATCGAAAGGTGAAGTCATTTTGTTATTGCTCGCAACTTGGTAGTCTTTTTTTGGAGCATCACCTTTGTAAGGCTGAAAAAGTAATGTCGAAATTTTATCGTTTTTATCTAAACTAAGGAAAAATTTTTGATTAGATTTTTCAAAAATTGCTTTGTAAAGAACTACGCCATCAGTGATTTTTTGAAATTCAGAGTTTTTCCAAGTACCTAATTGATTATACAGCATTGTTGAAACTTGCTTCATTTGAGTTTCTGAAATTTGTTTCCGAAAATCTTCTCCAGTAAGTTCGTACAGTTTTGCAGGATTTCGTTCATTAAAAGCTGTTTCAACTAATTTTTTCACGGAATCAATTTTTGCTTGATATATCTGTGAAAAGCCTGATAATGAGAACATTAGCAATAAAATCACGAGTAGGTTTTTCATATAATACGGTTTATTTTTTTGCTAATTTGAACAAGATTTTTTGAATGAAACTTGAAAGTTTGACAAATGGCAAAAAACAAAGTTTCGATGGTTGAAAAAATTAAGAATGATAAATCCAAACCAAAAGAACTGATAATAGGTTGATATTCAAAGTCTTACTTTGCAGCTTTCAATACCAATTTGTAGATTTACTTGGTAGTTTTGCTAAGTTTGGCTTACTTTGAAGTTCTATTCATTATCTAAGATTAGGCGATTCTGGAGAATCATTCTATAAAAATATGTCATTAGAAGTTTTTTTAAAAGCAATTCAAACAGAAATTGCAAGCACAAAATATGGCGAAAGCCCTGCCGAACTCTACGAACCAATCGAATATTTGATGTCGCTTGGAGGTAAAAAAATGCGTCCATTGCTTACCGTTATGTCCACAAATATTTTCTCGGACGATTGGCAAAAAGCTATAAAACCAGCACTTGGCGTAGAAGTTTTTCATAATTTTACGCTCATGCACGACGATATTATGGATGCCGCTCCACTGCGTAGAGGCAAGCCAACGGTGCATGAAAAATGGAACGAAAACATTGCGATTCTTTCGGGCGATGTGATGCTCGTGTGTGCCTACGAGCTAATGACTGCCGTTGATGATAAGATTTTCAAGCATGTTATCAGAAGATTTAATCGTACGGCTGCCGAAGTTTGTGAAGGCCAGCAATGGGACATGAATTTTGCAACTCGAAATGATGTTACGGAAGAAGAATACATCAATATGATTCGACTGAAAACATCGGTTTTGCTTGGTTTTTCTTTAGAATTAGGCGGTTTGATTGCCGAAACCGATGAAGAATCAACTCAATTATTGTACGAAATAGGGACAAATATTGGCATCGGGTTTCAGTTAAAAGATGATATTTTGGATGTTTATGGCGACCCCCAAAAATTTGGCAAACAAGTTGGAGGCGATATTATCGAAAATAAAAAGACATGGCTTTTGCTCAAGGCTTTAGAAATTGGAGACGCTAATGAAGCATTACATTTTTGGATTGATGCTAAAGATTTTGACAAAGAAGAAAAAGTAAAAGCCGTAACCGAAATCTATAACTCGTTGAATATCAGGCAATTGGCTGAGAAAAAAATGAATGCATATTTCGATAAAGGCTTGGCAGATTTAGCAAAACTCAATGCTTCAGCAGCAAGAAAGCAACCTTTAATAGAACTTACAAAACAATTGATAGAAAGAGAGTCATAGACTCAAATACATAATATGGAACAAATAACAGCAAATTTATTAATAATCATTGTTACGGTGGGCATGAGTCTTTATGCTTGGAGCAATCAAAGCGTTTTTCATGGTTGGATGATGAACCCCAAAGCCATTGACCAAAATCGAGAATACCATCGTTTTATAACATCTGGTTTTATTCATGCCGATTATATGCACTTGTTTTTCAATATGTTTACGCTCTATAATTTTGGTGGCTTTATTGAACAAATATTCATTAAAAAATTTGATAACGACCCACGTATCGGTTCAATCGCTTATGTGATTTTTTACATTGTTGCCATTATAGCCTCCGATTTGTCAACATTTATAAAGCATCGGAAAGATAGCAATTATAATTCTTTGGGAGCTTCGGGGGCTGTTTCGGCAGTTATTTTTGGAGCAATTTTATTTGTTCCAACGGCCGATTTGCAGGTGTTTTTTATTCCTATGCCTGCTTTTATTTTTGCGGGACTTTATTTAGCATTTACGTACTATGAAATGCAGCGTGGCAATGGTTACATCAATCATTCGGCTCATTGGTGGGGAGCAGTTTTTGGTGTGGTTGTGATGATTGCGATGTATCCAGAAGTAGTACCAAGTTTTATTGAACAAATAAAAAATTGGCGACCATTTTAAGTGCAAAAAATGCTAAAAATCCTACGACAGCCTTATCCTTTTTTTGATAAATCATTAACACGCATCTTTCTACAATGTGTGGGAGAAGGGGTGTTTATAGCTTTATTTCTAATTCTTTTTCAGCCTTTTGGCACTTTAGAATGGCATAATCCTAACAAAAATCTTTATTTATGTGGTTATGGATTGGTTACAGCACTAAGTGGGTTTATTCTTCGGTTTGGCATTTTCAAAACCTTTCCCAAATATTATAATGAAACCTCATGGAATATTGGAAAAGAGATTTTGTCTATAATGTTACTCATTTTGCTTATCACTATTGGAAATTGTCTATATAGTTTTATTGCTTTTCGTTTTACTCAAAATTGGGGAAATTTCTTGTGGATGCTCGTGGCGGTTTTGGCAATTGGTGTTTTCCCGACTATTTTTGGTGTAATGCTAAATTACATTTATCAATTGAAAAAATACAATCAGACTATTGTTGTGAACCACTCACAAGTAATTGATAGTCAGGGTTTTATCGAGAATAAAACTTTGAGATTAGTTGCCGAAAATGAAAAAGATTCGATAGAATTATCTCCCGAATCGCTTTTTTATATTGAATCTTCCGATAATTATTCAACTGTTTTTTATGAGAAAAATGGAAAACTTCAAAAAGAGCTTTTGCGTAGTAGCCTAACAAGGCTCGAAAGTCAGATTTTGCATGAAAACATAGTTCGTTGTCATCGCTCCTTCATCGTTAATCTTGATAAAGTAGAAAAAGTAACAGGAAATGCTCAAGGCTATAAACTTCATCTCGAAGCCCCCGAATTGCTCGTGCCTGTGGCTCGGAAATATTCCGAAATAGTTGAGCGATTGAAATAATCAAATCTGAACACCCAAAGTCAACCACAAACTTCTGCCTACGCCATTGATTCCAGAGCCGTGCGTGCGGTAATCTTTGTTAGTAAGATTTTGAGCAGAAAGATTGATATTCAGCCATTTATATTCGTAACCGCCGTAAATATTAACAATCTGCCAAGCAGCAGTTCCGTTTTTACCGATGCGGTTATCGTCTTTATCACCTTGTGCGAGGCGGTCTTGTTTGGCGGCAAAAAGTAATTCGGGACGAATAAAGAAGCTGCTTTTGCGATATTCCAAACCAAAACGCCCATTGAGCGGCGGAATACGTCGCATGGGTTCATTTTTCGTAATATTTTTTCCGTAAGTATATGAAACACCGCCGTAAGTTTTTAATTCTTTGCTTATTAATCCCTCAAACTCTGCTTCGATGCCTTTGATGTTTGCTTTTTCGATGTTTTCTTTTTGATAAACATTATAGCCATTAATGACTTGATTTGGCACTTTTACACGGGCAATCAAATCTCGTAAATCGCTATAATAAAGGGCTGTTGCTGCCGAAAAACGGTTGGTTCGGAATTTATAACCTAACTCATAATTGCTTGATTTTTCGGGTTTCAGTTTATTGGTTGGCAATTCGTATCTAAAATCTACGATGCCCAATGTGCCTAAATCATCAACATTTGGTGTGCGAAAACCTGCATTATATGAAGCGTAAATATTTGATTTTGAGCCGATTAAATACGCAACCGAAATATTTGGCACGAGTGCTTGCGGACTTAAATTTGTTTTGCCAATGGTTTCGTCAGGAACAATAATCGAAAAGCCATTATAGCGAACACCTGCCGAAAATTGCCAATGATTTTGGGTAAATTGGTGCAATGAATAAAGCGAATAATTCAAAAAAGTTGACTTATCAGGATACAAGCCTCGCAAAAATTTTGGAGCTTCTGACGAAGCGGGAGACGCTGGAGCATCAATTTTTGAACTTCTTACTAAATCGTGGTAAATTTCAATACCCGAATTGGCCGTCCATTTTTCTGAAAACTCAGAAGAAATATTTGTTGTCAATCCTTTTGTATAAACTTTGTCAGTTTCTTGAATCAATCTTGTTGAACCATTCTTTTGGCTATTTCTGCCTTCGTAAGTCATTTGTAATGAGCCAATTATAGAAACTTCATTAAAAAGTTTAGACTCATTTTTTTGGTTAAATTTCACGTAAGAAAGATTTCGTCTTTGGGGCTGAAATTCATTAATTGCGAAATTTTCAAGAACAACTTTATGATAAACTGGCACATCTTTGGCTTCAAAATACTGGTGAGCCATCGTCAAAATTCCTTTACCGAGTTTTAGTTTGGCTTTTAGATTTCCCATTTGCTCATCATATCCTGAAGGAGATTGGCGGCCAGTAAGTTTTCCGCCAACCAAATCACCAAAATTTCGGTAGCCAAAACTCCCCGAAATCGCCAGTTTTTCACCACCATAATTTACTTCGCCACGAGCTGTTTGTTCCATTCCTTGCGTAGCGATTCGTCCTAAAAGATTGACTTTCAATTTACTGCCAAATTTGGGTTCTGCCGTAAAAACTTGAATCGTTCCACCCAAAGCATCAGAGCCATATTGAACCGAGCCACCACCTTTCAGAACCTCTATTTTTTCAATCGAAAAAGGGTCGATTGTATTAAAATATTGATTCGGGCCATAACGGAAAGTGCTATTACTGAGGCGAATACCATCAACCAAAAGCAAAGTTTGGTTGCCCGTAAGTCCACGCACGAAAGGTGAGCCACCTCCGTGATTGGTCTTCTGCACAAATACGCCATTTACGCCCATCAAGGCTTCAGGAGCAGTGCGTGGAGCATAAGTTTTAAGATATTTTTTATTTAAAACTTTAATACTATTCGGTGTCTGAAATTCTTGGTTTGCCGAACGATTTGCTGTAATTACGACTTCGTTGAGCAATTCTACTTTGCTTGAATCGGTCGATGGATTTAATAAAAAACTGTATAAAAAGAGTAGTTTCATAAACGTGTATATTTTAAAACAAAATTAGTCATTATCGACTTTAACAACTCTAACAAAAGCACTACGTCTGGGTGCTGGTAGTTGAGCTAATTCGCCTTTGATGCCTTTCCATAAAATTTCATTGAAAAGATTATCGTCATTGCTATCAACTTCGGCAAATTCTAAACCTTCTGAGCGTTTTGCCGACGGTGTGTATGCGGTATTTATATCTCCCAAATTGATAAATGATGGAACTGATTGATAGGGCGTAAAATCTGGTTTTGACGTAAAACTACGAAACATTGGCGTAGCAGCAGCATCATATTGTGTCATTGGAGGTAAACCCAGAATTAATTCCATCGTTCTGAGCATTCCAGATGTTGAATACATGGTGTGGTCAAGGTATTTTCGTTTGGTATATGGACTCACAACAAGGGCATTTGAGCGGTGAGCATCTACGTGGTCAGGGCCATTTTGAGCATCGTCTTCAAGAATAAATACCGCTGATTGATTCCATATTGAGCTTTTGCTTAAATGTTCGATGAACATTCCAACCGCCAAGTCATTATCGGCCACACAAGCAAAAGGCGTTGGTCTGCCTACTGCCATTCCTTGTGTATGGTCGGCACCAAGTCTAATCGAGTTGAAAGCAGGAACTGCTTTTGCAACTAACAAAGAATCAAAATCACGCTTCCATTGATTCACGCGGGTCGTATCTTTTACTTTTTGATTGTAATATCCTGTAAAATAAGAACAAACGTGGTCTTTGTCCAGTGCAGGAATATTTCCTTTTTTATCATCAGCAAAAACACCATAAGTACGATAACTTACTCCTTGACGCTTGCAAAAATCCCATATAAATCCATCTTTGTCATTCGCAATCTGACGTCGACCCATTCCTTCGGTTACGCCACCACGACGGCCATAGCCAGTTGGCCAAGTTTTTTCTAAATAATCGTTGGCATGAGCTCCCAACGACCAATTATGACCGTCAGCACTTACTTCTGCATCTACATAAAAATTATCCAATAATACATATTCTCTCGCCAATTTATGTTGGTTTGGCGTATATTTTTCACCAAATAAGCAAAGTGTAGAATCGCCATTGCCTTCTTTCATGTCACCAAAAACTTGGTCATAAGTACGATTTTCTTTCAAGATATAAAATACATGTTTAATCGGCGAGGCATCACCAACTTTCATCGGAATCGGATTGTTTGGCTCGCCATCAGTGACAAGTTCTTTATCTTTTTTGTAAGGTGTATTTTGATAAACTTTTTTAGAATATAGCTCTAAATCTTTCTCGTTTGGTGTGTCAATAATACTTAGCGTTCCTTTCATCAAATTTCCGATGTACTGTCCACGAGTATCTTCTCCTTGATGAGATTCTGAAAGTACACCTTTCTTAACTGGTTGCGGGCCGAGTGGATTGGCAAATGAAGTAAACCCCTTTCCATTGGCTACAAATATTTTCTTGTCAACAACACGCACATTGGTTGGATACCAACCCACAGGAATAAATCCTTTTGAAAAACTTTTACCTTTATTAGTTACATCAAAAACCGCCAAACAATTATTATCGGCATTGGCTATGTAAAGCGTTTTTTCATCTTTTGAAAGAGCGACACCATTTGTAACTGAACCCACGAGCGAATTTGGGTACAAACCTGCATCCAAGATTTCGATTACTTTTTGTGCTTTTGTATCAATTACCGAAACACTGTTATCACCCGCATTGGCAACGAACAAATATTGACCGTTTTTACTTAAAATCAATTCGTTTGGATTGTATGAAACTGGAATTGTATTTACTATTTTACGATTTTGAGTGTCAAAAAGGGCAATTTTTCGTCCACCCCAAAGCGAAATATAAAGTATTTTTTTATCAGGCGAAAGCACACAAGTATAACCTTCATGCCCCAAATTTTGCTCGAAAACGATGGTTTTTGTTTTTAAATCTAAAATATAAAATGAATTATTTTCTTTCGTAACAACGTATAATAATTGGCGGTCGTCGTCGATTTCGATGCCAACGGGAGAAATTTTGTTCGGCCATTTCTTACCCAAAATCAAGCTATCATTCAAAACAAGCTTATTTTCGATGATGCCATATTTTAGAATCCAGTTGTCGTTTCCTCCTGATGCGTAAAGACTTTTTTCATCACGACTAAATTTCAGTCCATAAAATGACTTAGGAATTTCGATATTATCTAAAATCTTTTCTGTTTTTGTATCAATCAGTTGAATCGTTTGTTTTCCTTGACCATTATTTGTAACTGCCATTAGCTTCTGCGATGAAGAAAAGGCAATATTTAATGGTAAATCTCCCACTTCTAATGAGCGACCAGCAGGTGTCAACGACCAGCCATTTGGTAATAAAACTTCTTGGGTGTTTGGTTGCGTATTTATATTTTGACCAAATGTTACCAATGACGAAAACAAAAGTACAAATTTGAATAGTTGTTTCATTTTAAAGTGTTTTTAAATGGATAACGCTGACAAGTTACTAAGAGCTTGCCAGCGTTTGCAATGATTGAATGTAATATTTTATTTTTCCCACCAAACTTTTGTGTCGCTATTATCTGCACCAATTGAAGTTACTGCACCAGCTAAACCTTCGGGGTTAAGTGATTGTAAATAAGTAGGGTAAGGCACACGGCTCGGAAACTTATTTGCGGCAGGAACTCCAGCACCTCTTGGTAAAATTGGATAACCAGTTCTGCGTTTTTCAAACCATGATTGATAATCTACGAAAAAATAAGCGTAGTATTTTTGTGTCATGATTTGCTCCAACTGTTTTTCGGTAGAAAGAGTAGCATCATAAGCACTACTTTTCTGAGTTAGAAATGTCGCTGGTATTGTTGCTCCCCATTGAACCATTGAGGCAGTAATTCCTGCATCGTAGTGTGTTTTTGGCGTTTTTCCTGTGGTATATCCTTTCAGAGCAAGCTCGGCTTTGATAAATTCAACTTCGGCATACGGCATCATTACACCCAATTGTGGTAATGTTTTGAGTGCATCAGTATAACTCGAATTTTGACCAACAACGTACTCAAGTGTAGTCGGATAGCCACTTTGAATACCTCTAAAAGTAGATACACCTGCAACCGTAACAGGAATTGCCCAAATAGCACGACGTGGGTCAGCACTTGCATTCATTGGATTCAAGAAAAACTCAGTAAAATATGTTCCATCTCTCCAATCCAACGTTCGAGCATTGTAATAAGGGTTGAAATATGGAAAAGTGCCAGGGTAACGAAAAATCGCATCGTCGGCATTGGCTACGAGTGTTGGATATTTTACGGCATCAGCTAAAATTGCCGTTATTTGCTCTTTTACATTGATTTCACCTTCTTTTTTCGATAATCTTAACAATAATCTTAATCTAAGCGAGTTAGTGAATTTTTTCCAACGTTGAATCCCTATATTTTTTCCACTCGTCAAAACGCTTGTATTATATACTAAATCGCCACCGTAAGTCAAAATTTTTGTGTCATCAAAAAGACCATTTGCAGTTTCTAAATCTTTCAAAATCTGAATATAAATATCCTTTTGTTTGTCGAATGCTGGTTTAAAATTACCTTCGGTTGCTTTGATTGCCTGTGAATATGGCACATCGCCGTATAAATCTGTCAAGATAGAATACGCCCAACATTTATAAACCAATGCAATAGCTTTATAATTATTTTCTTTCAAACGGTCGGCGATTGTATAAATATCTTGTGCATCAGTTAAGTTCTGATAAAAACTACTCCATACACCCACTCCAGGGTTTACAGAATAACGATGAAGTCCTAAGCCACTTGTACTTGCTCGTGGTGCATCAACTTGCATTAATTCGTGTGTAAAATTGCGTGCTGCAGAAACCGAATTGTTGATAATTCGATATTGCATTTGACCTAAAATTACGCCAGGATTAACATTTTCTGGGCGATTTGGGTCAATATTGATTTCTTCAAAGTTTTTAGTGCATGAGCTTAAAACAGACAACATGACCAAAAGCGTAACGATATATTTTAATTTATTTTTCATTTTTGAGATACTATTTGATTAGAATTTAAAGGTCAAATTTGCTCCCATACTACGTGCCGATGGAAACTGTGTGAGTTCGACACCTGGGGTTAGTGTTCCGTTATTCAAATTTCCACCTTCTGGATCAAACCCTGGGAATTTTGTAAAATTGAATAAATCACGACCAAATAAAGCAACGCTTGTTTGGCGGATACCAACTTTACTGAGCAAATTTTGAGGTAAATTAAACTCAAAACGCACCTCACGGATTTTCAAGAAAGACGCATCAAAAATATTGACTTCAGCATTACTAATTGTGTAATAATTATCATAATAGGCACTTGCAGCTACTTTTACCGCATTTGGTTTAAATGTACCGTCTGGTTGTAAAACTACGCCATCACCAATCAATCCTCCATCTCTTCCTGGGAGTGTAACTTTGGTTTTACCCAAAGTATTATTTTTATGATTGGTTTGTGAGTACATACTTCCGCCCATTTGACCATCTAATAGAACACTTAATTTTAGACCTTTGTAAGTAAATTCATTCGACCAACTTGCTTTCCAATCGGCAAAGGCGTTGCCCCATTTTTTTACAGTTGGGTCGAGTTGAGCAGGCAATCCGTTTGTACCATAAATAATCTGACCATCGGGCGAGCGTTGGAAACCACGGCCATACATATCGCCCATCAATCCACCTACACGGGCTTCGATGGTAACGTTTCCGCCGTGACTGTAAATTGTTTGGTTGGTGATTCCTTCGGCTAATTCACGCACATAACTGCGATTTCTTGACCAAATGGCCGTAGAATTCCACTTAAAATTGTTATTATTGATAATTTTGCCATTTAATTTCACTTCAACACCTTTGCTATTAATCAAGCCCGCATTAATAAGGGCATTTGAAAAACCAGATGTTGGGTCGAGTGGAACAGCTAAAATTTGATTGCGACTATCATTATTGTAGTAAGCCAAATCTAAGCCCAGACGGTTTTTGAGCAAACGTACATCTAAACCAAACTCATAACTTGAAGTAATTTCGGGTTTAAGATTGGCATTAAATAATGTCGAAGGATTGGTAAAGTTATTACCATAAATACGGTCGTAGTAGCGAGTTGTTTGATAAGGACGAGTATCATTTCCAACCTGAGCCCACGAAGCACGAACTTTTGCAAACGAAATAGATTGCGGCATTTTAAACAATTCATGCAATAAAAAACTCGAACTAACAGATGGATAAAAAAATGAATTATTGGCAAATGGCAAGGTACTTGACCAGTCGTTTCTTCCTGTTAAGTCCACAAAAATCTTTTCGTCGTAAGCAAATTGTGTGGTTGCATAAACACTATTGATTGCTTTACGGGTTTTGAGTGGGTCAGCTACCGCTTGGTCTAAACTATTTGAAATTTGATAGATACCCGGCTGTGCCAATTGGTCGGCATACAGACCTGCAAAATCATAAGTTTGCTTCATTGCATTTCCTCCAAGAGATGCCCTTACGCTAATTTTATCACTAAAATTATCTTTATAGTTTAATAAAACGTCAGTATTTGATTCATAACTAAATACATTTTGTTCTCTAAACATTCCTCTTGGATATTTTGTCATGCTGAATGGGCGTTGTTGCGAACGATATTCAAACGACATATCTACACCAGTTCTGAGCATTAAATCAAGTTTATCAGTAATCTGATAATTGGCAGAAACATTCCCGATAAGTCCATGCTTATTCATTTTATTGAGCATTTCGTACATATCCAAAAATGGATTGTCAGGACCGGGATTAAAAGGGTTTCGTTGTTGTACGCCCTCTAAACCAGGCTGCCAATAAGGCTTATACCATTCTGGATTTACGTTGGGTGCAGGTCCAATAATAACAAAATACATCAACGATTGATTATTATAACCTGCCGCAGGAAGATTATCGCTTCTTTTATTAGTATAATTTGCTTTTCCTGTAATTTTTAATTTTGAAGATAATTGTTGATTGACCGATAACGCCGCATTGATGCGTTCAAAGCCTGTATTTGGTACAATCCACTCGTTTTTGAGGTGTGTAAACGAAAACCTTGCAGAACCCTTATCTGTTCCGCCTTCAAGAGAAAGACTATTTGAAAAAGTTTTTCCTGTTTGAAAATACCCCGAAATATAGTTTTCGTAAGGAACCCAAGGTGTACGCTCGGTTGCTTTTCCGTCAGGAGCAGCAGGATTGTATTGAAAGTAGGTTTGACCATTAAACTTTGGCCCCCAAGCTCGCCCCGCCGCCGCCGTTGTACTTGTATTTATTCCATCGGCACTATTTAAGTAGGAATAATAAACATCAGTGCGACCTTCGCCATACTCAAATTGATAATCAGGCCAACGATTTACTTGTTCAATATTAAAGTTTGTGTTAAATGTTACTCCAATTCCACGGTCTTTTCTTGCACCTGTTTTTGTTGTAATAACCAAAGCCCCACCTGCTGCTCGGCTACCGTAAAGTGCCGTTGCTCCTGGTCCTTTCAAGACAGTTACGTTTTCAATATCATCTGGATTTAAGTCCGAAACCGTAGAGCCATAATCAACTGGGCTATCGGCCGAGAGGTGAGAAGTATAACCAGTTCCAGTAATTTTACTACTAATTGGTACTCCATCAACCACAATTAATGCTTGATTATTTTCAAGATTTAGAGAAGATTCTCCTCGCAAAGTGATTCTCGAAGACCCCATCGGTCCTCCGCCAACACCTTGAATATTCAAACCCGCCACTTTACCCGAAAGTGTATTTACCCAGTTATTAGATTTTGCATCGATAACTGCATTGGCATTAATGGTTGTTGCAGAAAAACCCAATGATTTTTCTTCACGCTTAATACCTAAGGCTGTAACAATAACTTCATTCAAAGTTTTCGCATCTTCTTGTAAAATTATATCAATTTTACTACGATTTCCAGCTACGATTTCTTGGAGAGTAAATCCGATAGACGAAATAACAAGAATCGCGTTTTCAGTATTTACACCAATTTTGTAAAAACCCTTGGCATCAGTAACAGTACCCGTGTTTGTTCCTTTGATTTGGACATTTACGCCAGGAATAATCTCGCCTGACACTGACGTAACACTACCTGTAATTGTGTTGCTTTGTGCCGTTGAATGTTGTATAAGAAATAATACAAGAATAAAGGTCTGCAAGACCTTGAGTAGAGTTTTTTGCATACTTTGTGGAGGTTTTTGGGGTTAGTTAAAAAAAAACAATCTGTTCTCTAAACAAATCGTATTTGGAACATTGCTTACTAGATAATTTAAAATGCAAAACTACCTTTGAAGTATAAAGTAGCTGTTACGTATAAATGAAGTTACTATTGTTTTTTTGTGACTAATGCAATAATCAATAACAAAACCTTAATAAACAATTAGAATAAAATAGGGTTGAATAAGCAAAATTGATATATTTCAATAAATTTTATTGCTTACTAAGTTACTGCAAGAATGCCTTGTTGGCCAAATGTATATTGTCATTCCTCCCAAAACTTCACCGTTCTTCCCAATACGTTGTCAAACGTCCCAACTGATTGATAATCAACCCTTTAATTTGTGTAGTTTTTCGAGCTGTTCTACATTTGTGTCATTCAAAAACGCAAACATTTAAACAATAATAAAAATGAAAACGCTTGTAAAAACTACAATTCTTATCACAATCTTTGCTTTAATCTCAACTGTTACTTTTGCCCAAAATAAATACAGTGTGAGCATAACAGTAAAAGGAATTCAGAAACGTGAAGGTAAAATTTTAGCATCAATTTCTAACGATATAGAGAATTTCCCACAGAGCGGAGGAATCAAAACAGCTACTGCCGAAGTAACCAAAGAGGGTGAGGTTATTTTGAAATTTGAAGGAATGATGGAAGGAAAGTACGCAATTGTGATATATCAAGACCTGAACGATAGCAAAACCTTGGACATGAACGGACAAATGCCAGCCGAGCCTTTTGGTTTTTCTAATGTAACGATGCTCATGGGGCCACCAAATTTCTTACAATGTGCTTTTGATTTGACCGAAAACAAAAATATTGAAATATCCTTATTATCATTTTAAGTTGAAAACCCATTTCTAATCAGACATACGATAAACAAAAAATATTATGGAAACGCTCATCTACAAATCTTCAATCGCTGTTCATATCTTGTGTGGCATCTTGTCATTGGCTGCTGGTTTGGTCGCTATGACAGCCAACAAAGGTGGCAAAGTTCATAACCGTGCGGGCTTAGTTTTTTACTGGTCAATGTTTATGATTTTCGTTACAACTACTATTTTCTTCGTTCTTTACCCAACTAATTTAAAATATCAATTTTTCTTGGGAATCGGCATCGTGAGTTTTTATCCAAACTGGTCGGGAAAAAGAATGTTATCAATGAAGAAAGGACTTATTCCTACAATGATTGATAAAATTGCTGCTTGGATAATCGGAGTTTCAGGAATTTGTATGCTCGCTTACGGAGCGTATTTAACTCAAAATCCTCCAAAAGATTTTGGTGGCTTAAATATTTTGTTCTTTGTTTTTGGCACAGTGAGTTTGGCAAATGCTTATGGCGATTTGAAAGTATATTTAGGTTTCGTGAAAGCCGAAAAAATGCACTGGTTTTTTGCTCATGCAGGAAAAATGATGGGAGCATATTCTGCTGCTTTGACAGCTTTTTGTGTAAATATTTTACCAAGATTTATGCCTGAAAACACACCATTCTTTGTATTCATTATGACTTGGACAGCCCCAGGTGTAATCATTGGAATTTTGTCGGCAAGAATTATCAAAAAATATAAAGCAAAGTTCAAAATTGAGGAAAAACCAAGCATTTTCAAGACAATGTTTGCTAAAAAAGAACTTGCTTGACTCAAAATAAAAAATTTCCTGCCCTCAATGGGCAGGAAATTTTGAAAAAAAATAGTTTTTGCAAAGACTTAAAACACCATCGGTAAATCCATCAAAAGCACTTCGGCATTGCTTGTGGCTTTGATTTGTAAAGTATCGGTTTCGCTAATACCCAAACCATCTCTGCGACCTAATTTTTGCCCATTAATTTCAATTTCTCCTTCCAAAACAAAAGCATAAACGCCATTGCCTTTTCCCTTTATTTCGTAAGACAATTCAGTGTTGTTTTCAAGATTTCCAAGCGAAAACCAAGCATCTTGATTGATTCCAACACCACCATCTTCCGAACCAAGTGGCGATACTACGGTCTGAAATTTATTTCTCCTGTTTTCTGCCAAAAATGCCTTCTGGTCATATCTGGGCTTGATATTTCGTAGTTTTGGAAATACCCAAATCTGTAAAAACTTGACTACTTCACCGTGATTTTTGTTTTTTTCGGAGTGATAAATACCCGTTCCTGCCGACATAATTTGCACCTCTCCCTTTTTTATAATTGCGGCATTTCCCATGCTGTCTTTATGTTCCAAATCGCCCGAAAGTGGAATCGAAATAATCTCCATATTATCGTGCGGGTGCGTGCCAAAACCCATACTTCCCGAAACCGTATCATCGTTCAAAACTCTCAAAACACCAAAATTAACCTTTTTGGGGTCATTAAAACTGGCAAAACTAAAAGAATGATAACTATCCAACCAACCGTGATTGGCGTGTCCACGCTCGTTGGCTTTGTGCATTATTGTTTTCATAATATCAATACATTTACATTTAATGTATATACATATTTAATTGATATTTAGTTTCAAATTTTCAAAAAAAGGAATATTAAAATTCGTAATTACTTGATTATAAGTACATTATAGTTTATTTCTGTTTTTCAGCCAAATCTTTTATCTTGCTTAATTGATAAGAAATAGACAAATGTTGTGAAAAACCTAAGGTAGAACTACTACTGGCGGCATAGTCAAAAATAAATTGTTTTGACTGAAAACCAAAGCCAAAATGGGCGTTATTGAGACGGGAAGTGATGCCTGTGCGGAGATAAAAGTTTTTAACAATTTGATATTCCAAACCAGCCTTAATGAGCATCGGAAAATCAAGGTCTTTTTCAGCTTCTGTAACCAATAAAATTTGTTTAGATGGCGTAAAAGAAAGTCCTAAACGAAGTACCGTTGGAATATGTTGCGAAGCAAAAAGTTTTGCTCCCGTAAGGTTATAAGCATGAAAACCTAATTGTACTTTTGAACTAAGTTTTGTCATTACACCAAACTCAGTTATTAAGGTATTTTTGGAAGAAAGATTTTCGATTGCTGCCTGAAAATAGCTAACTTTTATGCCTAATGAAACTCGATTTGTACTTTTTGCCAGAGCCAAACCAAGTTTTTGTTCGCTATAAAGTTTGTCGCCAAAACGCTCAACACCAAGTCCGATATTTGCGTATTTTGTATTGTAATTGCCTGATAATGACAGAGTTTGGAGTCCTGCAATGTTGTATCTGGCATGGTAAGAAGTGTTTACAAAATTGTCTTTCAAGAAGCCTAAACCCGCAGGATTATTGAAAACTGAATATCGGTCAGCAACGGCAGCGGTTGCATTGCCGATTCCCCAACTTCTTGCACCCATCGGGAAAGGTTCGCCTGCGGCAAATGCAAAAGTTGAATAAAAAAAACTGACAATTATTGAAAAGAAAACCACTGTTTTCCCAAATTTTGCTACCATTTTGTTTGAAATAAATCTGAAATTTCTGGCAAAGTAGGTAATTATGAAGAAAATGGCAAATAAAAAGGAATATGGTCTGAACCCTATTCCTTTTTGCTATAAAAACTATCGCCAATTCAATTAAATCTACGTTTCACAATATCAATAAATTCTTCGGCTTCCGCACCAGTGATGTCCCACATATAGCGAGGTACATATTTTTTCAGAATCAGCTCTTTTGCTTCGCCAAAATCTTTGCAAAGCTCAAGTTCTTCGAGTGCGTGCGAAAATGCCTGAATATTTCCCCCAAAAAGATTATTGGTAAACAAAAAGCGTTGGTTCAACGAAATTGCTGAGGTAATGCCATCAATTCGAGTGTTTTGGTGATAATCAAGCACCGATTTATTTGACTGTGTTTGGTCATTTAAAGTTTTTTGTTCGCCGCCCAATTTCTCATTTAGCCTAACTTCATCTTGCTCTTTTGGTGTAACTTTCTCCGCAAATGGCTCACTTACTCTTGCAGTTACTGACTCAACTTTTTGGTCAAAAATCGCTTCAGGCCTTTGAATAACAGGGGCAACTTCTACAATTTTTTCTACGACAGGTTCATATCTTTGAACGACAGGGTCTACCACAGGCTCAATTTTTGGTTGAGGAGTTTCTACTTTCTGCGGAGTAATTTCAAAATCAAAAAATGATTTAGATTGCTGATTATCAACCGTTTGTGAAATTATATTTGAAGGAATTAGTTCGTCAGGAATAGCTACTGTCTCGGCAAACTGAGCGATATAAGTATCTTTATTTTCGGCAGAAATAGGCATTTCTTCAAGCCAAGCCATTGCTTGATTGGCAAAAACAAATTCTTGTCCATTGAGTTTCTCTGCCAATTTTGGCAATACATCTTTATTGATTAAAATGTATTTCGTTAACGGAATAATGTTTTCTTGGCTAAACCTGAAATTGGGCAAATCTCTCATCAATTCTTTATAAAAAGTTTGAGGTTCGAGAATTAGCACCAAAGTTTCACCAACCGAATCAATTAAAAGTGGCTCGAAATGTTCACGTTTCACAGAAATATTTTGCGAAACAGTATTCATAAAATTCTTCAAAGCATGCTGAACTTCGGGTGTTCCAAAGTCAAAATATGGACTTCTCAGGCGTTGTGTATCGGCTTGCCATTTGTCAAATAAAGCCTTGATAGTCAGCATATTAACTTGCTGAATGTTACTTAAAGAAAGGATTTGTTTGCCCGTAATATTGCTATTTTCGGCAAAAAACTCATCACATACTTTGGTGGCATAAGCCTTACTGTATCTTTCGACAGCGGACAAATTCAATTTGTTCGACATTAGTAAATTCGTTTGTTTTGTATTTTATTAGTGGCTGGCTTGTTAGCTTTGAGCTATTAGCTGTTGGCTTTTAGCTTTTAAAAAATAATTCATAAATGCAAATAGCTTCATAACTTGCCGATTATCAATTAGTTAATGAAAAACAAACTAATAGCTAAATGCTAATAGCCAAAAGTTACACACAAATCTAACGCAACTTTATTGCCAGTTTTACTTAGAACGAAAAAAATAATAAAATAATGTTTATCGAACCAAAAAGAGAGCGTGGTCAAGGGTACAGAACTGGCTGGGTAGAAGTAGTTTGTGGCTCAATGTTTTCAGGAAAAACCGAAGAACTCATTCGACGTTTGAAGCGTGCAAAAATTGCCCAACAAAAAGTCGAAATTTTTAAACCAGCTATTGATACTCGTTACCACGAAGTTGATATTGTTTCGCACAATCAAAATGTCATTCGCTCCACGCCTGTCAATACTTCGGACGAAATTTTGTTAATGACTTCTGATTGCGATGTGGTGGGCATTGACGAAGCACAGTTTTTTGACGAAGGAATTATTGACGTGGTAAATAAATTGGCAGAAAATGGCAAGCGTGTTATCGTCGCAGGGCTTGACATGGACTCAAAAGGTGTGCCTTTTGGACCAATGCCAGCTTTAATGTCAATTGCAGAATATGTTACGAAAGTGCATGCAATTTGCGTAGTTTGTGGCGAAATCGCCAATTATTCGCACCGAAAAATTGCCAACGAACAGCAAGTAATACTCGGCGAAGCTGATACTTATGAAGCCCGTTGCAGGAAATGTTTTCATGCAGGGTGAGGATGAAATTACGAATTTCCCGAATGACGAATGTAGAATAAAAAAAATCGTCATTCATCATTCGAATAATTCGTTATTTATCCCTCCAAAATCGCTTTCCATTTCTCATAAACTGCCTGATAGTCAGCTACTTGCGTGGCGTTTGGTTCAATTACTTTTAGCTTTGTGAGTTTGCTCATTGCCTCTTTTGGCGAACTATAAATACCTGCACCAAAACCTGCCCCAAGTGCCGCACCTTTTGCTCCATCGGTATCATAAAGTTCAACGGGCGTGTTGGTTACATTGACCAAAGCATTACTAAAAACATCGCTCAAAAACATATTGGCATTGCCTGCACGAATCACTTTTGGTTGCACGCCATTTCCTTTCATAATTTCAAAACCATAATGCAACGAAAAAGCGATTCCTTCTTGAGCTGCACGAAAAATATGTTCTCTTGAATGAATATTAAAATTAAGATTCTGAAAAGATGCTCCCAAAACCCTATTATTGAGCAAACGTTCAGCTCCATTTCCGAAAGGCATTACCAAAAGTCCGTTGCTACCGATGGGAGCTTTTGCGGCTAATTGGTTCATTTCGGCATAATTCAAATTTCCTCCAAAATTTTCTTTTACCCAACGATTCAAAATACCTGTGCCGTTGATACAAAGCAAAATACCGATTCTGTTTTCTTCATTCAGTTGATGATTTACATGAGCAAATGAGTTGATACGAGATTGCGGGTCATAAGAAATTTGGTCGCTTACAGCATAAATTACGCCCGAAGTTCCTGCTGTTGCAGCAATTTCGCCAGGTTCTAAAACATCTAATGAAAGGGCATTATTTGGTTGGTCGCCCGCTTTGTATGTTACTGGAATTCCAGCTTTTAGACCTAATTCTTGGGCAATTTTGCTTGTGATTTCACCATGATTACTAAAAACAGGCTTTATTTCTGGAATCAAATCATCATCAAAACCATAATAATCCATTACATCAATTGATACTTCATTTGCTTGAAAATCCCAAAAAATACCTTCCGAAAGTCCCGAATTTGAGGTCGTAATGGCATCAGTTAGCATCATGGCAATATAATCGCCGGGCAACATTATTTTGTCGCATTGCTCATAAATATGTGGCTCGTTTACCTTCACCCAAGCCAATTTTGAGGCTGTAAAATTTCCTGGAGAATTTAATAAATGATTCAAACAAACATCTTCACCAATATCAGAAAAGGCTTTTTGACCAATTTCTACTGCCCGACTATCGCACCAAATTATTGACGGACGAAGCACTTTTTTGTTTTTATCAACCATCACCAAACCGTGCATTTGGTAGGAAATGCCAATTGCACCAATGTTTTTTGGGTCGAAAATTTGAGAAGAGTTTACTCTTTTTATTGCTCCGATGGTATTCTCCCACCACATTTCGGGGTCTTGTTCTGCCCAGCCAGCTTGTGGTGAAGAAATACTTGTTTCAAAGTCAGGAAACTGTGCCGAAGCGATAACTTGTTGAGTATCAGCATCTACAACCGATGCTTTGATAGAAGAAGTGCCAATGTCTATGCCGAGTAATAACATGATTAGGAGTTTTAATTGTCAAAGATACAATTATTTTTTATTTGGTGCAAAATCGGGGGTTCGACTACGCTCACCCACCGAAAGCATTTGTAGGATTTTTTTAAACCATTTATTTCGACTTCGTTGCCTGAGCGAATCAGGCAGCGAAATTGAAAACTCAGAATTCAGCACTCAGAATTCAGAACTAATGCAGCTTTTCCGCAATCTTTCTATCATTTGATAATCTTGGAACTTTGTTTTGTCCGCCCAATTTTCCTTGCGAACGCATATAATCTATGAAAGCGTTTTTTTGAAGTGGTGTAATGACCAATTTTTTTAGAATACTACCCACAATCAAATCATCATAATAGACATTGAGTTCGGTCATTTTTTTGTCTAAATCATCATTGAATTGCTGCATATTTCGTGGTGGAATAGCAAACTCAATGAGCCATTCATGGTAAGGCAATCCTTCACTTGGAGCAACCATCGGAGCAACCGTAAATTCTATGATTTCTACTTCGGGGTGACGTTGACAAGCAAACTTCATGGCTTTTTCAACTTCCTCGCCAATGACGTGTTCGCCAAAAGCAGAAATAAAATGCTTGATTCTGCCCGATACAATTATCCGATAAGGATTGAGTGAAACAAACTTCACAGTATCACCAATCGAATAACCCCAAAGTCCAGCATTATTATTAATGATGAGTGCGTAATTTTTGCCTAATTCTACTTGTTCGATGCTCAAACGAGTAGGTTTTTCATTAAAAAACTCCTCGGCAGGCACAAATTCATAGAAAATGCCAGTATTTAGCAAAAGCAACATTCCTTCTTCGTGTTGCGAATCTTGGTAAGCAAAAAAGCCTTCGGAGGCAGGAAAAAGTTCAATCGAATCTACCTTTCTACCAATAGATTCATATAATTTTGCTCGATAAGGTTCAAAATTTACACCACCATAAACAAACAAATCGAATTCGGGAAAAACATCTTTTATCTTTTTGCCTGTGCGTGCCTGAATTCTATCAAAATACATTTGTACCCACGGCGGAATTCCCGAAATCAAACTCATCGGTTGGTCAATCGTTTCGTCTATGATTTTCTCTAATTTCGTTTCCCAATCTTCAATGCAATTGGTTTCGTAAGAAGGCAGACGATTAGCTTGCAAATATTTTGGAACATGGTGCGTCGAAATTCCCGAAAGTCGCCCAGTTTTTATTCCTGCATTTTCGTGCATTTCGGGACTTCCTGATAAAAATATGAGTTTATTATCTAAAAATTTTGCCTTACCTGTTTCATTTATATAATTAAGTAGAGCATTTTTGGCAGAATCAATATGGTTATGAATCGAATCTTTTGAGATAGGAATATATTTTGTTCCCGAAGTTGTGCCTGAAGTTTTGGCAAAATACAAAGGTTTCCCTGCCCAAAGAACATTTTCTTCTCCAGCCAGTATTTTATCAATATATGGAGTCAAATCCTCGTAATCACGTACAGGAATTGCTTGCTTGAAATCTTCGTAAGAATGTATATCTTTGAAATGATGGTCTTTGCCAAAGTTCGTGCTAAGTGCCTGACTAACAAGGCTTTGCCGCCATTCGGCTTGTACTTCTGCCGAGCGAGCTATCCATTTTTTTTGCTGCGAAACGACATAAGCCGCTATTGGTTTACTAAGTATTGAACGAATTCCCATTTTCAAATTTATTTTCAACGTCGGCAAATATAAGTGTTTTTTTTGCTCACAATAGACTGCTCCTTAAAGAAATTTTAATAGGTTTTGAGGCAAAGTGCCAACAGAACATACAAATTGGTTTTCTCTTAATTCATAATCATTTGCTGATGGAGTTACAACCAAAAGTGGAGGATTATTGAGGTCTTGTAGAGCAATCGTTGTACCTTTTGTGAGTTTTGGCGTATTAGAAAGTTTTATTTCTATGGTCAATTTTATAGTATTTCCTTTCTGAATAACTAAATCAAGTTCAGCCCCATCATGAGTTCTATAAAAATAGGTTTGAGTATTGACTGGTAAATAATTGAGTATTTCTTGAATAACATACCCTTCCCAAGAATTACCCGCTATTTGATTGCCAAAAATCTCCTCGACTTTGCTTAATCCAAGCAAATAATGCAAAAAACCTGAGTCCCGAATATATAGTTTTGGGCTTTTGGTGAGGCGTTTGCCAATGTTGGTATAATAAGGTTGAATTCGCCTAATTAAAAAAGCATTTTCGAGAAAATCAATGTAACGACTAACTGTTTTACTACTCAAACCAAGCGAATTGGCAAGCATATTATAATTTAATAAACCACCATGAACACTCGTAAGCATCAATAACAATCTTTGAATTTCCATTGGATTGGCGGGCATTCCCAATAATGGTAAATCTCGTTCAACATAAGTACGTCTAAAGTCTTCAAACCATATTTCCCAAATGCTTTCACTTGGTGCTAAATAAGCCTTCGGAAATCCTCCTCTCAGCCAATGTTTTTCATAGTCGTTTCCTACTTCTGATAAATTGAAAGGCATTAATTCGAGGTAAGAAATACGTCCTGCTAAGGTTTCAGAAGTGTTTTTAAGAATATCGGGTGATGCCGAACCCAACAATATGAAGCGTCCTGCTTGATTATTTTGGTCAATCAGCGAGCGTAATATTGGAAATAATTCGGGCATACGTTGGATTTCGTCAATGATTACAATTTTTTCTTCGAGCCTTTTTAGGTATAAAGCTGCATCGGTTAATTTTAGGGCATCTTCAGGAAACTCAACGTCAATATATTCAACTTCTTTTTCCATATCCAATGCCACTTGTTTTGCCAAAGTTGTTTTACCAACTTGCCTTGGTCCTACTAATGCTAATGCAGGAAAATAAGCTAATCTCTCAAATATATGTTTACTTAAAAGTCTATTTATCATTTTATTACCGTATTTTGGGAATTACATTCCAAATTTACGGTAATAAAATCAAAATGCCTTGGGTTTTTATTAAAACTTGTACTCCCAAAGTTTTTTCAGGAATCTAAATAACTAAAAGATGAATACTTTTTATCTTTTTCAATACTTTTTCAAATATTTAGGGAAATTTTGTAAATAATAGTTGTAAATTTGCGGGCAAATCATAAATTTTTTAACCCATAAAGCTCAAAATGGCTGGATTGTTTAACTTCCTCACGAGTGATATCGCGATTGACTTGGGTACGGCAAATACCCTCATTATCTACAAAGACCAAATAGTTGTAGATGAACCCTCTATTATTGCTTTGGACAAAATTACCGGAAAAGTGTTAGCGATAGGACACAAAGCAATGCAAATGCATGAAAAGACTAACGAAAATATAAAGACCATCCGCCCGCTCAAAGATGGCGTAATTGCCGACTTTACTGCCGCCGAATTGATGATTCGTGGCATGATTAAGATGATTGAGACTGGTCGTAGTTGGTTTTTTTCTCCCTCACACCGAATGGTTATTTGTATTCCATCGGGCATTACGGAGGTTGAGAAACGTGCAGTAAAAGACTCAGCCGAACACGCGGGTGCAAAAGAAGTATATATGGTACATGAGCCAATTGCAGCGGCAATCGGTATAGGTATTGATATTGAGCAACCAAATGGCTCAATGATTGCAGATATTGGTGGTGGAACTACCGAAATCGCTGTCATAGCACTTTCTGGCATTGTTTGTGAGGCTTCGGTGCGTATCGCAGGAGATTTATTTACGAGAGATATTGTTGATTATATGCGTCGTGAGCATAACTTGCTTATTGGCGAGCGTTCAGCAGAATTTATCAAGATTCAAGTGGGTGCAGCTTTGCCTGATTTGGACAATCCTCCTGCTGATATTGAAATTCGTGGACGTGATTTAATGACTGGTATTCCGAAAGAAATCAAAGTTACTTATAGCGAAATTGCTTACGCTCTTGACAAATCAATTTCTAAAATTGAAGAAGCAATTATGCGTGCCTTAGAAATGTCGCCACCCGAACTTTCGGCAGATATTTACGAAAACGGTATTTATTTGACAGGTGGTGGAGCATTGCTTCATGGCTTAGATAAACGTTTGGCTATCAAAACAAAACTTCCGATTCACGTTGCCGACGACCCGCTTCGTGCCGTTGTTCGTGGAACTGGCGAGATTTTGAAAAATATCGAAAAGTATAGAGCTGTTATTGTGCAATAATTTTTTTGAATTCTGAACGGTCCGCCGTTGCGGTTCTGAGTTCTGAATTCTGAGTTTATCGCGAGGTATTAAATTCAAAAGTAAATTCTATTTAATAGTTTTTACTTTTGAATTCTGTATTTTAGACAATTTTTCGTTGATTAAACTTTAGACTTCAGAATTCAGAACTCAGAATTCAGAATTCAGAACTCATTTAAAAATGTCGCAACTCTTCCGACTTATATTTCGCATACGAAATTTTCTTTTATTTGCCATATTAGAACTGGTTAGTTTTTGGTTAATTGTCAAAAATGACCATTACTGGGATGTGTCTTTTTTTAATACGTCCAACTATTATGCTGCAAAAACGCTTGAAAGTTCAAATTATGTAAAAAATTACATGAATCTTGGGGCGGTAAACGACCAACTGATTGCTGAAAATGCTCAGTTGAAAAAATCGGCAGTAATGATGCAACAATTCAAAGGTCGTGAAGGAGATTACTACAAAGTTGATTCGCTTTATGCCAAGCGATTTGAGTTTAAGGTAGCAAAAGTTGTCAATAATACTGTCAATTTGACCAATAATTATCTAACACTTGATAAAGGAACTTTAGATGGAATTGAGCCAGGCATGGGCGTAATTTGTCCGCAAGGCGTGGTTGGTCAAGTGATGTCATGCTCCGAACATTTTTCTCGTGTCTATTCTATTCTTCATGCAAATTTCAATGTTTCGACAGAAGTAAAGAACCTAACATTACGTGCCAAAAATGACAAAGCTTTGGGCATTGCCAAATGGGGTGGACTAAATCCAAGAGTAATTGATTTAACAACCATTGACCGCTTCAAGACAATCAAGCAAGGTGACTCGGTGATAACTTCTGAGCAAAATGTTATTTTTCCTTCGGGAACAATGCTCGGAAAAATTCGTAAATTAAGTGCCAAGCAAGACCAAGCTTTTTTTGATATTGAGGTCGAATTAGCCACCGATTTTCAGAACTTGTCTTACGTATATATTGTAAATAATAAGCTCAAAAAAGAACAAGAATTATTAGAGCAAGCAACTACCGAAATTAAGAAATGAATTCTCAAACTGTCATAAGATTAGTGCTGACATTCGTCATTTATTTGATTTTACAAATTGTGGTTATTCGCAATTTTGTGTTTTTCGATGTGGCGTTTTGCTTTGTTTATATTGCCTGTATTTTGCTTTTACCAGACGAAATCGCTCCTATTTGGGTGATTTTGATAAGTTTTTTGATCGGACTTTTGGTAGATATTTTTTATAATACCGCAGGAATCCATGCATCTGCAAGTGTTTTGATAGGCTTTTTGAGAAGTTATATCATTAAGTTTTTGTTTCCAACCAAAGGTGTCGAAAACGAAGTAACAATCACCCTGAAAGACATGGGTGCTGAACGATTTGTGCGTTATGTAGCTGTGCTAACATTGATGCATCATTCGATGTTATTTTTTGTTGAGGCTGGCGGTTTTCAGTTTTTCTTGATTACTATTTTGAAAATTATTTGTAGCGTAGTTTTTACTACTTTTATGATAATTATTTTGCAATATGTACGGGGAAATTAATGAGTGAATGTGTGAATGATAGAATGAGTGAATGGCGGAAAACTACAAGATTATTTCACTCTTAATTTACTTTTATTAATAAAATTTATTCGAGATATTTTTACTAAAACTCTCGTCTGTCAGGCTTTGTGAGATGATATTATTATGAAATTAAAATTTGTTTTTCCCCTACATAGTTATTACTATATTTTATTTTCCTTCTGTTGTTTATATCTTTTTTCTTGCAAAAATATCACTTCAAATGGAATTGCAGAAGTTGATAGTGTGGCTTTAATAAAAGAAGAAGCACGCATCAAGATAGAAATAAAAGCCGACCAAAAGGCAGCCTTAATTGAGCAAGTAATTCAGCAAAAAATAGCCGAAGGTTTCAACGGAAATGTACTAATAGCTCAAAAAGGGGTTATAGTTTACCAAAAATCTTATGGTTTTGCTGATTTCAAGGATACTGTCAAAAACAATCTTCAATCAAAATTTCAGTTAGCTTCTTTGTCAAAAACATTTACAGCCGTTGCTGTAATGAAACTCGCCGAACAAGGTAAAATAGGCTTAGATTATACTGTAAAAGACTATTTTCCGAATTTTCCTTATGATGGCATTACTATCAGGAGCTTACTTTGTCATCGATCGGGTTTGCCTTTTTATCAATATACTTTTGATAAAACTGTTCGGGAAACAAAAATTTATCCAAGCAATCAGCAAATGATGGAGTGGTTTGCGACTGTGCAACCAACGCCTAAAATGTTTAACCAGCCTGATCATTATTTTGGCTATAACAATACGAATTTTGCAGTTTTGGCCGCCCTCGTAGAGAAGGTTTCAGGAAAAAGTTTTGATGAATACATGAGAGAAAATCTTTTCAAACCTGCAGGAATGAAAAACTCATTTATCATAACTACCAAAAACGATTCTATCAACATCAATCGCACTTTTGGCTATCAATTTGGGCAACGTTTGCCAAAAGATTATTATGATGATATTACGGGGGATAAAGGTGTTTATTCGACCGTTGGAGATTTGTTGAATTGGTACAAAGCCTTAAAAAATAATACAATTATTAATAAAGAATCTTTCAGAGAAATGATTACGCCACGTAGTTTTGAGTTCCCCGGACTACGAAATTATGGCTATGGTTTTCGACTTTGGGTGAATGACAAACAACAAACCGACTACGTTTACCACACAGGCTGGTGGAAAGGCTATAATACCATTATGTTTTTTGACCCAAGAGAAGATTTTGTTATAATTCTACTCAATAATCGCTACAATCGCTCGGTTTATAATATAAAATCTCTCATCGAAATCATGCACGGAGGCACTTCTACAATGGAAGAAAGTATTTTAGACGAGTAATAATCTTTATTTAACAATAATTTCATCTTATCCACAGAGGGGTTTAAGTATATTTGCAATCAATAAAATAATTTTTCTTCTATTTTATCGCATTGGAAATGAACAAACTTCTACTAACAATTCTTTTTTTCTCGGTTTTTAATCTTTCGGCACAACTCAAAAAAAAGGCTATTTTCATCATTGTAGATGGAATACCATCTGACGTGATTGAAAAAATCAACAAACCTACGCTCGATTCGATTGCCCAAATTGGTGCTTATACTCGTGCTTATGTAGGTGGCGAAAAAAATGGCTATTCTCAGACACCAACTATTTCTGCCGTTGGCTATAATAGTTTATTGACAGGCACTTGGGTGAATAAACACAATGTTTGGGGCAATGATATCAAAGCTCCAAATTATAATTATTGGACAATTTTTCGCTTCTTTAAAGAACAATATCCCGAAAAGAAAACCGCCGTATTTTCTACTTGGCTTGATAATCGAACAAAACTCGTAGGCGATGATTTAGCTCAAACGAATAATATCAAAACGGATTATCACTTTGATGGTTTAGAGCTTGATACTGCTCGCTATCCGCACGATAAACAAAGCAAATATATCAATCTGATTGACGAACAAGTGGCTACTGCTGCTGCCAATTCTATCAAAACCGATGCTCCTGACTTGACATGGGTTTATCTTGAATTTACTGACGATATGGGGCATAAATTTGGAGATAGTCCAGAATTTCATGCAGCCATTGAGCAAATGGATAAACAAGTGGGGCGTATTTGGCAAGCCATCAAATATCGCCAAGCCAATTTCAAAGAAGATTGGGTAATTTATATAACAACTGACCACGGTCGTGATGCCAAAACAGGGAAAGGTCATGGTGGACAATCAGACAGAGAACGCTCGACTTGGATTGTAACAAATGCACAAAATCTGAACCCATATTTTCGACAAAATCAACCTGCCATTGTTGATATTATGCCTTCAATTGCTTCATTTATGACTATTTCTTTGCCTCTTGAGCAACAATTTGAAATAGATGGCATTGCTTTAACTGGCAAAATTTCGGCAATTTCCCCTGAAGCTACATTCAAAGATGGAAACATCAATCTAACTTGGAAAGCTATAGATAAAAAAGGCAAAGCCAAGATTTGGTTAGCAACTACCAATGGCTTTAAAATTGGGGAAAAAGATAAATACCAATTGATAAAAAAAATTGCAGTTAAGTCTGAAAAAGCTACGATTGATGTGAGTAAAATACCTTCTTCTTTCTATAAAATAGTTATAGAAATGCCTCATAATGTATTAAATCGTTGGGTTATTTTGGAGAAATAAGGCTATTTCGAAAATAATCTCCCCTTTTTGCAACGCTTGCCGAGAATTGTGCATCTTATAGAAAGTTACATCAAATTATGACATCTTAACAACATTCTATTATGAAAAAGCTATTCTCATTACTCTTTTTAAGTTTATTTTTAGTCAATTCATCTTTCGCACAAGATAAAGAAACGCCCTATATTGTGAAAACCTACAAATCTTCTGAAATGAAAAATCTCCACGTTCGCACTTCGGGAGGAGGCATTTCGGTAACAGGCATGGCGGGCGACGAAGCTCGTGTAGAAGTTTATGTAAAAGGAAACAATGGAGGAAACAACCTCAGTAAAGACGAAATCGAAGACCGCTTGAAAGACTATGAATTGAGCGTAAAAAAAGACGGCGAAACTATCAACTGTATAGCCAAACGCAAAAGTGAAAACAATTGGAAAAATGGTTTAAATATTTCGTTTAAAATTTATTCTCCTGAAAAAATATCTACCGATTTAGTAACAAGTGGCGGTGGAATTTCTCTCAAAAACCTTACAGGAAACTTAGGGTTTTCAACAAGTGGAGGTGGTTTGAAACTCCAAAACTTAGGCGGAAATGTCAAAGGACGCACTTCTGGCGGTGGAATTACACTTAATAACTGCCGAGATATGATTGATGTTACGACAAGTGGGGGCGGAATAAATGCCGATGATTGCAAAGGAGATGTAAGACTTTCGACTTCGGGTGGCGGGCTTACACTCAAAAACTTGGACGGTACAATAAAGGCAACTACAAGTGGTGGGAGCGTAAAAGCTGAAAACATCAAAGGTGATTTTGTAACTTCAACTTCGGGTGGTTCAATTCACTTAGAAGACATGATGGCAAGCATAAAAGCCTCAACTTCGGGCGGCGGCATTACTGCCGATATAAAAACGCTTGGAAAATACCTTTCGCTTTCGACAAGTGCAGGAAGTATTCACGTAACAATGCCAATGGACAAAGGAATGGATTTGGATTTAGATGGAAATCGTGTAAAAATGCCTGAAATAAAAAACTTTAGTGGCAAAATTGAAAAAGACCGTGTAAGAGGCTCAGTCAATGGTGGCGGAATCGCCGTTTCAATGGATGCAAATTCTGGCGGAATCTATATAAATGAATAGTTATTTGAAATTATATCATTCAACATTAAATTTATGAAAAAACTATTAATTTTACTCCTCTGTGCTTTCGTAGGAACGGAAGTTTCAGCTCAAAAAGAAGTTTCGGCAAAAACTATTTTCGACATGATTGACAAAGGACAATCTGCGGAACGCCGCCCGGTTGATTATCAGGATGTTACGATTATAGGAGATTTGGATTTAACCGAACTTTCTAACAAAAAACGTATCAAGAAAGGAAAGAATGACTACGAAGAATTCAAAAGTACAGTAGAAGTTCCTGTTTTATTCAAAAACTGTATTTTTAAAGGCGATGTGATTGCCTACAAGAATATCGAAACTGAAAAAAACAGAAAACTGGGCAACGGAAATATCAATTGGAGTATTGGCGATGGTCCAACTTACACGACCGATTTTGAGAAAAGTGTTGTTTTTGAAAATTGTATTTTTGAAGGAAAAAGCGAGTTTAAGTACTCAGATTTTGCCGAAAAATCATCTTTTGCAGGAACAAAATTTGCCCATGATGCCAATTTCAAATATGCAGATTTCAGACAAGAAATCAATTTTGCCAAATGTGATTTTAACGAATATGCCAATTTTAAATATTCAAATTTCAAGCAAGATGCCGACTTTTTTGCTGTTCGTTTCAATAATTATGCAGATTTTAAATATACCAATTTTGGCGACCGTGTAACTTTCAAAAGTTCTACATTTAAAAATCAAGCCGATTTTAAATATACTGATTTCAAAGAAGATGGGAATTTTGATAATACAAAGTTTAGTGGCGGTTCCGATTTCAAATATTCAAATGGTAAGAAATATATGAATAAGTAGCACAAGTTTCTAACTTGTGCCTTCAAAACAAAAAACCGCAAGAACTTTTCAGTTTTTGCGGCTTTTTTATGATTAGAATCTTCAGATAAATTAGAATCTAAAGTGCGAGAATGCTTTGTTAGCTTCTGCCATTCTGTGCGTATCATCTTTTTTCTTCACTGCTGCACCTTCACCTTTAGCTGCGGCGATAATCTCACCTGCCAAACGCTCAGTCATGGTTTTTTCGCCACGCTTACGTGCATAGCTAATCAACCATTTCATACCTACTGACTGCTTACGGTCAGCACGTACTTCTTGCGGTACTTGGAACGTTGCTCCACCTACACGACGACTTTTTACCTCTACAGTTGGCATAACGTTAGCTAATGCCTTCTTCCAAAGCTCCAAACCGTTGTCTTTCGTACGAGATTCAACTAATTCTAAAGCACCGTAGAATATGCTATATGAGGTACTTTTCTTCCCGTCATACATTAAGTTATTTACAAATTTGGTTACGGTTACATCTCTGAACTTTGGGTCAGGAAGCACATACCGCTTTTTTGGTTTTGATTTTCTCATTTCTTTTAAAAATAAATAAGGTTTCGTTTTTAGAAAACTAATTCACCTCGAACTGTTCGAGATTACTACCCTGTTGCTAAGTTATATAGGAATTAACCGAAAACTTTCTCAACTGGAAATTACTTTTTCTTACCGCCGCCTTTACCTTTCACTGGTGCTGCAACTTGACCTGGCTTAGGACGTTTTGTACCATACTTTGAACGGCTCTGCTTGCGACTTGCCACACCTGCGGTATCTAATGCACCACGAACAATGTGATAACGTACACCGGGAAGGTCTTTTACACGACCACCACGAATCAATACGATTGAGTGTTCTTGCAAGTTGTGTCCTTCACCTGGGATGTAGGCGTTGACTTCTTTTTGATTTGTTAAGCGAACACGAGCAACTTTACGAAGTGCTGAGTTAGGCTTTTTTGGGGTCGTAGTATAAACACGAGTACAAACGCCACGACGCTGCGGACATGAATCCAAAGCGGGCGACTTAGACTTCCAAGTCATTTGTTCTCTGCCGTTTCTTACTAACTGCTGTATAGTAGGCATTTTGTTAAAAAATTGTTTTCGTTAAGACACTAATTTCCAATTAGGGCTGCAAAGGTACGGTTTTTATTTTGAAAAAGAAAAGAGTTTTAGAAGATATTATCAGTTTGTTGAAGTTTTATTTGTAAAAAGTAGTGATTTTTGAGTGTTTTATGTTTTTAGCAAGAAATCAAGGTGTTGTTCTGAAAGACATTCTCGACAGCTATTGCTAATTTTCAAATAATAAAAAGATAAGAACTACTAATTCATTACCGCAGTAACAGTATAGCCTTTTTTGCGAAGTAAATTGATAATGCCTTTTTCTCCAGCCAAATGTGCAGCTCCAACGGCATAGAAAGTAGATTTTTTATTGCTAATTTTCGGAATCTTTTTTACCCAACGTCTATTTCTTTTATCTAATAATAAATGCTCATATCGGTCGGAGTAAGCATTTGCAGAGGATTCTACTAAGGCATTCAAATTTTCTTCTTTATACTCTTTCAGCATTATCTGAAACGATTCTTGCATTTTTTCAAAATCTTTGATACAACCTAAAAGCATATTTGCTTGTTTTTGCTGAGAAATTTTCCCGAAAACTGCCAATTGTGCTTCCAAAGTTTCTAAGCCCAAAATGCTTTTATTTTGCTTATATGCCATTTCTACAAAGTTTTTCTCCACCGAAATCGGCTGACTGCAACCAATCATTGGCGAGTAAGTATATGACAGTAAATAAAAGGGTTTTATCATGCCCAACATATCAATCGAATAGCCTGTGCGGTCTTTGAAAAAACTCGCCAATTGTGCATAATCATTGCTTTTTAGTAAATTTTTGAGGTGCGTATTGCTCGCCATTGAGCGTTGCATTTTGGCAGAAAGATTTGGGTCGTCCAAATCTAATTCAAGGTATAATTGTTCGGTTTTATTGAAGGCATTTTTTGTTTTCGTAGAAATATTCAAATCGTCGGGGCAAATTACATGAATTGTGCCGTAGAGATAAGAAGATTTATGCAAATTTTTCCCCGAAATTTCCCAAAGTAAAGCATTTTCAGTTGGCACTTGACCGAATGAAATAAAAGGAAATAGCAACATTATTAGGTAACAAAATGTCTTTTTCATAGAAGTACAGAAAGCGTATATTATACGCTTTCTCAACAACCATGCCATAAGGGAATGACGAATTTTGATTTCGGATTTCGGAAAGAGATAAAATACTGATAGTCAGTTGTTTATCTTGAAAAATGGTAACCGAGCGAATCGGACAGCCGAAGCTGTCGAGGTTACCGATTTTTCATTCGTACCTCGTCATGCGTACCTCGTCATTCTTACTTCGCCCCCGAAATCAACTTTAAGTTTTCTTGTGCAACTTGGTTGCTTGGGTCGAGCGAAAGTGCTTTTTGAAGGTCAGCAATTGCCCCAGTTTTGTCTTGCAAATTATACTTTGCCAAAGCTCTGTCGGTATAATAATTAGAAGGATTTGCGTCAGTATTTTCTATCACATAAGTATAATCTTCTACGGCTTCCTTAAATTTGTTAAGTTTCAAATTGGCATAAGCCCGTGCTGCCCGAATCTTAAAAAGTTTATCGTGAGAAGGCAAAGACATAGATTTATTATAATCTTCGATTGCTTTTGCTGGATTGCTTTCTACAAGTGTTACGCCACGATTATAATAAACATTGCCGACGGTAGAATCAAGCGAAATAGCTTTGTCGTACATCTGCAAAGAGCGAGGAATGTCTTTTTTCAAAGCATAAACATTTGCCAAAATCTCGTAGGTATGGTAGCTATTTGTGTTGGCAGCTAAGGCTTTTTCGCCAAATTCTTGCACTTTATCAAACTGCCCTTGCCGTCCATATTCGTCAGCCATAGATTCCATAATGCTATAATCATAATCGTAAGTTTTGTAGGCATTGCTCCAAAGACTAAAATTATCTTTCCAAGTTTTTATCTGTTGAGTAGTCAAAAACAAGCAAATAATACCAAAAATGCTTCCAATAATAAGCAAAAGTGTCGGTTTTTTGAGGTATTCGTCTAAACCATAAAAAATCATGAAAAACAAACCAACGTAAGGAAGATAAGCATAACGCTCTGCCATGAACGCCTTTCCGACCGACAAAAATTGCAAAACCAAGAAGATTGTTACCAAGAAAAATCCCCAACCGAAGAAAATATATTTTTTGCGGCGATATGACCAAAACATTACAGCAATTGAGGCAATAAAAAAGGCAATCGCAAGAAAATACTTTGGATTTGTAGCATCGTTTGGCGTAGGGTAGGGGTGCAAATTCGACAAACCAAAAGGCAAAATTGCCATTATGTGATATTTCAAATATCCAAAAGTTGGGTATGCGATTTTCTCCAAAACCGAAAAAGGAGGCGTTGATAAAGCCTGATGTTTTTGTTCCATCGTAAGCAAGCCATAGAAATCTCCACCAGCTTGCACATTCACCGAAATCAAACCAAAAAGCAAAGCTACGGCAAAGAAAGGTGCTTTTTCCAACAAGTTTTTTACCGACAACCATTCTCTTCCTTGCCAATAATCAATCAATAACAAAACGATTGGAAGTGGCACCGCCATCGCTTTCGACAAACATGAACAAATAAATAGCAATAGGCTGATAATCAGCCATTTAGATTGATTATTTTCTCGAAACTTTAGGTAAGAAATGCAAGAAACTAAGAAGAAAAAAACATACAAAACATCTTTTCGCTCGGCAATCCACGCCACCGATTCGACGTGCATTGGGTGAAGTCCAAACACCAAAGCTGTCAGGAAAGCGACCACTTTATTGCCTTCAGTTAGTTTTTGAATAAACCTAAAAACCAACAAAGTATTAATCGTATGAATAATGACATTGACAACTATAAATGAGCTTGCTCCTTTGCCAAAAAGTATGACATTCATTGCCAAAGAAAGCATCGTAATTGGGTGATAATTAAGGGCAACGATGCGAGTAAACAACATTTTGAGATTTGCCCCCACAGGATTTAGCACCAAGTCATTGTTGGTTACATAATGTTGGTCGTCCCATTCTACAAAGCCATTTTTGAAAGCACCAACGTAGGCAATAAAAGTAAGCAAAGCCAAAATACCAAGCAAAATAGTTGGACTAATTCCCGCAGACACTTCGGCAGGAGTTTTTACTTGAATAGTGGTTTTTTGGTTAAAGTTTTTAGAGGTTTTTTGTTGTTTTGACATTTTTAGGTGGGTATTTTTTTGAAAAACCTTTTATTTCGACTAAACCGAATAAATTCAGTTGCTAATATAATCAAAGGATGGTTACTTTCATGTATCCGAATAAATTCGTTTTTTAATCATCAACTACTCATCCAATCAGCCAAATCCTGTCTTCTTCATGCCCTTGTTCTTTCCATTCTACAAGCACACGTTGCGTGTCGAGTGTGTTTACGGGCATACCAGTATAGTCAGGTTGAATAGGTAAATCTCTCTCATAACGGCGATTGATGAGGCACAAAAGTTCTACTTTTTCAGGTCTTCCGAAGGCTTGCATGGCATCAATGGCGGCACGCACCATTCGTCCAGTTGCCAGTACATCGTCTATCAAAATTACCTTTTTTCCTTCAATCACAAAAGGCACTTTGGTTTCGTTGGGTTTTAGTGGAGTATCTCTTCTACGAAAATCATCTCGAAAAAAAGTCGCATCCAAATACCCCAATTTTATATCAATTCCTGTTACTTCTTTTAGCTTTTGATTGATGCGTTCTGCCAAGAAAATACCACGTGGCTGTAGCCCCAAAATGACAGAATTTGAAAAATCTCCATGGTTTTCAATCAATTGTTGGCACAAGCGATTGAGTGTAATATCAAGTAGCGGATTGCTAAGAATAAGTCGTTTCATAGGTCAAAATAATGCAGAATGAAAAATGTAGAATGATGAATTTCGCAATCATCAATTTTACGCAACAATTTATGTTGAACCACATTCACCATTTTGTTTCAAATTTTAAATTGTAAAACTAAGCAATAGATGTGCTATTTGCATAAAAAAATAAGAACTTTGCATAAAAATTATTTGATAATTGTCAGGCTATCTGCTTTATGCTGTACGCTTTATGCTTTTTAAACATAAATCACCAAGCAACACAACCTAAATCCTAAAGCCTAAATCCTCAAAATCTTATGAAATATTTAATCGCTGGACTGGGAAATATTGGTCCAGAATATGCCTTTACTCGCCACAATGTTGGTTTTATGGCACTCGACCGCCTTGCAGCACAACAAGGCTTTTCGTTTAAGATGGAACGACTTGCCTATACTGCCGAATTTAAGCACAAAGGCAAACAAATATATTGCATAAAACCTACCACTTATATGAATCTCAGTGGCAATGCCATTAATTATTGGTTGCAGGCTTTGAAAATCCCAGTTGAAAATCTTTTGGTGATTTGTGATGACTTGGCTTTGCCTTTTGGCAAACTTCGCATGAAAACCAAAGGTTCGCACGGTGGTCAAAATGGTTTGCGAAATATTGAAGAAAAGTTAGGAACTCAAAACTATAATCGCCTTCGTTTTGGCATCGGCAATGAATTTGCTCGTGGCAAACAGATAGATTATGTGCTAAAACCTTTTGATGAAGATGAAATGATTCAATTAGTTGAACGATTAGACAGAGTTGATGAAATTATTCTGAATTTTTGTACAATTGGTGTAGAAAGAACAATGAATTTTTACAACGAATGATTGTATTATTTCAAGAATTTTCGTTTTTTAAAAAACAGTGTAATTTTATTAGTTGTATTATTTTTATACGAATAATATTTTGTTTTTATGTGAAAAATAATATATTTATTCTAAATAATAAATAAAATTCGAAATATTTTAAGAACAATATTTGGTTTACCACCATAGATGGCATTTGGATTGTTGGATTTTTGTTTTACCTTTGTATCGTTATCCACGAATAAAAATAGAACAAAACAATGAAAAATTCATTTAAAACCGTTATATTTGCATTGGTATTCGGGTCATCATTGACTACTGCAAATATTGTTAAAGCAAATGACCGCGATTCAGTCCAAAACGAAGTAATATTAGTTAGAGGTGCTGAAGCAAATTTCGCAGACTTTATGTCTAAAAAAGCGAAAAAAATAGTTAAAACCAACGATTGGAATATTTTCACAGAAATAGTTACTTTATATAATGTATCGCCGTCTAAGTTTTTGATGGTAAGTGCCGACAAAAAAGAAGCGTTTAGTAAAGCAGTTGAAAATATCGAAGCAAAATTGATTAAGGTACGTGGCGAAGAGGCAAAGGTTTGGAAGAAAAAAGTAACGACAACCGCTGCAGTTATCAAAGTTTTGTGGAAATACCAGTCAAACGTTGAGTCAGAAGAAACAGAGCAAATTGAAACGCCAGTCGTTTTCGAAATGTTAGGTCGCTAAGACTCAATTTTCCAAAAGAATATTAAGTTTTCATAGTTTAATAGGTTAGGGTTGAATAGATGGACGCTTACCCCACTGCCTTTGGCGGTGGGGTTAAGTTTTTTTAGGGGGGTATGTAATTTGCACGGAACGCCTGATTACCTAAATAATGTTATATTTGGAATAAAATCAAAATTTCAATTACAAATGCCTAACGAGTTTATTATCAATCACTTACCTTCAAATAAGATTTTGCTTGAAGGGAAAGAATTTCATTTTTTTAGCGGCACATCTTACTTGGGTATGAACCAAGACGAAGATTTTAAGCATCTTTTGATTGAAGGAATGAATCGCTATGGAATGTCGTTTGGTAGCTCTCGCAATGGAAATTTGCAATTAGATATTTATGAACAAGCCGAAGAAAAATTGGCTTATTGGCTTGGTGCGGAAAAAGCCCTTACGGTTTCGTCAGGAATGTTGGCGGGGCAAGTAGTTGCTCAATATTTGAAAACCCAAAATGCTACTTTTTTTTATGCTCCACAAAGCCATGCTGCCAATTTTCATGAACCAAATATTGCTCTTCCAAATGTAAGTTTTGAAGAATGGTCTGAAACAATTAGGCAACAAATTTTGGAACAAAATGCTCCTCATTCTGTTATTGTTTGCAACTCATGCGATGCTATAAAACTCTCACATTATAACTTCCATTGGGCGAGTCAACTACCTACTGGTCAAGCAATTACATTAATTATTGATGATTCGCACGGTTTAGGAATTACTGGCACGCACGGCACAGGAATCTTTCAAAACATTTCGGTAAACTCTAATGTAAAATTGGTAATTGTAAGTTCTTTGCATAAAGCAATCGGTATTGCAGGAGGCGTAGTTTTTGGAGAAAACGACTTTATTGAATCTTTGCGGAAAACTGCCTTTTTTGCATCATGTTCGCCCATCGCTCCTGCCTATTTGTATGCATATCTACACGCAGATGCACTTTATGAGAGAAATTTATTGAAATTAAAGGTAAATATTCAAAGATTTAATGCAAAAATATCTGACTCGTGTTTTCAATTGTTTAACTCCTTGCCAAACTACCCTGTTTACTATACTTTGCAAGATGAATTGTTTGATTTTTTGTTTGAAAAAGGTATTTTTATTTATAGTTTTGCTTACCCAATAAAAACAGGAAAACCCAATACTCGCATCGTACTCAGTGCGTGGCATGATGAAGAACAAATTGACTTTTTGGCTGAAAAATGCAATGAATTCTTTACAAAAACCCCCATTCTATAAAATTCTACATTCTCTCTTGTTCCCCTTCCTTGTTTTTTATATATTCGTAGTTCGGTTTCAAAAAAAATCACGAATATAATCTTCATTGCTTCATTTTTTTTAACTATTTACATGATATTAATATGACATAATGTATTGATTATCAATGCATTGAACCAAAAAACTATCGACCAAAGACTGTTGTCAATCAATTATTTAATGACACAAATTAGAAAAATTTCACCAAAAATCCCGAGTGGGAGGGCATCTTATTTCGTAAATATGAAAGTATCAACCTTACAACCATTCCAAATTGTTTATTCACTTTTTGAGCATCAATATCTGGGGTTTTTGTTTGAGGCATTCGTGGTGCAATTGAATGGAAAAGGTGAACTTACGCTCCAAAATCAAAGTATTTCGTCCAAAAATATTCATGAGTTTGCCGAGCGACTTGATGCCGCCGATTATGAATTAGTGAAACTCACCGAAGCCATTCAACAAGAGATTATTGTCAAGAAATTCAATACAAAAAAGCAAGCTCCACTCGATTTTTTCTTGAAAGTTTTTGACCCCGAAAAAGGTGATAAATTATTGCAGGAAACAATTCATGGCTACATGGAAAAACGCCGTTCGGAGATTTTAGAAAAGCTGCTTTCTAAAAAATCTTATATTATGAGCAACGACGGCGACCCAACTTGGAAAGCCATCAATAACATTCAAGAAGGTGCAAAAGCCTACTTTAATTTTATCAGAAATGACGAAAATACGCACTATTTTCCGACTATAAAATGTGGAGGTGAACGGGTGCAGTTTCAGTTTAAAAATGCTCGCATTTTATGCGAAGAACCTGCGTGGTTGCTCATTGAAGATAGACTATATCATTTTGAGAAGCAAGTGGATGGAAAGAAACTAAAGCCTTTTTTAAGTAAAAACCACATCATTATTCCACGAAATATTGAAGATACTTATTATCAAAAATTTATTGCTCCATTAGTTGCTCAATTCGATGTTTTTGCACAAGGTTTTGAAATAAAATTTGAGCGACACGACTCAAAACCGATCCTGATAATTTCGGAAGCTTCAAGTAAAAAGAACGCTTTAGTTTTCGACCAAAATGAAGAAGTGGAAAAAGAAAACGACGACGAAAACAAGATAGTTTTTGATTTATCTTTTCAATATGGAAGCTATAATTTCAAGTTTGATAGTTTTTCGGCTGAGGCTTACGTAAGTGTTGAAAAGCAAGGAGATTCATGGGTTTTTCACAAAGTAAAACGAGATTTAGGCTATGAAAAAAAACAAGTAGATTTATTAAAAAACTTAGGTTTAGATGTTCGTCATGGGCGAAGTGCGGTCATAAAAAGGCAGGCTTTTTCGTGGCTGCAACGCAATGCACAAATTTTAGAACAAAATAATTTTGAAGTAAAACAGCTCGGAAATAGTCAAAATCAGAAGCAATATTTTCTGGGTTATTCCGAAATTGAAGTCAGAATTGAAGAAAAAAATGATTGGTTTGATATTCAAGCAAAAGTGCTTTTTGGCGAATTTGAAATTCCTTTTTTGACAATTCGCAGCTTAATTATGGCAAACAAACGAGAGTTTATTTTGCCAAATGGACAAATAGCGGTTATTCCCGAAGAATGGTTTACTCGTTATTCCGAACTGTTTAGTTATGTTGATAAATTGGATGATGATATACTGATTTTGAAAAAGCATCACCTTGTTTTAGTACAAGATTTGACCGATGAAGGTTTAGCTTTTTCAGTGATGTCCAGAAAACTCGAAAGGCTACGAAATTTTGAAAAAATCAAGCAATATGATACTCCAATAGGACTTTTGGCAAATCTTCGACCATATCAAAAAGCAGGTTATGATTGGCTACGATTCTTGGCAGAATACAAATTGGGCGGCTGCCTCGCAGATGATATGGGTTTAGGAAAAACCATTCAAACACTTGCATTTTTGCAATCACAAAAAGAGCAAAAATTAGCAGAAAATCCAAGCCTTTTAGTAATGCCAACTTCCTTGATTTATAATTGGCTGAAAGAAATTGAAAAATTTACCCCCGACCTCAAAACCTTTATTTATACAGGTTCAAATAGAGAGAAAAACACTGAACAATTTGATGATTACGACTTGATTTTGACTTCCTACGGCATTTTGCGAATGGATATTGATTTTATAAAAGATTATCGTTTCAATTATGTGATTTTGGACGAATCGCAATCTATCAAAAATCCAAGTTCGCATATTTCAAAGGCGGTAATGCAGCTCAATTCTGCCAATCGCTTGATTTTGACAGGTACACCCCTCGAAAATAGTACAATGGATTTGTGGACACAGCTCACATTTATTAATCCTGGCTTGCTTGGCACACAAAGTTTTTTCAAAAATGAGTACCAAATTCCTATCGAAAAGCAGCAAGATGAGCAGAAAATCAAGCGTTTGTATAGCATGATAAAGCCTTTTATGATGCGTCGGCACAAGTCGCAAGTTGCAACCGAATTGCCTCCAAAAGTCGAAAGTATTCATTATTGCGACATGACCGAGGAACAAGAAAAATGCTACGAAGAGGCAAAATCTTATTATAGAAATATCATTTTGGAGCAAATTGAAGCAAAAGGTTTTGGTAAATCTCAAATGGCGGTTTTGCAAGGATTAACAAAACTTCGGCAATTGGCAAACCACCCTTTGATGATTGATGAAACTTATGAAGGCGATTCTGGCAAGAATGAAGAGGTTTTACAAAAACTCGAAACGATTGTAGAAGAAGGGCATAAAGTGCTGATATTCAGTCAATTCGTGAAACATTTGAACATTTTTAGAAAACATTTGGACGAAAATAGTTTTGATTATTGTTATTTGGATGGCTCAACGAGCAACCGCCAAGAGCAAGTGGATAGGTTTCAAAATGATGATTCTGTAAAAATATTTTTGATTTCGTTGAAAGCTGGTGGCTTGGGACTAAACCTCACCGCCGCCGAATATGTGTTTTTGCTCGACCCTTGGTGGAATCCTGCTATTGAAGCACAAGCCATTGATCGAGCCCACCGAATTGGACAGCAAAATACGGTTTTTACCTATAAGTTTATTACCAGAAATTCGGTCGAAGAAAAGATTTTAGCTTTGCAACGAAACAAACGCAAGCTATTTGATAACTTAATTACGACAGAAGAAAATTTTGTAAAATCACTCTCTAAGGATGATATTTTGAGTTTGCTGGAGTAAAAATTAATGAGTGGATATTTACGGATTTACAGAAATATCAATACTATTTTTTAAAATTCGTGAAAATCTGTATAAATCCGTGTTATCCGTGTTCCATTTCTCGGCGAAATTAGAACACGGATAACACGGATTCTTCTGGAAACACGGATTTTTATAAATAAAAAAATTGTCGTGTAGTATTAAAGAAACTCAAACCTTAGCCATTTCCCAACCCAAAATTGCCTTTTTGCGAGTAATTCCCCAGCGATAGCCGCCAATGCCGCCAACTTTCTGCAAAACTCGGTGGCATGGAATAATATAACCCAAACGATTGCTTCCAATGGCTGTGCCTACTGCCCGTTGTGCCGTTGGTTTTCCGATGGCATTTGCAATGGTTTCATAGCTGACCATTTGCCCAAAAGGAATTCTTAAAAGTGCTTCCCAAACTTTAATTTGGAAATTTGTTCCACGCATCAAAAGCGTAACTGGTTCGGTGGAATTTTGCGAAGTATAAAAAATATTTTCAATAAAAGGCTTCGTGAAATTATTGTCAAAAATGAGTTTGGCGTTAGTGAAATCCATATTTAACTCATTGATTATCAGGGCTTTGTCTTCATTTTCAAGAAACCTAAAATCTGTAATTCCTCGTTCGGTAATGGCAATCAGACATTCGCCAAAAGGTGTTTCATGAATACCATAATGAATAGTCAAACCTGCACCTTTCGACTTAAATTCGGCGGGAGTCATGGCTTCGTAAGTTACAAATAAATCATGCAAACGACTCGAACTTGATAAACCCGACTCAAAAGTAGCTTCCAAAAGATTGCTACTTTCAGCAAGTTTTTCTTTGGCAAACTCTTTGGTCAAAAATCGCATAAATCGCTGCGGACTTGTGCCTGCCCATTTGCTAAAAAGGCGATTGAAATGAAATTCCGAAAGTGCTACATGGTCAGCAATTTCTTTGAGATTTGGCTGAGACTGAAAATTTTCTTCAATAAATTGAATAGCCTTTTCGATGCGACGGTAATCTATAATGTCTTGATTATAAATGGTTTCCATCTTATTTTAGATTTGAGATACGAGATTCTGGATATGAGAATAATTTTTGTAGAGATATAAAATTCTTAAATCTTTTATCTCCTATCTTGAATCTTTCATCAAAATTACGATGGCTTATGTTAGTGCACAATCTGATTTTTGCGGTTTGTATTTTTACTTCTTCAAAATTTATTCAAGCGGTAATTTTCAAAGCAAAAGAGCATTTGCTTCTTCCATACTAAAGGTAAAAGGATGCAAAAAATATCCTTGCACCACACAAATATCCTCTTTGATTTTCAAAACTGTTAGAAATTCCATGCTCGCCTAAAGCTTTTATATCTTGATAGACGGTGCGTACAGAAATGCTTAATTTTTCAGAAAACTGTTATGTCGTAACGTATTTCTTTGCTTGAAGCGTCGTTACAATTGCCATTAGCCTATCTATTCGATTCATTTTTGGGAAGCAATTTTAAAAATCCTCAACAATTCTCACCGTCAATTTCGCAAGACTCTCCTGCAAGTTCGGTAGGCTGCATTTCTTGGGCAACTTTTTGTAAAGTTTCAAGAAAAACAGAGCTTGGTTGAGCTCCACTGATGGCATATTTATTATTCAAGATAAAAAACGGGACACCCGTAACACCCAAACCTTGAAAATGCTTTATTTCCTGCGAAACTTGGTAGGAAATCTCATCATTTGCTAAAATATCGGCAGTTTTCTCACGATTCCAGCCAAAATCTTGCATGAAAGAAAGGAGTTGTTCGTTGTCCGAAAAATCAATTCCGTCAGTAAAATAACCTTTGAAAAAACGCTCTTCCAATGCGATTTGCGTGCCTTCTTCACGGGCAATGTGAAGCAATTTATGAAGCGGAATTGTATTGACAGCTTTCGGCATTTTATAGAAATTGAAGTCAATTCCTGCATTTTCACCAACGCTTACAATTCGTTGAAAAATTTGTTCGATTCGGTCGCTACTGCCAAATTTATTAGTAAAATATTCATCACGAGAAATCCCCTCTTTCGGAATCGTTGGGTCAAGCTGAAAAGGATGCCAAGTAACGTTAATAGCTTGATTATCAATACTTTCGAGAGCTTTTTCTAAATGTTTTTTACCAATATAACACCACGGACAAGCCACATCCGAAACTATATCTATTTGAATTGATTGCATTTTTGGGGAAAGTTTTATTCTGAAAAACTAACGGTTGAATGAGGTGTTTAGTTCAAAAGGAAGAAGAGTGAAAGAAATTTTAAGGGAGGAGTAATGGTTTACTCATAAATATCTTTTCTATGACCAAGAGCAATTACTTCAACGATGAGTTTGTTAGCCGACACCGTACGAACACACTGCAAACCATCGACAGACTTCAAAATTCAACACCAAAATAGCGACAAAGGAGAATAAAATTGTAACTTTGCCGACAACAAATTCATTAAGAAAAGTGCAATGACAGAAAAAAATGCAAAACCATTTTTAAAGTGGGCAGGTGGAAAAACTCAACTGATTTCGGACATAGAAAAATCAATGCCAAAGGAGTTGTTCAACTCCAAATTTACTTATATTGAACCTTTTGTTGGAAGTGGTGCGATTTTATTCTGGATGCTAAACAACTTTCCAAAAATTAAAAAGGCTGTAATTAATGACATCAACGAAGACCTGATAAACACATATAAATCTATTGCAAGTAATCCAAAAGAATTGATTTCAAATCTTCAAGTTTTGCAAAATGAATTTCACGATTTAGATGGAAACGAAGACAATAAAAAACTCTATTATTACCAAAAAAGAGACTTGTACAATACAAGAAAATTAGAACAAAGCGGACAAGCCGCTTTGTTTATCTTCATCAATCGTACTTGTTTTAATGGTCTGTACAGAGTGAATAGTAAGAATTTGTATAATGTGCCAATGGGTGGCTACAAAAAACCTACTATTTGCGACAAAGAAAATATTTTAGCAGTTAGTAATGCTTTGCAAAAAGTAGAAATTCTTTGTGGAGATTTTGAAATTACTTTAAATTCAGCAAATGAAAATTCACTTTTTTACTTTGACCCACCTTATAAGCCTTTGAGCGAAACTTCAAGTTTTAACACTTACTCAAAAGATAGTTTTGATGATGCTGAACAGGTTAGATTAAAAGACTTTTGTACAAAACTTGACATATTAAATTATAATTGGATTTTAAGTAATTCTGACTTAAAAGGAAAAAACGAAAATGATAATTTCTTTGATGATTTGTATAGCGATTTTACAATTTCAAGAGTTGATGCAAGAAGAAGCATAAATGCAAATGCTGAGAAAAGAGGATGTATAAAGGAGTTATTAATCACAAATTGTATTACAAATAGGCAATTGATTTACTTATAAACCAATTGCTTCTAATGGTAAATCTACAATGAAATACCTACATCCAACACTTTCAATATATTCAAACACATCAATATACTGGGGTTTATCAAACCATTCATTCAAAATATAGTAATATTCCACCCTAATATTCAATGGCGAAAATAATTTGATGTATTGTTGCTTTTTGAAATCGCAAGTTTGAAGTTTTTCGTCTACTGAACCACTACCTCCTTGAAACTTCTTTTCAATAATGTAGATTGTATTATCAACTAATATTGCTCCATCAGGAAGTATTTTTTTCGATAATATGGTTTTATAATCAATTCCTTTTGGTTTAAGGAAGCTTTTGTAGAGATTGTGCTTTTCAAAATATAAAGCAACTAATTTGCCATTTTTCATCACACTATTACCGTTGACTTCAAATTCAGGATGTTTATTAAGAGCGGATAATAAGTCAGTTCTCCCCTCAAAATCTAATCCATTCAAATTTGTATTTGCTCCACCACCAACTATATTAGGTTTTTTACTCATTTTTTTAAAGTTTAAATAAATCTGTCAAAGATATTTCAAGAGAATTAGCTAATTTTTCAATATTTATTAAAGAAGGATTTCTTTCACCCCGTTCAACCATACCAATATAATTTCGGTGAAGACCACTTTTCTCTGCAAGAACTTCTTGTGAAAGATTTTTAGAAAGCCTAAGTTGACGAACTTTATTTCCAAATTTTATAATTACTTCATTTTTCATTTGTCAAAAGTCATTCTTTTAAAAATAAAAATCTACACACAATAAGTGTGATGTTGTTTTTTTTACTATATTTGTAAAAAAATATATGAAATCATTAACTATTACCAATTCACAGCTACAATCCCATCATAATAATTCTATTTTTACGACCTTTCCAAGTGAAAAAATTAGTATTTTAGTTAATGCTCTTAGACTTGTGTCTTCTGATTCAGATATAAAATTTAGGGATTTGGTTATTCCCGATAACTGCGAAAAATATGGATTCACAGAAGGAAGTCATGAATTAGGTACATTGTTACACTTTTTAGCTGATATGTTAGAAGAATGATAAACCCTTATTTCAAATCAATCAACAAAGATTTTTATCTTCTTCACGGAGATACAATGGAACTTTTGCCACAATTCGACCATAAGTTTGATATGATTTTTGCAGACCCACCTTATTTCCTTTCAAACAATGGACTTTCAATTCAAAGTGGCAAAATCGTAAGCGTAAACAAAGGAAAATGGGATAAATCGGAAGGTTTTGAATTTATAAACGACTTTAATCGAAAGTGGCTAACATTGGCGAGAGAAAAAATGAAAGACGATGCTACAATTTGGATAAGTGGTACAATGCACAACATTTTTTCAGTTGGACAAATCCTAAACGAGTTAGGTTTTAAAATTCTAAACGTAATCACTTGGGAAAAGTCAAATCCACCACCAAATTTTTCTTGCCGTTACTTCACCTATTCAACAGAACAAATAATTTGGGCAAGGAAAAGTGATAAAGTTCCTCATTATTACAACTATGAACTAATGAAGCAACTAAATGACGACAAACAAATGAAAGACGTTTGGAAGTTGCCAGCCATTGCTCCCTGGGAAAAATCTTGTGGGAAACACCCAACACAAAAACCTTTATCTGTTTTGACACGTTTAATTTTGGCTTCTACAAAGCCAAATGCTTGGATACTTGACCCATTTACAGGAAGTAGTACGACAGGAATTGCATCAAACTTGGCTAACAGAAGATTTTTAGGAATTGACCAAGAAGAAGAATTTTTGAACATTAGTAAAAACAGAAAACTTGAAATTGAAAACAATAAAGTATTTGCAAGTTACAAACAAAAATTAGGCTGTTTTGACTTCAAAAAAGAACAAGAATTATTTGTAGTTGAAGAACCAGAGACAGAATATAAAACAGAATTAAACTTGACGAAAAAAAGGGCGATCGGCTAACAGGGGGTTTTGCAAAAGTGGGGCATTTGTACTAAATTTAAACATTGTACTTCTAATGAACTTTGGTGCTAAATTTCGGCTGACGTTTTTCAAATCCCACCACATCGGCAATACTTTTTCGTTATCAAAAATGCAATAAATGATGCGATAGTCGCCTGTGCGAATGCGATATGCATCTCTACCTTTTAGTTTTTTAGGCTTCCCTTTGAATATATAAATAGCTGATTATCAGTCATTTATATATTCAAAGGGAATCCTAACAAGCCCCCCTAAAATCTGAAAGAGCTTGTTTGTATAACTATTTCCCTACTTCTTCAAAGAATTTATCCAAGCGGCGATTTTCAAGGCGTCAGCTTTTGGCACTTGCGGCATGGCTAACATTTCGGTATATCCTGCCCAGTTTTTTGGGTTTGGATTATAGATGAGTTCCACAATTTTTTCATCAGAATAGCCTCTTTTTGCTACATCTTTATAGGCTGGTCCAACTTGGCGTTTTTCGGTTTGGTGGCAAGCCAAGCAAGTGTGTTTTTGCAATAAAGGCTTTATTTCTTCGTAGGTTGGGGCTTTTTTGGTTTTTGTTTTGGCAGTTTTATCGTCGGGCGTAGTGAGTTTTACTTCGGCGGTTGTAGTACTGGTAACAGCCATATTTGAAGGACGAGGTACGAAACTACTCATTTTTTCGCCAGACGGAATATTATTCAAAGTATAAAAAGCCATGTTGTGCAAAAGCGTTTTGTCGTCCAAATCTTTTACGCCATCAATTTTTAATTCATGAATAAAATGTTCTCTCAAACCATCAACCAAAAGCCTGACTTTCATACCATCGTACGAAAGTTTCAAGCCTTTTACATTCAAAAATTTCTCATCAACCATAGGGCCTGCCATAAACTGGCTGGTATTTATAAATAAAGCTACGAATTTGGTAATTTTTGAAGTCATTGGCAGTAGCTTTATTGACAGGTTTTGTAAATTCTACCTCAAAACCATCAGGCATGGCTTTGACGGTTTTCATTTCAAAAGGCATTTTTCCTGTCCAAACCAAACGCTCGATGCCAGAAGTTGTTGTTCCTGCCGAACCCCAGCCACGGTTGGTTTCGCCAACAAACATGGAGCCGTCATTGCCAAAAACCATGCGAAGCGTGCCAGACTGAAAACCATCTTTGAAAGCAAAAGCCGCACCCTGATATTCACCATTAATTTTTTCGATAAATACCCTTGTGAGGTTACTTTTGCCTTGGTCGCCCACAAAGAGTTGTCCTGCAAATGGTCCGAAAGCACCATTGGTTTCGTCCTTAATTATCTCAGAAGTTGATATTCCAAGCACTCCATGCGGCAACCAAACAGCTGGTAATTTGATTTCTGGAATATCTTTTTTTACCTCAAAAAGGTACTTTCCTCTATCACTTGCAATGTCTTCGGGTTTGATATATCGTCCGTTGGCATCTTTGGTTTTGCGTGGGTCAAGTTTTGCATAAAGTTGCTCAGTTGTTAGTTTGACAGGGGAATTAGGCTCGCCAGTCCAACGCAAACCTGCGGGATGTCCCATAAAATCACCTTTGTTTACTTGGGAAATAAAGCCCGAACCCATCCAATCGCCTTGGTTGTCGCCGTACCAAAACTCACCATCAATTGCACCGATACCGCAAGGCGAACGCATGCCTGTTGCGAAAGGTTCGATTTTGCCATCTTCGGTAATTTTCAATGCCCAACCTCTCCACGGCACACGGCTTTCGCCTCTCCACCATTCTTCGTCACCAAAGGCAACATTTCCCGTAATAATCATTGAGCCGTCGGGCATGAGTTTTGGTCCAAAAGTATATTCGTGGTAATGACCTGAGATTGGTAAATTTGCAATTGTTTCGTAAGAATCTGCTTTTCCATCGCCGTTTTTATCAGTCAATTTTGTCAATTCTCCTCTTTGAGTGCAGTAAAAAGAGCCATTTTTATAGACAAGTCCTAAGATTTCGTGCAAACCAGAAGCAAATTTTCTATAAAATGGAGCAGTGCCATTATTCATGTAGGCATTATTGATAATCCAAATATCGCCACGGCGAGTTGCCAAAGCTATGTCGCCATTGGGTATAGTCGTAATGCCGCCAACTTCCAAAAGTGTACCTTCGGCAACTGGCAAAGTAAGGATACGATAATAGTCATTTTCGGCAGTATTTTGGGCAAACACACTCGAAAATGTTAGTAAAAAGACGAATATTTTTATGATGTTTTTCATTTTGAAGTAGGATTAATTAAAGTCAAAGACTTGATTTGATTCTTAGGTTCAAAGTTGCAAACTTTGAACAGCTTTGCCTTTACCAAATAATTGAATAAGAAAGTTTTTCACCAATTGGCACAATCAGCTCTTTCATGCCGTTGGATTCTCTAATACTTGGCGAGCCTTCAATCACTTTTATGAAATAGGCATTATCACCAACTATGAATAAGCCTTCGGGTGTTTTTGTAATATTTTTTGCAGTCGCCAATCTCCCATAAATATTTGATAATGAACCTTTTACAGCTATTTCACGCTTGAACATTTTGCCGTCTTCGCTTGGTGTTATTTTGTCAGAAACCTGTACGCCTTTCAAGTCATATTTGATTGTTGGTTGACCGTTTTCATCTAAATCATACCCTCTCGGACGAAACGAAGCGTCCAAAACGCCCCAAGGTTTTTCGGGCGAATCAAGCACCATCAAAGTTGGCGAATCGCTCAAAGAAGTCAAACTTCCCATAGGTTTTGAACTTCCATCGCCACGGTCGTTCCACATAGGTGTTGTATTCAAAAAACCACCTTTCCAAATCTGAAACAAAGCTCCGTTATCTAAATCGTAAGTGTAATGAATGTTTTCTTTATTCCCGACCGAAATCGCATGAACCACACGCTTGTTTTTTTCGCCTTCTTTGATGTCCATAAATGAGCGTAAAAGCACAGGTTCGGTAGCAGTATTAAGCAAAATCGGTGAAACGGGGTTTGTTACCAAAGCCGAATTTGGGTAATGAAGCGGGTGTCGACGAATGGTTTCCGACTCGGCATAAAGCCCCAACGATGGTTGAAGCCAACCATCACTTTTCCAATAATACATTTCAAAATCAACATCGCCCGCAGGAAGTTCGATGGTCATTTGACGACCTTCGCCCGAATTCAACCAACCATTTTTGAATGCCTCTTTTCCATTAATTTTCATTTGGGTATTGCCCCCATGAACAGTCGTGAAAGTATATTTTCCTGCCTCGGGCACTTTTATTTTGCCCACATATTTTACGGCAAATTCATTTTCAGCATTACTTACTGCCCAATTTAATAGCATTGCGTTGCCATTTAAGGTTGGTTTTATTTTTTCAACATCATCAATTGTTCGGAAATTGCCTTTATAAACACCAAATTTCAAATCGCTGAATATGAGTTTTTTTTCATTATAACTCTTGTATTTTATATTTCTGAAAGCCACATTTCCGTGGTCGCCTTGAAAACGCAATGGACCTTGTGCCACTTCATTATCAATTAAAGCTCCACGTGTTTGTCCAGTCATTTCAACGTTTTCATGAATCAAAATATCGTTCATAATAATCGAAAGAATTTTGGCATTACTAATCTTTTTCCCTGTGGCATCGAAGCGTGGGGCTTGAAACGAAATCTTTATGTTTTGCCATAAACCAGGGGCTTTTGCTACGTTTATGCGTGGTGCAATGCCTTGGTAGCCTTTTGAGCCTTCGGGTTTTGAGTCGTCCCAACGCTCATAAATTCCGCCACAATCACCATATTTTGGTGTTTTTTTGCCCCAACTATCAAACAACTGAATCTCATATCGACCTTGCAAATAAATGCCCGAATTTGAACCTTTTGCCATCATAAAATCAAGGTCAATGTCCAAATTGCCATGCTCCATATTGCTCAAAAGGTCTTTTTCGATGCCATATTTGCCGATTTCGTGCTTACAAACCAAAATGCCCGTGCCAGCTTCTGTGGTCATTATATTTGTTTGGTCAATATTGGAAGCGGCACTGCCAACGATGCTCCAGTTTTCTTTGATAGGTCTAAAAGCCGACATATCATTTAGCGGAATTGTTTGTTGGGCGAAAGCTGTAGATGCCCAAAAGCTACAAAAAACAAAATTTTTGAAGATGTTTCTTTTCATGTTTATTGTGTTAGTTTTGAGAAACAAAGATAAGAGCAAAAGCGAGAAGTCGGAATAGAGTTCAACAAAAATAATATTTCGAGAAAAGGCTGCATAATTATTAAACTTGTACGTTTTGTTGTAAACTTGCAAACAAGTAGTACAATTCTCCGAATTGTATTGTTAATTAATCACAATTCAGAGAATTGTGCTACAAAAATGATATTGATGAAATCTAACCGCATTATTTTAATTTTAATATTTTTTGGCATTGGCTATGTGCTTTATTTCAAAGATAAGGCAGGGCCTTTCGGGAAATTTTGGCAGACAGTTTCAGGCGTTTTTCAATCAAAAGAAAGTATTTCTGATAAAAAAAATCCTTATAAAGCACCTGAGCCAGACAACGAAGCAACTGCCAATAACGGTGATAATGTAGCAACCGCCACTAATAACAAAAACTCAAAAACCACTGATAATGAAGCAACTACACAAGATGAACCTTCGATTTTTGATAAAATTACCAAAATAAAAGACAAAGTTTTTGGTCAAGATGAAACCCCAACAGAGAGCGAAATTCCAGATTTTGCTTTGCCAGCTATCAAAAAAGGTGATGAAATAATCAAGCATAAAAACTATACACTTCGCTACGAAGAAGAGTATGAAGTGCCTGCGTGGGTGGTGCATAAATTGCGTGGAGAATATACAAAAGGAATTGCCAATAGAGCTGGAAATCAGTTTATTCCTGACCGAAAAGTGAAGAATAATTCGGCATTGACTGGCGATTATAGCAACTCGGGCTATGACCGTGGACATATGTTGCCCGCAGGGGATTTTAAATGTTGCCAAGAATTGATGAACGAAACTTTTTTTATGAGTAATATTGCCCCGCAAGTACCAGATTTTAACCGTGGGATTTGGGAAAATATCGAAAGCAGGATTCGTGGCTGGTCGGTGCGAGATGAAGAATTATTTGTGGTAACTGGTCCTGTTTTGCGAAAAGGTTTGCCCACAATTGGTCGATATAATAATGTAGCTGTACCTGAGTTTTTTTATAAAATTGTTTTGTTTTATCAACCAAATTCTGGCAAAACTTCTCGTGCAATTGCCTTTTTGCTGCCAAATGAAGCACTTTTTGGCAAAAGAATGAATAATTATGTCGTACCAATCGACGAAGTAGAAAAGGTAACAGGTTTGGATTTTTTTGCAAAGTTGCCCAACGAAATCGAAGCAAAATTAGAAGCCAAAAGCGACTGGAGTGCCTGGACGAAAATTCAGTGAAGAGTTCAGAGTGAGTGAAAAAATAAATTCTATCATTCACTCTATCATTCTATCATTGAACTCAAATCATTCGTTTCAATTTAAAACTTGCAAATTTCAACTCACCTTTTCTTCTATAAAAAAACGCTACTTCTTTGCCTTCTTTTCGAGATAAAATTTTATATATATCGCTTATTGTCAATTCTTTCACATTTTGGTCATTAACAAAAATCAGCTCGTCTTCTTCTTGTAGCCCAGCTTTGTCGGCAGGGGAGTCTTCAATCACTTTATTGACAATATATTGATTAAATTTATCGCCTTTTGCCCGCACATCCAAGCCACTCATGTCATGCTCAAATGCTTCTTTCATACGATTCCGTAAAGGTCTTAATATCATGTAGCCCTCACGATAATTGAGCGTAACGACAAACCTTCGCAACAATTCGCAGCCAATGCTTCCTTGTCGTTTTTCGGCTTCGGGCGTAAATTTCATGCTAAATGACAGGCTATCAGGAAATGAAGCCAAAATATTTTTCATTTCGATACTACCCATTCGTATCATATCAACTCGCCCGATATGTCCATTTATTTCACCATTTAGTCCACGCCCAAGATTTGCTCTCATTACTTTGTCGGGCAAGCGAATAGGTTCATTTATGCCTGCATTGAGCAACAGAGCGTGTCCTGCACCTGTATCTATGACGAGCCTCATCGGTATCACCGTATCATTTCTGACCATCGCAATGGCTTCTGTGTAAGGCTTCGATTGCGTCAAAACTATAGGATATTGTGCCCCCATTGCTTTCTTATACTTAAATCTCGAAGGGTCGGTCAGGTTAAGCTTCTTATTTTCAAAATCAATTGTAACAACAAAATTACTGAAAATATCATGACCAAAAATCCCATGAATCGGTACACCCAAAAACTCTGAAAGTTTGAGTACATCTTCGTCCAAAACCACCAAATTTTGTTTGGTAGCTATAATATCACCGATTTTGATAGTATGCCCAACCGACACATTTGCCATGAGTGCCTCACCTTCACCAGCCCCTGAAATTTTCACTCGTCGAACATAGTTTACACCAAGTGTTAAGGCTCTTTTTGGGTCAGTAATAATAGTCGAGCTTACACCAGTATCAAGTATAAATCGAAGAGTATCAGAGTCGTCGAGGGTTGCTTTTACTACTATAAGGTTGGCGTGAAGGTCAAAAGAAAATCTGGCAGACTTTTGGTGTTTGCCAATGAAGTGAAACCCATAACGATCGTCTTTTTTTTTGCTTTTTTGGGCATAAACCAATTGGCTGATTACCACAAAGATAGCTAATATGCCTAACTTGGCGAGCTTTTTCATAAATGTGGTTAGCGTAACACGAGTTTTTATACTATAATTCTAAGGAAATATAGTGTTTTTTTGTAATAACACAAATTTACGGAAAAGAGTTTAGGCAAAAATTGCCGTTTTAGGGTTGTTTATTTTTACTATTTTTGTAAATGTTTTTTATTCTCTAAATTGAAGACGAAAAATGTTTATTGATTGCTGTTTTATTATCTTTATTTACGAGTAAAACCACTAAAAAAATCCCAATTACATTAATGATAAAATTCCACCAAGTAAGTATTCAAAAAGGAGACCGAATAGTTTTAGAAAACATTAATTGGCAAGCAATAGAGGGCGAAAATTGGGCAATTGTTGGCGAAAATGGGGCTGGAAAAAGTACATTTTTAGATGCAATTGCTGGAAAAATATTCCCACTAAATGGAACTATCACAAAGCCAAATTATGATGAAATCGCTTTTGTAGCAAAAGATTATAGTTTTAATAGAATCGTGCAATCGGCTACGCAATATTACCAACAAAGATTCAACTCAATGGATGCCGAAATTGCTCCAACGGTACGAGAAATCTTGCAAAATCAAATCAAGCCAATTGGAACGGTCAATGAAAAATCGGTCCAACTTCCACCGCCTGAGTTTTCTAATGAAGTACTCGAAAAAGTTGCTAAACTGCTTAAAATCAGTCATTTATTAGACCGAAACATCGTTACGCTTTCCAATGGAGAAACTCGCCGAACGCTCATAACTTTGTCTTTATTACGAAAACCAAAACTTCTTTTACTTGATAATCCTTTCATTGGTTTGGACATAGAAAGTAGGGCAACACTTCACGAAGTTTTGAATAAAGTTACCAAATCTGGCGTGCAAATTATCATTGTAACTTCGCCAAATGAAATTCCGTCTTGTATAAATCATATTTTAGAATTGAAAGAAGGAAAAATAGTCAGGTTGTCCACACAGATGTCTGACTTTCAACAAGTTATCCACAAATCGAGCTCAAATCTTCAACCCGAAATTTTAGAATTAATAGAAAAATATCCTTCTCGAAACGACTTCGTTTTTGCCTTAAATATGCGAAACGTAAGCGTGAGTTACAAAGGAATAAATGTAGTTGATAAAGTAAATTGGCAAGTAAAACGAGGTGAAAAGTGGGCATTGATGGGACCCAACGGCTCAGGGAAAAGTACAATTTTAAGTCTAATCACTGCCGACAATCCGCAAGGTTATCAAAACGATTATGACCTTTTCGATCGCAAGCGTGGTTCGGGCGAAAGTATTTGGGATATTAAGCAACGCATCGGCTATGTTTCGCCTGAGTTGCACTTGTATTTTAATCGAAATACAGAAGTTTGGAAAGCCACGGCATCAGGGTTATTTGACTCGGCTGGGCTTTTTAAAAAACTAAGTGATGAAGAAAGAGAATTGACGGAAAAATATCTTAAACTATTGAATATCAATCATTTAGCTGAACGAAAAATCTATCAACTTTCAACAGGAGAGCAGCGGCAAGTGTTTTTGGCAAGAGCGTTAATCAAAAATCCGCCGCTACTTTTATTAGACGAACCTTGCCAAGGATTAGATTATAATCACTTGGTTTATTTCCGAGATTTGGTCAATGAATTAGTCCAAAAATTAGACAAAACACTCATTTATGTTACACATTATGAAGATGAAATCCCAAAGTGTGTTGATAAAAGATTAAAACTCGAACACGGAAAAGTTATAAATTAGATAAAAGAATTTATAAAATTCCTTTCTCTAAAAAAAAAATCTAATTTTCTTTGTCAGCAAGGATTTCAGTACCTTGAATTTCCATCTTAAAACCTGTTACTTTCTTATCAACATTACGAGTAAAAGTAAAGATTGAAGCATAAGAACTGGTGGATTGAAATTTGTCAATTCCTGCCAATTTTACCAATTTATTAGCTCCATAACTATCAGCTTCGCCCGAAATTGAGCCATCGGCAAAAGTTATTTTGTAAGACTGAAAAGGGGCATCACCTTTCATTTTGTACGTGCCAACATACTGTTTTAACGAATCTGTCGAAGAAGTTTGGGCAAAAGATATACTTGCATAAAAGCAAGAAATAAAGAGAACAATAATAATTCTTTTCATGTTTTAAATAGCGGTTCGTCGCCACGATTTTTTGGTTGATTTTAAATACTATATGACAAATTTTTGAATACTAATAAAAAATCCGTGTTTCCACCGGAATTCGTGTTATCCGTGTTCCATTTTTCAGCGAATTTGGAACACGGATAACACGGATTTATACAGATTTTCACGGATTTAAAAAAATGCATATGTAATTGCAAATATATTTATTTTTCAACAGCTGACAACTTTATTTTTTTCAAGAACACCTCAACAACTTTTTCTTCAACCTCAATATCTAATTTTTTAAACTGACTTGAAAAACCTGCCAAAATTGTGATTTTGGATTTGGCAATACCTAATTGTTTTCCCAAAAACTCAAGCAAATAGGCATTTGCCTTGCCGTCTTGCGGTGGAGCTTTTATTTTGGCGTTAAGTTGTCCTGCATCGTCAAAAAACAATGCATCAATTTTACTTCCAGGTTTTACTTTTAAGTGAAGTGTCATCAATATTTAAAAGAAAAATTTCATGCAAAAACATTCACTCATTATATTTATTGCTAATTACGGATTTTAAAAATAAATTTACATAATACTTCTAAAAAGAATTATGAAAATATTCAAATTATTTATTGTAATCATCTGCCTATCAAGTAGTTATATAACTTCGGCACAAAGTGTTGAAATTATAAAATTTACTGACTTAGACAAAATAATGCAAAAAGATGACAGCATTTATGTCATTAATTTTTGGGCTTCGTGGTGTGGTCCGTGCGTTGCCGAAATGCCTGTTTTTGAGACTTTAGCAAATGATTTTCGTCTAAATAATGTAAAAGTTGTTTTTATAAGTCTTGATTTTTTGCGAGATTTGGAAAGCGTAAAAAAATTTGTGGAAGAGAAGAAAATCCTTTCAAAAGTTTATTTATTAGACGAACCAGATTATGATAGTTGGATTGATAAAGTAAGCACAAAATGGTCGGGAGCGATTCCTGCAACGTTGATTAGTCAAGGAAATCGAAAAGAATTTTACGAACAATCATTTGACTATCAAACACTTACTGAAAAAATCAAGCACTTTTTTTAAAATAATATTGTTTTCAAAACGTTAGTAGGCAAAACTAATTTACGTATTCCTAAAGTAAATTTAAAAATAAACAAAAAATGAAAAAGCAAATTTTGACAGTTGTAACAATGTTGATGGTTGGAGGTTTATTTTCAACTTATTTGTTCAAGAAAGTTGATGCTGCCGAACCGTTGGAAGTACCCAATGCCAAAACCATTGCAGTTGCTGGCTATAATTTGGGCGATGTTGTGGCAGATTTCAAGCTCAAAAACATTGATGGAAAAGTGCTTTCGTTATCAAATTTTACTTCTGCCAAAGGTTTTATTGTGGTTTTTACTTCCAATCATTGCCCTTTTTCAAAGTCTTACGAAGACCGAGTTGTGGCTCTTGATAATAAATTTGCCTCTCAGGGCTTCCCCGTGATTGCTATAAATCCTAATGACCCAGATGCTTACGAAGAAGATTCTTTTGCCAATATGCAAGCACGAGCAAAGGAAAAAGGTTATACATACCCATATTTGACTGACGATACGCAAGCGGTTTCGAAAATGTTTGGAGCGATGCGTACGCCACAAGTTTATGTTTTGAAAAAAGAAGGAGGCAAAATAATTGTTCAATATTTGGGTGCAATAGACGACAATGCCCAAGACCCTGCGGGCGTTACAAAACGCTATGTAGAAGATGCCGTGAATAATTTATTGGCAGGAAAACCTGTCGTTACAACTACTACGAAAGCTGTTGGCTGTGCCATCAAGTGGAAAAGCTGAACAAAATCACCTACAATTGGCGTATATTTTGCTTATTATGATATATATTTGCAAAACTCAACATCCCTATCTTCCTTATTATGCAAGGCTCTCTTAATCAGTTGCTTAGAAAACTGGACTTTATCTCTGATGAAGGCTTAGAGAAAAACGGGCTATATTTTTATAAACAACCCAAAACTTGGAAAAATAAATTTTCTGTCAAGGTTGAAGAAGTTTTAAAAAAAATTAAACCCTCAGCCTTTTTCATAAACTCTTCCAAATACTATTTTTCAGAAAATAGCTTTGTGCTTTTTTTTGAAGTAGAAAGTAGAGATAATCAAACTATCAGAAAAATTCATAAGGATTGTTGGAATTTTGGTAAGACACCTGTCGTATTTATTATTCTGCCTGATGAACTCCAAATTTTAAACGGATTCTCATTTGATAGTAAAGACGGATATCTCAATGTGTTAGCTAATGAGAACAAAAAAGATGATTTCAATTTTTGGGAATTGATTTCTGGAAAAACGTGGAATAATTACAATGAAAATATAAATAATACAAAAAGTAAAGTTGATAATACACTTTTAAAAAACATTTATGATGCTCGTGAGTTGCTCAAAAAAATAGATATTAAAAGTGAATTAGCCAATAGTTTAATTGGGCGATTAATTTTTACACGCTATTTGATTGATAGAGAGGTAGAAATTGTTTTCAAAAATGCTAAATTTGATATTGATGTTTTTGAGAATATGCTCGAAAGTAAAAGTGTTGAAAATCTATATGATTGGTTTAGATTTATAGACAATAAATTCTTCGATGATGCAGAAGAAAGGCTTTTTCCTGTTCAGAATTTAGACCTTTCTGATGAGCATATTAATTCCGAATGTGTAGGGGTTTTATTTGACTTATTCAAAGGAAATGAGGTAGGAAGTGGACAATCACGTTTGGACTTCAAGGAATTCAAATACTACGATTTTCAGATAATTCCAGTAGAATTCATTAGTAATATTTATGAGTTCTTTATGGGTGAAAGTCAGGCTGAAAATAAGGCTTTTTATACACCATTGTTTTTAGCTGAATATATTGTTAAACAAACCGTTACTAAATATTTTGAGGAAGATGAAAACGAGTATAATTGCCGAGTAATAGACCCTTCATGTGGCTCTGGGATTTTTTTGGTAGAAACTCTAAGGCAAATTATTACAAGGTTTCAATCAATTAATAAACTTAACGGAGTGGAGTTAAAAAAACACCTCAATGATTTAGTAATTGATAATATTTTTGGAGTAGATAAAGACCCCGCAGCGGTCAATGTAGCGATTTTTTCAATTTATATAACGCTTCTTGACTTCCAAGACCCCAAAGATATTGCTGATTTTAAGTTCCCTAATTTGAGAGATAATTTCTTTGAAGGTGATTTTTTTGATGATAAATTCACACAAGAATATCTATTTAGAACCAAAGTATCTGAAACCCATTTCGATTTTGTATTGGGAAATCCACCTTGGGGAAATGTTTCAAAATATCAAAAACAATACTTAAACTATTGTAAAACAAGGGCAAGAAAAGAAAAAATAAAAGATACGATAATTGGTAACAAGGAAATAGCACAAGCCTTTTTATTACGTTTAAGTAACTTATTTAGAGAAACAAATAAAGAAATTACTTGTGCTTTAATTATTACGAGTAAAATTTTATACAACGTAGATTCCAAAAAATTTAGAACATATTTTTTGGATAAATTCGAAATTATTCAAATAGTAGAACTTTCAGCCATAAGGGATAAAGTCTTCAAAAAAAATGGTCCCAAAATAAAAGGACTCAAAAAAAATACAACTGGTCCTGCAAGCATTATTTTCTACAAGTTTACTGGAAAACCTGTAAATCCTGAAAATATAGTCAAACATATTTCACTAAAGCCTAACAAATATTTTGATTTATTTAGAGCATTTGTAATAGAAAAATATGATTATAAAGAAGTATTACAAGGCTATTTTTCCGATTATGATTGGCTGTGGAAAGTATTAGTTTATGGCAATTTATTAGATTTCTATTTAATAAAAAGACTCAAAAGTTCTCGTTTTAAATCAATAAAAAATATTACAGAAGAAAATGAAATGCTTCCTCCTAATAGAGGGGTGCAGGTTAATGGAAGTGACGAAAATGACATTTCTGAGTTTGTTGGAAGGAAATACCTTGATACGGATACAAAAAAACTTTTAAAAAGATATTATATAAATACTGAGGATACAGAACCATGGCAAATTTCTACTGTTCACAGAGATAGAAAGGATAAACGTATATTTTATCCACCCTATCTTTTTATAAAAAAAGGTTTTATACCTGATACTTTGCAAGCAGTTAGTGCTTATTCAGAAGACGAATGGATGTTTACAGATACAGTTATGGTAATAAAAGGGTTTGAAGAGCATAAGAATGCCCTAAAAAGTATTGTTGGGACTTTAAATTCTAATATGTTCATTTATTATAGTTTGATGACAATTTCATCAAGTGGAATTGAACGAGAACAAATTCATCAAAAAGAAATGGTTAATTTCCCATCAATAATTGATGACAGAATCGCAAATTATGTAGATAGAATTCAAGATTATTACAAAAATCAAACATTTAATGAACATGAAGTTTGTCCGTTAGAGAAAGAATTAGATATATTATTATATCAACTTTACAGGCTTAATTCTACTGAAAAAAGCCTTTTGGATTATGCCTTTAAGGTTTCAATTCCTTTATGGAAGGGAGAGCAAGAGCCATATCGAAACTTACAATCATCACAAGATAGAATATTCATTGAAAAGTATGTGAATGTATTTATAAAGCATTTCTCTACGATTTATGAACCAGAAGATGGTAATTATTTCAATGCGGAAATTTATTACTCACAAGATGTAATAGCTGTGAATTTTGTAATTAGTCAATTAGAACCTAATGAAATGATTGAATGGAAGGAGAGAATCGCAAACCAAGAGAAAATATTACGTCATTTTATAGGTATGGGTTTTGAGGAACAAGCATCTAATCTTTACATACAAAAAGATATAAAAGGATTTAATGACTCATCATTTTATGTAATTAAACCAAATGAATATAAAGTTTGGCATGAAGCAATTGCTTACTTAGACTTAAATGAATTCATAGAAAGCATATTTAAAAGAACCGAAGAACTTGAATTAATCGAAGCATAAACACCAACTTTATAGAATGAATACTTCTCCTTTGAGTAAAAGTAATAGTGAATTTTATGTCATAAAAAGCTTTAAAAAACTATTATCAGCCGTTATTATTTGTTATCAAGAGAGCCTTCTTTCGGAAAATCCAAAATTTGAAAATGATGAAAATTATCTCCGAAATATGCTTGTTGATGATTATTTACAAAATCCAGATATTAAAGAAGATTTGCAGATAAATAATTTTTATTTTATTGCCGAGCCTGCAAAAATTGAAAAGCGGAAAGAAGTAGGATATTTAGATATTATGATAATTGTAGAGGGTTTGTCGTTTTCAGGTGGAAAAAATAATTATTTTACATTTGAATGTAAACGATTAGATGGAGAAAGTCCATTAAATAGCGAGTATGTAAAAGAAGGCATACATCGCTTTATAAGTGAAAAATACCCTACAAATCTCGGAAGAAATGGAATGATTGGATTCATAGTAAAGCCTTGTGATATTGAGCAGAACAAAGATAAAATCAATAACCTGATTAGCAAATCTGGCACAAATACTGAAATTATTGAGGTAAGAAATAATACATTAATTACGCTTACAAAAACTAATATTTTGCAAAGCTTTGATTTTTCTTACATTTCAAATCATCAAACGATAATTGGCAAAAAACTTTTTGAACTCCATCATCTGATGCTTGATTACTCTCAAAACATAGTTTAAATATCCCCTCTTTGTTGGTTGATAAATTTCAAAATCCTACATTTGTTTCATCAATAAGTGTTTCTTTGACACTAATTTATTTTATATTTTTTATTCAACCTCAATCAAAAAAACTATGAAACATTTTCTTGTAAAAAAGTCATTGTTGTTACTTCTATTGACAATTACTTTTTCTATTTCATCATTCGCTCAAGGGCAATTTAGGGTATTATTATTTTCAAAAACAGACGGTTTTCATCATGAATCCATCAATGAAGGCGTTACCGCCATCAAACAATTGGCACAAAGACACACTTTTACAGTAGATTGGCAGGAAAATGCTTCGGTTTTTAATGACAAAAATTTAGAAAGATTTCAGGCAGTTATCTTTTTGAATACTACCGGAAATATCTTGAATGATGAGCAACAAGCAGCTTTTGAAAAATTTATTAAGGCTGGCAAAGGCTTTGTCGGAATTCATAGTGCAACCGATACTGAGTACGATTGGGCTTGGTATGGAAAATTGGTTGGAAATTATTTCAAAATTCATCCACAACAACAAACAGCTTATTTGAAAGTAGAAGACAGCAATTTTCCGGGCATGGAGCGTTTCCCGAAAAAATTACTTTGGACAGACGAGTGGTATGAATTTAAAACCCCTGCCAATGCTACAGATTTGAAAGTTTTGATTTCGATTGATGAAAAATCTTATAACCCTACGGTGAAATGGGGCGATAATGAAGGAAAAGGTATGGGTTTTCACCCGATTGCGTGGTACCATAATTATGACGGTGGTCGTTCATTCTATACTGGTTTGGGTCATATTCTAGCGGTTTATAGCGACCAAACTTTCCTTGACCATCTTTATGGTGGCATTTATTGGGCTGCAACTGGCAAAGGTTTGTAAGAAGTTTTTATTTATTTTGAAGCCTCATTTCAAATCGAAATGGGGCTTCTTGTTTTTATTGATACATTGCCTTTTGGAATTATTTTTTCTTTGCTTTCGTTGAAAAATTAGACTATTCCAAGATTTTTCAAAATGACTCAAAAAGAAAAACTACTACTTTTTATACTTTCCTGCATCAATTTTACGCACATCATAGATTTTATGATTATGATGCCTTTGGGTCCACAATTGATGCAGATTTTTGATATTTCTCCTCGTCAATTTGGCTTTGTGGTGTCGGCTTATGGTCTGAGTGCAGGAGTTTCAGGCTTTTTGTCTGCCTTTTTTGTTGATAATTATGACCGAAAAAAAGTAGTTTTATTTGCTTATATTGGCTTTGTTGCAGGCACTTTTGCTTGTGCATTTGCTCCTACGTACGAATTTTTGATTTTAGCCCGAATCATTGCTGGCATTTTTGGGGGAATAATTGGCTCACAAGTAATGTCTATCGTTGCCGATGCTTTTGAATATGAACGCCGAGCAACAGCAATGGGTTTTATCACAACAGCTTTTTCATTGGCGGCGGTTGTGGGCATTCCTTCAGGGCTTTATTTGGCCACAAAATTTGGTTGGCATTCGCCATTTTTAGTGCTTGGAAGTTTGGGGATAATTGTCATTTTTTTGATTTATAAATATGTACCTGCTTTGGATAAACATCTTCAAAATCGCCAAGTTAAGCAAAGTCCTTTTGCGGTTATTACAGCTATTCTTGAAAGCCCAAATCAGATGCGGGCTTTGTTTCTTTCAACGATTATTATGTTGGGACATTTTAGCATTATTCCTTATATCTCGCCTACTTTGGTTGCAAATGTTGGATTTAGCCAAGATAATCTTTTCTTGATTTATTTTGTAGGAGGACTTTGTACTATCTTTTCGGCACCATTAGTAGGAAAATTGGCCGATAAAAAAGGTAAATACCCTGTTTTTGTAATATTCGCCTTGCTTTCTTTGATTCCGATTTTCTTGATAACCAATATGTTTTCTGGCGTTATTTGGGGAGTTTTGGTTATTGCAGCCATTTTTTTTGTTTTTTCAAATGGTCGTTTGATTCCTACACAAGCAATAGTTTCGAGTGTTGTTTCGCCGCAACAAAGAGGAAGTTTTATGGCAATAAATTCGTCCGTTCAGCTTTTTGCACAGGCGATTGCAACCAATATTGGTGGTTTCATTATTCACAAAACGCCCTCTGGATTTCTCGAAAACTATCAATATGTTGGCTATTTTGCTATGATTATGATATTTTTGAGTATTTTTATTGCAAAAACTGTTAAACCAATAGGTCAATGAAAAACATGATTTTAAGTATTTTCTGCTTGTTCCCTACAATTCTTTTCGCCCAAGATTTTAAGGCAGAAATAGAAAAACACCGTGAAGAATACAAAGCCGAATTCTTAAAATCGGCAAACTCTCCACTGAAAAAAGAAGATTTTGAATTATTACATTTCTACGAACCCAACGAAAAATTCAAAGTTGAATGTACGTTTGTTGCTACTCCCAAAGGCAAACCTTTTGAAATACCGACGTCAGCAGGCGTAACAAAAACTTACGTTAAGTTTGGAGAATTAAGATTTGAAATTGATGGAAAGAAACTACAACTCGCTGTTTATCAATCACTTAGCTTGAAAGCCATGCCACAATACCGAGATTATTTATTTGTTCCATTCAAAGATTTGAGCAATGGAAAAGAGTCTTACGGAGGCGGACGTTACCTTGATTTACGCATGAAAGAAATTGAAGGCGAAAAAATATTTTTAGATTTTAACAAAGCCTACAATCCATATTGTGCTTTTAGTGCGGGATACAGCTGCCCGATTCCGCCAAAAGAAAACCATTTGAAAATTGCAATTGAAGCTGGTGAAAAGAATTTTGGAAAAAATCATTGATATTTCTCAACAACAAAAAAGCCCCCATTTTGGAGGCTTTTTATTGTAACTTATTGATTATCAGATTTTTACAAATCGCTAAAATCAAAAGTATCTAAAAAAGCGGTCGTAAACATTCCTGATTTGAAAATTTCATCATCCATCAATTTTATGTGAAATGGAATCGTTGTTTTCACTCCTTCAATCACAAATTCCTGCAAAGCACGCTTCATACGAGTAAGCACTTCGGCTCTCGACTGTCCCGTAATAATCAACTTTGCAATCATCGAATCATAGTTTGACGGAATCGTATAACCAGCATATACATGGCTATCTATTCTGACACCATGACCGCCTGGAAAATGCAAATTAGTAATTTTGCCTGGCGATGGGCGGAAGTTATTTTTTGGGTCTTCGGCATTGATACGACATTCCATAGCAAACAATTTCGGAAAATAATTTTTTCCCGAAATCGGAACGCCAGCTGCTACTTTTATTTGTTCTTTTATTAAATCAAAATCTGTTACTTCCTCTGTAATTGGATGCTCAACTTGAATTCGGGTGTTCATCTCCATGAAATAGAATTTTCCATGTTTATCAACCAAAAACTCAATCGTTCCTGCACCTTCGTAGCCAATGGCAGCTGCACCTTTAATGGCAGCTTCGCCCATTTGTTCACGTAATTCTTGCGAAACGATAGGAGAAGGCGTTTCTTCAACTAATTTTTGGTGCCTTCTTTGAATCGAACAATCTCTCTCCGAAAGGTGGCAAACTTTGCCAAATTGGTCGCCAACAATCTGAATTTCGATGTGGCGAGGTTCTTCGATGAACTTTTCTAAGTACAAACCATCATTTCCAAAAGCTGCACCCGATTCCATTTTGGCATCGTCCCACGCTTTTTGAAATTCTTCTGGCTTATGAATAATTCTCATGCCACGACCACCACCGCCTGCAGTTGCTTTCACAATAACGGGGTAGCCCATATCTGCCGATAATCTGATTCCTTCTTCGACTGATCCGAGCAAGCCATCAGAACCTGGAATTACTGGGACGCCCGAATCACGCATGGTTGCTTTTGCCGTAGCTTTATCTCCCATGTAATTGATTTGCTCGGCGGTTGCTCCAATGAATTTTATGCCATATTCGGCACAAACTCTTGAAAATTCAGCATTTTCGGACAAAAATCCATAGCCAGGGTGAATAGCATCGGCATTGGTGATTTCGGCAGCCGAAATGATATTCGGAATACTTAAATATGATTGGCGACTTGCAGCGGGTCCAATACAAACAGCTTCATCGGCAAATCTTACATGCAGACTTTCACGGTCGGCAGTCGAATAAACGGCTACTGTTTTGATGCCCATTTCTCGGCAAGTACGAATAATTCGGAGGGCGATTTCGCCACGGTTAGCGATTAGTATTTTTTTAAACATTCTATTTTCTGTAAATAATTAGCTGTAAAAAATACAGCATTTCTATCGAATTTTTATAATTAACTTAGATTCAAATGGTGTTTTATGGCATTTTCAATGAGCAAAAGAAAAGATTCGGGCAAAATGCCAATGCGTTTAGCTAAACGACTTTTATCAATAGCATGAATTTGGTCGGCTTTAACTTTTGAGTCTTTGGGTAAATTGGCAACGCCTTTGGGCAAAAAAACTTCAAAAAAAAATATATTTGTAACATTAGACGTAATAGGCAAAATCGTAATAACCTGATTATGTTTGTTGTTTACGTCATTAGACACAACCACAACTGGGCGGGTTTTCTGAATTTCATTTCCCACCGTAGGGTCAAGATTAGCAAGCCAAATTTCGCCTCGTTTAGTAAGCATCTTCCCAATTTTCTAAGTCCACATTCTTAAAATCTTGCATGAGTTGTTTGTTTTCAACACCTGCCAAACGGTACTCATCAGCAAGGGTTAACTCCTTGTCTGAGGTCATTATGCGAGAGCGAAGTAAAGAAATAATAAATGCTTCTGCATTAGTATTTAACTTTGATAACTTATTTACCAAATCATCTGGCAAATTTATTTGAATTGTTGTCATGTGCTTATTTGGCTTGGTTTTTCAATGCATTAATGTTTTTATTTACAAACTTCGTATGTGGCTGCCTTATCTTTATACCAATTTTTATTTGCATCAGCTTTAACTTTATCAGCTACGCAAATAGTTTTGATTAAATTAGAACTACAAGAAAAGTTCTGTAAAACTGCATTTTTACTTATATCTAAAGTCGTTAATTGATTATATGAGCAATCAAAAGTCACTAAATCTATATTTTTAGTTACATCTAAAACTGTTAGTTGATTAGAAGAACATTCTAAGGCTTGTAAATTTTTATTAACATCTAAGGTTGTTAATTGATTATTGGGACAAAACAAACGATACAAATTTACATTTTTACTAACATCTAAAGTTGTTAATTGATTATTAGAACAACGCAACGCTTGCAAATCCGTAAACACTTCAATTCCAGCAAGGCTTTTTATGCTCTTACTATTTACACTAATTTCTGTTACCCCCTTCGCATCATCAACATTCATCTTACCATTCACTACTCCATCTTTATCAATCTTATTGTCAATCAAATATTTCTCGAAAATTGGGTCTGGAATATTTACAAAAACTTGAACTTTAGTCGTAGCCGTAAAACTCGTCTCTGTCTTTAATCCTTTGGCATCTTTGGCTATTACTTTTCCTGTTTGGCTATAATTAAAATCTAAATTGGCAATCGTATAAGTTGTATCGCTAATGTTTTTTGCCAAAGTATCTTTTAAAACTACTGTGTAAGTTATGACATCACCATCTGGGTCTTTGGCTTTTGTCCAGTTTAATGTAATTGTTTTCCCATCGCCTTTCAAAGTCGGTGTAACCGTAAAAGCACTTGGTGGGCGGTTTGGCGTAACTACTTCTTTTGTTTTACAAGCATAAAATAAAGTTATAACAGCAAAAAGTAGTATATTTTTCATCAAAAATTATTTGTTACAACTCAAATGAATTTAGCGTTTTTAAACCTTGAATTTTTTCAAAATCTTTCATGTTTTGAGTAATGAGTGTAAAGTCATAAACTAAAGCTGTTGCTGCAATAATAGCATCTGGAAGGTCTATTTTTCTACTTTTCCGTATGCGTATAGTTTTTTGAATGACATCTGAATATATATCTAAAACGGTGGCATTTTCTATAAAAGTTTCGATAATATTTTGGTCAATTTTGTTTTTGAAGTTAAAACCCAATATTTCCATCTGAGTAATTGCCGAAACATAGCAATGTTCGTCAATAAACTCGTTCAAAAATATAATTGATTGGGTAGGTAAAGCTTTGTTTAAGTAGTGAATCACTACATTTGTATCTAATAAATACATCAATTAAACTGTTTATTTAATCTTGTTTCCCAATCTTCTCGACCTTCTTTTACCTCTTTAAGCATAGCATTTGCTGTTTCGTCAGATAACGCTCCGACCAAATCAGTAATTTTCTTTTTAGTTTTTGGTAGATTAACCAATGCCTTTAAATCTTCATGTTTTTGACTGATAATATTCCAGTCTTCAATAGGGATAAATACTCCTGTATTTTTTCCAAAACTATCTTTTAAAACTTGTAATTGCATCGTTTTTATTAGTTTTTAAACTGGCTCAACCAAGAACAAAGGCTGGTCAAACTCAACTGGTGTAGCATTTTCGACTAAAATCTTTACGATTTTACCCGAAATTTCAGATTCGATTTCGTTGAAAAGTTTCATCGCTTCGATGATACAAACAACTTTTCCTATTTCAACATCATCACCAATTTCAGCAAAGTTTGGCTTGTCGGGTCCTGCCGAACGATAGAAAGTACCAATCATTGGAGATTTGATTGTTACTAAATTGCTTGCTTCGGCAACTGGTGCAGCAGCAACAGGAGCGGCAGCAGCAACTTGCTGAACTTGTGCAGGAGCAGCAACGGGTACTGGTGCAGCATAAGTTGGCTGTGCTTGAACTGCCACAGGAACTGCATTAGAATAACGTTTGATAGCCAATTTCAACTCTGAAGTTTCGATGTTTACTTCGTCTAAACCTGACTGAGATATGAAATCTATTAATTTTTGAATGTCTTTTTTTTCCATGAAGGGTAGAGATTATTCGTGGGTTTAAGTATTTGCTTTGCAAATGTAAAAAGAAAGACGATACCTTCAAAGAAATTTGAAAAAGGTAGATATTTTGAAAATTTTATTTCTAAATTCCACTTTTCAAATTCAAAAAGCTATCGTCTTTGATATGTTTTTAATATTTTTCCAATAATTTATTATCTTCCTTCTTTTACTCTTGCGTCGTATTCGTAAGTAAGCGTATTTACTCTTATCAATTCGTCGTTTTCAATAAATAAAGGTACTTTTATGGTTGCACCAGTTTCCACTGTTGCAGGTTTCATGGGGCTATTACTTGTATCTCCTCGTAAGCCTGGCTCGGTATAAGTTACCCGTAATTCTACATACTGAGGTAATTCTACGCTCAAAATAGTTTCTGTTTCGGCATGAACAAGTACTGAAACCAACTGACCGTCTTTCATCAAATCGGCTTGTGGAACTAATTTTTCGTCCAAATTAAACTGCTCATAATTTTCATTTTCCATGAAATTATAGCCTGTTTCATCTTTATAAAGAAACTGATATTCTCTTTTTTCAATTCTTGCGGTAGTAATTGTTACTCCTGCATTAAAAGTATTATCAATTACTCTTCCTGTACGAAGATTTCTTAATTTTGTTCTAACAAAAGCTGGACCTTTGCCAGGTTTTACATGTTGGAACTCTGTAATTGTATAAAGGTCGTTGTTATATTCTAAACAAAGGCCATTTCTGAAATCTGCTGTATTTGCCATTACTAATTCTTATTTTTTATTTCTAAATATCTGATAATCAAGTCGTTGTGTTTAATAAGTAGATATTACCCACCCTTAATTCTACATTCTTAATTGTGCTTTTGCACTTAGTATGCCCATTTTACATAAGCGGCTCCCCAAGTAAATCCACCGCCAAAGGCAGCCAATATCAAATTATCGCCTTTTTTTAATTGATTTTCGTAGTCAAACAAGCAAAGTGGAATAGTTGCGGCAGTAGTATTGCCATAATTTTGAATATTGAGCATCACCTTTTCATCTTCAATTCCCATACGGCGAGCCGTTGCATCAATGATACGTTTGTTTGCTTGATGAGGCACTAACCAAGCAATATCATCACCAGTCAAATTATTTTTCTCCATTATTTCGGCAGAAACGTTTGCCATATTCGTAACAGCAAACTTGAACACAGAAGGACCTTCTTGGTGAATATTATGCCATTTATTATCAACTGTTTCGTAGCTTGCAGGGAAACGACTTCCACCACCTTTCATAATCAAATGATTTTCGCCAGTGCCGTCCGAACGAAGAATGAAGTCCATTAAGCCACAGTTTTCGGTAGTTGGTTCGAGCAAAACTGCTCCTGCACCATCACCAAAAAGTACGCAAGTGGTGCGGTCGGTATAATCAACAATTGCCGACATTTTATCCGCTCCAATAACGATTACTTTTTTGTATCTGCCCGACTCAATGAATTGAGAGCCAACAGATAAAGCATATAAAAAGCCTGAACAAGCAGCCAAAATATCAAAACTTCCAATGGTTGGAATGCCACATTGCGTACAAACCAAATTAGCAGTAGAAGGAAACATATAGTCAGGCGTAACTGTTGCACAAATGACTAATTCGATGTCTTTTGGGTCAGTGCCTGTTTTTTCGAGCAATCCTTTCACAGCCGCAGATGCCATGTGAGAAGTAGCCAAACCATCGCCTCGCTGAATGTGGCGTTCTTTGATACCTGTTCGAGTAACAATCCACTCGTCGTTGGTCTCTACCAATTTTGCTAAATCTTCATTCGATAAAATATCTTCTGGCACATAGCCATGAACGCCTGTGATGGCTGCTTTTAGTTTCATTTATTGTAGTAAGGTTGTACCGAAGGTAATGCACCGATGGTCTGACCGTTTGGTTTAGGATAATGGTAAATTTCTAAATATACAGCAATAAGAACTGATGTCTTTGAAATTAACTAAACAGTTGATATCCAATAGTTTATGTAACAATGAAGGCCTAATATTAATCTTCGTAAGCCTCAATTATGTGCTCAGTTACTCTTGATTCGATTTGACGTTTTGCCAAGAAAATCATGTTTTTGATAGCTTCGGGCGTAGAAATACCATGGGCTACAATTACATTTCCTTTGATACCGATGATAGGACTTCCACCGCCAACTTCATAATTCATGCGGTCAATCAAAGGGTCTTTGATTCCTTTTGAAGCAGCATAGTCATAAAAAGATTCGCCCATTTTAAAAATCACATTCCCCGTAAATCCTTCGGTGATGATTACGTCGGCTTTGCCATCAAACAAATCACGACCTTCAACATTTCCGATAAAGTTTATTTTCTTATTGATTTTTAATAATTGGTAAGCAGCTTGCACAACAGTAGAGCCTTTTTGTTCTTCTTCACCAATATTTAGTAAAGCAACTTTTGGGCGGTCGATGCCAAAGGCAAATTTGGAATATAGAGAGCCAAGTTCGGCAAATTCGGCAAGAACCTCTGGTTTGCAGTCGGCATTAGCTCCAATGTCGAGCATTAGGCTATAATTACCGTTTTTCAAAGGAAGAAAACCCGCAATGGGTGGGCGTTGAATATTTCCAACGGTTTTGACTGTAAAAAGTGAACCAACCATCATAGCACCGGTATTTCCAGCACTACAAAAAGCATCAACTTGTTTTTCTTTTAAAAGTCTAAACCCAACTCCAATACTGGAATTGGGTTTTTGAGAAAATGCTCGTGTAGGATGCTCACTCATTTCGATGACATCATCAGCATTGACCATTTCAATAGCATTTGCAGGATATTTTAGCGTACGCAAAATATCGAGCATTATACTTTGTTTACCAATCAGTACCAGCTTAACTCCTTCGGGCAACTGATTGGCGGCTATGACAGCACCTTCGACGATGGCTTTGGGAGCAAAATCGCCCCCCATAACATCAACGGCAATTTTCATAAAGCAATCTCTTTGGTGAGTAAATATTTGTTTTTGGGCATTAGCTACTGGTAGCTGCAAATTGGATTTTTTGAACCAAAATACATACAAATTAAAGTAACCAGCAACCAATCGCAAGCATTAAACTTTAAACCTTTTGGTAGCCTTCTGCAACCAATTTGCCTTTGTAGAACAAATTGCCTTCAAATACGTGAGCACGGTGACGAACGTGGATTTCGCCTGTTGTAGCATCTACAGATAATGCTTTGGTTGATAAAGAATCATGCGTTCTACGCTTATCTCTTCTACTTGTCGAATGTCTTCTTTTAGGATGTGCCATTTTACTATTTTAAATAACTATGTAACAAATTTATATATAATAAGGAAGAAAATAGAATTCGGAGAAAATCTCGTGTACTTGAATTCATAATTCTCTATTCTCAATTCTTAATTTACCTAAGGCTGCCCAACGAGGGTCAATTTCTTGTGCTTTTTCTTCAACGGTTTCTTTATCGGTTGAATAAAGGAGCAAGCCTTCTTCGTCAATTTCTTCATCTCTGAATCTTGGATGAAGCCTTTTCATAGGAATTGTTATCGCTATGAAATCATAAATATGCTGGGCAATATTTATAGTTGCGGCACCGTGAGGAATCATTTCGAGTTCGTCGGTGATTTCTTCGTAACGGTCGCCAAATTTATAAATATACTTGTCAAAAGTATGAATCGGCTCATCAAATAATTCAAGACTTCGGTCGCACATTAATTCAACAATGCCCGTAATCTCAAAATCCAACTGAATAAAAGATGAATTTTTATTTAATTTTACGACCGCTTTGAAACTACCTTTTGTGATAAGGTCTTGTTCAAAAGCCTCGAAAAAAGCATTCTCGCCCTCAAAATCAAGCGTATAACGCTTATCTTCGAGTCCTTGAATGTGAATGTCATATTTTGATAGTATCTTGCTCACGTTTTCACAGAAAGGTTGCAAATTTACGGCTAATTTTGGAATTACGAAAGTTTCTTAGAGAAAATGCTTAAAATACTTATTAATAACCGCTTGTTTTTTCTTGTTTTCTTGCTTTGGGTCATTGTGGGAGCATTATTACAGATTTTTTATTCACCAACAGAGTTGATGTTTTGGGTCAATCGACACCATAATTACTTCCTCGATGTGTTTTTTAGGTACGTAACATTCTTGGGAGAAGACTTTGTTTGGTTGAGTTTGCTGATTTTCTTCGCTTTTGTGAATTATTTTCAAAAAATCACGAAGCTAAAAGAAATCAAACTCCTCATTATTACATGGTTGGCAAAGGTTTTTGTTTCGGTTTCATTAAAAAATATATTTAATTTGCCTCGCCCAATGGAGGTTTATCAAAACTCTGGACAAACAATTCGCTTGGTAAAAGGGTTAGAAATATATCATTGGCAGAGTTTTCCTTCGGGTCATACTATGACCGCTTTTGCCTTTGCGTGTTTCGTTGCTCTTGTTTTAAAACAATCGAAATGGGGAGTTTTTAGTCTTTTTGTAGCAATCTTGGTCGGTTTTTCAAGAATATACCTTTTTCAGCATTTCCCAAGCGATGTTTTTGCAGGAGGTATTTTGGCGGTGGGTGTTGTGAGTATAATTTTAACACTAAGTTCACAGAAAACACAGAGAACCACTTAGTGAAACTCAGGTGAGCTTAGTGCCTTCGTGGTAATCAAAAAATCTTCAATAAAATAAACGTTCAACCTATAAACCTATGTTCTACTCAAAGCGAGATTTACAATTTCAACTATTCGAAGTGCTTGATACTGAGGCACTTACACGATATACTTATTTTCAAGACCATGACCGTGAGTCGTTTGAAATGGTGCTTGGTGCAGCCGATGCTATTGCCGAAAAAATGCTGCTGCCGTTACTGACCGAAATGGACAGAAATGAGCCACAATTGATTGACGGAAAAATAAGAATCCATGCAGGAATGAAGCCAATCATAAAAAAAATGGCGGAAGATGGCTGGGTAAATGCTGCTTTCAAATATGAAGAAGGCGGTCAACAATTGCCTATGACAGTGCTAAATGCAGCAGGATTTATTTTTCAGGCTGCCAATTATTCGTCGAGTATTTTTACTTTTATGAGTGGTGGTTCGTCTAATCTGATTCGGACTTTTGGTTCGCAAGAATTGATTGATACTTTCACGCCCAATATGTATTCGGGTAAGTGGCAAGGCACAATGGCACTTACAGAACCCGATGCAGGTAGCTCACTTTCTGATATTTCAACGTCTGCTGAGCCAACCGAAAAACAAGGTGTTTACAAGATAAAAGGTCAGAAAATTTATATCTCAGCGGGCGACCATGATGCTTGCGAAAACGTTATTCATTTGATGCTTGCCAAGATAAAAGGTGGACCGATTGGAGCAAAAGGAATTTCACTTTTTGTCGTTCCTCAAAAACGTATCGAAAACTCACAATTAGTTGATAATGATGTAGTTACGGCTGGAATTTTTCATAAAATGGGCTATAAAGGAGCTCCCATAGCACATTTAAGCGTAGGTTCAAACGATGGTGCAGAAGGCTATTTAGTAGGCGAACCACACAAGGGCTTGAGCTATATGTTTCAGTTGATGAATGAGGCTCGAATTGGTGTTGGCACAAATGCGACAGCCATCGGAACGGCAGCATATTATGCTTCATTGGCCTATGCAAAAGAACGCCCACAAGGCAGAAAAATCTCTGAAAAAGACCCAAGTAAACCTCAAACGCCTATCATTAATCATGCAGATGTGAAGCGAATGTTATTGTTTCAGAAATCGGTTGTTGAGGGTTCGTTGGCTTTGCTTTTATATTGCAGTAAATTGTCAGATTTGATTCATGTAGAGGAAGGAGAAGCCAAAGAACGAGCTAATTTATTGCTTGATTTGCTTACGCCAATTGGAAAATCATATCCCTCCGAAATGTGTTGCCTTTCGACAAGTTCGGCAGTTCAGATTTTGGGTGGGGCTGGTTATACAACTGATTTTCCTGTGGAACAATTCTATCGTGAGGCACGTATTCACCCGATTCATGAAGGCACAACGGGTATTCATGGCATAGATTTATTGGGTAGAAAAATTACGATTCATAATGGAAAAGCTACACAAATTTTCTTTGAAGAAGTTTCAAAAACAATGTTCGATGCTTCGCAAATACTGCATTTACAGCGATTTAGCGAAAAATTAGAAAAGTATTTAGGTAAAGCACAAAAGGCAACAGGCTATTTATTAGGTTTGGCAGGAAAGGGTGAAACAGAGAGATATTTGGCAGATGCAACGCTTTATTTAGAGATGTTTGGCATCATTACGATTGCTTGGCAATGGTTGAGTCAAGGCATTGTGGCTCACGGAAAATTGGATAATGCACACGAAGCAGACCAAAATTTTTATAAAGGAAAACTCGCTACAATGCGATATTTTTACGAATACGAATTAGTGAAAGTTGATTCTTTGGTAAAACGTCTGCAAAGTGAAGATAGCGTAACGATTGAGATGCGGAGTGAGTGGTTTTGATGTTTTGAAATGGACAAATATAAAGATAAATATCGCATTCCTTCTGCTCGTTATCCGAATTGGAATTACGCCAAAGATGGTGCATATTTTATTACAATTTGCACGAAAAATCGAACACATTTCTTTGGCGAATGTGTTGATGAAAAAATGACATTATCTACCGTAGGGGCAATTATACAAGGCTTTTGGTATGAAATACCGAAATATTCCCCTCATGTAGAATTAGGTGAATTTATTGTAATGCCAAATCATATTCATGGGGTATTAATTTTATCGTCAAATCAGGTAGAGACGTTGCACCGCAACGTCTATGAAGGCGAAAAAGGAAACGAACCCAACAAAAACGAATTTTTCCAAAAAATATCACCAAAATCTGGTTCGGTCTCTACGATTATTCGTTCCTATAAATCAGTTTGTTCCAAACATATTCACGCAGCATTTCCAGAATTATCATTCGATTGGCAAGCAAGGTTTTGGGACAATATCATCGAAACCGACGAATCGTTTGAACGTATTAGCAATTACATTTTCAATAATCCTAAAAATTGGAAAGATGATAAATTTTTTGGTGATGAATTTCCTGAAAATTTATGATTGTGTAGAGACGTTGCACTGCAACGTCTATGATAGCAAAAATGAAAAAACAATCGTTTGAAAATAACCTGTTTCTATGCAATCAGACGTTGCGGTGCAAAATTTTGAAATAACCTGTTTCTACGCAATCAGACGTTGCGATGCAACGTCTCTACCCCATCGCCAAGCCAAGCCGCTTCAATATTTGCTCGGTGCGGGGGTCTTCGGCTAAACCATTATTAAAATCGAGAATATTCCATTTAAACAACAACGCCTGTCCCTCATGATTTTCTATTGCTTGTTCAAAAAAATGAAATGCCTTATCAAACTCCCCCAAACTTGCATAGATGAAAGCTATTTTATAATTACCTACTTGTTGCGTGTTTTTCAAATTTTCCATTTTTTCAAGCACGTCTTTAGCCTTATCTTTTTCTCCCAAAAAACCATACACTGCCCCTAATCCATATAAAGTATAAGCACTATAATTTAGATTTACAGCTAAATCGTATGCTGCAAGAGCTTCTTTATATCTTTTCAATTTCAAATACACGTATCCAAGTAGTACATAACCACCAAAAAAATGAGGTTCAAATTCAATCAATCTTTTGCCTTGCTCTACTGCTTTTTCATAATTTCCTGCCATCCAATTAATAAATCCCATACAAAAATTATTGGTTATTGAAAATGGGTCGAGTGTATAAGCTATTGAGGCAAACTTGATTGATTCGTCATAATTATTCATAAAACTGAGCAAATAGGCATACTGTTCATAAGCCTCGTCAATCTTGGCATTTAGTTCAATAGCTTTTTTGAATTCAATTTTTGCCGCATCAAAATCCCACTCATACCATAGTTTCACACGACCCATAGCAATATGACTTTCGGCAATTCCATTGTCCAAATCTAAGGAATGTTGAGCTGATAGCTTCATTTGAGAATTGCTCTGTTTGGGAGGCAAAAAATTAAAATACCACATATCGAGATAACAAGAAGCCATGCCTGAATAAGCAATTGCATACGTTGGTTGTATTTCAATAGCTGCCTGATAAGATTTGAGGGCTTTGTCAAAAGCCCATTTATTATAATGAAACCGCCCTTGTAGGTATAATTGATAGGCTTCGAGGTTGTCGGTGTATTTTTTCAGCACGGCTTTCTTTTCTTCGCCCAATAGTTTTATTTTGATAACCTCCAAAATAGCCAAAGCGATTTCGTCTTGTATATCAAAAATATCTTCCAGCTCTCGGTCATATTTCTCCGACCACAGATGATAGCCGTCAGAAACCTTAATCAACTGTGCCGTAATGCGTAGTTTATTACCCGATTTCCTAACACTTCCTTCCAAAATATGATTGACATTGAGTTGCGTGCCAACGTTGCGGAGGTCTTGATTTTTTCCTTTAAAACTAAACGCAGAAGTACGCCCAGCCACTTTCAAATTCGGCACTTGTGCCAACATATTGATAATTTCCTCCGAAATTCCATCGCTGAAAAACTCCTGCTCAGGGTCGCTGCTCATATTGGCAAATGGCAAAACAGCAATGCTATTTTCTTCTTGAATGATAGCTTTTTCTTTTATTACAGAAGATAAATTTTCGATTGTCGAAGGTGTGTTTACTTCATAAATTCTGACAGGTTCTTTTACATTTTTGAGGGTTTCTTCTTTTACAAAACTGCTCTGAATATCTTTTTTATTGGAAACATTATGATGCACGGATTCAGAAATATAGATACAACCTGGCTTTGCCGCCGCTTGAATTCGGGCAGCAATATTGACGGCATCGCCAAAAATATCTTCATTTTCAAACACCACTTCGCCCTGATGAATACCAATGCGTAATTGATAATCCTTTGTCAAATTGCAACCTTCCTGAATTTTGAGTGCAGCATTGACCGCATCAGAAACCGTATTGAAACTTGCCATTGCGCCATCGCCCAATTCTTTTATCCAACGCCCGTTAAATTCCTCGATAATTGGTTTGTGTAATGCTCGGTTTTTTACCAAAAATTCAAAGGCAAGTTGTTCATCTTTTCCCATCAAGGCAGTATAACTGACAATATCAGTAAACATGATGGCAGCGAGTTGGCGTGTTTGAGACATGGTAAGATTTTTAATTTCAATCGAAATATAAGTCTTTTTGAAACAATTATAGAAATTATGGCTATTGACAGAATTTTACCCCTTTAAGGCAAACAAATAAAGTCCGAAAGCTATCAATAAAAAGTAAGCTACCAACGAAGCCGCCCCGCCGTAATCTTTGGCGATACGTTGCCCTGTAAAAAGGCAAAGAATTGAAATAAATGAGAGCATCAAACCTAAGATTGCAATTTCTTGGTAGCCACCAAAAAAATAGAAAATTCCTCCAAAAAAGCAACAAATTCCTGCCAAAACTTCCAAAATTGTAATAATTATGAATAAAATTGTAGAGAAATATTTCAGAAATGTTTTGGCAAAAACACTTTGGATATAGCCTTTATTTCCTTGAAAATTAAAGACTTTATCGAAGCCAGATTGCAAGAAAAGCACACCAACAAAAAGGGAAATGATTACTTGAATAAGTCGGAGTAGGGTATGGTCGAAGACATCCATTGTTTTTTAGGTTTAGTTTTGACAAAGATATGAAATCAGTGAACAATTATCTTTATCAATTAACAAAAATTAAAACCCTGAAACAATAACAGAATATTATTTTGAATTTTTCGATATTATTGCTTTTTTTGCCAAATAAACAGAATAATATTTGTCTGATGAGCTATTTCATTGCTTCTGCCCAACAAGAATTTGAGTATATTATTGAGGGTTTTCGAGCTAAAACATTACCTTCTAAAGAATGGACGCACGAAGCTCATTTAATTACTGGACTTTGGCACGTAGCTAATTTTGGCTATGATGAGGCTTTGGTAAAAATGCGTGAAGGTATTCGCATTTACAACGAAGCAAGCGGAGGAATAAACTCAGATTCGAGTGGTTATCACGAAACTATTACGGTCTTCTGGATTTGGCTTTTGAATGAGTTTTTGAAAAGCTATTCGGTTGATAATCAAGACTTTACAATAGTTTGTAATGAGTTTTTGAAAAGCAAATATTGCGACCAAAATGCGGCATTTCACTTTTATTCTCGTGAAAAACTCCTTTCTCGTGAAGCAAGACTTACCTTCGTAGAACCCGATATTTTGGCTTTTGATTTTGAGAAAATTTAATCAAAATCCACAGCCAATTGTTTTAGTTTGAAGTCGGAGCAAATACATATCTGCCGTGATATAGAGCGTTGAGCCATCATTGCCAAAGGCACAATTGGCTGTAGATTCGCCAGTTTCGATTCTGCCAAGAAGTTTTCCTTCGGGAGAAATCACCAAAACACCTCCCGGACCAGTTGTGAAAATATTTCCTTTTTTGTCTATTTTCAAACCATCGGGCAAGCCTTTCATGCCTTGTTTTACCATAGGAGTTGCATCAAAAAGTATTTTTCCTTTGCCAACCTTCCCATCTGCCAACACAGGATATGACATTAAATAGGCACGGTCGGGGTCGGATTGTGCTACATAAAGTATTTTTTCATCGGGCGAAAAAGCTAAACCATTTGGACGAGTCAAATCTTTTATAATCAACGAAACTGTGCCATTTTTACTGATGCGATAAACCCCAAAAAGTTCAGTTTCACGGCTTGGGTCTTTTTCTTTTTTTGGCATTCCATAAGGCGGGTCGGTGAAATAATAATCTCCGTTAGATTTTTGTACAACATCATTCGGGCTATTGAAACGTTTTCCTTGAAAATTATCAGCAAGGGTTCGTTTTCCACCAAGTTCAAGTGGCATTGCAGCCACTCGGCGGTCGCCATGCTCGCACGAAACCAATAGACCTAAGTTATTGATAATCAAGCCATTACTACCAGGTTCTTCGCCGTAAGGCATAATACCTGTGTAGCCCGAAGGCTTCAAAAACTCAATGATTTTCTCGCCCTCTTTCCATTTATAAATAGTATTGGCAGGCACATCAGAAAACAATAGATAGCCTCCATTTTTTACCCAGACTGGACCTTCCGACCAAATAAAACCTTCGCCCAATACTTCAATTTTGGCATTTTTTTCAATCAAATTATCCAAAGCTGGGTCAAGTCTAATTATCTGACCAATAGTTTTTTGTTGTGCAATAGAAACGATATTCATGAGCAATAATGTTGTTAAAAAAATTAAGTTTTTCATAGAAATAGAGAAGCATTAAGGTTGAATGACAAAGATAAATATTTTTCCTAATTTACTTGAATTTAGTACAGTACATTTGCGTTTGAAATAAAAAGTTTAAACAGCTTTTTTGCTTATAGCCAACTGTATGCCTAATTTTGACAAAAAAGCAATGCTAAAGTGAAACCAAAACCCTATCTATATCTTCTGACTGCCATGTATTTGGCAGGAATTATTGGCTTAAATATTCCTCAAACAGCTCAGTTTTTCAGGTTTCTTACACCTTTTAATTTGTTGGTTTCTTGCGGCATTTTATTGTATTTTCATAAAGAATGGAATTTTAACATCTTGATATTCAGTGTTTTAACTTTCTTAATTGGTTTTTTTGTAGAAGTAATCGGTGTAAAAACTGGCATGATTTTCGGAGAATATCAATATGAAACCACGCTTGGTTTTAAGATTTTAGACGTGCCACCAGTGATTGGTGTAAATTGGCTTTTATTGGTTTATTGCGTCGGAAGTTCGTTTTGTAGGGTTTCAAAACCACTCTATTTCAAAGTGCTTTATGGAGCATTATTAATGACAATGTTTGATTTTTTGGCAGAACCAATCGCCATTCGTTTGGATATGTGGTCTTGGAAAAACGTAATTCCACCTTTACAAAATTATGTTGGTTGGTTCATCACTTCGGCACTTTTATTGACTTTGTTTCACAACCTAAAATTCCGAAAAGATAATCCAATTGCTTTGTGGTTGTTGATTTTACAAATTTGCTTTTTCGGCATTCAAAGTTTGATATTTTAAGCTTATTACAACCTTTTTTCATAAAATAGAATCATTGTAAGTAAAAACACCATTATTTATGAAATTTTCATCAAAAAGTTTTCTTATAATTCTGTCAGCCTTAGTTTTTCTCACAAGCTGCGAATCACAAACTGACGAACCAATTCCTGCCATTGCTACCGATGCGATTTTTACAAAATATGTAGCCGTTGGCGGTTCGATGATAGCTGGTTATACTAATGGCGGTTTGTACCGGGAGGGGCAATTGTCGTCATACCCAAATTTGATTGCTCAACAGACAGGAGCAAAATTTGAACAAGCACTTTTTCCCATAAGTCAAGAAAATGGTACAGGTTTTTTTACAACTTCTGCCATGAATACTTCTGCTGTTTTTGATAAAACTTCTGACAAAACAGCCATTTTAAGCATTTCTCCTTTGCTTTTTACTAAATATGCGGGCAATCCAAGTAATTTTGGTGTGGTAGGTTTACGAATGTCAGATATGGGAAAGACTGGACTTGGAAATGCTAAAACTCAAGGTTTTAACCCTTATTTCGAGCGAATTTTGCCTGTTGGAAAAGAAGAAATAACTTATGCAGATTTTGTGAAAGAAAGTAATCCATCGTTTTTTACGGCAAGTATTGGCGAAAATGACATGCTTGATTTTGCTACTTCTGGCGGCATAAAACCCTTGACAGAAACATCTGTTTTTGCTCTCAATTGCCAAAAATTATTAGATGCTTTGGTGGCAAATAAAGCTAAAGGGATTATTACAAATCTTCCAAATGTCCTTGATTTTCCATACTTTAATTTTTATACTTTTGATGAATTGGCAAAAAACTCAGGCGTTTCAGGCATTTATATCACCACAGGAAATGGCATTGTAAGATTGGCAACTGCCAATGACCGAATGTTATTAGATGCTATTCCAAATGTTGGAAAAAATAATGCTGCTGGACAGAAAAAAGGAGCTTCTATGGCATTTCCGCTTACAAATGTTGAGGTTTTGGATAAAGATGAAATCAGTTCGGTTGCTTCTCGTCTAAGTGATTTTAATGGAGTTTTGAAATTAGAAGCTGACAAAAGAAGCATCATTTTACTTGATTTGAATAGCATTTATTCAAAAATACAAAACGGCAATTATGATGCAGGAAATGGTATAAAACTAAGTAAATCGCTATTAACTGGCAGTTTTTTTAGCTTAGATGGCATCAATCCAACGCCACGAGGCTCGGCAGTAATTGCCAATGAAATTATTAAAGTGATTAACGAAAATTATAAAAATTCTCTAAAAACAGCAATTCCTATGCTTGATGTTAGTAAATTTGAGGCATTGAAAATTAAATGACGGTTCGCCGTAGCGATTTGAAAATTTGTTGATTTGAAAATGAAATATTGCACATCATAAAAATCAACGAACATCATCTTTTCGTAAATATACTCACCGAATTTATTCGGATACATAATTTAATAATCCGATTATTATTTAAGCTGCCGATTTCAATCGGTATAAGTGTTCAAGAATGAAAATATCTATCGTAACGGCAGCCTATAATTCGGCAGCAACCATCAAAGACACCATCGAAAGTGTGCTTTCACAAGATTATCCAAACATCGAATATGTAGTTGCCGATGGCGGTTCTAAAGATGGAACGGTCGAGATTTTGAAATCTTATGGAGATAAAATAAAATGGGTTTCGGAGAAAGATAGTGGCATTTATGAAGCCATGAGCAAAGGTGTAAAAATGGCAACAGGCGATGTGGTCGGTATTATGGGGTCAGACGACTTTTACCCTGATAATCAAGCGATTAGCAAAGTTGCCAAGGCGTTTGAAGACTCAAAAGCCGACTCGGTCTATGGTGATTTATATTATGTTGATGCCGTTGATACCAATAAAATTGTTAGAAATTGGAAGTCTGGAAAATATAATCGTGAGCGTTTTTTGAATGGCTGGATGCCTCCGCACACTGCTTTTTTCTTGAAAAAATCTGCCTACGATACCTATGGTTTGTACGATACTTCTTACCAAAGTGCAGGCGACTACGAATTGATGCTCAGAATGTTGTATAAACACAATGTTTCTTCATTTTATATTCCTGCTGTTTTGATGAAAATGCGTACAGGTGGAAATAGTAATGCTTCAATAAAAAATCGCATTAGAGCCAACAAAGAAGACCGACGAGCATGGGAAATGAATGGCATAAAACCTCGCTGGTACACGCTTTATGCAAAACCAATTTCAAAGATTTTTCAGTGGTTGGGATAAGACGATGTATAATATATGAGGTATGATGTAGCAAAAAACTCATACTTCATACCTCAATTTATAGAAATAATCTTCTGCATTTTTCCTCGAAAATCGAAAGAATCTCCTACGGATTTTCCTGTAATTACCTGACCAATAGGTGATTGTGGCGAAATTGCCATGATTTTTTGTCCTTCAAATTCGACAATTCCTACGCCAATTCCAACAAAAAAATGACCCATTGTGGTTTCTACTAATGCCCCAAAAGCTACTTTTGAGAACATAATTTCGAGGTCAATTTTATCTAATAATGCTCTTTCATGTTGTGCTTGTTCGAACATTCTGCCATTCATTTCTCGGTCGAGTTGCCCCATTGCTCGGGCAGTTTCGTACTTATCTCCTGCCGAACTTTTGCCTTCTTCGTTTGCTGAATTTTTGGCTGCCTCCATCGCTTGCCACGAAGTATCCATTCGTTTTTCGATGAGCAATTTTATAACTTCTAATAGTTGTGATTTCATAAATATAATTTTGAAGCGGAACGCCGCCCGTTCGGAATGTTTGAATGTAAAAATTATAATAAAATGACGTAATTCTATCATTCTATCATTCTATCATTCTATCATTCTATCATTCTATCATTGTATCATTCAAAATTGAATTCACTCCACCTTTTAAGTTTAATAAATTATCGAAACCATGCTTTTCTTGTAAAATTTTAATTGCTTTCATGCTCCGAACACCACTTTGACAATGAACTATAACCATTTTATCTCTTTTTATTTTTGGTAAATGTTTCTCCAATTCTGAAAGCGGCATTAATTCTCCACCAATATTTTTCATGGCATATTCAAGAGGCTCTCGTACATCAATTAATTGATAATCAGTCATCAGCTTTAGTTGTCGATAAGTTACTTCGCTACCTTTAATAGATTCGTCATTCGTCAGCGGAACGCCGCCCGTTCGTAACTCGTAATTCCCACAAAACTCCTCATAATCTATCAACTCAGTAATCTTCGGCGTATCTGGCATTTTCGGAATTTTGATGATGCGACTTTGCATCGAAAGTGTATCCAAAACCAAGAGTTTTCCTGCCAAAGGTTCGCCGATTTCTGTTATTACTTTTATTGCTTCGAGTGCTTGCATCGAGCCAATAATGCCAGGAAGCACGCCCAAAACTCCTGCTTCGGCACAATTTGGGGCTTGTTCGGGTGGGGGAGGAGTGGGAAATAAATCTCTGTAAGTTGATGAATTTTTATAATTAAAAACTGCCACTTGCCCTTCAAACCTATAAATCGCTCCATAAACAAAAGGCTTATTGAGCATCACGCAGGCATCATTGACCAAATATCTGGTTGGGAAATTATCCGTTCCGTCAATCACAATGTCATAATCCTTGATGATTTCTAAGGCATTTTCAGAGTTTAATCTTGTAGCATATTTGTTGATTTTTACGAAAGGATTTAGTTCTTTTAAACGCTTTTCTGTTTCATTAATTTTAGCATAACTCACTGATAATGAACTATATAGTACTTGTCTTTGCAAATTACTGATATCAACTATATCATTTTCGACAATGCCCAAAGTGCCAATTCCTGCGGCAGTTAAATATAACAAAATCGGACTTCCAAGACCACCGCAACCAATAACCAAAACCTTTGAGGATTTGAGTTTTTCTTGTCCTGCCAAGCCAAATTCTGGCATGAGCATTTGGCGGTTATATCTTTGGAATTCTTCGGTGGTGAGCATTTTTAAAATCTTATTTAATGGATTGGAAAATCTGTCGTACAGTAAACAAAACAACTAAATTTCACCAAAAATGCAAATTTTACATAGTTTTTTTATAGAAACACTAATTTTTAGGCTAAAAGTACGTTTATTTGTTATTCATAAAAAACATTAATAAAAAATAAGTATTTCTCAGAAAATGAAAAAATCAATTATTGCTTTCGCTACAAGCCTTCTTTTTGTGCAATTTTCTTATGCACAAGTATCCAAAACCTCAGCAAAACCAAAAGTTCCTGCAACCACAAAACCTGTTGTAACAACCAAAACTGTTGTTGTTTCTCCGACTGGGACAAGCAATAGTGGCATGAAAAATGGCATTGATTCGATTAGCTATGCAATCGGTATGAATATTGCGGGAAATTTGAAACAACAAAATCTAAAAGTAAACTCTGAAATGATGGCAAAAGCCATTGACCAAATATTGAATGCACAACCAACATGGATGGAAGCCAATGCTGCCAATGCTTATATTCAAGGTTATTTTCAGAATGAATCAATGAAAAAAGGTGCGGCAAACCAAAAGGTCGGCGAAAAGTTTTTGGCTGAAAACAAAACAAAAGCGGGTGTTGTTACATTACCAAGTGGCTTGCAATATCAAATAATGAAAGAAGCGGCAGGTGCAAAGGCAGTTTCGACCGACAAAGTAAAAGTACATTATCACGGTACGTTGATAGACGGAACTATTTTTGATAGCTCGGTTGATAGAGGACAACCTGCTGAATTTGGTGTAACGCAAGTAATTCCAGGTTGGATTGAAGCACTTCAATTAATGCCAGTTGGTTCAAAATGGAAATTGTTTATTCCTGCAAATCTTGCTTATGGTCCACAAGGTCCGCCAAGCATTGGTCCAAACCAAGTATTGATTTTTGAAGTAGAATTGTTGGATATTGTTAAATAAACAAGCTACTTGAATTGATATACAAAAAATAATGTTTGATAATTTGCATCATTCGCTCATTCATTCATTCAATATCCATTGCGGCACTCATTCACTCATTGTATATGATACAAATTATGAAAAGAATCATCGTTATATTTACCTTAACTGGGCTTTTTGGTTGCTTTGAAAACAAAGCTCAAAATCAAAGTTCGCCATCGCCATCGTATGGTTATAGCGACCTAAAACCAACTCGCACGCAAGAGCAAGTGGAGCAATTTGCTACGCAGTTTTTGAGTTATCATCACTACCAAAAATTCAAATTAGACGATGATTTTTCTTCAAAAGTTTGGGATACCTTCATGAAAGATGTTGATGGCAGCCATGCTTATTTTACAGAATCTGATGTAAATACCTTTGAAAAATACCGTGATGGCATAGATGAAGACCTTCTGGAAGGGGATTTGACAGCACCTTTCGAGGTTTTCAACCTTTATCGCAAGCGTTATAAAGACCGCCATGAGTTTATCATGACATTGCTCGACAAACCTTTTGATTTTTCGACTGATGAAAATTACGAAACCGACCGTGAGAAAGCTCCTTGGGCAAAAACCAATGAAGAATTAGACGACGTTTGGCGTAAAATTGTAAAAAGTCAAGTGCTTGACCTCAAATTGAGTGGAAGTAAAGATAGTGCCATTGTAGCAACTTTGAAAGACCGCTACAAACGTTGGGAAGGCAGAATTTCAAAATGGCGAGCAGATGATGTGTTTCAGTCATTTATGAATTCATTTTCAGAAACAATTGACCCGCACACAAGCTACATGATTCCGAGTACGGCGGCTCAATTTAATATCGAAATGAGTCAATCGGTTGAAGGAATTGGTGCTTCTTTGAGAAACGAAGGTGATTATGTAATGATTGCCGAAATTATTCCGGGAGGACCTTTATTTAAAGATGGTAAAACAACCAAAAATGATAGAATTGTAGCTGTTGCACAAGGCGAAAACGGTGCTTGGCAAGACATTGTTGGTTGGCTAACTGACGATGCTGTAAAGTTGATAAGAGGCACAAAAGGCACTGTGGTGCGTATTCGCTTACTTCCAGGGGATGCACCTGCAGGTTCGCCCACCAAAGAAATACGCTTGGTTCGTGAAAAAGTAAAACTCGAAGAAGCAGTTGCCAAAGGTGAGGTAGTGCCAATGAAAAAAGATGGAAAAGAGTATAAATTAGGTGTAATTGATATTCCGATGTTTTACCGAGATTTTGAAGATGCTCGCAAAGGCGGAGATTTTCAGAGTACAACCAAAGACGTGAAACGTTTTTTGACTGAATTTAAAGCAAAAGGTGTTGATGGCGTAGTAATTGACCTCAGAAATAATGGCGGAGGCTCACTAACCGAAGCTATCAATTTGACAGGTTTGTTCATTACAAAAGGGCCAGTAGTGCAACGCCGAGATAATAATGGAAGCGTTGATGTAGAAAGCGACACCGATGCTGAGTTGGTTTATAATGGAGCTTTGGTTATTTTACAAAACCGTTTTAGTGCGTCGGCATCTGAGATTTTTGCAGGAGCAATTCAAGATTATAAGCGTGGTGTAATTGTTGGCGAGCAATCTTTTGGCAAAGGAACAGTGCAGCAATTGGTTGATTTAGACCAGTTTTTGCTTTCGCCACGCACAGCTTCCAACGATAAAAAAGCATCGGCAGCAGTAGGTTTCGACCAAAAAGAAAAATATGGACAGCTAAAACTAACTACCGAAAAGTTTTATCGAATTACAGGAAATAGCACGCAACGCAAGGGGGTTTTGGCAGATATTAATTTACCAACGCCATTTGATGCTGACGAAATGGGCGAAAGTTCGCAGCCAACAGCTTTGCCTTATGACCAAATAAAAACATCGGATTACGAAAAAACAACGGCAATTTCGGACAAAATTTTAAGCAAAATTCAAGAAAAATACCAAGCACGCTTAAAGTCAGACCCCGAAATGAAGCAATTGACAGAAGATTTGACGGAATATAGAAAAACCAAAGATGTTACCATTATTTCGCTCAATGAAGCCAAACGCAAAAAAGAGCGTGATGAAAATGAAAAACGCAGAAAAGCCGTCAATAAGTTAAGTACGGGTGAGAAAGATGCCAAAGAAAAAGACATCATATTGACCGAATCTGAGCGAATTTTGTGCGATTTGATAGCTGATAAGTAAAGTGCCAATATAACCTTTTTTGCAAAAAAGCTCCATTTGATATTTTTAGATGGGGCTTTTTTTTTATTTTCTTAAAATAATAAAAGTGTTTACGCAAGTTTCACTAAAAAAAAGCATCAAAGACAACTATTAGGCTTAATGTTTCGTCTATCAAATCAGTCTTTATGTTCTTAAAAAAACACCAATATGAAATCAAGAATTTTTCTACTAACAGCCATTTCGTTGGTTTCTATAATTATTTCTTGTAAAAAATTAGGGGAAGAAACCATTGACCCTTTAGTTTTAAAAGCAAATCCTGACTGGACAACGGAATCTCATAGCAAAGATGGAAAACCAGATTATGCCATTGCATTTCAACAAGAAAATGTCAATTCGCTTGAAATAACACTCGGAAAAACAACTTGGGAAAGTGTCAAAGCCGACATGGTTGCCAAAAATAAAGGCGTTTTTGGAAGCACTCCTACACAAGCAGGTGGTGGAAATGCTGGTGGTGGAGTTGTTGTAAATCCCCCTGTGGGAGGCGGTGGTGCTGTTGGAGGTGTTGTGCCAAACTTTGGTCCAGAACCAGCCTACGTTGAAGCTACTTTGAAGTTTAATAATAAGACTTGGAAAAACATTGGTTTTCGTTTGAAAGGAAACTCAACTTTGAACAGAACTTGGAAAGCAGGGATTTTTAAACTGCCGATTCGCTTGAAAATGGACGAATTTGAAGACAAATATCCCGAAATAAATGACCAACGTTTTTATGGTTTCAAAGAGCTTTCTTTTTCTCCAGGTGTGAATGATAATTCATTGATTCGTGAAAAAGTAACAGCCGATATTTTCCGAATGGCGGGAATTCCTGCAGCACGCACAACTTTTACGAAAGTTTATATTGATTTTGGCGAAGGCTTGAAATATTGCGGCGTTTATACGATGCTCGAAGTGGTGGACGACACAATGCTAAAAGACCAATTTGGCGAAAATAAGGGCAATGCCTACAAACCAGAATCTAATTTTACGACTTTCAATCAAGCAAATTTTGAGAAGAAAAACAATGAAACTACGCCCGATTGGAGCGACGTACAGACAACTATTACTTCGCTAAATGCCCCAAATCGTACTACTGATGCCGCTACTTGGCGAACAAATCTCGAAAAAACGATGAACATGGAGCATTTTATCAAATGGCTTGCTGTAAATTCTACGCTTGTTAATTGGGACACTTATGGAGGAATCGCTCACAATCATTATCTCTACAATCATTCAACCAAAAAAATGCTTTGGATTCCGTGGGATAATAACGAAGCACTGAATAATAATGCGAGGGTGAATCTTAATTTATTGGGTGTGGCAAATAATTGGCCTCTCATAAAATTTGTTGCCGAAGACCCTATTTATTATGCCAAATACAAGGCGTATGTAAAGGATTTTAATGATAATGTGTTTACGACAACAAAAATGAACGAGATTTTTGAGAAAGCAACCAGCCTAATCACGCCTTTTGTGAATGGAACTGAAAAAGAACTTGCTCCTTATTCAAATCTAACAAATGTTGGTAGTTTTACTTCTTCTTTAGCACAGCTAAAAGCCCATGTTGTAGCAAGGAACAAAGCTGTTAGTGATTTTTTGAAGTAAGAATTTGTTTGAAATATTTGAAATTTATCTTGTTGTCAAATGAAATTCCATAGGAATAGTGCATTTATTTGTGCCTTTCCTCCGGAATTAATATATTTGGGGATACCATGAACGCCCTTCTCTGGGACTTTTATGCTTTTATTTAGATTAGGGCAAATTCATCAAGTAAAATCTGATTTCGTAAATAGCTACAAATGTTATTTGGAAACATAAAAATTGCAGAAAAAAACAATATCGCCGAGAAAAAGGAGTTGGTATGATGAGTATGAAGAACTAATAATGAGCTATAAAAACCAAAGATTCTTATAGCTAAAGGTAATTCAAGGCACAGGGTCGTAGCCATGTGTATGACTCCAAGGATGGCAACGAGAAATGCGTTTGGCTGTTAGCCAAAAACCTTTAAAAAAACCATATTTCTGAAAAGCCTCAACCGAATATTGTGAACAAGTAGGCGTATAACGACACGAAGGAGGAAACCAAGGCGAAATACCAGCTTGGTACAATCGAATGAGAAAAATAGCGATGTATTTCATTTTGAGAAGCGAGATTTGAGAGACAAGATTGAGATATGAGAAATAGGATTTGAGATACGACAAGTGAGATTTATAAAAAAAATCTCGTATCTCACGTCTCGTATCCAGTATCTTACTTCTCAAATCCAATTTATTCAAACAATAAAAATAGCGTAACAGTATGGGTAGTCAATCTATCAATACCTTGAATGGCTGTGCCACGAGAATTAACAGGGTCAACTAAGTTTTTGATTCCATGAGAAAAATGCAACTCAGGGGCAAATTTAAAATATTCTCTAAAAACCTCAATTCCTGTGCCATATTCGATACTAAAATCGCTGGATTTGGTTGCAAATTGTTGTTTTTTCTTTCTATTTACTGCATTCGTTTCTATGCCATATCTCATTCCCCCAAAAATATACATTCGTACATTTCCACGTCGTTCAGATTTATATTTAAACATGACAGGAACTTCAAACCATGCTGTTTCTCGCAATTCTTCTTTTTGTCCAAACTTGTTTTTGTCGTCAGCTGGAAGCTCTGTATTGATATAACGATATTCTAATTTTCGCCCATAAATAGCGACTGTTGGCAAAACCCGAAAATCGAAATAATCATTCAAACGAAAATTGACTAAACCACCCATTTTCAAGCCATAGGTTGGCGGAGAAGTAATGGCGTAATAATTATCTTTATTAACAAAATAATTATTGAATTTTGCGTTGAAATACGTGTTTGTAAGACCCAAAAAATAACCAAACCTCATGGCTTTGGCATCATAATCAGCTTGAAAATGCCGACGAGTATTTTGAGCAAAAACACTTTGGGTAAGCATCAAAAGAATAAATGTTTTGAAGCAAACATTAACAAAGGGGACGTTTTTCATAGATACATAAATAACTGATAATCAACGGTTTGCCGATGCGACGGTTCGCCGATGCGACGGTTCGCCGATGCGACACTTTATGGTTTTTTGCCAATATAAATTGAACAAACGCCAAAAGTTAAAGGAATACATTTTGTTTGACGAAAACCAGCTTTTTCAAAGATTGCCAAGAAATCGTTTCCTTCTGGAAAAGCCATTACTGACTCTGGTAAATAACTGTAAGCCGAGCTATCGTTTGAAACTAATTTACCAACCAAAGGAACGATGGTGGCATTATAAAACCAATATAATTGCTTGATAATAGGCGTTTTAGGTTTTGAAAATTCCATGACCATGCAAGTACCACCTGATTTGGTTACTCGACACATATCGGTCAGTCCTTTTTCCAAATTTTCAAAGTTACGCACTCCAAAAGAAACGATAACGGCATCGAAAGTATTGTTATCGAACAACAATTTCTCCGAATCGCCCATTTGTAGTTCAATTTTTTTCTCCAAACCGAGTTTTTTCATTTTCTCACGACCAAACGAAAGCATCCCTTCCGAAATATCAACGCCAATTACTTTTTCTGGATTTAATTGCTTCACAGCCTCCACTGCCAAGTCGCCTGTGCCAGTTGCAATGTCCAAAATCAATTGTGGTTTTTCGGCACGGAGCATCGAAATCGCTTTTTTTCTCCACCAAAAATCAATTCCACCACTGAGCAAGTGATTCAAAAAATCGTATTTGGGCGAAACGTTGTCAAACATTTCGGCAATTTGCTCACGTTTGCTGCTATCTTTTTCTTTGTAAGGTACTACCATATATTTTTTGAGCTATCGGGCAGCGTTCTGCTCTCCAGAATCGTTCATAAGTTTAAAAATAAGTTTGCAAAATTACGAAACTACAATTTGATAACTGATTGATTATCAGAAAAGTTTTCAAGCGTAGTTTTCTGTATCTTTGAAAATCAATGGAAATATTATAAAAAGATGCTTTATACCAAACATTATTCTTCACCAATTGGAGTTTTAGAAATATCGGCAAACGAAACGCATCTTACGCACGTGTTGTTTCGAGAAGCTCAGAAAAAACCAAGCCGACAATTAGACGAAACGTCCGAAAATTCGCCAATCATTGAAGAATGTACGGAACAATTTGATGCTTATTTTGCAGGAAAACTGAAAGATTTCGATTTGCCATTACTTCCGCAAGGTACTGATTTTCAGCGAAATGTGTGGGAATATCTCAAAACGATTCCTTACGGAAAAACGATTTCGTATCTTGAATTCTCACGAAGAATTGGCAATGAAAAAGCCATTCGGGCAGTTGGAACAGCTAACGGTTGTAATCCTTTGACAATTATTTTGCCTTGCCACCGAGTCATCGGCTCAGACGGGAGTTTGGTTGGCTACGGCGGCGACCTTTGGCGAAAAGAATGGCTTCTTCGCCATGAAGATGGCTTGCCAAGGCAAGGTCAATTGGGGTTATTTTAGCCCCCTGCCCCTCATTTGGGGAATAAAGTTTAATAAATCAAATATTTTGTGCAACTTTAAACATAAAATTAGCATCTATCTATCAAAGCAAAAAAAATCATCAATATTCTATGCAAACAACTATTAATCAACCAATTACAAGAGAAAAAGATTTTTCTACTTCAACAAAATTCTTACTGGATATTCCACTCTATGTCTATGTAAGTGTCATTGCTTCGATGTGTGTTATTTTGGGTATTTTATGGGACATCGCTTGGCACATGAGCATCGGGCGTGATGGACTTTTTTCTGCTCCGCACGTGGTTACTTATGTGGGTGCTGCCGCCGCAGGATTTTTCTCAGGTTATCAAGTTTTAAAAACTTCGTTTTGGGGAACGTTGCTCGAAAAAGGTAAAATGGTCAATTTTTGGGGCATTTTTTATAGTTCTTTGGGCGGACTTTTCTGTATTTGGGGTGGCATTGCTTCGCTCACTTCTGCACCGTTTGATGATTGGTGGCACAATACTTATGGACTTGATGTGCAGATTCTTTCTCCGCCACACACTATTTTGCTTTTGGGTTTGCTAAGCGTTCAGATGGGTGCGATGGTTGGCACATTGGCATTTTTGAATAGAAATGATAAAATTGCTTCGCTTTCAACCGAAGAAAACGCCAAACGCACCAATCGTCTTCAATGGATGTTTATGCTGACAGCGGCTTTTTTTGTTACTTCTATTTTTACGTTTCTTTCAGAAGAATTGGGTCGTTGGGCAATGCACAGACCGTCGTTTTATCAGGTGGCAAGTGTTGCATTTCCTCTTATTTTACTTGCAACTGGTCGAGCATCAGGAAAAAAATGGGGGATTACCTATATCTGCATTGCCTTTTTGATTTTTGATTGGGCAGTCAATGCAACTATTCGATTGTTTCCTGCTGAGCCTTTGCTTGGACCGATTCATAATAAAATTACAACTTATCAAACATTGGGTTTTCCGCTACTTTTATTTATTCCTGCTTTTGCCATTGATTGGTTAAGAGATAAGTTTTCTGCAAAAAATGATTGGCTATTAGCTTTGATTTTAGGGCTTACTTTTACGGCTATTTTTTTTATTACTAATTATCCATTTGGAACATTTCTTCACGAATCTCCTTTGGCACGTAACTGGTTTTGGGGAAGTTATTCTTGGTCTTTTCAAAATGATGCTGATTGGGAATATCGTTATAAATTTAGTTCTCGTAATGATATTAGCATACTTTCTTGGACAAAAGGACTTGGTTTAGCTTTACTTTTCAGTGTCATTTCATCAAGAATTGGTCTTGCTTGGGGAAATTGGATGAAACAAATTCAGAGGTAACACCCCCAACCGACCCATCGGACTGTCCCTTAAAGGGGAGTTTTTAACAACAAAATTTTAATCAATGAAAAAAATAAATATTTTCCATAAAAATAGTAGTTTCCTATTTTCATGGGTTTCAGGCAGTATTTTACTGCTCCTTATCCTTTGTTCCCCTTTAGGGGTTAGGGGTCACATCGGCAGTGCGGGAGTTGTGCAGGAAGGAAAAGCAGGTAATTACCAAGTACAAGTATATGTTGAGCCACCCGACGTGATTCCTGGAACGGCCAAAGTTTCGGTAATGGTTGACGGAAAGGATATTACAAGTGTACGAATGAGTCCGATTTATTTTTTCACAGGCGATGAAGGTTCTCCTCGCTCTGATGAGGGAGTTTTGTCGGCATCGGGTAGTTATGACGGACAAATATGGCTCATGGAAAGCGGTGCGGCCAGCGTAAAAGTAATCATTGAAGGAGCAAGAGGCAAAGGCGAAGTATTGATTCCGATTGCGGCACTTTCTACGGCTCAACGCAAACTTCCAAGCTCGTTGGGTTGGATTTTGGCAGGTTTGGCTTTGCTTTTAGTTGGAATTATGACCACAATTATTGGTGCAAGTACCGGTGATAGTTTGCTCAAAGAAGGACAGGTTTTTGATAAAAAAACGCAAAAACGCCGTTTGGTTGGCTCTACAATTGGAGCCTCGTTTTGTGGACTAATATTATTTGGTGGAAATATGTGGTGGAACTCAGAATCGGCTGATTATCAGCAATTTATGTATCAGCCATATACTGCCACATCAAAAATAAAACTTGAAAATGGGCAACGAGTTTTGAGTATGGTGATAGATTCAGCTTCTGTAAAAGGACGTTTGACGAGCTTTATTATTCCTGACCACGGAAAATTGATGCACCTATTTTTGGTGAAAGAAGGCACAATGGATGTCTTTGCTCACCTGCATCCTGTGCGAAAAGATACCGTTACTTTTGAAGCACCACTGCCCACCTTACCAGCAGGAAAATATTTGATTTTTGCCGACGTATTGCGTTACCATGGTTTACAAAATACCATTGCCGATACGGTCGAGATTCCACAAACGCCAAAGGTAAATGTTGCCCCTGTATTAGCTGGCGATTCGGATGATACTTATGTTGTTACAAATGCTCTCAATAAAAAAGCAAATTTACAAGATGCGGGCATTACGATTTGTGGAACGCCTGGCGTAAAAACACCTTTGCAAGATGGTTCGAGCATTGTTTGGGAAGAAAAACCTAACCAAAAATTGATGGCAGGAAAAGTCTATGACTTGAAGTTTTCGGTCCTTGCTCCCGACGGAAAAACTGCCGAATTGCAGACATATTTGGGCATGATGGGACACGCTGCCGTCATCAAAGACGATGCTTCAGTTTATATTCATTTGCATCCAAATGGCACATTTTCATCAACGGCTGTGCAGGTAATGCAGAAAAGAATTGACGAAACTACCAACGCTCGCCCAAATCTGAATAACCCAAAACGATTTAGAGATAGTGTTGATAATGTGTTGGCAAAACTTCAAACGATGACCGAAGCCGAGCGAGATAAGTTTTTGATGGGCGATATGAAGCACGAATCTAACGGCCATCATGGCGGAGAAGTTACTTTTCCTTATGTTTTTCCGAAGGCGGGCAATTATCGAATTTGGCTACAAGTAAAGCGTGAAGGTAAAATTCTGACAGGTGTTTTTGATGCGAAGGTGATTTGAAATCAATAGATTTTAAAGATTTTTTGCATAAATTTGACAGTGGTGGTAAACAAATAGCCGCCTTAAAATCAAATTTTCTATAATTTTTAATAAAAAAACATGAATAAAACACCATTTTCTAAGATTATTGCTGGTACTATGACATGGGGTGTTTGGGGAAAAGATTGCAATACTAAACAGATGATTGAATTGATGAATTGTTGTTTAGAAAATAACATCACCACATTTGACCATGCAGATATTTATGGAGATTATACCACTGAAACGGCTTTTGGAAAGGCTTTTAACGAAAGTAAAATTGAGCGAAGCAAAATACAACTGATTTCTAAGTGCGGTATTCAAATGGAATCAGAAAAAAGAGGAAACGCAATAAAACACTACGATTACTCCACATCTTATATCATTTGGTCGGTTGAACAATCATTGAGAAACTTACAAACTGATTATTTAGATTTACTCTTGTTGCATCGTCCCAGTCCGTTGATGAGGGTAGATGAAATTGCAGAAGCGATTGAAAAATTGAAACAAGACGGAAAAATTATAGATTTTGGCGTTTCAAACTTTACACCACTACAAACAGATTTAATTGAGATGAAAACCAAAATCAATTATAACCAAATTAGGTTTTCTGTCACTCATTTTGACGCAATGCTCGATGGAAGTTTAGACCACATGCAAACACATAATATTACGCCCATGTGTTGGTCTCCATTGGGAAGTGTTTTCAAAAAAGATGACGCACAATCTCAACGAGTAAATAAAATCGCTTCAAATTTTTCGTTAAAATACAACGTTCCCGTTGACGTCATACTTCTTGCATGGATTTTAAAACATCCATCAGGAATTTTGCCTGTTTGCGGTACAGCAGACCATACCAGAATTACCAACTTAATGAAAGCAACGACCATAGAGATGGAATTACAGGATTGGTTTGCTCTTTGGTCAGAAAGTGCTGGAGTTCCAGTTCCATAATTCTTTTTGACATAATATATAGAATTTTTCTTTGCTCATTGTTTTACAAATATTCATCCACTTCTTTACAACAAAACTATGGTTGAGGCTGTCCAAAAAACGCTTATCCTCCTACTATAGATTGGATTAGGATTGGCACTCAGAAGTAAAATAAAAAACCGAAATAAATAGTGTCAAAGAAATTATCTTGTCAATAGCATTGCCTTCAACGGTATTTATTGCTTTGATGGGCATTAAAATTAGTTTTTCCTTACGCATCTACCCTATTTTTATCCTTGCGTTTAATTTTTTTATGTTCTTATCAGCACCTTATTTTTTGCCTATTTTCGGCATTGATAAAGATAGTTCGGTGGGAAGGACATTAACGATGCTTTTGCCTTCATTAGCTCCAGGTTTATCGAGTTTCCCATTTATTAATGAGTTTTTGGGAGATGAATCACTGGCTTTAGCTGCCATGGGAGATGTAAGAAATAAGTTTTTTGCTTTGAATCTTCTGTACTTCGTAGCCATGAAAATGTACCTACAAAACAATCAAGCTGAGGAAGTCGAAGACAACGGAAAAGTAAAAAGTTTGTTACTAAGTTTAGTAAAAGAGCCAATTAATATCATTATGCTTTTGGCGATAATTTCCCTTTCGGTTGGCATCAATATGAAATCTTTGCCAACGGCTATTTCCGAATTATTCAATCGTGCAAGTAGCTTAATGACTCCGTTGGTGCTAATTTATATTGGTTTGGCAGTTCAATTCAAAGAAGGAAAAATCAAATTGGTAAGCTCGATTTTGCTGTTTAGGGCAGGAATTACCTTGCTTTTTAGTGTTTTGGTTATCAAAATCTTTAATATCACTACACCAAACCTTATTTTATTGGCAGTTGTAGTGCCGTTGAGTTCGTGCAGTTTTTGGCCCTTTGCTCACATTTCAACAATCAATATGAAAGAAGATGATAAAAACTTAGCCAAAGAAAGAAAAACTTTTGACATGAATTTGGCAGTATTGGTTTTAGCATTTTCATTGCCACTTTCAACTATTTTGGTGATGGGAATTTTGGCATCAGGACAGTTTTTTGCTCACAAAGGTACTTTGTTTATTACAGCTTTTATTTTTATCTGTTTGGGGCTTGCTCCTCATGTTTTCAAGAAAGTAAAAGTTTTTTCTAAACTCTCAAAAGTTTCGAGTTAAGCATCAAAAAGTATTCGTTGGATTTACAATACTTACAAATAAAAACTGCTTTCCAAATTACTTGGAAAGCAGTTTTAGTTATTAGACTGCTGAAAAGTTATCTAAGAGGTTGTTTAAGTTTTTTTTGATGACGAAAAATGATACATTTTTGACATAATCAAGATTAAAAAGATGAAATTTTGCGAGCAAAATGAGTGTTTTTTAGCGAAGATAATGTTAAAAAGGTGCAATTTTAGTCCAAATCAAAAAACTTAAACAACCTCTAATGTATTTTACAATTTTTTTACCCTCAATTTCTTAATCATTTCATGTATTTTAGGGTTTATGCTGAAGAGTTTTCGGTAAAGTGTTTTTACCAAAAATATAAAACTAACAACTTTTAAAATACTGCCCTGGTAACTCTTCTAACATGGCTTCGATTTTCTTTGCCGCATTGGTGATAGATAATCCGCCTAAGTTAGTGCAACGTAGCGTATGATGAATTTGGTCGCCTACGGCTTTCATGGTTTCTATTACTTCGTCTAAAGGGATTAGTTGTTCATAATCCGACAGTGCCATATTAGCACAAGAAATAGCGTTGGTGGCTGCCATTACATTTCTACCTAAACAAGGAGCTTCTACTCTATTGCCGATTGGGTCGCAGATGATGCCCAAAGAATTTTGCAGTGCCAGCGAAGCGGCAGCTATAGATTGTTTCAAAGTACCACCTTTCATGCCAACAATGGCTGCTGCAGCCATGCCTCCTCCTGAGCCAGTTTCGGCCATACAACCACCTACTTCAGCAGCAAATGTGGCGTGAGCGGCTATAAATACGCCAATCAAACCAGCAGAAAGCATGGCTTTTACGAGTTCATCTTCATGTAAATCTAAACTATGGGCTGTACCAAATAAAGCTCCTGGCAATGCCCCACATGAACCCGCAGTAGGAGCCGCAACTATGACACCCATAGAACTTTTGACTTCCATCATTGCAGAAACATACATGATAATTCTATTGTTGGCATCGCCTCCTACTAATTGTTTATCAGCTAATTTTTGTTTGAATTGTAAAGACTGACTTCCTAAAATTCTGTCTTCGTAGTGTGTGCCCTTTAGCCCCAAATCAATGGCATTGCCCATGATATGGATGATTTTCCTCATTTTTTCGAATACTTCAACTTCCGAAATATTTCCTCGGGCAGCTTCAAAGGCTGCCGCTAATTCCCAAAGGCTTTTGTTCTTTCCTTCATTATATGCCAACATTTCATTGCAAGTAATAAAAGGTACTTTCAGGTTCTTTCTTGCCATTACGGGCAAAACAGGCTTTAGCGATTTAATAAATAGAACACCATCCATGGCAAGCAACTCATCACAAATAATCTTGTCAAGCGGGGTTTGAGATTTTATTTCAATAAAACGTTGCTTTCCTTCATGGAACTCAATGGAGTCATATTTTATTGAACCTTCCAAAAAAGAAATAATTTCACTTGGATGAGTGCAATAGATAAGCGTTTCAAAATAATCCCCAGCCATTGAGACCACATTGCCATCTATTTCGATGACCTCTATCATGCCGCCCCCGGTAGAAATAGCCGTCAAATCTCTAATTTCTTCCTCATTTTTGAGTCTGATTTTATACGTGTTGGGGTGCTCAGCTTTGATATCACAGATTTTTATTTCAACGTTTATTCCGGCAGTAGCAAGGTATTTCTCTGATTCTGGCAAACGCTCATCGTAGGCTTCCCAACCTAAAAAACCGCCAAACAAGCCCATATCTGAGCCTTGGCTTTTGTGGGTGGTTGCCAGAGAGCCATTGGGGTCAAATTCAATCAAAATTTCTTTGATTTTTTCATCCATCAGATCACGGCAAAGGCGTGCTATACGCAAAGAAGCTGCACAATGTGAGCTTGAGGGGCCTCTCATTACTGGGCCTATTACATCATTAAAGATACTCGGGAATGTGCTCATAGTGTTTATTTTTTAGCCTCAGTTTTATAAGGTGAAACTACATTTTTTACGATAAAGGGTTGTTCTATATCCGTTTTTCCATCTGAAAGAGTCATTTTATAATTTCCTGCCTTTAAAAATGTGTCGTAATGTATAAAGTAGGGCATATTATTAGATTCTTTACTTACAATTAAATCCCAACGGTATTGATTAAACCCTTTTTTGCCTTGAAAGGGCATCGTCCAAATAGTATTATTAGTTTCGTTCTTTACTATCAAATTTATGTTTTTTTCTTCATTTAACCAAAACGAAATCTCTACTTTTTCAAGTGTTCTGTAATCAGGCTCTCCATCGTGAGAATTAAACCAAGGTCTCTTGGCAATAGGAATTTCAAATAAATAATCTTTTGAAGATGTCATTTTTTCGTTTAGCCAAGTGTGGATTGGCTTAAGATTAATTTTGTATATGCCTCTTCCATGCGTAGCGGCAACTAAATCCTGCGTTCCTTCGTGAATTTCTATATCAGCAATGGCTGTACCAGGCATGTTATTTCCAAAATAAGCCCAACTATTGCCTTTATCGGTTGAAATATAAACTCCTCTAAATCCACCAGCATATATAACGTTTTCATGAACTGGGTCTTCTACAATAACATTTACTGGTTCATTGGGCAACCCTGCGGCAATACTCTTCCAGTTTTTACCAAAATCTTCGGATACATAAAGATAGCTTTGAAGGTCGTCATAATTAATGCCTGTCATGGCTGTATAAACTCGGGCCTTTGCAAAACGAGATGGACAAATGCTCCTAATATAATTATTGGCAAGCCCCTCTGAATTTTCTTCCCAAGAAATCCCATCATTTTTTGTAACCCAAAAAGCCCCTTTATCTGTACCTACATAAAGTAATCCTTTTTCAATTTTTGATTCCACCAAGGCACCAGTAGAGGATAATTTCTTTTCAACATTTGCTGAAATTGCCAAATTTGGACTAATAACTTGCCATTTTGTTCCTCTATCAATGCTTTTGAAAATATAATTACCGCCATGATACAATGTTTTACTTTGGTGAGGTGAAATAAAATAGGGCGTTACATAATTGAAAACTAAAGTATCTTTTATGCTTTTTGGGAGCTCAGGTTGAATAGCATAGGTACTATCCATTTTTTTATCGTACCGAATGGCATTGCCAAACTGCATGCTATAATAAACGATATTCTCGTCGTCGGGATCAACTTGTGAAACACATCCGTCACCACCATCCCAAGGGTCTATCCAAAGGTATTTCCAAGTGTCAGGATAATTGGGGTTGATTTCCTTAGGAGGCCCATAAACTGTGGCATCATCCTGTGTTCCACCATAAATTATATAATTTTTTTGGTCTATGGTTATATCATAAAATTCGCCAGTGGGTATATTATTGAAATGAAACCATGAATCACCCTTGTCGTAACTTACATATAAGCCACCATCGTTTCCTGCTGCTATATGATTCGGATTTTCAGGATTTATCCAGACTTCGCATTGGTCTAAGTGAAATCCCTTGGCCAAACTTGGCGTAGCTCTTGTAACATTTCCACCTAAAAAAGAAAAAGTTTTTCCCCCATCAGTGCTATGAGCCAAACGAACACCTAAACAATATACTTCTTCGTCGTCTTTAGGATTGACGTACACATCTGTAAAATACCAGCCTATTACTGAAAAATTGTAAAATGGGGTAGTGTGTGTTTTAGTCCAAGTCAAACCTCCATCGGTAGTTTTGTACAGTTCGCCCGATTCCCCTTTTGGATTATTCAAATTATCTATCAGAGCATACGCTTTCTTTGGATTAGAATAAGAAACACTCAGTCCTATACGTCCTACTTTTTCACCCGTAGGCAAGCCATTGGTACAAGCTATCCACGTTTTACCACCATCTATACTTCTGTGGATTCCACTATTTTTTCCACTTATGCCTGGGTACACCTCCCAAGTAGAAGCGTACATAATATTAGGATCGGAAGCTGAAATTACTACATCATTTGTACCTGTTTTATCATCTTTAAAAAGCACCTGTTGCCAAGTTTTACCGCCATTGATACTTTGGTAAAGACCTCTATTATTGTTTTTTGACCACAAATGACCCAATACTGCAACCATAACAATATCTGGATTTGTAGGATGAATGGCGATTTCGGCAATAGCCCATGAATCTTCTAAGCCTATGTGTTGCCATGTTTTTCCAGCATCGGTTGACCGATACATGCCCGTGCCTGGTAAAGTAAAATTTCGAGGTTTCTTTAAATTTTCTCCAGTTCCGACGTAAATAATATCGGGATTTGAAGGAGCCAACTCCATGTCGCCAATACCAAGAGAAGATTGTTCTTGAAAAACACATTGCCAATTGATGCCATTGTTTACAGTTTTCCATAAGCCACCAGAACCAAATCCAACATACATAGTACCCGGATGTTTTGTGTCCACTTGCACCACATCAGCACGTGCCGAATTTAATGTAGGCCCCAAAGACACCCAATCTAATTTATATGGTGTCTTTTTTTTCATTTCTTGATAGCTTCGAAATGAAGCCTCTAAAGGAGAAGCAATCTGTTGGGCAAAGGAACAAAAAGATAGCAGCGAGATTAAAAATGATAGAACTGGTTTCATAAAGTAGAAAAGAAAAATACTTAGGTTTGCAAAAAGAATAAATTTAGTTTTACTTATCTATATTTATGTAAAATTTGACAGATTTTTTTCAAAAGTGTTTATATTTTCTCTTGTTTAATTTTTTAATATCAAAGAAATGATACAAATTATTTGGATTTCATTGGCTATTTTAACTGTATGGTTCAGTATATCACTTTTAAAAGATTTCTTAAAGCATAAAAATAATCTCGAAAATGTAAGTTGGATAAAAACAGGATTGATAGGCTTTGTTGTAAACTTTTTTGATGTTTTGGGTATTGGTGCTTTTGCCCCCCAAACCGCCCTGTTAAAATTTACAAAACAAACAGAAGACCGACTTTTACCAGGCACATTGAATGTAGCAAACACTATCCCGGTATTGATTCAGGCGTTGATTTTTATAACTATAATTGAAGTAGAGCCTATTACCTTAATTTTAATGCTTGTTTCAGCTGCTGGAGGGGCTATTTTGGGAGCAGGAATAGTAGCAAAAATGTCAGAAAAACGCATACAAATTGTTATGGGCATTGCATTGGCAGTTACTGCATTCTTTATGTTTGCTAACAAAATGCAGTGGATTCAAGGGGGCGGCACAGACATTGGTTTAAGTGGGGTTAAATTAGGTATAGCAGTAACTGTAAATTTCTTTTTGGGGGCATTAATGACCGCTGGAATTGGTCTTTATGCACCTTGTATGGCTTTGGTTTTTGCTTTGGGTTTGTCGCCCCAAGTTGCATTTCCAATCATGATGGGCTCTTGTGCATTTTTAATGCCTCCTGCTTCTATTCAATTTATTCGTAAAGGAGCTTACAATAGAAAAGCAGCAATTGGAATGGCATTACCAAGCATTATTGCGGTATTAATAGCCGCTTTGATAGTAAAATCTTTGCCTTTAGACACCCTCCGCTGGTTGGTGATTATTGTTATTATTTATACCTCAGTCGTTATGTTAAGGGCAGCTTTTTCTAAAAATGTTTGATACGTTTTCATTGAATTCACAATAACTAAAAACAAAAAGCACTTTCCGAATTATTTGGAAAGTGTTTTTACTTTATGTAAATATTTGATAACGAGTTATTTATAATTCTCTATTTCAATTCTTAATTCTTCGATTCTTCTTCTCTATATTCCTTCGCAACAACTTGTCCTTTTGAGATTTTTATAGCTGTTTCAGCATATCGCTTTGCTTCTTCTTGGCGACCAACTTTGTATAATAATTGTGAATAAGTTTTCATCGCAATTGGATTTTCGGCAATCCTGAGCGACTTGCTTAGCCATTTTAAAGGCAATTTCAATTGCTCTTTGTCGGTGATATTTTGAGCAAAACGCCAGCCATATAGCCTTAATTGATAGGCAATTTCTTCGTTATAGCCATTCAGCACATCGTCATGCAAGAAAGTCCATTCTTCGGCTGTAAACTTTAGCTTATCTTCATATTTATGATAGTCGGTCATTGCTTGGGCGGTCAATGCTTCGGCATCAATGGCATCAATTCGATTGAGATAAGTCGTTATTTCCTTTGAATAATTGCTCCAATCTTTCATTATTTCGTAGAAATCAATCTTATAGCTTGCCATCACCATTTCTTTATTATAAAATGGCGTACTTTTTTCGTGCCAAAATGTTGCTATACTTGCTACTGACTCATTCATTAAATCTGGATTTTTATTCAAAACTGCTTGGTTGAAGCTGCGGTCAATGATTCGACTAACTCTTTGACGAATACCAATGGCATTTTCCTCTGAAAAGTGCGGAACATTTCCTGCTTGACCAACCAACAATTTAAACAAATCATCATCACAAGTTTTGTTTGTTTCGTAGAGATATTCGCACAAAAGCAACACATTTTTTTCAGCGGCCAAACTTTCTTTGTCCAGTCCTTGAATGTAGTTTCGCACTGCTTTGTCCAAATCCTTGATATTCTTTTCTTTGAAATTACCCACATTAAGTGCTTGTAAACGACGTAATGAATACAAATAAAGCATGTCTTGACTGGCATCACCTTTGCGAATGATTTTATCTAATTTTTCGAGCGAAAGAAAATTTTCATTTACTTTCATTGCACGACTCGCATCGACAAGTAACTCTTGCGGATTTGCCGCAAAATTTGATTTGTAGATTAATTCACCATCGGCAGTAAAGAAAAAATAGGCTGACGACGAACCACGATATTTGAAATCGCTGTTCGAAGCTTTATCACGAAGCGATTCCGAGTTGATTTTTAAACTAATAAAGTTTTCGTTGAAAAGTTCTCCAACTTCGGGCGTAGAAAAAACGTTTTGATTCATCCAGCGACTATTGCCACCGTAGTTTTCGTAGGAAATAAAAACTAATTTGTGTTGTTGCTCTGCGAGTTTTTGAGCATTTTCGAGCGTTCCTCTGATAAAATCAATGCCTCTTTCGCTTTGAGCAAAAAGGGTAGAAGTAAAGCTCAGAAAAATCAATAAAATTAACTTTTTCATCGGATTTATGGAATTAGGACATTATGGGTTTTTACTATACGGAAAGCACTAATGCTACCGCTCAATCATTTCCATAATCCTAATTCCAAAAAGTATGCCAAAGCCTGTAATTTTTTGAGCTAAGTATTTGACAAAATCCATGTTTGTCAATATTTCAGAAAAAATCTAATTGATTCCTTTAAAAGTCCAATTTATTCTGCTCCAACAATTCTAAATCTTCTAATTGTTGCCAAAGTAATGCCCACGATTACCAAGAAAAATCCAAACCAAAGTAAATTGATATGGGGTTTTTCAGTAGCTTTCATCACTAAAAACTCTCGCTGCCCTTGACTTGCCGAGAACGAAAATTTACCTGACGCAGGATCAATTTTGATCAATTGCAAACGCAATCCCATTTCATTATTTACCTCTGGTTTACTCCAAATTTCACGGTTACGAATAGCAAAAACTGGTCGCATAGTAACCGAAACATCTCGGTCTAAAATTCTAACTGATGCTCGTGCAGCAGCATCTCCTTCGGCAAGAGCCATGCCATCAACTTCTTTGATGCCCTCTACATTTTCCAAAATTGCAACGTAGTCATTCACAAAAAAAGTATCGCCAATGGCTACCGCAAATTCTTCGGGACGGCTCCAATCTCGCTCATCTTCTGCCACAGGCGGCCCCGATACAAAGGCATAAATATCTTTATTCCAAAACTTTTTAATATCTGGCGAATCAACTCGTCCCATTTTCTCATTATTCTGAGTACGTGGGTACATATTGAATTTTTTACCCGATTTGTCAGTATATTCTATCTGATAATAGGTGTTTTCGCCCTCAAATTCGAGCGTATCGCCTCTTTTATAGAAAGTTTTATCTCCATCAACAACATCGGCACGAGCAATTCCTTTATAGTTACTTCCAGGAACTGGCATGATATATTTTTTCTCGATATAGCCTGGCACATTTCTGACATCAACAAACTGACCTTTATAAGTGAAAGAAAAATCACTCAATTCCGTCGGGCGATTGAGCCAAAGCAGTGCATTTTCTTTGTTGTCAGTTTCGTTAGTAAATATTTTTGCTCCCGAAAAATTCAAAGAGACAACTTTCGAATAACCCGACGAAAACATGATTCCGAGCAACATCAAAGCAATGCCAATGTGTGTAATTGCTCCGCCTGCAACTTTAAATTTCCCTTTCAGAATATCGGTCAAAATGCTGCCATTTGCTGCAATGCTAAACATTGCGGCAGTCAATAAAATGATGTATTTCCAGTCGTTTACTTTGGCAAAAGTGATGATTAGTGCAGATACCAAAAGGCTAATAATCAGAGGGTTAAGTAATTTTGAAAGACTTTCTTTCTGAATACGTTTCCACCAAAAAAACTGAGCAACACCCGAAAGTGCAGTAATTGCAATAAAAAACCAAAGTTGAAATTGTGTAAAATGTTCAACTTGATTGGTAGGTAAAGCCATGTTAAGTTTACCACCAAAAACTTCTGCAATTTTGTTATAAACAGGAATCGAAGTTGTAACAATTACTTGAAAAGCTGACAAACAAAGCATCAAAACGCCTGTAAAAACCCAAAATTCACGAGAATAAGTCGAGATTTCAGCTTCATCTTGCGGCAAATGTTTCCAACGAATAGCTGACAGTGCTACTGCAAAAACAATGAAAGTTAGCAAATAAATAAGTAATTGCCCCGAAAGTCCCAAATCAGTAAATGAGTGAACGGAAGCATTTCCAAGAATACCGCTTCGAGCCAAAAATGTAGAATAAATAATCAGAATAAACTGAGCAATGACCAAAATAACGGTGTATTTCAAAGCCGTGCTACTTTTGCGAGCCAAAAGCATGGTATGGAAACTGGCAACCAGCACCAACCACGGCACATAAACTGCATTTTCAACGGGGTCCCAATTCCAATATCCACCAAAATTGAGGGTTTCGTACGCCCAAATTCCGCCCATCATAATTCCAGTTCCAAGAATTACAGCACCCATCAATGTCCATGGCAAAGCTGGTTTTATCCACTGGGTATATTGCTTTTTCCACAATCCTGCAATACAAAATGCAAAGGGAACGAGTGTCATGGCAAAACCCAAAAATAGGGTAGGAGGGTGAATCACCATCCAGTAATTTTGCAGCAAAGGATTAAGACCATTGCCATCTTTTGGAACAAAATTAGGGTTTGTACTCCAAATCGGAATATTCGGCATTGATTCTCGCAAAGTCAAAAAAGGCGAACTACCAATTTTGAATTCTCCCCAAAGTACTACGCCCAAAATCATTGAAGCCAAGAAAACCTGTACCAACGCAAAAATAGTCATTGTTGGACCTTCCATGCCGCTATTTCTGGTTTTTCGGAGAGTTGTATTTATTAAAATTACGCCTAAAACGACATTCCAAAACATCCAAAGTAGAAAACTTCCTTCTTGGTCTTGCCAAAAACACGAAACTGCATAGCCCAGCGGCAAACTCCAAGAAGAGTTATCCCAAGCATAATGATATTCAAAATAATGATTGAAAATAATGCTCAAAAGTGAAGCACATATAATGAAAATAGCTAAAGTATGGACATAAAATGCCCGACGAGCAAATTTTAGCCAACTTTCGGTATTTAAATTTTGTGAACGAGATGCTTGCCAATAGGCATAAGTTGAAACAACAGCAGCTACAAATGCAATAATGACGGACGTATGTCCGATGTTACCAAGATATGACCTTAACATAATTAGATTTTAAACAATTTTTCAATCAAACCAAGCTCCCCAAGGAATTCTACTCAAAATCAACAACAATGCTATACCAAAGAAAATAGCAGTTTGTTTAAATTTACGACCATTACCCACCGCACGTTTCACACGAGCGTTGCCAATAGTTACTAATATAACGGCAATGATATTAACAAATGGATGTTCAACAACAGCTTTTCTAACATCGCTATCTTTCATGGCGGCTTTCATGTCGGCAAAAGCTGACTGTGCAACTGGTGAAACGAACAATAAAATCAATCCTAAAAGAAACATTGTATGGGTGGCAATAAGAGCAAATTTGTTGATATTTGCATCTTTCGCTTCAAAAGCCTTTTGACTTGAAGAACCCAAAATACCATTGATTGTCGCAAATCCTAAAAGAAATAATGCTGCAAAAGCAAGGTAGGAGTGAATCGGTTGTATAATCGAGTACATAAAATTTTTGTGGTTTTTGTTTAAAATTTTGTCAAAGTTAAGTTATAATCGTTGAATAAAATATATTGTGGGACGAAGTTTCACTTCGTCCATAAAAAAATGAAGTATATAAAAAATGTAGGAATAGTGATTATTGGCTTTTTTTTGATTTTTACTTGGACTTTTCCACAGTTTTTTCGTTGTTTTTTTGTAAAATATGATGATTTTCAAGAAATACAGTCGAGTGTTTTTGTCGAAAAAAGTATATCTAAGAAACAACAAGATTCACTAAAAAGTTATGTAAAAAATGCAAAAAAACGAATCGTAGGTTTTTGGGGAAAGCAAGAAGGCGTAGCCAAAATTATTTTTTGCAAAAATGCCAAAACCTATAAAAAGTATTGCCAAAGCTCGGAAGGAGCGGGTTGTAGTATCGGAACTCCTTTTGGCTCGTGGATAATTTTAAATACCGACGGACTTAATACTGACGTAATTGCCCACGAAATGTGCCATGACGAACTCATGACAAGAGTCGGTTGGTGGAAAACCAAAGCAAACATCCCAACATGGTTCGACGAAGGCCTGGCTTTGATGCTCGACTACAGATTTGTGGCTTCGCAAGATAGTATTCAACGGTACATTGATTATCGTACAGAATTGAAATATTTGACTTCGCAAAAAATCCGTTTGAGTGATTTGACTAATCAAAAAGATTTTTTTGGGAAAGACCAACTTTATACTAAAATCGCTTATTTTACGTCAGCGGTAGCTGTATCGCATAAAATTTCTTCGAAAGGCAAAAAAGAAATTTTTAAAATCATTGAAAAGACAAAAAATGAAGGAAAATTCGAGTTTTAGATTTTTATTAAATTTTCTTCAAAACCATCTGTTCATTATGTTTCTTCACGATTTGGTCATAAAATTCTTTTAAAAATAAATATTCGCCAGAGTTATAGACAGTTTTTCGGAAACTTAATCGGCTCGTAACCGAAATTTTATTTCCCAAACTATTGATTACGTAAGTAAACTTGCCACCACCTTCAGGCAACGAAAATGCTACATTTTTTGGAGCTTCCAAAACCGAATAACCTTGTGGAATTTCGAAAGTAGCCATAAAAGTTTCATCCATCGGAATAGCAAAATCTATCGGAAAATTTCGGTCAGAATCTTTAAACGGATTTTCGTTATGCCCTTCCGAAAGCATGGGTTTTAAGTACATCATATTCCCTGCTTTTGTAACAAAATCGGTCATTTCTACTTCATATTTTGCTTCCATTGGTACAGTTACGTCATCGGTGTTGGCATAGTCGGCTTTGGCAATTGTCCAATTAGTTTTTCCTTTTTTCACCGCCTCCAAAAACTTCTCTTTTCCATCTTTTTTAAAGGCTTTTCTTGCTCCCCATGCACTATAGCCACCATAAGATTTTGTAAAAATGCCTGTCATTTCGCCCTCATCGTTTATTTTTATATCGGCTTTTTCAAATTCTATATCTTTTTCGGTAGGTTCGAGCATAAGAAGTCGAGCATTAGTTGGATGCACCAGCCAAGCCTTATGATTGAGGCAAGCATAAGGTAACATTCCAACTTTTAATTGCTCGTCGGTGGCATCAATAAAAAAGTCTTTTCCACCCTTTTCGATATGTGCTACCACATAATTAAAACGCTTCAAAAGGGCATATTGTTCATGAATTCTGCCATGGTCACGAGTACTCAAAATGGCAGGATTGGCATCGAAACCAAGTTCTCGTAATAATGCGACTAACATCAAATTTATATCTCCTGCATCGCCAGTTTTTTTCTCCAAAATCTTTTTTAGTCCATCGCTATACATTCCTTCTGAGTCGTTGTATTTTACATTTTTAACAATAAAATTGACTGCAGCCTGCAATTTGCTTGTAGAATCGCTGTTTTGAACCTTTATTTCGGCAGCAGCATCTTTCAAAAAACCAGTTTTCTTTAGCTGTAAACCAAAATCTTCTCTTTCCAAAAGCGTTTTGTTCAAAGAAATATAATCTAAAGAAAAATCTTTTACCAAAAAGCTGGGCCAATTGACAGTTGCTAATTCAAAATCAATTTTTGAAAGATAGTCAGATTCTGTTGTAATAAATGGCTCATCTCTAAAGGAAGGAGCATCTTTCACCACAAAATGATATTGTGTGCCATGAACATTAAATTCGCTAATATTGACTTCTTTATTTTCATTAAGGTATAGTGACAAATAGCCATTCATTATCATTCTATAATAAAAATAGGCGGGAATCGTAACCTTCAAGTCGCTCCATTCAACAGGAATTCCTTGTTGAAAATACCAAGTTGTCGGGTTATTATTAATTGTCATTGGTGTTTGTTTTTTGTAACTATACTCAATGACAGAACCTTCTTTAATATTTGGCATCGAAATTTTGGTAAAAGTTGTCGTTTCTGATGCTTTTTCCTGAAAAATCATGTCTTTTGTAAGCTTGTCTTTTGTTGGCGAACCGTTATTATCGTTATAGGTAAAGCCCTTAATGTCGCTCAAATATTCGGGAGCTGTGCCACTAAATTTAAGCACTGGAATTTTAATAGAACCTCTTTCTAAGGCAGATTTTTTCAAGATTTTTATTCGTTCATGAATCAATTGTGTGATGTAAATATTATTTCCCATTATTTCAAAATAAGTATCGCCAGCATCATACAAAACCACCGCTTCTGCCGACGAATCTTTTGCATAAACTTTCATTTTGATTTCTTGGGGAGAAACCTCACCAAATTTAAAAACTGGAAGAGAAACTTTTTCTTGGGCAAAAGATGCCACAGCAAAGCTGCAGATTATTGCGATTTTAATAATTTTCAGCATAGAATAGGTGTTAGATGAATAGATTTTGCACGTAATTTAGCAATAATGATACCTGTTGCTTAGTTTTAGAGGTATTATTTTTTGTGGTATCTTCCTTCTTTCCCAATCTACTACTTTTTTCTTAAAACCTCAAAAAAGGCACTAACATTGCCACTCGTTTTTGATAATTTTGATATTGTTCGCCAAATATTAAAACTAACTTTTTTTCTTCAAAATAAATGCCTACAAATAAATAAATAGTAACGACAATTGCTCCAACCAAACTTCTCGTAGAAGCATCAGCAATAAATAATCCCCATACTAAAAGCAAGATACCAAAGTAAATCGGGTGGCGAACATATTGCAATAATCCATCGGTTTTGAGTTGTTGTGGCTTATTGTTTTTCTGTAAATCTGCTCCACTAAATTCGCTCAAATCGTAACCTTGCAAAGCAATTGCAATGAAAATTACGCCTAAAACACAAATAAATTTACCCATAACTGCCTGATAATCAGATACTTGCCATAGTGAAACCTCTTCTGTCGAAAATTGCAAATACAAAACTGGCAAGAGCGAAATAAAAGCAATGGCATTATAAAGCAATCGGTAAAAACGAAATTTCTTTCCCGAAATTTTAGCCATAAAAGCTTTGCAAAAATTACTTGCCATGAAGCTATGAATAGCCCCATAAAGTAGCCAAGAAAAAATAAGTAGCATCATTGTGATTTTGTTGAAATACAAATATTGCAAAAATAGAACGAAATAAAAAATGCCTTGCTTTCGACTGAAAACAAGGCATTTTTACAATGATTAATTTTGAAAATATCAGCTAATGTTGCTCAACACCGGTTTAAAAAACTCTTGTATCTCGCATCTATTTTTAATTCACCGACTTCACCGAACCGGCACCAGAAGTATTTGATGTAACCGACGCCCCACCTTTGTAGCGAACGCTACTTGCACCACTTGCAGACGCTATAATTTTGCTTGTTACATAGACCTTTGCATCGCTTGCACCAGAGGCATCTACATTGGCTGATGATACTTTAAAATCAAAAGCATTAATGTTTGAAGCTCCCGAAATCTCGGCGTTCATTGACTGCCCATCACCAATAATCTTTAGTCCAGATGCACCTGAGCAATCTAATGAAAGTTTTTTTGCATTGACATTAAAAGTTGCACTTGATGCTCCCGAAACTTCAATGGCGAGGTTATCGCTACTAAAACCCGAAACATTAGACTTTGATGCTCCCGAAAACTCAGCCCCTGTCAATTTTGGCATCGTGATAGTGATGAAAACCTCCTTATGATTTTTCCACCCACTCCAATTTGAAGGGTAACGAAGCTCCAAAGTATTAGCTGAAGAAACTTTGGCTATCAAATCTTTTACATCTTGCTCACGTCCACGCACTTCAATTTTATAGTCATTTGCTTGTGTAACGGAAATTATAAAGGAACTTCCCATGTCTAATTTATCAAAATCTTTTAGATTAAAAGTCCTTTTGAGTTCTTGTGCAAAGCTATTTGTTGTAATAATTGATAATAAAACGATTAATTTTCTCATGATTTTTTTTATTTTGTATTTACTCATTAGATGTAATCATTAAACGTTAAGTTGCATAAAATAAGTAAAATATTTTCAACAAAAAAAGGTTGCTCGAAAATCGAACAACCTTTTTTTATATTTGACTATTGTCAAAAAATCATTTTTCTAAAATCATTTTCTGAACCAAAGCCTTATTTCCTTCTCTAATTGCACGAACTGTAAGTTCAGTTGCTGGCAATGTTTCTGGTAAAGTATATGCTTTGCGGAGGTCTTTAACCATACCTTCTTTGTGTAATATCGTAGTACCATCTTGGTTTGTAATATCCACAGTAATCATTTCGTTGTCATTCATTCCGCCTAATTTCAAGAAAAACTCTCCATGAGTTGGGTTAGGATAAACACCAATTTCTGCTTTGATATTGCGGCTTCTTGCTAATGTAAACAATGTTCCGTTGTTCAAATTAGTTGATGCCGAAAGTTTTGAATCTTCCAAAACGTCCCAAGTACCTCTTTTCAAGTAAGCAAGTTCTTCAAGACCACCTTGTGTGTTTACTGAAAGTTGAGCCGAACCTTTTAAGTTTTCTGATTTTAATGACCAGTATTCGTTTTCGTTCAGTTTTTCAACATTTTCCGAAACTTCGCCAGAAATATTCAATGGGCTTTTGTACAAATAAGTAGCTGTAAGCATTTGGCTTTCAGAATTTCTTGCTACGCTAAATGCACGTAAGTTTGTGCCATCGCCCAAAGGGAATTCAAAAGCTTCGTTGCCATCTCTTTTCACAACACCTCTTACGTGTGAGAAATCAGAAGCTCCAGTGTGTTTGGCACCATCAATAAAAATCAAAGGATTGGTTGCTGATGATTCAACAACGCCACGACGAAATGCTACTGAACCATTAATACGAACTGGGGTTTCGAGTTTTACATCGTTATCCAGAATTAACTGGTTGAACGAAAGTTCTTTTTCACTTTTAAGGAGTTGGATGCCATTGCCATCAAAAACTGCTGTCCCTGGCGAATTTATCGCTCCAAGATTTTCAACGTTCTTCTGGAAATGTACCTTACCATTGTTGGTGAGTTTTCCTTCGTTTACTACGTCAGTATTAAAACTTACGACTGCACCTTCGCTAACGTAGAAGTCTGTATTGTTTACAAACTGTGCATGTGCTTGACCCGCCAATAGGCAGACACCAAGAGAGTAAATGATTTTTTTCATGTATGATATACTTTTATCTGTTTCCGATGATAAAGGTAAAGAGTTGTTTTTAGAAGAAAAAATATTCTTGCTAAATTTTATTTAATGGTTATCAACTAATTTTAATAAGTAGCTAATAAGTTTTGTTTTAAAATATTTTCCGGTGCTTTCTGATATAAATGTATGCAAAAATTATTCCATAAACAAGCGTGCCAAGATAAAGTTTTTGAGTAGTGGCAAAATTTGTTCCGAGCGGTCCGCCGCAGCGGTGCTGAAATCTGAGTTATCTTTAGGGCTTTTGTAACTGGAATTTCTAATTTGGCACAACTCTTTTCTTAATTTCGAATCAGAATTCAAAACGCAGCACTCTAATAAAGTTTTACTTTATTAGCCAAAAATGCCCAAACAAGTGCCAAAATCGCTATTAATGAAATAGCAAAGGATAAATTGACACTTTTTGAAATAAAACCAATGATAACTGGACCAGTCAGAAAACCTGCCATGCTGAAGGTATTCATTGTTGCCAAACCAGCACCAAGTGCCATGCCCGGAACTCGTGCCGCACTTCCATATAATATTGGGGCTGCACAAGATACGCCCGCACCAACTAAGGTGAAGCCAATAATTGTTGTAATAGTATAAGGTAAGAAAACTGCAATGAGAATTCCTACTGCTACAATTACTCCACCTGCACGAATAATGTTATTTCCACCAAATCGAGGAATGAGGGCATCGCCCAAAAAACGACCCATTGCCATAAACATTGAGTAACCCGCCAAGCCCCAACCAATAAAATAGGCATCTGTTTGAACAATATCACGCATATAAACCGCTGCCCAGTCGGCCATTGTGCCTTCTGTGATATTGGTACAAAGGCTTATCAAAATCATCAAAAGCAACGCTCCTTTTGGTAAAATAAACTTTGAACCGGGAGGCGACCCTCCGCCACTTTCGGTTATTTTTTCTTCATGAATGCTTAAAATAATCGGTCGAAGAAATAGCGTTAGCATTGTAATTAAAACAGCATTCGAAATCATCTGATAAGAAGGCAAAACCTTCATTCCCTGCAAAATACTTGCTATAATTGAGCCAAACATTAGCCCCGCACTGAACATCCCATGGCAGGTGGACATGATATTTATTCCGAATTGATGCTCAAGGCTTGTTACACAAGTATTCATTGCTACATTGGTAACAGACATACTCATTCCGACCAAAATAAGTGTCATCGAAACTAATCCTAATGAGTTGATACTTACTGGAATAGCATAAGTTATTGATAAAAGTATTAAGCCTATAATAGTTGTATTGAGCATGCCAAAGCGATTGATGAAATAAGTCGAAAAAGGATTCATCACGGTAGCTCCCAAAGGCATACTTAGTAGCAATAAGCCTAATTGGGCATCGTTTAGCTCAAATTTTTGCTTGATAAAAGGAATCAAAGTTGCCCAATTGCCAAATAAAAAGCCTACCGAAATAAAAACTAAACCTATGGCAAGGCTTTGTGGATGAGTAAAAAAAGTACGTAAGTGTTTTAGCATTATAAATTCAATGAGCGAGTGAATGAGTGAATGTTTTTCACTCATTTCAATCAATTAATAGGCTGTTCTGTTAAAACAAATCTTTTATTTTTTGATAAGTAAGTCCTTGATAATCAACAATATAGCTATCGCAAACTGGTAGTTCTTCTACTTTGTAAGTTGATAAAACGCCTACAACTTTTGCTCCTGCGGCTTTGCCTGCCGTAACTCCCGAAAATGAATCTTCAAAAACGACACATCTTTCTGGCGAAATATCCAAGTTCGAAGCCGATTTCAAATAAACCTCAGGATTTGGTTTGTGTGTGCTTACGTCTTCACTTGCAAGCAATGATTGCATCTTATCACGAAGTGGCAATTTGCTCAAAATCAATTCCATGTTTAAGTATGGTGCAGAAGTGGCAATGCCTGTTTGCACGTCATTGGCTTTCAGGTCTTCAATAAATTCCAAAAGTCCAGCAATTGGTTTTACGTGAGCTTCATAAATTTCACGAAAAAGAGCTTCTTTTTCAAACTCCATTCTGTCAAATTCTTCGCCTACAAATGGTCTTTTGAAGAAATATTGTAAAATATAGCTATTGCTTTTTCCATACATGTGAGCGATAAATTCTTCTTCTGTGGAGGCGATACCATATTTTTCTAAAAATGCTTTCCAAGCTAAAGAATGGTAGGGATTTGTGTCGCAAATGACACCATCCATGTCAAAAATTACTGCAATTGATGTTTCCAATGATTAAAAGTTTTTTTGCAAAAGTACGGTTTTTTGAAGTGCCATTCTACCTTTCTATTTACTAAAATTTGTACTGGATTGATGGATTTAGCTTGAAAAAACTTATTTTTGCTTAGAATTATGTAATTAGCTGTAAAAATTCATTGACAAGTTTTATTGCGAAATAAGCCCAGCGGGCTTTAACATGAATAGCCCCGATTGAAAATCGGGGGATTTATTAATTTGTGGGAACAACCCCGAAAGGGGTTGAACGGTACTAATTAACAATTATTTGCTCAAAATTTCATAGAAAACATCATTGAACTAACAAAAATGGCAAGTTCGACCCTTTCGGGGTCGCAACTAAATTGCTTATTTTGTTCCCCGAATTATTATTCGGGGCTATTCAAGTTTGACCACTTTGTGGACGTAAACATTAACTAAACTAATTGATATCCAACCTTTGAAAACTAAAAATTACGATGCTTTTAAAAAATCATTTCACTCAAAAAACACAATTTACATTCCTTATTTGGTTAATTTCAATCGGTGCTTTTGCCCAAATAAATGTTTCTTTTCCTACAAATAGAATCGTTTTTCAGCGAAATAATGACAATTTGGGTTTTGTAAATATCATGGGAACTTACAGCCAAGCCTTAGATAGAGTTGATGCTCGGCTTACGCCCATCGTGGCAGGTCAAGGCGTTGCAACCGACTGGAATTTGGTACAAGAAAACCCAAAAGCTGGCTATTTTGCAGGAAAAATATTGGGGCAAGGAGGTTGGTATAAATTGGAAATTAGAGGTATAAAAAATGGTGCAATTTTGAAAACCATTACCATTGAAAAGGTCGGAATTGGCGAAGTTTTTATTATGGCGGGGCAGTCAAATGCACAAGGTTTGCCCGAATCAGGAGCTTTGCCAGCAACCGATGACAGAGTAAATGTGGTGAATGCCTTTAACTCAGATTTTTCAAACGCAATTCCCGAAACCCTCAATTTCGTTCAACTTAGTCAAAATGTTGATATTTCTCCGCATGGCACTGGTGCTTGGTGCTACGGCGAGTTGGGTGATAGATTGGTGAAAAGATTGAATGTGCCTGTTGCCTTTTTTAATGCTGGATATTTGCTCGTTTCGGTCATCAATTGGCGAGAAAGTGCAGAAGGTTTGCCCACTTTCAATACTGTTTTGGATGTTGGAGGTCCTTTTCAATACCCCGAAGGAAAACCTTATTCAAATCTCAAACAAACGCTCAATTATTATGGTTCTTTGATGGGTGTTCGCTCCTTACTTTGGATTCAAGGCGAAACTGATAATTCTCCAAATCGCTTATTATCAGATGTTTATGCTGCCAATCTTCAAAGATTAATAGATATTTCTCGAAACGATTTTGATGCAAATTTAACTTGGATGGTTGCCCGAACTTCGCTTACGTATATGGCTCCGTCGAATCCAGAAATTATTGGTGGGCAAAATAAAGTGATAACAAAAGCTGGAAATAATGTATTTGCTGGACCTGCCACAGACGCTTTGCAAGTGCCAAGACCCGATGCTGTGCATTTCAAAAATATTCCTCCAAATAATATGGGACTTTCGTTGCTTGCCGAAAATTGGGATAAATTTATTGACAATAATTTCTTTCAAAATTCAAGACCAATTTTGGCAAAATCAATCGTCGAACCAGAAATTAGTTGCGATGGCAACAATAAAAGTGTCTTGTATGTACCCAATATTTTCAAAAATTATGATTGGTCGAATGGCTCGAAAAGCAACCAAATTAATGTTGATGCAGGCATTTATTCGGTGGCTTTGAAAGATTTTCAAGGAAATAAATTGCTCAGCCCAAACATAAATACAAATTTGATTTATCCTCAAACAAGACCCACAATTTCTAATGATAAAAACTTGGGTTTTTGTGCAGATGGTATTACAAAAGTAGAACTGAGTGCCAATGGACAAGAATTTAATTCGTTTTTATGGAGTTCGGGCGAAATAACACAAAAAATCTCAACAGATAAAACAGGCGATTTTACAGTAAAAGGAAAGAATATTTTTGGTTGTGTTTCGGCGGTTTCAGATAAAGTTTCAATAAAAGCAAGCCCGACTCCCACACAGCCAAAGATTATAGTTTTGCCTGCAACAAATGTCTGTGAAGGACAAACAATTATCCTTTCGGCAAACAGCGGTGGAAAATTACTTTGGAGCAATAATGTTACTACGCAGGCAATTATTATTGATAAAGTTGGCAACTATGAATTTTCGGTAAAAACTACGAATGAATTTGGCTGTGTTTCGCCAGTTTCGGAAAAAATCTCTGTAAATATTAGCAAAAATCCTGCACAGCCAAAAATTACGGTTTTGCCTGCAACAAATGTTTGTGAAGGTCAAAATCTGACACTTTCGACAGATACTAACGAAAAATTGCTGTGGAGCAATGCCGCAACTACGCAATCAATTCAGTTAGATAAAGTTGGAAATTATGAGTTTTCAGTAAAAACTATTAATCAATTTGGTTGTGTTTCGCCCATTTCTGCTTTGCAAAAAGTGAGTATTAGTCCAATTCCGAAACAACCAACAATTTCGCAAGTTGGCTTATATTCTCTGCAAGCTCAAAATGGTATTTTTCTTATAAATGACAAATTTGAGTGGAAAAAAGACAATGTGGTTTTATTAACAAATACTGTCCCTACTCTTAAAATTTCTCAAGCAGGAAACTACGCAGTTTCAACTATTAGGTCTTTTCAAACACCTGATAATCAAACACTTACGTGTCAATCAAAAATTTCAGAATCATTCTTAATTCAAGTTTCCAACAATAATTTTTCACTCTATCCAAACCCTTCAACAGACATTATTTATTTTGAAACCAAAGAAACGAAAAAGAATGTAGAAGTAACGTTTTTTACACTTTTAGGACAACAAGTTTATAAATTTAATTTAGAAAATACGTCCGAACGCCGTGAAATTGATGTGCGAAATTTTGAAAAAGGCATTTATATTGTAAAAATAAAAGGGGATAATTTTGAAGAATCAGCACGAGTAATAATTCAATCAAAATAAAGAAACTAAACAGCCTTATAATTGGTTAAATTAGTTCGAGCATTTCCCGAAAATTGAATCATTTCCAAAATATGTTGAACCTCCCCGAAGTAGAAACGCTTGACCCAAAGCACTATATTATTATAAAAGGTGCGAAAGTAAATAATCTCAAAAACATAGATGTAGCTATTCCACGCAACAAATTGGTAGTTATTACGGGGCTTTCGGGCAGTGGAAAATCATCGTTGGCATTCGACACACTTTTTGCCGAAGGTCAGCGTATGTACGTCGAAAGTTTGAGTTCGTATGCTCGCCAGTTTTTGGGTAGAATGGAAAAACCCGACGTTGATTATATCAAAGGTGTTTCGCCAGCAATTGCTATTGAGCAAAAAGTGGCTACAAAAAACCCACGCTCAACGGTTGGTACAACTACCGAAATTTATGATTATTTCAAACTACTTTTTGCTCGTGCAGGCATTACTTATTCGCCAGTTTCGGGAAAGGAAGTTAAAAAAGATACCGTTACGGCTGTTGTAAACTTCATTCTTTCGCACCCAGAAGGCACTCGAATAATGATTTTGACACCTTTGAAAGTAAAAGAAGGGCGAAAAGTAGAGAAGGAATTAGAGCTTTTGCTTCAAAAAGGCTATACCCGTATTGTAATTGATGGCGAAGTGAAGCAAATTGAGGAACTTCAAAGTGAAAAAATAAAGTTTTCAAATAGCCAAAAACTTGAAATTCTAATAGACCGAAATGTTGTAAAACATGACGATGAAGACACGCAGTTTCGTTTTTCGGATTCGGTACAAACTGCTTTTTTTGAGGGCGAAGGAGAATGTGTTGTAGAAGTTTTGCCCTCGGCTTCGCTTGGGCAACGAGAGGGGATAATTAGAAAGGTTTTTTCTGACAGATTTGAATTAGACGGCATTGTTTTTGAAGAACCAAGTGTCAATTTATTCACTTTCAATAATCCTTATGGTGCTTGCAAACGCTGCGAAGGTTACGGAAAAGTGCTTGGAATTGACCCAGAATTGGTTATTCCAGACAAAAACCTCTCTGTTTTTGAGGGCGTAATTGCCCCTTGGCGAACCGAACGCATGAGCGAAGAATGGCTCACTCCGCTTCTCCGAAATGGCATTCGTTTTGACTTTCCAATACATCGTGCTTACAAAGATTTGACTCCCGAACAACAGCAAATCTTGTGGAAAGGCAATAAATTTTTTCAAGGACTTGATGCTTTTTTTGCCGATATTGAAAGTCAAGTGCATAAAGTGCAGTACCGAGTAATGCTCTCTCGCTACCGTGGACGCACCGATTGTCCAGATTGTCGAGGTTCTCGTTTGCGTAAAGATGCGAGTTATGTGAAAGTGGGCCGAGCATCTATCACCGACTTGGTTTTGATGCCAATGTCAGAGGTTATTAGCTTCTTTAAAAACTTGCAAATGCCTGATTATCAGCAAGCTATCTCAAAAAGGATCTTGATAGAAATAAATACTCGCCTCGAATACATGGAGCGAGTGGGCTTAGGATATTTGACTTTAAATCGCCTTACTTCGAGCCTTTCAGGAGGAGAATTTCAAAGAATTAAACTCGCAACTTCGCTCGGAAGTGCCTTGGTTGGCTCAATGTATATTCTCGACGAACCAAGTATTGGACTTCACCCGCGAGATACGCAACGCTTGGTAAGTGTGCTGCAATCTTTGCGAGATATGGGAAATACTGTCGTAGTTGTGGAGCATGAAGAAGAAGTAATGCGTGCCGCCGACCAAATTATTGATATTGGACCAGACGCAGGTACGCTGGGCGGAGAGTTGGTTTTTCAGGGGAGTTGGGAAGATATTAACCCCACCCCAGCCCTCCCCAAAAGGGAGGGAGCTAACTCTTCCTCCCCTCCCTTTTGGGGAGGGGTTGGGGGTGGGGTTGTTGGGCGTTCCCACACCATCAACTTCCTCACAGGAATAGACAAAATAGAAGTGCCTCTTCAACGACGAAAACCGATGGATTTTGTAGAAATAAAAGGGGCAAGAGAAAATAATCTGAAAGAATTAGATGTAAAATTTCCTTTGGGCATACTTACTGTTGTTACTGGCGTGAGTGGCTCAGGAAAATCTACATTGGTTCGTAAAATTTTGTTTCCTGCCATTGCTCGTTTGAAAGGTGAATATGGCGAAGAAGCAGGAAAATATTCAGGGCTTGTTGGTTCACTCGACCGCATCACACAAGTCGAAATGATAGACCAAAATCCTATCGGAAAATCTTCACGCTCAAATCCTGTTACCTATATAAAGGCGTATGATTACATTCGCCAAATGATGGCGGAACAACAACTTTCCAAAGCACGAGATTATAAGCCCGCTTTTTTCTCATTCAATGTTGATGGCGGTCGTTGTGAGGCTTGTCAAGGCGAAGGCGAACAGACAATTGAGATGCAATTTATGGCAGATGTACGCCTAAAATGTGAAAGTTGTGGCGGAAAACGCTTCAAACAAGAGATTTTGGAGGTAAAATACAACGAAAAAGATATTTCGGATATTTTGGCAATGACAGTTGATGAAGCCATTGATTTTTTCAGAAAAACCGAACCAAAATTAGCTGATAAACTCCAACCACTGCAAGATGTTGGACTTGGATATATTCGTTTGGGGCAATCATCAAGTACACTTTCGGGCGGAGAAGCACAACGTGTAAAATTGGCGTTTTTCCTTAGTAGGGGCAATGCTGACAAAGGAAAAACTCTTTTTGTATTTGATGAACCAACAACTGGTTTGCACTTTCACGACATAAAAAAACTACTGAAAGCAATCAATGCTTTGGTTGACCAAGGCGATTCTGTGATAATTATTGAACATAATATGGAAGTCATAAAATCGGCAGATTGGATAATAGATTTGGGTCCAGAAGGTGGTGAAAAAGGCGGTTATTTGACTTTTGAAGGCACACCCGAAGAAATGGTGAAAATCAAAGGAAATTATACGGCAGATTTTTTGAAGGGGAAGCTATAATTTTTTGAAGGTCTGACGGTTGAAGTAGACTACCTAAATGATTTTATTCAATAAAATGTAAATCACCTCACTTTCTTTTCTAATAAGTAAATTTCATTAATTTTGAGGAAATCTTTGTTCAAAAACAAAAATGTTTCAAACAGAATTAATCGGACATTTACATCCACTCATTGTACATTTGCCCATCGGCATTCTGATTTTTGCTTTCGTAATGATGTTTTTGCAGCAATTTCGGAAAGTTGAAATGAATGTAGCTATTAATTTGGCTTTGCTACTGGGAGCTATTTCGGCAACAATCGCTTGTGTGGCAGGTTGGATTTTAGCTCAATCTGGCGATTATGAAACTGATGCGATTTTTAAGCACCAATGGACTGGTATTGGCACATCAATACTTGGATTTTTAGCTTATTTTCTTAAAAAATATCGCTGGATTTTGGCAACGGCTACTATTATTTTGTTGACAATTGCAGGACATTTTGGGGGAAATCTAACACATGGCGAAGATTATCTTTTTCCTTCTAAAAACAATGCTACTTCCAAAATAGATAGCTCGAAAGCTAATAATTTTGATGTAGCTGATACTACAAAAATAGCCAGTCAAACCCTTGTAAGAAAGTCGTTTGTTTACCGAGATAAGATAGTTCCGATTCTAAAAACCAAGTGCTATAATTGTCATTCTGCAACAAAAAAGAAAAATGGTTTGCGTTTAGATTCTGAAGAATTTATAAGAAAAGGCGGCAAAAATGGGAGTATTCTAAGTATTGGAAATCCAAATAAAAGCACCTTGTTTTCTCATTTAATTCTTCCTGAAGATGACGACAAACACATGCCGCCCAAAGGCAAGCCACAACTTACCAAAAACGAAATCTCATTGATTCATTTTTGGATAAAGAATGGAGCGTCATTTGTTGAAGAAATCGAAGCGGTTTCACCCAATTCTCCAAATCAAAACTTCAATGTGGCTACAAACACACAAATTCCACTCGAAGTAAAGAATTTTTTATCGCCTAAAAACGAAGAAATTCAAAATGCTGAAATGAAACTATTAGCAAAAAATATCGAAGCCGTGAATCCAATTATACTTGAAAAATTGAAAAAACAGCACATCGGCATATCGTATTTAGGCAATGGTTCAAACTATATTTCAGCAAACTTTGTGAATGTTAAAAATTATCAATCATCTTTATTAAATGATTTAGAAAGCATTGATAATCAATTAGTTAGATTAAGGCTTAGCGATCAACCCATTACCGATGAAGATGTAAAAAGGCTGGTGGTTTTTAAGAATTTAACAAGACTCAACCTTGAAAATACCGATATTACTGACGCCGCTTTAGAGCATCTGAAAACTTTATCGAACCTTGAACAATTAAATTTATACGGTACAAATATTACTGATAAAGGATTAGAAACATTAACAAAATACCCTAATCTAAAAGTGATTTATTTATGGCAAACCAAAGTGAGTCCATCAGGAATTATGCAATTGAAAAAAGCTTTGCCGAATGTACAAATCGAAATGGGAGATTTTGAGTTTGCGAAGCCTGATACAAATAAAAATATCAAATAGTAGTTACGAAAAAAATGTAGAGTCAGTTTACTCCGTGAGGAGTTTTATATCGGTAGCACAGATACAATCATATTTTTCAATGCTCCGTTAGGAGCTAAACCAGCAACAAAGCAAAAACACTCCCAATGGAAATAGAGGTAATGAACAAAAATATTCTGATTCGGCATACGCCGTGAAGAGTTTTATATCGGTAGCACAGATACAATCATATTTTTCAATGCTCCGTTAGGAGCTAAACCAACAATAACGCAACAAAACACCTAAAAAATGGCTAATACTTTCACACAAATACACCTCCATTTGGTATTTGCTGTAAAATATAGGCAAAGCCAAATTCAGAATGATTGGAAGGATAGGCTCTATAAATACACAACTGGAATTATACAAAATAATGGGCACAAAGTGCTGATTATTAATGGAATGTCCGACCACATTCATATTCTAATCGGGTTTCGTACCACGCAATCCCTTGCCGATTTGATGAGAGATATAAAGCAAATGACTTCACTTTGGGTAAATGAAAATAAATTAACCAAAGGGAAGTTTGCTTGGCAGGAAGGATATGGAGCATTTTCCTACGGACAATCCCAATTACCGACAATCATAAAATATATTGACAACCAAGAAGAGCATCATAAAAAGAGTACGTTCTTAGAAGAATATAAGGGATTTTTAAACGTATTTGAAATAGAGTTTGATGAAAAATATATTTTCAAAGATCCAGAGTAGTTTGTTAAGCTCCTACGGAGCAAAAATTCGTCGTTAACCGTTTTTTCTACCGATATATAACTCCTAACGGAGTATGCTAACAGGTCAATAATGAAAAAATACCTACTACTTTTAATCATTTGTTTCTATTTATGGTCGTTTAAGTCTAACGACCCAGTAAAACTGCCCGAAGATGTGGCGGTTGCCTATAAAAACCTGCCCGCTACTTTAGACTATAACCAACACGTAAAGCCCATTTTATCTGATAAATGCTTTGCTTGTCATGGCCCAGATAAAGCCAAACAAAAAGCTGGTTTACGCTTAGATTTGGCCGATGCAGCTTATGCTCCTTTGCCTGAAAGCCCTGGAAAAGTGGCTATTTCTCCTCGAAATTTAAAGAAAAGTGAGGTTTTTCATCGAATTATTTCTACCGACCCCACTTATCTGATGCCTACACTAAAATCGCATTTGACTTTATCGGCTCACGAAAAAGCGGTCTTAATCAAATGGATTGAAGATGGAGCAGTTTATCAACCACATTGGGCTTTTGTAAAACCACAGAGAAAAACAGTAGCTCCACTCAAAAACCCCTCAACATTTTTGGGCATCAACGAAATTGATAATTTTATTTTTAAGCGTTTAGAGCAAGAAGGTTTACAGCCCTCGAAAGTAGCTTCTAAAGAAATTTTGTTACGTCGTTTATCGCTTGATTTAACGGGTTTACCGCCAACTTTGGAAGAAATTGATGCTTTTTTGAACGATAATAGTCAAAATGCCTACGAAAAACAAGTTGATAGATTACTAAATTCACCACATTATGGCGAAAAAATGACTACGGATTGGCTTGATTTAGCTCGGTTTGCCGATTCGCACGGCTATACGGTTGATAGGCTGCGAGATATGTCGCCTTACCGAGATTGGGTCATTCGAGCTTTCAACGAAAATATGCCTTATAGCACATTTATTCATCAACAATTGGCAGGTGATTTGATGCAATCGCCCACCAAAGATATGCTCATTGCTACGGCATTCAATCGAAATCACCCACAAAACATGGAAGGTGGCATTGTAGAAGAAGAATTTCAGACCGAATATGTGATGGATAGAACCAACACTTTTGGTGATGCTTTTATGGCAATGTCGGTTGGCTGTGCCAGATGCCATGACCATAAATACGATCCAATTTCGCAGAAAAACTACTACGAGTTGTTCAGTTTTTTCAATAATGTAAGAGAATCTGGACAAATTTCTTGGAATGACGATCCCCCAACACCAACCTTGCTTTTGCCAACAACAGAGCAAGAAAAAATCGTAGCATTTATCAAAAATACTATCACAGAGCAGGAAAAAACTTTAAATACTGTCAAAAATAATGCACAAGAAGGTTTTGAAAAATGGTTACAAACAGGCGATTACAAGACTTTGGCACAAAATCCAATACCGAAAATAGGTTTACAAGGCTTCTATAATTTTGAAGATTCGCTAAGAAATAGCATTAATCCAAAGCAATCGGGTGTAATGCGACGTGATGCAGGAACACTTGATAAACCCATTTTTGAAAGAACTGCCAAAGGGCAAATTTTACTTTTGGACGGTGATGTTTATGCAGATTTGAAAGATGTGGGTGTTTTTCGAAAATCGGAGGCATTTAGTGTTGGTATTTGGGCATTTATTCCAAAAGAAATGAAAGATGGCGTGATTTTTCATAAAAGCAATGCCGAGCGTTTGTACAATTTTAAGGGCTATCATTTGTTCTTGAAAAACAACAAACTGGAAATCACAATGGCACATACCGCCCCCTCAAATGCCATTACGAAATTAAGTATAAAAGATGTTCCTCGTGAAAAATGGATTCAATTGACATTGACCTACGATGGTTCGTCCCAAGCAAAAGGTTTTAAACTTCATCTTGATGGCGAAGAAATGCCAATGGAAACCGTTATCGACCAACTCTACAAAGATATCATTTTTCGTACAAAATCAGAACCCGCTTTGCAGATTGGCGGATGGTGGCGTGGTTTAGGTTTTAAAGGCGGGAAAGTAGATGATATTGTTGTTTATAATAGAGATTTAACTCCTTTTGAAGTAAAAATATTAGCAAAAAAGGCAGAATGGGCAAATATTTCTAAGAAATCAATGGCTGAGTTGAGTGAAAATGATAAAGCAATTTTAAAAGATTTCTACCTTTCAGCGATAAGTTTGGAGGTATTGGAAGCACAAAAACAACTACAAAAACAGCGTACAGCTTTATCAGATTCAAGCGAAAAAATTGCGGAACTCATGGTGATGCAAGAAATGCCAAAACCTAAAATTACACACCTACTTCTCCGAGGACAATACGATGCTTTGGGCGAAGAAGTAAAACCCAATACGCCAAAAGACATTCTTTCTTTTCCTGCCAATTTACCTAAAAATCGACTTGGTTTAGCACAATGGCTGACCAACGAAAATCACCCATTAACTGCAAGAGTAGCTGTCAATCGTTTTTGGCAAAATTTCTTTGGCACAGGCATCGTCAAAACCACCGAAGATTTCGGTAATCAAGGAGAAATGCCAAGCCATCTTGAATTACTCGATTGGTTGGCAGTCAATTTTAGAGAAAATTGGGACGTGAAAAAGCTCAATAAATTAATTGTTATGTCGGCAACTTATCGGCAGGAATCAAAAGCCACCAAAGAAATCCGAGAACGTGACCCCGAAAATCGTTTATTATCGCATGGCCCAGCCAATCGCTTATCTGCCGAAATGGTGCGAGATAATGCCTTGGCAGTCAGCGGTTTATTGAACAAAAAAATAGGTGGCAAAAGTGTAAAACCTTATCAACCCGATGGTCTTTGGGAAATTAACAATACACATTATACTCAAGATTCGAGCGATGTTATTTATCGTAGAAGCCTTTATGTACTTGTTAAACGCTCAGTGCCAAACCCAACATTAGGCACATTCGATGCACCTTCTCGCAGCTATTGCGTTGTACGCCGACAAAAGACCAATACGCCTCTACAAGCTTTGGTTACTTTGAACGACCCAACTTTTATTGAAGCCGCCAAAGTAATGGGCGAAAGCATGGCGAGAGAATCAGACAGCAAGAAAGCAATTATAAATATTTACAGAAAACTGACAAGCAAAATACCCTCAGACCGAGAATTAGATTTGCTTATCGCTTTGCAAAAGGCTGAATATGAGCAGTTTAAGCAAAATCCTGACAAAACAAAAGGCTGGCTAAAAACTGGACTTTATAAAATTGATACAACTTTAGATGCAGCAACAGTAGCCGCCAATGCGGTCGTGGCAAGTACAATTTTGAACTCAGACGCAACCATTACCAAAAGATAAAATGGCACATCACGAAGATACATTCAAGCTGCATTCTCCTGAGTTTTCGGACTTAAATCGAAAATTAGATAGACGTGATTTTCTGCTCCGTACTGCTTCTGGTTTGGGGGCTTTGGCTTTGGGAAATTTGATAAGTGCTAATGCAATGGGTAGCACTTTGGAGCAAAATATCATGAACGCTTTGCCCAGCATCGCCCCAAAAGCCAAACGAGTAGTTTATTTGTTTATGAGTGGTGGACCTTCACAATTTGAAACTTTCGACTATAAACCAAAACTCAGCAATATGTTCGGTCAAGGTTTGCCCGATTCTATTCGCAAAGGTCAAAGATTGACTGGTATGAGTGCCAATCAAGCGGTTTTGCCCCTTGTCCCATCTGCTTATAAATTTAATCAATATGGCAAAAATAAAACTTGGGTGAGCGATTTATTGCCTTATACTGCCCAAGTTGTCGATGATTTATGTATTGTAAAATCAATGTTTACTGAGCAAATCAACCATGACCCCGCTATTACTTTTTTTCAAACGGGACATCAACTGCCAGGTCGTCCTTCCATTGGCTCTTGGATGAGTTATGGTTTAGGTTCTGAAAATCAAAATTTACCTGCATTTATTGTTTTGGTGTCTAAAAATGCGTCAAAAGACCAACCGCTTTACGCTCGACTTTGGGGAAATGGTTTTTTGCCTTCCGAGCATCAAGGTGTGCAGTTTCGTTCGGGCAAAGACCCAGTGTTATTTCTCAATAATCCCGAAGGTTATGATGGTGAAGACCGCCAGCAAATGTTGGAATATTTGACGAAAATCAATCAATTACAAAACGAAACTTGGGGAGACCCCGAAGTTGACGCTCGAATTGCCCAATACGAAATGGCGTATCGAATGCAAACTTCCGTTCCCGAAGTGATGGACATCTCGAAAGAACCCGACGAAGTTTTTGAATTGTACGGAGAAGGAAGTCGAGACAAAGGTACTTATGCCGCCAACTGCCTTTTGGCTCGAAAATTATTGGAAAAAGATGTAAGATTCGTACAGCTTTACCACCAAGGTTGGGACCATCATGGTTCGTTGCCTAAAGGAATGGCTCAACAATGCAAACAAACTGATAAAGCCACGGCAGCCTTGATAATTGATTTGAAAAGAAGAGGTTTACTCGAAGATACTTTGGTAGTTTGGGGCGGAGAATTTGGACGAACCGTTTATTCACAAGGAAAACTAAGTAAAGATGATTATGGCCGTGACCATCACCCAAGATGTTTTACGATGTGGATGGCAGGTGCTGGCGTAAAAGCAGGCATTAGTTATGGCGAAACTGATGATTTTAGCTATAATATTATCAAAAACCCTGTGCATGTGCATGATTTTCAGTCAACTTTATTGCACCTCATGGGCATCGACCACGAGCAACTGGTTTATAAATATCAAGGTCGTCGCTTCCGCTTAACTGACGTGCATGGGCAGGTTGTGAAGGGGATTTTGTCGTAGATCTGAGATATATTGATAACTTCGGAGAAGTTTAACGTTTGTAGTAAATCTGATATTTTAGATCTTTTCGACTTCGGAGAAGTCGCACGATTGCTTGATTTGTGCGACTTCTCCGAAGTCGGGAGGATGAAATTTGGTTTTTTACTACAAACGTTAAACTTCTCCGAAGTTCTTAGTATATAGAAAAGATAAAACCACCAAACAAATTTGAAACACTTCTGGGTCATATTCAAGCTAATGTTGCTCTTGGTTTTTGCTCTTCGATTGCTAAAATCTAATCGAAAAGTAGCAAAATATGAGCATGACCCCAATAGAGGATTCTTTAATTTATTTCAAGAAAAAGTCTTTTCAGAAAAAATAGAAATCGAACTTGAAAGTCCTACGCCAGATTTACAATTAAAAGAAATTTTCAGAAAAATTATTCGCCCAAAAGAAGAACTTTGGCAGAAAAATGGAGGAAATTATGACGACTTTTTTGCAACTTTAAGCATCGAAGAAAGAGTAATTTATGTGGCAATAATCTTCGATAAAAGTTCTCAAAAAGGCTCGATTTTTCATTTTCTTTGGCATAAAACCGAATGGATAATTGCCTTCGGGCAAGCCTTAAAATACCTTCAAAAAAACATACAACATACTCATTATCAACAAGTTATATATCAAACAACAGGTTTTGATTTAAAGAATCTTCCACCAAATGTTATCAATTTTTTTCAATTAGACCTTCACCCAGATGGTAGCCAAAAATATGATTCAGTGAAGGTTTTTGATAAAGAATTCAACCAAAATATATTTTTTGAAGAGATAATTGCATTTTGCAAACTAAACTAACTCCAACCATGCTTCATTATAAATATTTTCGCATGATGTTAGTTCAAAATGACTACCCGAATTGATGATTTCGCCATTTTCAATGATATAAATTCTGTCGGCAATTCTGGCAGTTTGTGGTTTGTGTGTAACCATAATTATTGCCATTTCGTTTCTAATTTTATGCAATAATTTAAAAATGAATTTTTCAGTTATTCTATCCATTGCCGAAGTTGCTTCGTCTAATAAAAGTAGTTGTGGTTTTCTGTATAATGCCCTTGCCAAAGCTACTAATTGTCTTTGTCCGCCCGAAATATTGATGCCTTCTTCGCCCAAAATAGTTAGATAACCTTGTGGAAAATCTTCAAAAAACTGAGAAAAACCATAATTCTGACAAAAATCAATGACATTTTTTGCTTCTTCTTGGGCATTTTCTAAGCAAATATTGTCTAAAACTGTTCCGTTGAAAAGCTTGATTTGTTGTGGAACAACGCCTAATATATCTCGCCAAGCCTTTGTGTCAATTTCATTCCATTCGGAAGCATTGACAAAGATTTTGTTAGATTCGACTTCATAAAATCGTTGAATAATTTGAATTAATGTACTTTTCCCTGAGCCACTTTCGCCCCAGAAAGCTATCATTTCACCTTTTTGAACTTTCAATGAAATATTTTTAAGCAATAATTTTCTACCTGCGAAGCGAAAAGACAAATTTTTGATTTCTAAATTTGAAAATTCCAAACATTCTGAAACTGAGCGTAGCCGAAGCTCCGATTCAATATTCACAAACTCAAACATTCTGTCAAAAGCCACTTTTGCCTCTTGAATCTGAATATTCGTCATTGCTAAAGCACTTACAGCAGGAATTATACTACCTGCAATTGACAAAATTGCCATCATTTCGCCAATTTTCAAGACTTTAGTAATGACCAACCACGAAGCACAACTTATCATACCGACCAATAAAATAACAGAAATAATTTCACCCAAAAGACCAAAACGCAAGCTCAATTTGCCCAAATCATAGACTTTTGTTTGAAAAACACCATAAATCATTTTGGTCAGATTTGTAAAAAAAGGCTCTTTATTGCTTGATTTGATTACTTCTATGCCTTGAATGGTGTCAATATAATTACTTTCGTTTTGGGCGTAAGATGCCATTACCTCTTTTTGTTGAGCAATGATTTTTTTGTTGTAAAACCATACCAAGCCCCCAAATAAAGGAATACTTGCCAGAGCAACAAAACCTATCGAAACCGAAATGGTAAAAACATAAATTGATGATGCAATCAAAACTAATAAATTGATAAGTACATTGCCAGTAAGAAAGCTAACGGTTTGCTGAATACGTCGGGTATCATTCATGCGAGCAATGAGTTCGCCTGTTTTTCGACTATCAAAAAATGACTTTGGTAAATGCAGAAGTGAACTATAAAAACCATCAATAATGCGATTATTGAAGCCTTGACTTTGGCGATTGAGCAAAAAACCACGCAAATAACTTACAAAACTACGGGCAAGAAGCAAAATAAAGAGTAACATCAAACCTAAAATCAGCCGTTTGGTGTCTTGTTTGGGCAAAATATCGTCTATTAATCTTTGTGAAAAAATAGCCGTTGAAATACCCAAAGCTGCAATGATAATACCCATAATTGAAGCAATACCTAAAATTGTAAAATCTGGGCGAACGATATTCAAGAACCATTCTTTTTTTTGTTTTTGTTCTGTGGAAACTTGCTTCAAATGTTCATTTGGTGTAAGCACCAACAAAGCCTTTGATTGCCAAATTTTGTCTAATTCCTCCGCCGAATATTCAACAATTCCTTTCGCTGGGTCGCCGATTGTGAAAGTTTTACTCTCTCCCGAATTATTCAATTTAGGGTAAAATACCAAATAATGTTCCATTTTTCCTTCTAAAACTACATGAAGAATAGTAGGATTGATGAGTTCGCTTAGATTTTCAATACTTTCGGCTTCCATGCCTTCGGCAGTAAAACCTATTTGATTGGCAGCTTGATACAAACCCAAAAGTGTTGTGCCTTGCTTGTCTGTACCACTTAGTTCACGCAAGCGTTCGAGTTTCATTTCTCCACCGTGAAACCTCAATATAGAAAGCAGACAAGCTACGCCACAATCTGACTGCCCTTGTTGCAAGGTAAAAGCCCCCAAACCCCCGATGGGGGCTTTGAAGAAATTACGAAAAGAAAGTTTCATGGAATGGATTTAAAGGTATTTTAGAATGGTTTCGATTTTGGTTTCTCCGACAAATTGCTTTTGCAAATTACCTTTGGCATCGTAAATAAGTATATGTGGGATAGATTTAAAGCCAAGGTTTTCGGCAGCTATTTTGTTTGAAATTTGAACAATTTGAAGGTTTTTGATGCCTAAAACTTTATATTTTGTAGCAAAAGCCTTGATTTTTATAATGCTTTCAGAAGAAAGCATTAAGATTTGAGTATTTGTAAATTTCTCTTGATTCTTTACTATTGCGGTAACTTCACTTTGGCAATGCTCACAATCAGAGTTGAAATAAATCATAATAATTGGCTTGCCGTTTTGCTTTGGTTCAAAACTTATGCTATCTAAATTTATTGCTTTGAATTTTGGTAGGGTTTTGAGGGTAGAGGCAATTTTTTCTTTTTTCTTGATTTTGTTAAAAGATAAAAACACTAAAAACCCTCCCCCAATTAAAAGACAAAGAATTAGGAGTAAACCAAGTTTTTTTCTGGTGAGTGGCATTATGGAGTAAGTAAAGAATTAAAACGATTTACAGCTTTTTTGAGTTTTTGCCTGCCGATACTTTTTATAATAAAACTCGTTATAACAGTAGCACCATAAAGATAAATTAACTTTTTTGGGTCATATGCAAATGTCTTTTGGTTATTTAATAAAACCAAAAGTTGAAGACTATAAACGCTATTAGAAGCACTATTAAACAATTTATAATTTTTATAACCTTTTAAAACCTCAGCATCATTCAAATCTTTGAAAGGAATTTGGAGGGCATAAGGCGTGTCTAATTTTGTTTCTCCATAAAAATAATAAGACCTTATAATCTCATTTTGTATCGTTATTGACTTCAATAAACTATTGCTAATAGGACTACTTTGAGTCATTACTTCCTGTGCTTGGCAGTTGCTTATAAGTAAAATAGAGAAGAATATTATTTTTTTCATTATTAAAGAATATTTATTGAATAGACATGAACAGGACAAAAACCATCCAAACTATTGATGCAGGAACATAAGATGATAAGACGACTTTCATACCTTCGGCTAAATCTTTTTTTATGATTTTACTTATACCAAAAGCCAAAGCGAACCAATATAAGAATTCAAAAAGATTTACTTTCGATAATGGATATATAAAGTATTTTTCAAGGGTATTATAATCAAAAAAATTGATAGCCGAAAGAGGGTAAAATCGTTGCAAATCTGTTAATGAATAATCGGTTTGGATAAATACGAACCAAAAAAGTTTGGCAATGAGAGGGATAAGAAATATAAACTCTGCAATAATAACGACACCAAATATTTTATTAAAAGTACCTTTCATATCCATAAAAAAAAGCCCTAAATAGATAAATCCTGCTACTATTGATAGCTTTATTATGAAAATTAAGGGTATAAAAAGATAATTTAGCCAGCCCCATTTGTTCATATTTGAGAGAAATTCTTCAATCCTATCTTTTGCTATTTTGTCTTGTAAGTAATCAAGCATTAAAGCATCTGTAAAGAGAAATTTATTACTCAAATACGAAATCAAAAACGTGCAGAAAATCAAGATAATAAAGTTTCTTAAATTTTTATTTTTCATAAGATTATTTTTTTCTTAGAAACTTTAATATAAACCTTTCCCCCTGTACTGTAAGCGAATCACCAGCTATTAGATAACTCCCCCAATTATATTCACTTGTGAATTTAGTAGTGGACATTAACGAATAAAATTGTGCATCACTTGTGTACCATCTGTAAGATATAGCATCTTTAAAATTAAACTGTGTTGATAGAGATTTATAAGCATAAGAGCCATCTGAATAAAATGTTATACCTTCATAATCTTTTTTTCTTAGCTCTTTTTTCAAAATATCATACCTACTTAGTAAATCCCATTCACCATAAAGACGAAGGTCATTTTCTTCTTTACCAAAATATTTATCAAGGTCAATTGATGTTTTGCTATTTACCTTTTTCAACCTAATCTCACTAATTTTACTATCGGACGAAAGGAAAAAAAATATTTGCAACGAATCTTCGTTGAAAATACCTTCACAAATAAAACTCCCAAGACCTTCCAAAGTCAAAGAGCCTTCAATTTTATTATTCTCAACTGTACCTATCAAATTATGTTTTTTTTTTCGATTTTCGTAAAACGAACCAATTAAAGCACTGTTAGTTGCCTTAATTGTTCCTACAATTTTACTGTTTCCAAAAACACCCGAATAAGTACCACTATTTTTCTGTGAAAAAACAGTATTTCCAAGGGTAAATACCACCAAAAATGTCAAAAATAAATTTTTCATATAGATTAATTAAAGATAAGTACGTTTAAAAATTCTTTTAAACGTACTTTTATGAAACTACATTTCAGCACAAGCATCATAAGTACCCCAAAGAGCAACACCGACTGCAAATGCAGTTTCTGAACTTGGAGCATCACCATAAGCCTTAATAGCACTTGCATAACTATACATTGCCATAAAACAAGCCGAAGAGCCCCCCTGCAAATTCTCCATTTGATTTACTTCTAATTTTTTCATTGTGATAAAAATTTAATAAGCCACCTACTCTGTATGCTTTTCGGTATCCGCAGCATTTCTATAAAAACACTACCGCCGGCTGGAGAATTTTTGTTTGAAACGCAAGACAAAGGTTTAAAGAAAAACCCTCAAAGTAAATACGCCCAAAGGTGTATTTTGGGAGTAGATTGGGAGTATTTATTTGAATATCATTTCAAAGTATCGCAAAAATTTACGTATTTCGCTCTTGCCCTTTAGGTTGAGTTTTTCGTAAATATTCTGTCGGTGTTTTTTTGCAGTTTGGTCAGAAATAAATAATTGGTTAGCAATTTCTTTGTTGGAGAGGTCGGTGGAGGCGAGCTTCAAAATCTTTAATTCTTGGCTCGTAAGGGTACTTAAAAACTCCTCCTTTTTGTAAAAATGGGGGGGGTAAAGTGTTGGTTATCAAGTAGTTGCATAAAGAATAGGACTATTAAGTGGGGAATAGTTTTGGTAATTCTACAACAAAAGTTTCTAATTTTAGCCGCTGTTAATCGTTATTTTTTTGGGTATGAGATTTCAAATATAACGTTTGTATTGATACGATATTTAAAAACAAAATATATTTATTAAACGGTATATTTGGAAAAAATCAATACTTCTTTGAAAAAAGCCATAGCCTTAAAAGAATTCAGCCTAAATATATTTAACCAAAAATAATTTCGTTTAATTTGAAAAACCAATTCTAAATCACAATTACCTCTAACAAAATGAAGCTATTTTTCCGCCAAAAAATTTACCTATTTGCTGTTTTTTTCTTCACAATCTCTACCATTTCTGCTCAAACATTCTCTATTTCTGGCGTGGTGCGTGATGCCAAAACCGCCGAAATCGTACCCTTTGCCAATGTCTTTATTGCCAACACCACCAAAGGCACAACAACCAACGAAAAAGGCGAATATTTACTTACGAAAATTCCTATCGGTACGGTCATAATTTCGGTTTCGATGCTTGGATACGCACCTGCTCGCCAAGCTGTGCGTGAAGAAAAAGAAACGACCAAAGAAAACATTGATTTTACGCTAAATTCTTACGAACAAGCGTTGAGTGAAGTGAAGGTTTCGGGTAGTCGAGATAAAACTTGGGAAAAGCAATTTCAACGCTTCTCGAAAGCACTTTTGGGCGACTCGCCTTTATCCAAATCTTGTACCATAAAAGATAGCTATCTCATTGATTTTGAGGAAGTTAAGGGTCTTTTACGAGCAACTTCTACTCGCCCTATTGAGGTCGAAAATTTGGCTTTGGGCTATCGTCTTTTTTTTACAATGACGAGTTTTGTTTTGGCAAATGACGAGATTCAATATCAAGGTTATGCTCGTTTTGAGGAGTTGAAACCTGTCAGCGAAAAAGAACAAAAAAACTGGACTTTGAATAAAAAAATGGCGTTTGAAGGCTCTGACAGGCACTTGTTTTGGGCATTAGCAAACCATCAATTGAAGGCAGAAGGTTATGAGGCTTTTATAGATGCTGTTGGCTTTAATCCTGCCAACCGAACAGCTATGTTTTTTGGACAATTGAACAAAAGTATCTTGCCGATTAGCTTAGATTCGCTCATCAGAAAAGGGCGAATTGCTAACGAATTTCGCATAAAACTGCCAAAACGCATCGAATTGCATTTTGCAAGTCCTTATTTTAATGGGCAGTTTTATCGAGATGATGCCCGCATGATTTCGTGGTTGGAAAATAACAAAGACCTTGATTTTAATGACAAAGGCGTTGTACTAAATCAAAAAGATTTGGTGATGTCGGGCTTTATGAGCAGCAAGCGTTTGGCAGAAATGTTGCCTTTGGAATATTTGCCAAATGAAGCGATTGAACGAGAAATTCCGATAGTAAAAACAACTATCGAACTTGATTCTGCTACTCAAAAAAGTTTGTGGCGTTTGCAAGAACAAGTGCAACTTTCGACCAATAAAAACTACTATCACCCAAGCGAAAATTTATGGTTTTCGGGAAAGATGCTTTATGCCGATGCCACCATGCAAGATTCGATTAGTAAGGTTGTTTATGTAGAATGGATTAGCCCACAAAATGAGCTAATTTCTCGCCAAAAATACCATGTAGATTCACTTGGTTTTCATGGAATGTTTACCGTTCTTGAAAACCTAAATTTAGGAAATTATCGCCTTCGGGCATACACACAATGGATGCGAAACTTTGGCGATTCGACCTTTTATGAGCAAATTGTGCCTGTAATTTCTACAAAACAGTATATTTTCTTTAAAAAACATTCGCCAGAAACTTCTACAATAAAACTCGTTCCTGACAAAAAGAGCTACAAATCTCGTGAGAAAATCACCATTCAGATTGAAGGAATCAAACCTGGAAATTTGGTGGTTTCGGTAACAGATTCTGGGGCAATTCGGCGAGTAAAAGCCTTGGAAACTAAGCCAAAACCTTTTCTTTCGGCATCAAGTTTCAAGGTAATTCCTGTTTTTACACACATAGCCGAAGCTGGCTTGAGTCTTTCAGGTAAAATTTTAGATAAAAACAATAAGCCCGCTTTGGCAATGATATTGTTTTTTTTCGGAGATTTAGAATATCCCTTTGCTAATAAAGAAAAAGACACATTACATTCAATTTTTGAAAGTAATTTCCAAGAAATGTTGTATAGAAATGGAAAGAAAAATCAATATATTAGAATTCAAACAAACGAAGAGGGTAAGTTTTCAATTACAGGAATGCTATTAAAAGACACAACCGATATAGTTTATCAAGCAATGGATATGAAAGGCAAATTGCTTGACAAAGTTTTGTTTGACCCCGAAGATTTTCCTGCAATAAAACCTTCTAAAATAAAGTCAGATTTTGAAATAAAAGACTTAAATGCCACAGTTTTGATAGAAAAAGACATTGATTTGGAAAAAGGTGTTATTCAACTTGATGAAGTAACGGTAAAAACCAAGCGTGCAGAAAAGCAATTTGTGAGCAAACCCATTTACGGAAATCCAGATTTTACGGTTTATGCAAAAGACATTGGTGCAGCAAGTGCGGGCATGAACCCTATTTTGGCTTTGCAAGGTAGAGTGCCAGGCGTGCAAATTACTTATTCAGACGGTAGAATAAAAGTAAGAATGAGGGGCGGACAAAACTCTATTGAAGGTGCCTCAGAGCCTTTATATTTGATAGATGGCTTTCCTGTGGAAGATGTAAATTCATTAATGAATATCAGTTCAGACAATATTGACCGAATCGAAGTGCTAAAAACCGCCCGTGCCATGTTTGGTTCACGAGGTGCAAATGGCGTGATTGCGATTTACACAAAATCGTCAGTTTCGAAGCCTTCCGAAAGAAATAATAGTGGCTTAAAACCAAGTGCCAAGACCTTCACAATCATTGGTTTTCAAGAAACAAAGCCATTTTTTGCTCCAAATTATGCCTTAGCACAAGCACGAGAAAACCCTAAGCCTGATTTGCGAACCACGCTTTTTTGGAGTCCAAATCTTTCTTCAAATACATTTTCATTTTATGCTGCCGACAATGCAGGAATTTACCAAATTTTGGTACGAAATGGCACTGAAACTTCGGAGGTTTTTGTAGAGGTGGGGAAAAATTGATAACTTCGCAAAGTTTTCAACTGATGTACCTTAAATGTCTGTTACACAAATTATACTTTTAGTAATTATTTTATATGTCGTTATCTGCGTGGTGGCATATAAGGTACAAGAGTATTTTATTTTTAAGCCCGAAAAACTTTCGCAAGATTTTGAGTTTCGCTACGACGACCATTTCGAAGAACTTTTTTTTGATATGCCCGACGGTGCAAGAATCAATGGACTCTTGTTTTATGATGTCGGAGAATCAACTCGTGGTTTAGTCATTTATTTTCATGGAAACACTCGAAGCATCAAAGGTTGGGCAAAATATGCCAAAGATTTTATCTCGCACGATTATGACGTACTGATGATAGATTATAGAGGCTTTGGGAAAAGTACGGGCAATCGACAAGAAGAAAAAATGTTTGAGGATTCGCAAGTGGTTTACCATAAAATGCTTGAAAAAGGCTATTCTGAGAAGAATATCGTCATTTATGGACGCTCGCTTGGCTCAGGATTTGCTTGCAAATTAGCTTCAAAAAATGACCCAAAAACATTGATTCTTGATGCTCCATATTATAGTTTTTCGCAATTAATGAATAGATTTTTGCCGTTTTTGCCGATAACAATGATTCTAAGATTTTCTATCAGAACCGACCAATATATCAAGTTTGTCAAATGTCCGATTTATATTATTCATGGCACAAAAGATTTGTTGATTCCTTTTCGGTCGAGCGTACATTTGTCGAAATTAGCACCTCAGAAAACTCGTTTAGTGCCAATTTATGGTGGCGGACATAATAATTTGCCCTCATTTCCCGAATACCACAAGCATCTCGAAGAGATTTTACTCGATAGATTTGACTTGATTTTTGATAAACATATTCCTTTTTAGAGATATGAGATTTTAGACAAGAGATATGAGATTTTGCTTGTATTCTCAATAAATTTCCCACAACAAATTCACCATTAAACATTCACCATTTACCATTAATTTCCTCGTGTTTAAATTAAAATACCTTCAAATTGCCCTTTCAGTTTATGTCGTTCTTATTTTAGGATTGATACTTTTTCAGCGATTTATTTTGCTTCATCCCCAAAAATTAGCCAAAGATTATCATTTTGATTTTCCTAAATCTCAAGAAATTTTTGTTCAGGTTTCTACTGCAATAGACTTAAATGTTCTTCGATTTTCTTCACAAGACAGCGTTTCAAAAGGCGTGGTTTTATATTATCATGGAAACTCCGATAATTTGGCTCGTTGGGGCGAATATGCCACGCAATTTACTGAGCGTGGCTACGATGTGGTGATGTACGACTACCGTGGTTTTGGCAAAAGTAATGGTAGATTAGACGAGAAAAATCTCTTATCTGATGCCCAATTTATTTTTGATGATTTGAGTCGTCGTTATAATCCAGATAAAATAATATTATATGGTCGTTCGCTTGGCACAGGTGCAGCAATTAAAGTTGCTTCCGAAAACCCTGTAAAAATGTTAATTCTCGAAACGCCCTATTATAGTATTCCAGATGCCGTTACAAGTGTTTTGCCAATATTTCCTTTCAAATATGTAACTGAATTTCAAGTAAATGCTTACGAATGGCTTCCAATGGTGCATTGTCCGATTCATGTTTTTCATGGCACTGACGACAGGATAATACCATATAGCCAAAGCAAAAAACTTTTGGAGTCGGCAAAGAGAAACCCCGATAAAATCCTTACTACCTTGCAGGGCGGACATCATCGAGGTTTAGAAAATTTTAAAGAATATCAGGCGAAGTTGGATTCAATTCTCAATTAACAATTATCAGTAAATTATTCGATTGACAGTTTGTTTTGGCGAAAACTTGTTTTGATTGTAAAACGCCGCCCAATTGATAATTGATAATTGAAATCAATCCTCTCTCATTCGCTCACGAGTTACATCTCTTTCTTTGATGCTATCTCGCTTATCGTAGAGTTTTTTACCTTTTGCCAAGGCAATATCCAACTTTGCCAAGCCACCATCATTGATAAAAAGTCGAGTTACAATTATCGTTAAACCCTTGTCAGTCAGCTTATTAGCTAATTTTTTGAGTTCTTTTTTCTTCAGTAACAACTTTCTGTCACGCAGCGGGTCGTGGTTATAATGCGTACCTTGTTCGTACTTCGAAATATTAAGGTTTTTGACGTACAATTCATCTCTATCAAAATAACAGTAAGCATCAACCATACTAAATTTATTCAGTCGAATAGATTTAATCTCCGTGCCAGTCAAGACCATTCCAGCTGAGAGTCTTTCCAAAAAGAAATACTCAAAGCCAGCCTTTTTATTCGTTACATCTACTTTTTTTGCTATTTTATCTGCCATTCTTTTTGCTTTTGGCTATTAGCAGTTAGCTATTAGCTTTTTAATAACTCAGTATTGAAAATCTAATTTATAAAATCCTTCATTTAAAAGCCAAACGCTAATAGCTAACCGCTAAAAGCTAATCCCCCACAAAGTTACGCATAAAAAAAATCCCTACCTCAAAAATAGTGGCAGGGATTCCGACTTACGTGCTTTCCTAATAATCCATGTATAAGCTCTATAATTGGATTCGACTTCAAAAAATGGAAATTTCATTGCTGAATTTTCCTGAGAAAATCCCATTTCGGGTATCTTTCCGAAGCAAAGTTAAATAATTTTGGAATAAAAAAAATATTGTTTCAAAAATCTTATTGAAAGGCAAAATTTTTAATCCTTTTTTTTAACTCACTTTTGGTAGAAATTATTGTTTGAGTACCAATTTTTTGGCAACAATCAACTTCAATTTTTGGATTTTTTCAATCCTTTTTCTTTTTGGGTTACGAGTGTTTGTTACCGTCTAATCATTTATTCAGCAACACTTATTACGTAAACCAAAAGCGTGCCAAACTTTTCAAGAAAAATGATTAAAAGGTAATATTATTTCATAAACCACTAATAATCAACAAATTAAATTTAAAAAAAGTTTTATATTTTGTTGCCGTTTAATAATTTTTTTGTTTTTTATGACTAATTGACAATAGCAAATAGGTAAAAAATTTGTGTTCAACATTATTTTTTGGTATATTAGATATGTTGTTTGAAAACCGAAGAAACTTTTCGACACATCAAACCGTTATTTTTAGATAATAAATATTTTTAAAATTGTTAAATAAAATCACTCACCCAACAGAAAAAAAACAAGAAACTGCCATTTTGGTTGGACTCATCACGCAAAAGCAAAATGCCGAGCGAACCAAAGAGTATCTTGATGAATTGAATTTTTTGGCATCCACGGCTGGCGTAAAAACTATTAGGATTTTTACGCAACGCCTCGAACGTGCCGACGGAAAAACTTTTGTAGGCAAAGGAAAATTAGAAGAAATAAAAACTTTTTTAATAGAAAACCCTGTTGATAGCATTATTTTCGACGACGAACTGTCTGCTCCACAAGTAAGAAACTTGGAAAGAAACTTTGAAGATGTAAAAATTCTTGACCGAAGTTTACTTATTCTCAATATTTTCTCGCAACGTGCCAGAACTGACCAATCCAAACGCCAAGTGGAGTTGGCACAATACCAATATATGTTGCCTCGCCTGACCAGAATGTGGTCGCACCTTAGCCGCCAAAAAGGTGGTATCGGTATGCGTGGACCGGGCGAAAAAGAATTGGAAACTGACAAGCGTATCGTAAAAGATAGAATTGCGTTTTTGAAAGATAAACTCGAAACGATTGATAAGCAAAGTGTTACTCGCCGAAAAGAGCGTGACCAGTTGGTGCGTGTGGCTTTGGTAGGCTATACAAACGTAGGCAAATCTACTTTGATGCAACGCTTGGCAAAAACCGAAGTTTTTGCCGAAAATAAATTATTTGCAACCATTGATTCGACTGTTAGAAAGGTTGTTTTGGGAAATATTCCATTCTTGCTTACTGATACAGTTGGTTTTATCAGAAAATTGCCAACTTCGCTCATAGAATCTTTCAAATCTACTTTGGATGAAATCAGAGAAGCCGATATTTTGATTCATGTGGTTGATATTTCTCATTCATCTTTTGAAGAACAAATCGAAGTTGTCAATGTTACTTTGGCAGAAATCGGTGCGTCTGACAAGTCTATGGTGCTGGTTTTCAACAAGTTAGACCTCTTCAAACCCGAATCAGAAGAGAATCTCGACGAGCATCTCGAAACCATCACGGAGGCTGATTTGCAGCGAAATCTTGATAAATTAAAAAATAGTTATCTAACAAAAAACACTGAAAACGTAGTATTCATTTCGGCAGAATACAAAGAGAATTTGGGCGAATTGAGAAATATCTTGATGAATAAAATCCAAGAAAAGCATTTTTTGATTTACCCAAATTGGGACCCAACTCAAAACCCGATGTATGATTGGCAAGGAAATGTGGAGCGAACTTCCAGTTCGCAGTCGTAGAATATTGTTTTGAAATAATTTGAAACTATAAAAAGCGAACAGAATGCAAACGTTGCCCGGTTCGCACCACATTATATGCCTCAAGAAATCAAGCCTTTTTACAGAAAAGACCTGCCTCATTTTCAGCCGCCAGATGACACAGTTTTTTTTGTAACAACTCGCTTAGATGGCAGCTTGCCAAAGGAGGCTATTGATAAATTAAATGAAGTTCGAGATAATCAAATACTTGCCATTCAAGCTTCAAATAGTTCTTATCAAGAGAAAAGACTTCAAATAGACAATGCCCACAAACGTTTTTTTGGAAAATATGATGACTTATTAGACAAGCTAACAATTGGCAATAATTGGCTCAAAATTCCAGCAATTGCCGAAATTGTTTGTAATTCTCTTCATTTTTTCGATAATCAACGCTACGAATTGATTTGTTTTACGGTTTTGTCAAATCATATTCATGTTGTTTTTGAGGTGAAAAAAGAATATGCTTTGTATGGAATTATGCAGTCCCTTAAATCATTTTCTGCAAGAAAAACCAACGAATTGCTCGACCGAAGTGGGCAGTTTTGGCAACACGAAAGTTACGACAGAGTGGTGCGTGATGCCGACGAATTGAGTAGGATAATTTTATATACTTTGAACAATCCAGTTAAAGCGGGCTTGTGCGAAAAATGGGAAGATTGGGCATTTAGCTACATAAATCCTAAATATATGCCTTAATTGTGTATGTGGAACGAAACTCCCGTTTCGTTCAAAAAACTAAATAAAAATAGGTTTCTATATAAATTATAGACCCTTCTTACAAAATATTATTACAACGGCGAACTGAAAGTTCGCCCCACATTTAGATGGCAAAACAAAAATCATATTACGACCAACTAAAAGCTGAGATTTTGGCTTTTCTTTCGGTCAATACCGAACATTCATATACACTTCAAGACCTATATTCGCATTATGGCGTAGTAAATAGGCAGGAAAAATCTGTCTATGCAATGATTGTTGAAGGCTTAATTGAAGACGGCAAAGTGCAAGAAACTTCTAAAGGAAAATACACTGTTGATGCTGATGCAAATGCAGTCGTTGGTCGCCTCGACCACGTAAATCCAAATTTTGGCTTTATCAGATACGATGCCACAAAACCCGACATTTGGGTCAATGGCGAAGATTTGAAAGGAGCAATTGATGGAGATTTGGTGAAAGCAACAACTTTCGGAGAGTTTTATAAAAAAAATGGTAATCCAGAAGGACGAGTAATTGAAATTGTGGAGCGTGGCAGAACTGAAATCGTTGGAAAAATACAAGTTTTTGGCAATTATGCCCTCGTAAAACCAGACCATAAAAACCTCCATAAAGATTTTTTTATTCCAAAAGATAAAATCAATGGAGCTACAAAAGACGATTTGGTTATTATCAAAATCAATGAATATTCAACTGGTCTGCAACAAGCAGTTGGCGAAGTAATTGAAATTCTTGGAAAATCTGGTGAGAATAATGCAGAAATGCACGCAATTTTGGCAGAATTTGGCTTGCCAAATAAATTTACCAAAGCGATTGAAGATGAAGCTGCGGCAATTTCGGAAGTGATTACAGAAGAAGAAATTGCGAAAAGACGAGATTTTAGAAATATTCTGACCTTCACGATTGACCCGCACGATGCCAAAGATTTTGACGATGCTTTGAGTTTCTTGAAGTTAGAAAATGGCAATTACGAAATCGGCGTTCACATTGCCGATGTTACGCATTATGTGCAGGAAGGTACAAAATTAGAAGAAGAAGCCTACAACAGAGCAACTTCGGTCTATTTGGTTGATAGAACGATTTCGATGTTGCCCGAAAAACTATCAAATAATCTTTGTTCGCTTCGTCCAAATGAAGATAAATTGACTTTCTCGGCAGTTTTTGAAATAACAAATGATTCACGAGTTGTATCAGAATGGTTTGGCAGAACAATTATTCATTCTGACAAAAGATTTAGCTATGAAGATGCCCAAGAAGTTTTGGAAAATACTGAAGGCGATGTGCTAAATCCTGTTGTTATTCCTAACGAAATTTTAGAGAAGTACCGTTTTCCACTTCATACGCTCAATCATTTAGCCAAAATTTTGAAAAAAGAACGTTTCAAGAATGGGGCAATTAATTTTGAAACAAACGAAGTAAAATTTCAATTAGATGCCGAAGGAAAACCTTTGGGCGTAGTGCTGAAAATCAGAAAAGATGCTCATAAACTCATCGAAGAGTTTATGCTTTTGGCAAATAAGAAGGTGGCGGAGTTTGTTTTTAAGATACGAGACAAGAGACAAGAGAAAAAAGATAGTGAGGGCAAAACTCAGAACTCAGAACCGCACGGCGGACCGTTCAGAACTCAGAACTCAAACACAATGGTTTACCGAGTTCATGAGCCACCAAATCCTGAGCGTTTACAAAACTTTGCCAATTTTGCGGCACGTTTTGGTTTTTCTATAAAAACGGATTCTGAAAAAACGCTGTCAAATTCGATGAATAAAATGATGGCGGAAGTAGAAGGGACGCCCGTGCAGAATGTGTTGGAGCAATTGGCAGTTCGTACCATGTCGAAGGCACGCTATACAACCGAACCTTTGGGGCACTTTGGCTTGGCATTTGAGCATTATAGCCATTTTACCTCGCCCATTCGTCGCTATCCAGATATGATGGCTCACCGACTTTTGCAATATTATTTGACGCTTTCTCCTAAAACAAAAAATACTATTTCGGCAGAAGATTTTGAAACAAAATCTAAACATTCGTCTGACCGAGAAAAAATGGCTGCCGAAGCTGAAAGAGCTTCAATTAAGTACAAACAAGTAGAATTTATGAGTTTGCAAGACCGCCGAACAGTTTTTGGTGGCGTGGTTACAGGTGTTACCGACTTCGGTATTTTCGTAGAAATTACCTCAACAAGTTGCGAAGGAATGGTGCGTTTGGCAGACTTAAATGATGATTTTTATGAATTAGACAAAGCCAATTATCGAGTAGTAGGCAAACGTTCGGGCAAAGTTATCAACTTTGGTGATGCCGTGAAAGTTGTCGTAAAAGGCACAGATTTGGAACGTAGAAGCATGGATTTGGAGTTGGTGGGCATTGGCGATAAAATGGTAACATCTACTATAAGTAGCAGCAGAAAAGGCAAAGATGGAGCAAGACGTGGCGACAAAAATCGAAGCGGTGGTAGCTCAAAACGTGGAAGAAGTTCAGATAAAAATAAGGGTAAGAGAAAATAATAAAAACAACAACGAAGAAAATTTAGCAATAAATTTTCTTCGTTGTTGTTACATAAATACCTCATATTCAATCACTTACTTGAAAATCTCTTTCAGCTCAATGGCATCTTCGGGTTTCATTCTTCCTGCCAAAACTAAACGTAATTGACGGCGACGTAATGCTCCTACAAAAAGTTCTTTTTCGTCTTCTGTTTCTGGTTCAACAGGTGGAACTTCAATTGGTCGCCCAGTTTGGTCAACGGCTACGAAAGTCAAAAATGCTTTGTTTGTATGAATTTTTGTTCCTGCGGGAATATTTTCTGCCCAAACCTCTACCACTACTTCTAATGACGAATTGAAAGCTCGTGTTACTTTGGCTTGAAGCGTAACGACACTTCCAAGCGGAATTGCTTCTTTGAACGAAACATTATCAACCGAAGCCGTAACCACAATTCTATTACAGTGTTTTTGGGCGGCAATTGCTCCTGCAATGTCCAATAATCGCATCAGGTTTCCTCCCATCAAATTGCCAAGTGTGTTGGTATCATTCGGAAAAATCATCTCGGTCATTACCGTAAGCGAATCTTGGGATTTCTTTGATTTTTGCATAAATATTTTTTTGTAATTTATTGATAGTCAGTTGTTTATTTTATTGCCCATTGCCGACTAAGAACTGTGGACTATTTTTTCTAAGCAAACAAACAACTCATTTCCTGCACGAGGAGGAATAGAATTATAACATTTCTCGAAAATATTAAACTTAAAATAAGGTTCAAAATAGGCTTTGTATTCTTCGATTGAGCCTCCAAAAGGTGGTCCTCCTTCAAATTCACAGTCAAACATTACGCCTACTAATTTTCCTTTTGGTTTTAGTAATTCAGGCATTTTTTCTGCATATTTCTCTCGCAAACTTGGGTCAATGGCACAAAAAAATGTTTGCTCAATTATAAAATCATACTTTCCTGAATGTTCAAAAAAGTCTTGGTGAATGACTTGTACATTGCCTTTTTTGACGAAAAATCTTAGTTTTTCTTTCAAATCTTTTACCAAAACCTCCGAAATATCAATCAATGTTATTTCAGTAAAACCTTGTTGAAGCAAATATTCAGCTTCATGGGCATTGCCACATCCTGGAATCAAAATGGATACATTTTTATCAGAAACTTGGTCGAAATACACCTTGATGGGAGGTGAAATACTTCCCAAATCCCAACGAGTTTGCTGAGTTTCGTAGCGATTACTCCAATATTGGTCGTTGAGCATAATTTTGTTTTTTCTGCAAAACAAAGCATAATTTCAAGAAAACTATCAAAATATATCAAAAAAATCTTAATAATTCCTTTAAAAAACAGTATTTGTAATATCACAAAAAATTCGTAATTTTGCACCCTTATTAAAAATGCCCTTTATAAAAACGGCATTTTTCAACATTTCAGAAAACACTTTTTACAAATAATAATATGAATATCACAGCAGCAGATGTAAACAAACTCCGTCAAATGACTGGAGCTGGTATGATGGACTGTAAAAAAGCTTTGACAGAAGCTGAAGGCGATTTTGATAAAGCGGTTGAAGTTCTCCGTAAATCAGGTCAAAAAGTTGCGGCAAAACGTGCCGACAACGAAACCAAAGAAGGTTTAGTGCTTATTGACGTAAGCGATAGCGGCAAAACAGCCAAAATTTTGGCTCTTGCTTGCGAAACTGAGCCAGTTTCTAAAGTAGAGGTTTTCCGTACTTTGGCAGAAGCCGTTTTGCAAATGGGCGTAAAGCACCATGCAAAAGACAAAGAAACTTTGTTGGCTTTGACAATGGAAGATGGTCGTACGGTAGAAGAAAATATTCTTGACTTAGTTGGAAAAATTGGTGAGAAAATCGTTATCACTGAATATAGCCATGTAGCGGCAGAGCAAGTTGTAGCTTATAATCACTCAACAGGCAAATTAGGCGTTTTGGTTGCTTTTGAAAACACGCAAGACAACGACGTAAGCGAAGTTGGTAAAGATATTGCGATGCAAATTGCTGCAATGAAGCCAGTTGGTTTGGACAAAGACGATGTGGACCCTGCAATCGTTGAGAAAGAAATCGAAATCGGAATGGATATTGCTCGTCAAGAAGGCAAGCCAGAAGCGATGTTGGAGAAAATTGCGATGGGAAAATTAGGTAAATTCTACAAAGAATCTACATTATTGAACCAAGTTTTTGTGAAAGATAACTCTATCACGATTGCTCAATTATTGGAGAATACTCAAAAAGGTTTGAAAATTACTTCTTTCAAAAGAGTGCAGATTTAATTAGTTTGCAATCAGCAGTTTTCAGCCTAAAATATTTAAAAAGCCCCTTTTTCAAGCAAAAAAGGGGCTTTTTTTGTTTTATTTCTTAGCATTTAAAACTTCTTTACGTTTTCTTTCTTGCTCCAATTCAGCAGGAATATGTGCGTAGGCTTTAAGTAATGCTTTATCAATTTGTTCAAATATAGGTTCTCGTTTCAAAATTTTCATGATAAATAAAGTTTATTCCAAAGATCTGAATTTTCAACAATAATACTCTTACCTATTAGCATTTCGGCAATCTTTTGTGGATGGCCCAAAGTATAATCAGAATTATCATAAATAGACCATTTATCAACAATCGGTAAAAATAAATGTACTAAATTTTTGATACCACTATGATAACGTCTTCTAACAACATCTTCGGCAATATGGTGTCCGCCTTGCCGTACTCGCCGAGCAACTCGTTCAATCGCAAGTTCGGCATTTTCAATCCAAAAATATATCAAAACGACTTCATAAGCAAGTTTTTGAGCTTTTTTGACCAACTCAACATAGCTTTTGGTAGCCAAAGTTGTTTCTATCACGAAATCAATTTGATTTTCTAATGCCAAACTTATTTCAGTGAGCATTTGTCGTCCAGCTTGAAGAGCTACACTTTCGGGCGAAACAGGATTTATTTTAGCAGCAATCACATCGGCATTCAAGAATGTTTCAATTCTAAAAACATCAGGCAAAAGTACCTTGACGGCGGTAGTTTTTCCTGCACCATTACAACCAGCAATTATATACAAATTAGGCATTTTTGGAATTTGATTGCTCAAATTTACCAAAAATGCCTAATTCTTCAAGATTTTTATACTTTTTTAACCTTCGAATTCAAAGCAAAACTCACTCCCGTAGAAAATCCAATGGTTTGGTTTCGCACAGGCAACTGAAATATCGGAATATCCAAAACTCTCGAAATGCCTTGCTGAAAACGTCCTTCCATGAAAAATTTGCCATTGCGGAAAGGAATTTCGTAGCCTAAAGCAGCAACGCCACTCAATTCAAAATCTTTGAATAAGCCAGTACCAAGCGAAGTGCGAATCGGGAAAATATTCAAAACTCTAATAACACTTCTCGAACCGAATAAATAACCCACCGATGGGCCTACCATAAAATATGCATGACCTTCGTCGGGGTCTCCCAATTTGATTTTTGCTAAAATGGGTAACTCAATATGATTATTTTTCAAGGAAATTTTCCCACCGAGTGGAATATCTATCCCCAAAGCATTATCTCCGCCAACATTGAAAGATTCCTGAATCACAAATCCTTTTTGAGTAAAAGCAAGCTCTGGTTGAATAGCAAAGCGGTCAGAAAGGTTAAATTCTGCAAAAATAGCACCTGTTGGTGCAGGTAAAAGTTTGAAATCGGGCGTGTATTTTTCGAGTAAAGCAAATTTTGTCATGCTTGAGCCAGTTACGCCAGCACGCACGCCAACGAAAATTTGGGCAAAAGTTATGTTTGCAAAAAATACCAATGCAAGGGTTTTGAACATTGTTCTCATTTTAGTAAACTGTTTTAGTTAAATTTGTAAAAAAAATGAGTATTGGTCTGAAATAGGCGATTGTTTTAAATAACAAGACAAGAGACAACAGATAATAGACAAGAGATTTATACATAATTTATAAAGCATTTTTCTTTTGTCTCTTGTCTAAAATCTTGTGTCATATCTTCAAGATGCCATTTAGACGTAGCTCGTTGCACTTTTACTGTTAATGAAAAGTTAATGAATTTACCCGAAAATTTTGTTTCCCAAATGCAGCACATTCTTGGTGCTGAATATCCCGCTTTTGTCGAAAGTTTAGAGCAGAAAACACCCATAGCAATTAGAATAAATTCTAAAAAAAACATTGATATTTTCTCTCTTTTGGGTGAAAAATTAGTGCCTGTAAAATGGAATTCTGATGGTTTTTATTTGCCCGAACGTCCGAGTTTTACCCTCGACCCAGCCTTTCATGCAGGAGCATATTATGTGCAGGAAGCCTCTTCGATGTTTGTGGCAGAAGCCATTCATCAGACCGTAGATTTAGCTAAACCCTTGAAAATCATGGACTTATGTGCTGCTCCTGGCGGAAAAAGTACGCTTTTGGCATCTTTGCTCAATAATAAAAGTTTGATGGTTGCCAATGAAGTAATCAAAAGTAGAATAGGAGCTTTGAAGGAAAATTTGGAGAAATGGGGTTATCCAAATTATTTGGTGAGTAACCACGACCCCGAAGAAATGATAGATTTGGAAGGCTTTTTTGATGTTGTTCTGACCGATGCCCCATGCTCAGGCGAAGGACTTTTCAGAAAAGACCCAAAAGCAAGCAAAGAATGGTCAGAAAATAGTGTGCAACTTTGTTCGGCTCGGCAAAAACGTATTTTACAAGCGGCAGCAATGTTGGTTGCTCCCAATGGTTTTTTGTGTTATTCGACTTGTACTTATAATGAAAAAGAAAATGAACAAAATGCTCTTTGGCTCACACAAGCTGCTGATTTTGAGGTAGTTAAGCTAAATATTCCTGCCGAATGGGGCATTGTCGAAAAGGAATTTGGTTATCAGTTTTTCCCGCATAAAGTAGCTGGTGAAGGCTTTTATTTAGCAATTTTTAGAAAAATTAGAGGCGATAAACAAGAAGCGAGAGGCAAAATAAAATTCAATCGAGTTTCACAAAAAAAGCTTGATGTACTGAAAAAATGGCTGAAAGAACCTTCCGATTTTGAGTTTTTTGAAAAACCCGAAGGTTCAATTATAGCAATTCCTGCAAATTTGACCAACGAATATGCAACTATTTTCAGAGCCTTACAAAAACGCTCTTCAGGTTTAGAAATTGGACAATTCAAAGGCGATGATTTTATTCCGAGCCACGATTTGGCATTGAGTACAGCTATTTCGACCGATTTACCTGCCATTGAATTATCAAAAGAAGATGCTTTAAAGTTTTTGAAGCGAGAAAATATTTCGGTCGAAAACTTGCCAAATGGCTGGTTATTAGCACGTTATGAAGGTTTAAATTTAGGTTTTATGAAAGTAATCGGCACACGAATCAACAATTATTTGCCAAAAGAATGGCGAATACGAATGGATATTCCAGAATAAAAGTTTTTTTTTAGATTATTATTAAATCAAGATATTCACTCATTCTATCAATCACTCATTCAACATTAAAAACTATGTTCAATAATTTCGTTTATCAAAATCCAGTAAAAATACTTTTTGGAAAAGGGCAAATTGCTCAGTTAGGGAAGCAAATTCCTACAAATGCCAAGATTTTGCTCACTTATGGCGGTGGAAGCATTTTCCAAAATGGCGTTTATGAACAAGTAAAAAATGCTCTTAAAGATAGAAACATCATAGAATTTGGCGGAATTGAGGCAAATCCAACCTACGAAACTTTGATGCAAGCTGTTGAGTTGGGCAGAAAAGAAAACGTTGATTTTTTGTTGGCAGTTGGTGGCGGTTCTGTCCTTGACGGCACAAAATTTATTGCTGCGGCTATTCCTTTTGAGGGTGAAGACGCTTGGCAGATTGTTACTGGACAAGCAAAATTCAAGAAAGCAATTCCAATCGGTTCGGTGCTTACTTTGCCCGCCACAGGCTCAGAAATGAACTATTTTGCAGTAATTAGCAAAAAATCTACCCACGAAAAGAAAGGAATGGGACATCCTTTGGTTTATCCAGTATTCTCTATTCTTGACCCCGAAACTACTTTTTCGTTGCCTCCACGCCAAATTGCCAATGGTATTGCAGATGCCTTTACACACGTAATGGAGCAGTACATGACCTACCCTGTTGATGCTCAAATTCAAGACCGTTTTGCAGAGTCAATCATTCAAACTTTGATTGAAGTTGCACCAAAAACCCTCGAAAATCCAACTGATTATGAAGCTCGTGCCAATTTTATGTGGGCAGCAACAGTGGCTTTGAATGGCTTTATTAGTTTGGGCGTGCCGCAAGATTGGGCAACGCACCAAATCGGACATGAACTCACAGCTTTTCATGGCGTTGACCATGCCCGAAGTTTGGCAGTCGTTTTGCCTTATTTATTGAAAATCAAACAAGATAGTAAGCGTGAAAAACTTATTCAATATGCCAAAAGAGTTTGGAAGTTGAGCGGAACTGATGATGAATTAGTAGCAGGAGCAATTCAGAAAACAGGTGAATTTTATGAGTCTTTGGGTTTACCAATTAAAGCAACTGCTTATGGTGTAAACCAAGAAACAATCGCAAAAATTGTTGCAAGATTTGAAGCAAGAGGCATAAATTTTGGCGAAAAAGCTGATATTACGCCACAAGTGGTTGCCGAAATTTTGGAAATGAGTATTGCTTGAAGAGAAATTGCGATTTACGATTTACGAATTTAGAACGGTCGCCGTGCGATTACGATTTATAACTATGAAGATTAAAATAAATTTTATAAATCGTCATTCCTAAAATGTAATCTCACTTAAACATTAAACCAATAAGTCAGTTTTATAACCAACGCCCTACTTTTTGAGCCAAAAGCACCGAGCATATAAGGCTTGTCGAGGTCGGGATTTGTAGCAAAATAATTATCGGTATAAACAATAAACAAATCGCTGACAGGCTTGAAACGCCATTGAAAACGAGAATTGATATTGACATTATTTGCTTGGTTATTATACTGCACAAAGGTTGTCCAAAAAACACTTTTTGAAAACGTAATTTCGGCTCTTGGGCTCACCAACCACAATGTAGCACTGTTATATGGCTTTGGAAGATTGATATTTGTATAAGTCAAATCAACCGAAAACAAAGCATAAGGAATTAATCGGTAACTTGTTGAACCGCTCAATGAAATGAGTTTTCCATTAAAATACTTTCCAAAACGACCACTAAAATTGTAGTATAATAATTTATTACTATTCGATTGATAAAAGAATCTGGTTTGCTGATAATTATAAGAAGTATTTTTAGCTAAAGTTTTTCCACCAGTATTAGTTGGATCAAAATCACTGAAAAGATAAGTATATAAAGTCCGCCAAGGAAAAAACATAAAATTAGCGTTATTTCTAAACTGTACCGAAAATGTCAGCGGTGTAAAGTCATAATCAATAGCTTTTCCATCTGTAAATCGAGCAAAATAATCCCAGTCGGTACCGATACTAAAATTATTGATATACTTATTGATTTTTTTAGATTTTGGATAGAAACTATAACTGATATTCGACTCATTTCGAATAAAATTCTGCCTTGGTACATAGCCTACTTGTGCCGTATAATTTTGTCCTACATAAGTTGTACCAATATAAAGCCCTAAAGTTGGTGAGTCTTTGTTCAATATAATTCCCGCTGCATTTTGCCCCACAAGGCTGGTAGGTGTAATTGCTTGATGATAGAAAAATTTGTTTTTCCAAAACCCATTCGACGATGCCAGGTTATAATCTAAACCAACAATTCGATGAAAACGAAGGGTATCGGTTGCTTTTGTTTCTAATTTTCCAAGTGCATTTTGTTTATCTACAAAAAGGAAGGCAATATTTGATCTCGTGAACACCTTTCGCTGTACCGCCATTACAGAATAATTTGCCCCTGCCAAGCCAAGTTTGTCATTATACGTTACCTCTCTGGTTTGCATATTCATTACTCCTACTCTCCAACTATTCGTTAATTTTCCACTTATTCGCAAACCGCCCAAAATCTTTACTTGCTCATTCAATCCTGTCAAAGGGTTTCTTGCAATTCCGATTCGGCGAGAAAAAAACGGAGAGATGTTACTTGTACCAAAAGTGCCAAAAAGGTCATTGTTTTCTATAAAAAACTGCCTTCTTTCTGGAAATTGAATCTCGAAACGACTTAAATTTGTTACTTGTCTATCAACTTCAACTTGCGAGAAATCGGGATTTACCGTCAAATCTAAATTCAATGAAGGCGTAAGGGCTATTTTGGCATCAAAGCCAATATTTGCAGATTTAGCAAGAGGTTTTTCGTTGAAATAATCTTGCCCAGCCGAAGCAATTGTATAAGGAATCAAGACAATATTTGCTCCAGGTTTTGGCGGAGCATCGTCCCAAATCAAAGTTCCTGCATAAGCAATATCGCTTCCTTTGGCACTACGAGGGGTATTTACCCACGAAGAGCGTTCGTTTAGAAACAAATTATTTCTAAAAAAATGGATATTCCATTCGTTTTTCCCACTTTCAGCCAACTTATAGCGTAAACTTTTAAAAGGAATGGCACATTCTACTACCCATCTATCATCATAGTTTTTTACGGCTGTGTACCATTTATTGTCCCAATCATTTGAAACTTCATTACCATTAGAAACCAAAGCCTCACGCTGAACACCAAAAGGGTTAACAGAAAAGTGAAAAGCATTTTGTTTGTCTTTAAAAGTATCAAGATTGATAGAAACCAAGTCTGTCCCCCCCCCTTGTGAGAAATCTCGTTTTAAAGATTGTACCCGATATTGGCGAGGTTGATAAACAACAAAGCTGTAATAAAAAAACTCATCATCGAACGCAACTTTTGCTTGTGTTTGTTGAATCGCCAGCGAAGTATCATAAGGAAATTGCTGGTTGAAAGGCGTAGTTGGTTCGGCAGTTTGCCAAGCGGCATCATCCAAAATACCATCGATCTTTATCTTGGATAATGCTTTTTTAATGTGAATCTTAAATTTTTGTTCGTTTACAGTCTGAGCATTAAGCAACTGAAAACCTAACAAAAGGCATATAAAAATGAGTAAAAAGTTTTTCATAAAATGCTTTTGATGAGTGCGAAAAGTATAATATTAAGCCCTTTTCAAACAAAAAAGACCAAATTGAGAAGAAAGGACAAAAATATGCGATAAGTAGCTTTGATAAAGCGATAAAATATTTACAGCACAATTCTTTGAATTATATTTGGTGAACGGAACAATTATGTAATTTTGCATAAAATAATAACGCAGATGAAAATCACAACACTAATACTTCCAATACTTACTTTCAATATGTCTTGCTCAAACTTAGAGCGTTTGGATACTACTCAAATAAAGAACGAAATGGAAGGCTACAAAATCAAGCGGGTTTCTCCAACTCAAATCACTTATCAAGTAGAAACATTGGGAACAGCAATCTCGCAGGCTTTGACACAAGATTTTGAAAAACAAATGAAACAAATGTCGAAAGCTCGTGGCGAGGAAATTTGTCAATTGAAAAACATGAGCCTAATTGATTCATTATCAAAGAAATATAACCTAAAAATACGTCTTTTGGGTCAGCCTGACATTGGTAGCAATAATGATTTGTATGTAAAAGAAAAAGAAGTTTTGGAGGCTTATGCCGATAATGCTTCCAAGAAATTATCAATGAGTGATAATATTCAAAAAATTGGTGATTCATTATTTATTTATACTTCACCTATTTCTGCCAATAAAGGGGTTGGAAAATTGTGCTTTAGCGATGATTCGGGCTTTGCTATTTGGAGTATTATTCTGAAAAAAGCAGAAGTAATAAAGTCTATTGATATAAAGAAATTGAAAGGAAAATAGACTTTTTTTGATTTTTTGGCACAAGATTTGACTTATTTCAAGAAAATCTTGTAGCTTTGCATTCCTAAAAATGAAAAAAATCTCTTACATATCACGTGCCTTTGGGCTTTTGATGTTCATGTTGGTGATGCTGACGAGCGTTTTCGGCAAGCAGCTACCACAAAAACAACATGAACCCAACAAATCAAAGCAAGAGAAATCTGCCAAAAACGAGCAGCCAACAGACCAAACAACTGTTAGCGAGTTGTCGTTGGAGGTGGTTGTACCCAGCCATGCGTTCGACTTCGGAAGTAACGCCTTCATTTTACCTACTCCGCAAGTTGTTTATTTAATCATTGAATCTTCGGCAAAAGCATATCCAAAACCGCTTTTTCGTCTATCCTATTTTGAAAATCTCTACGAGCATTTTATCGCTCCCAATGCACCCTGATTTATTTTCTTCTTGAAAGAACATGATTTTTTCTTTCCTTTTATTTCTTGAATCGTGAAATATCCATGATTCTATGTATAATTTTTTCAATTAATTTATTTCAAAACATTTCCCTAAAATGAGAAACAAAGGTGGTATTATTGCCCTATTCGTGGCATTTTTAGCAATTAGTATTTATTTTTTAGCCCGTACTTGGAAAGCTAACGACATCAGAAAAGATGCAACAGCTTATGCAACAGACAAAGCTGGCAAAATTGATTATAGCAAAAAACAGCGTTATTTAGATTCTCTCTGGAAGCAACCTGTTTTTCTTGGCACTACAACCGAAGACCTTACTAAGCAAGAATTAGGCTTAGGTCTTGACCTTCAAGGTGGTATGAGTGTGATTTTGGAAGTTTCACCAACCGAAATCGTGCGTGCTTTGGCTGGTTCACGTGACCCAAAAGTTGCAACGGCTATCGCAAATGCTCAAACGAGAGCGATTACGAGTAGCACTAATTTTGTAGATTTATTTGCAGAAGAATTTAAGAAAATTGCTCCAGACGTGAAGTTGGCAAGCATTTTCTCAAATAGCTCGAATCGTGGAACTTTGAGCTTGGAATCTACTGATAATCAAGTAGTTAGCTATGTAAAAACCGAAGTTGATGGAGCTTTCGACCGTGCATTTCGTATCATTCAAACTCGTGTAGATAAGTTTGGCGTATCGAATCCTAACTTACAGCGTTTGTCAGGAACTAACCGAATTCAAGTTGAATTGCCAGGTGTAGATAACCCAACTCGTGTACGTAAATTACTTTCGGGTGCAGCAAAATTGGAGTTCTGCGAAGTTTATTCAATGCAAGAAATCGCTCCATCGTTTGATGGTTTGTCGGCAATTTTATTACAAATGGATGCTGAAAGCAAAGCAAAAGAAGCTGATTTGAACAAACTTGCTGGAAAAAGCACAAATGTAGCTGCTGCCGTAAAAGATACGTCAAAAAATAGTTTGGCATCTCAATTGGCTGGCGGAAGTAAAACTGATACTTCTAAGAAAGATTCGGCAGGTTTGGCACAACGTCAATCCAATGCTTTTAGTAATTTATTTATTGGCACAGGTTATGGCGTAGCAGTTCGTGTGAAAGACACCACTCGTGTGAACCAAATTATGGCTCGTTCAGATGTTCGTTCTCTTTTTCCTGCAAATGCAAGTCATTTATATGACGTAAAACCTCGTGCGAATGGCACAAATGTGAACGAAGAAGTGGTTGATATGTATTTTGTGAAAGAATTGGGCAAAGCACCTTTGGAGGGTGATGTTGTTACGAATGCTTCACAAGATTTTGACGAAAGAGGTAAGCCTGCAGTTGAAATGCAAATGAATGCCGAAGGTGCAAGAAAATGGAAAGCTTTGACAGGTGCAAATGTTGGTCGCTCGATTGCTATTATCCTTGATAATTTTGTTTATTCAGCACCAAATGTTAATGGTGAAATCGGTGGCGGACGCTCAAGTATTTCTGGTAATTTCACTGTTACAGAAGCCCTTGACCTTGCAAACGTTTTGAAAGCTGGTAAACTTCCTGCCCCAACAAATATTATTTCGGAATATACAGTCGGTGCAACTGTTGGTTCGGAAGCTGCCCGTGCGGGTATTCTTTCTTCAATTATTGGTGTATTATTTGTTTTGGCTTTTGTAATGATATATTATAATAAGGCAGGTTTGATAGCAAATATCGCACTAATCGTAAACTTATTCTTGCTTTTGGGCGTAATGGCATCATTTGGAGCAACACTTACTTTGCCGGGTATTGCGGGCTTGGTACTCTCCGTCGGTATGTCGGTTGATGCAAACGTGTTGATTTATGAGCGTATCAAAGAAGAATTATTGTTGGGAAAAACCTTCCCAGTAGCTGTGCGTGATGGTTTTTCAAATGCCATGTCTTCAATCATTGACTCAAACGTAACAACCTTAATTACTGGTGCGGTGCTATTTATCTTTGGTTCAGGTTTGATTCTTGGATTTGCAACAACGCTTTTGATTGGTATTTTCACTTCGTTATTCTCGGCGATTTTTGTTTCAAGATTATTGTTTGAATATTATATAAGCAAAGGAAAAACAGTTTCTTTCTTCACTAAATATACTGAAAAATTATTCAAAGATTCAAACTTTGATTTCGTGTCGAAACGTAAATTATATTATACTATTTCGAGTGCAATTATCATTGCTGGAATTCTTTCTATTTACTTCAAAGGCTTTGGTTTGGGCGTAGATTTCTTGGGCGGTCGTACTTATATTGCCAAATTTGAGAAAACTGCAAACACCGAACAAATAGCCAATGCTTTGAAAGCAACTTTTGAAGGAAAAGCGGTTGAAGTAAAAACTTTTGGAGGTTTCGACCAAGTGAAAATCACTACACCTTATAAAATCGAAAATACTAATCCAGATGTTGAAAAACAATTATATGCTCAAGTGCAAGCTGCCGTTGCAAATGTAAATGGCAACAAAGGAACGCTCTCCGAAGATACTTCGAAAGTTGGTCCAACGATTGCAAATGATGCCATTTGGGGAGCTTTGAAAGCGATTTTGCTTTCTATTGTTTTGGTATTTGTTTATATTTTCGTACGTTTCCGACGTTTAGCTTTTGGCTATGGAGCATTGGTTGCCTTGTTCCATGACGTGGCAATTATTCTCGGAATCTTCTCTATTTGTAGAGGTTGGTTGCCATTCTCACTTGATGTGGACCAAGCGTTTGTTGGTGCGGTGCTAACAATTATGGGTTATTCGATGAACGATACTGTTGTAGTTTTTGACCGCGTGCGTGAATATTTGACCGAAAAACGTGGCACAAAAGAAGATATTCCTACGGTAATTAATAATGCCTTGAACGCAACTTTGAGTAGAACAGCCGTAACAGGTTTCTCGACTTTGGTAGTCCTTTTAGTATTATTGATTTTTGGTGGTGAAAATATTCGTGGTTTTGTATTTGCAATGTTTGTTGGTGTAATCGTTGGAACATATTCATCACTATTCGTTGCAACACCAATCGTTGTTGATTCGATGCAAAGAGATTTGAAAAACGAAGACGCAAAATTGGCTGCAATTCCAGTAATTGAAACTGAGGTTGTTAAGAAAGGGAAGAAATCTTAATTTTAAATTTCTTGTAAATATTCAAAAATGCCTCTTGTGCTTCACATGAGGCATTTTTGTTTAAAACCAATGATTTTGCTGCCCGATTTTTACGGCTTCAAATTTTGTATGAACTTGCAATTTTTCGTAGATATGTTCGATATGCTTTCTGACGGTTTTGGCACTTATAAACAACTTATCACCAATTTGTTGATAAGTTGTTCCTTCGGCAATTTTTTCTAAGATTTCAAACTCTCTTTTGGATAAATTGAAAACTTCAGGCGAAGAAACTGTTTCGATATTTTGGATTACTTTTTCATTGACAACTACTTGATTACGAAGCATTTGTAGAGTTTTTAGTGCAATCGTGGGCGACATTGGAGCTCCACCTTCCACAGCTTCTTCTATAGCTGCCACAATTCTTGAAGGTTTTTCATCTTTCATCAAATAGCCAGATGCTCCCGCTTTGATGGCTTCAAAAATTTTATCATCACGGTCAAAAACCGTTACCATGATAATTTTTATTTCAGGAAATTTCGCTTTTATGAGCCGAGTTGCTTCTATGCCGTCCATTTCGGGCATTTCGATGTCCATCAAAATCACTTCTGGGCGTTCGGTTGCTGCCAACGAAACAGCATCTCGTCCATTCATAGCCTTAAATACAAGCGTTATTTCTTCAAAATTTGAGAGATTTTGAGAAATATTTCGCAACAAATTAATGTTATCGTCTATGATTGCTATTCTGATTGGCATTATTTTGATTTTGAAATTCGGGTCCTCAGCTTCGCTGGGACACCGAAATCTGAAATGGTTGTTCTCGACTACGGTGTCCGAGCGAATCGGAACGCCGACTGGTCGAGGACACATCAAAATTCGATACTTAATTTTCAATATTCAATACGTCATTTAGCGTATTTTGAGTTTCTATGCGTGTCACGCCCTTTTATCGTTTACGAGTAGGCGTACCACGCCGACACTATTGCGTATTTATAAAATCACCTCGATTTTTGTTCCTTCACAAATTTTCGATTTTATTGTTAATTTTCCTTCAATTTCGTTTACTCGTTTTTGCATATTTAGCAAACCATAATGCGGTTCTGATTTTGTTTTTTCAATGTCAAAACCAATTCCATTATCAATTATACTAAGCGAAATTTTCTTTTCAATTACTCGCAAATTGATTGAAATATTACTTGCTTGGGCATATTTTATAGCATTATTGAGTGCTTCCTGAATAATTCGGAAAAGATTTAATGCTTGTGAAGAGCTTAAATTCATGTCATTTTCCTCGAAATTTATCGAAATCTCACAATTTTCGAGCGACTGATAATATTTCAAAATGTATTGCTGCACTCTCGCCCGAAACTCTGAAATCGTAAAAATTTCTTGGTGCGTTGCCCAAATCGTATCTCGCAAACTTTGAATGGCTTCTCGTACAAATTCATTGACAATTTCTACTTTTTCAGGCGTAACTTTTTGTTTTTCTGCCAAAAAACCAATATTATCTAAACCCGACGAAATGACCGAAAGTTGCGAGCCAACATTATCGTGCAAATCACGAGAAATGTTTTCTCTTTCATGTAAAAGTTTGAGTTTGCCTTCGTAAACGAGTTTTTGTTGAAACTCTTTTTCATCTCGCAGTTTTTTGTACCTAATGCCCAATCCGACAGATAAAATCAAGATTTCAAAAAGTAAAAAAAGCATTGTTCCTTCGGTGTCTATGAGCCAATGATTGTGAATAATGCCATAGTTTCGAGGAATTGACAAGAGCGTCAGCACAACTAAAGGCGTAATGCCAATGATGTAAATGCGACTGGCGGTAACTTCTATTTTGTGAAATAAATTATAAAAAACCAAGTAATAGCTATACAAAACAGGCAATAAAAAGGCAAGTGGGTATAAAAAAACGACGTACGACGGCAAGCTGAGGTGTTGATTGTCGAAGTATTTTTCTGTCCAAAGTAGTGGAATCGCAATGACATTGAGCAAAACACAAAACTTAAAAATAATATTTATTACCAAAGGAAATCGAAAATTGGGAAACAGGTATTCTTTGATAAACATTAGAATAAAAATGATTTCGAGATTGAGAAAGACTTGCCGAATATTCTTGCCATAAAAACCAAGAAAGCCATTTTGATAATATTCTAAAAATATTCCTTTATTAGCAAATGTATAAATCATTGCCATCAGTACATAGAGGGCATAATATAGATAGGTTCGTTGGCGGAGTTCAATAAAGAGGATTATTCCAATCAAAAAGACAAAGAACAAAATACCACCAAAAGCCCCCCAAAAGATTTTCTTATTTGCGTCATTTTCATGAAATTGGTCTTCATTCCAAATATTTATAGGAGCAGAAACAGTGAGTGTTCGGCGATAAACTCTCAGGTAAATTGTTAGCGAACTTCGAGGAGCAATTTGTACTGGAAAAATAGGATTATAATGTTTTATCGGTCGTGTTATATATGGAATCTGCCAACCAACTATTGGTGATTTGTAGAGTAATTGGTCATTTTTTAATGCCAACAACATTACTTCGTCCAAATACGCATAGCCAACTTCTACAATTTTACTTTGAATTTTATCACTTTTATTATCAAGCGAAATTCTAAACCAATAGGGTACGTTGTCGTGTCCCCAATTTTGTCCAGCATTTTTTATAAGGGTAAATTCTGCCTCTTTCTTCAATAAACTATCAAGCGTAAAATTTGAATGAGCATCTCGTAAATACCAAATGGCGGGTTTTACTTCATTTTGGGCAAAAATTACTTGGAAAGAAAGCAACAAGAAGATGATTTTTATAAAAAGTATTTTCATGTAATTTTAAAAATACGACAAATGACGTATTGCTGTTCGTCGGTGAATATATGAATTTTGAGCCATCAAACAATTTTATAACAAAAAACAATTTAATCCAAAAACCATGAGAAAAATTATCATTTTTATTTTTGCCTCATTTATTATTTCCTGCAAAGCTCCCGTAGGCGATATTGGTCCACAAGGTGTGGCTGGGGCTGCAGGTGCGAAAGGAGATAAAGGCGAAACTGGTCAAAAAGGCACATTTAGTGCTATTGTATCACCTTGGGTAACAACCGATAAATGGACTGTTTTTACCACTAACATTTCTTATCTTAGTCAGTTTTCGGAACCAAAACTGACGCAACAAATCCTTGATAAAGGGCTGCTTTTGGGTTTTTATCGCCCCGCAGGTGAAGACGAAAGCGGAGTTGTGCTTCCAATTCCTGACGAAACTGCTAATTATTCATTGGGTATGTCTGGTTTTATGAATAAAACAGAGGGCAACATTTCTATTAAATTAGCTTTTCGAAGTGCTGCTGTAAGAAATCCAAATCTTGAAGACTGGAACGTCAAAGTAAGGTGGATTATTGTGCCTCCTGCCAGCACAGGAAGGCTAAAAAATGTTGACTGGAAAAATTATAATGAAGTAAAAAAAGCACTAAACATACAAGACTAATATGAAAAATACAATAAAATTTCTACAAATCGGACTTATAAGTAGCTTGCTTTTCTTGGCAGCTTGCACAGGCGAAAAAGGTGCAGTTGGTCCACAGGGTGCCGCAGGAGCTGTTGGTGCCGCAGGCGATAAAGGCGATGCAGGTGCAGGAGGCGATTTTACAAAAGTCATGACAGGAGCTGCCACCATAAAAGGTGCATCTTGGGTTGCTCAAACAATAGATGTAACTGATGATGGCTATTATGTAATAATTCCTGAAAAACAAATTACAAAAGCCATTTTGGATAAAGGTATAGTGATGGTTTATTATACTTCTGCAACTATAAGTGTACCGATGCCTTATTTGTTTGGTGCGGGTAAGTTTTTACACTTGGCATATTTAGAAAATGGCGAAGGAAGAATCAGAATTGACCTCCAACCAGCAAACTATTTAGGCAAACTTATAAAACCAACAACCGATTATAGTTTCCGTTGGGTAATAGCTACAGGAAGCACGGGTGGTCGAAGCAACATCAACTGGAATGATTATAATGATGTAAAAATAAAGTTAGGACTGAAAGATTAAAACCGTTAAAAAATCCCCCTTGTGCGGAAAAGCCCAAAGCAAAAGCCGAAGGGGGTGTCCTGACAAAGTCGGACGGGGGATGTCAGAACCCCACATACTTTTCACAAAAAATCTATTTTGAAGTTTAAAAATATTTAGAAAACATGAAAAAACAATTAATATTAAGTAGCATCTTTTTCTTGATGCTCACGCTGATTGCCTGCAAAAAAGGCGAGCAAGGCGACATCGGGCCCTCAGGTTCGGCAGGAACAAATGGAGCAAAAGGCTTAACAGGCGACAAAGGAATAGATGATTCCAAAGGCATGATTTCGTCTGATTGGGTTGCGATAAGAGGAACAGACTGGCGAGCTAATACTACTGCAAATTCGTTTTTTGCAATTTATTCAAATCCCAAACTTACGGCAGATATTGTAAACAAAGGAATGCTTTATGCTTATATGAAAACTGATAACGACCCAACTGTCATTATTTCTTTGCCTAATGTAGATATTTCATCTGGATATAGAATCCATGCATTAGTTGGCTCTTCGAATGGTGTTCCTGTTATTCAGTTTAATCAAATTGTTCCGACACTATTTGGCGGAGGAAGTGCAGCTCCAATCCAAGCTTCGTTTCGCTATGTAGTTGTGCCTGCTGGTGCAAGAACATCGAATATTGATTGGACGAATTACGAAGAAGTAAAAAAAGCTCTCAACTGGAAAGATTAACCATAAAAACTAATAAAAAACAATGAAAAATATAAAATATACAGCCATTTTATTATTTCTGACGCTTTTGGCGTGCCAAGTAGAAACACCACAATTGCCTGAAAAATCGGCAATTTCGACTGAAAAAGAAGTAATTTCAAGTCATTTTGGACCAAAATCTTTTAACCCTCGACTGAAATTAAAAAAAGTTAGCTTAAAGAAAAACATCGACTTTTCGGCCTATTTACAGAATTCCGACAACTTAGTTCCACCCCCTTTTGCAAGAGAAAATTCGGTTGCTGCAACTGAAAAAGGTTGCGGAAAACTCAAACAAGTTGTTACGAATTGGGTCAATTTTGGTTATGACGAAACCCAAGATTTTAAATACCGTAACGTAAATCTGATTGATTATATTGACTCTAAATATTCAGATGACCCCACATCTAATGGTCGGCTAAAATTTAATTATTCAGCAGATGGACTAACACTCACGCTCGTTTATACCTATACCGATGGGGAGGTTTTGTCTAATAAAGACATCATCAAGCTGAATGCAAAAGGCTATGCTGTTGAATGGCTACATGATTTCTCAAATTATAGTTATGAAAACCCATATACAGAGAAAATCGAATATAATGTACTGGGTTTTCCAACAAGATTTATAGAAATCTATCAAGGCAAAACAGTAAGAGATTTGTCGGTGAAATATTCAAAAGAAAATAATTTTGAAACCCTTACCGACGCCATTTCAGGTGAAGTTCTTACTTATACGTACGACCTAACTAAAAAACAACTTTTGATGCTAAGTTATGAACCTGTTTATCAGGATTTCGCCAGATTATATGGAGAAATTATGCCGAATTATATAACAGGATATACTGTAAAAGACAAAACGGGAAAAACTACTTTTACCGTAGCTATTGACCGTACTTTTTCAGCAGATGGTTATCCGAAGACAATTACACGCAAAGAAGATGGTAAAACAGCATTAATTTTTAACGTAACTTCGCTTGATTGTAAAAATTATACTTTCTCAGCACCTCGTTCATGGAAATAAAATAGCTCTGAAAATTTGTTTACTAAACTTGCCTCTTGTAATTAACAAGGGGCATTTCTTTTGTCAAAAACCAAGCGTAAGTTGTCGACCGAGCATTTCATCGGCAAATTGGAGATTTGAAAAAGACACGCCTATCAATCTCACACCTTTGGGCATGGGCAAAAGATTATTGAGCATTTCGTAAGCAACCTTTGCCAAAAAACTTTTTTCAATGACCGATAACTGAGAAGTTCGGCTGCGAGTAATGCTCTCAAAATCGGCAAATTTTATTTTCAAACTAATACTTTTTCCGAAGGCGTTTGCTCGTTCCATGCGTCGCCACAGTTGTTCGATGAGGTCGTCAAGTTCACAATAAAGTTCGTCAGGTTCAAAAATATCATGATTAAAGGTATTTTCTACGCCAATAGATTTTCTGATACTATCTGGATTTACAGGGCGATTATCAACGCCACGAGCAATGTCAAAGTAGTATTTACCGACTTTTCCAAAATGTTTTGTCAGGAAATCAACACTTTTTTCTCGCAAATCTTTTCCTGAAAAAACACCCATTTTGTGCATTTTTTCAGCAGTAACTCGACCAATTCCATGAAATTTGCTAATTTCGAGTGTTTCTACAAATGCTTCAGCTTGGGCAGGTTTTATGACAAAAAGTCCATCTGGTTTTTTATAATCAGAAGCGATTTTTGCCAAAAACTTATTGACCGAAACTCCTGCCGAAGCTGTCAAACTTGTTTTTTCTTTGATTCTGATTTTTATTTCTTGGGCTATTTCAGTGGCAGTTGTCATGCCTTTCAAGTTTTCGGTTACATCCAAATAGGCTTCATCGAGCGAAAGTGGCTCAACCAAAGGCGTATATTCCAAGAAAATCTCCCTAATTTGGTTAGAAACTTGCTTATATGCTTCAAAACGAGGCTTTACAAAAATCAAATTTGGACATTTTTGTTTGGCAAGGCAAGAAGACATCGCCGAGCGAACACCAAATTTTCGAGCTTCATAACTTGCCGCTGCCACTACGCCACGCTCGCTACTTCCACCAACAGCTACTGGCTTGCCTCGCAATTCAACAAAATCACGCTGCTCTACCGATGCAAAAAAAGCATCCATGTCGATATGTATTATTTTTCTACTCAAAATATACTTTTACAATAGCTGAAAGTTACAAGAAGTAAGCAGGTTTTCCAAGTGTTTTTTTGATATAAATTTCTTTACTTTTAGCAAGCCAAAAAAAATATTTTTCTAAGTGTGGGGTAAAATAACAAAATTTTGTCTTAGAATTGTACAATAAAACTTCCAAATAATGCTACCCAAAAAGCAAGACAAAGAGAATTTAGATAGAGAAGGCTTGGGCATCATGAAGAATGTATCAGAAACAAAAATTATTTCTGATGAATATTTTATTGTGAGAAATTTTGCAGATTCACCCGAAAAAGGCTTTGAATTACTTTTTCGTAAGTATTATACCAATTTGTGTAACCATGCCATTCGCTTTGTTTACTCCAAAGAATTAGCCGAAGATATTGTAGCGGAGGTTTTTACGAATATTTGGCAAAACAAAGTTTATGAAAACATCACAACATCCTATCGCTCTTACCTATATACAGCTGTTAGATATAGAGCCTATAATACTATTAAAGTTGAAATAAATCGTACTATACATTTAGAAAATAACGATTTTGATTTTCAATATTCAGATAATTCTGTTGTCCTACAGCCTGACGAAATTCTTCATTTCCACGAACTCACAAAAAGATTAGATGTCGCAATTCAACATCTTCCTCAACAATCAAGAAAAGCCTTTCAGTTGAATAGACTGGAAGGCAAAAAATACGCCGAAGTTGCCCTCGAAATGCAAATTACGGTGAGTGCCGTAGAACGTTTGATAAGCAGAGCATTGGCAAAAATTCGAGAAGAACTTAAAGCCGAATGGATACTTAGTGCTATGTTTTTTATATTTTTCAACTAAATCCCAAAAATTTATACTTAAATACAAAGTATTAAACATGAACTCATCACTTACAAAAAAAATAATATTCGATTACTTTGATGGTAAACATACTTCTATTCAATATAAAATGATTGAAGAATGGCTAAGTATTAAAGAAAGTCAGGAACTTTTTTATCAATATTTGGATGAATGGGAATCGCAAAATCCACAGTATTTTCTTAATACCGAACATAAATTTGATAAAATCAAAACAAATATTGCCAATATTATAGAAAAAGAAGAAACCCAAGAGTTTTCGGAAGAAAGAAAAAATAGGTGGCTTATATCGAAATGGTTTGGGGTTGCGGCAGCAATTTTGATTTTTGTTTGGATAGGTTGGTCAGAGTTTTCAAAACCCACTATTATTTCTTATGAAAATCTTGTACAAAACACCAAAGACGAAACAGGAGAGATTTATGAAAAAGAAAATACTACTACTCGCCCAATACTATTAACCTTGCCCGATGAAAGTTCGGTGATTTTGCAACCAAAAAGTAAAATTAGCTATTCGCCCAAACAATATAATAAAACAAAAAGAGAAGTTATTTTATCAGGAGAAGCATTTTTTGAAGTACATAAAAATGCAGATATTCCTTTCTTTGTTTATGCTAATGAATTGATTACTAAGGTATTAGGTACGAGTTTTACCATTAAAACAAATCCTTCTGAAACTGAAGTAATTGTAAAAACAGGGCGAGTGGCTGTTATCTTGCAAAGTGATATACATAAAGAAGAAAAAATTAATGGAAAGACCTTAGAAGGCTTTGTATTAAATGCAAACGAACAAGTAAAAATTAACCAAAATGGCGAAAAAATAGAGAAACCAGTTATTGTTAAGCAAGAAGAACTTCTGCAACCAATACAAAAACTTTCTTTCGATTTTGACGAAACACCCGCAACCGACATTATTGAAGTAATTAAAAATGCTTATCATGTCGAGATAAGCTATAACAAAGAAAAATTGGCAAATTGTAAACTCACAGCACATTTATCGGATGAACCTCTGACAGAGAAAATCAAGTTAATTTGTATTGCTTTAGATGCAACTTATGAAGAAATCGACAATAATTTCGTAATAAAATCTAATGGATGTAAGTAACTCATTTTACGCAGTGCTAATTTCCCATCCTTTTTTCAAGGAGGGGTGCCTGACGCAGTCGGCGGGGTGGTTTTTCTGCGTAGAATTTGTTTTGAAAAGACTTCAACGACCTTTAACCACCCCGACTGGGCGTCCCCGTCAAAATTCGACTTTGTCAGAATTTTGCCACCGAGCGTCGGTCGCCCCTCCTTGAAAATGGAGGGGAAATTAAAACAAGTCCATAATTGTCAAATTAACAAGTATTCTGTATTACCTATTTTAAAAATAAAACTATGAGAAAAAATCTACTGATTTGTATGCCTAATGTCATACGAATTACATTTTCACAGTTAATTCTTCTATTGTTTTTTGTTGGAGTATCCTTTGCCCATGATGGATATTCACAAGAAATATTGAACAAAAGAATTAGCTTAAAAGCGGAGGTTCAGCCAATAAAAAAGGTCTTGAACGAAATCGAAAAATCGGCGGATATTAGGTTTATCTACAGCTCGACTCTCATAAAGTCCGAGAAAATGGTAAGCATTAATATGGACAATTCGACTTTGGGTGATGTGCTAAAAAATTTACTTTCGCCGCTTCAATTAGATTATAAGGTGATGGGTAAGCAAATTGTGCTAAAAAGAATCGAACCCAAAGTTGGTTTGATAGAAAATGAAAACCTACAAATGCTACCCATCATTTTAGACAAACCAATTAAGGGGAATGTAAAGGATGATAAAGGCGAAATTATTGTTGGGGCGAGTATTGCGGTGAAAGGAACAAGTAAGGGTACGACTTCTGATGTGAACGGAAATTTTAGTCTGAGCGTCCCAAACGAAAGCGATTTACTCATTATCAGCTTTGTTGGTTTTGAGTCGCAAGAGATTTCAGTTGGCAACAGAACAATGTTTGATATTTCATTGAAAGCCGATTTGAAGCAACTCGATGAAGTAGTAGTAGTTGGCTATGGTGAGCAGAAAAAAAGAGATTTAACAGGGGCTTTGTCTTCAATTCAATCGAAAGACATTGTTAGAGCAAATCCAACCTTGGCTGCAAGAGCAATACAAGGACAAGTCGCGGGAGCGACAGTAACAAAATCTGATAACCGCCCAGGAAGTGGCTATAATATTACGATTAGAGGTGAAAACACCATTAATAACTCAACAGCTCCTTTGGTCGTAATTGATGGTTTGATGGGCGGAGATATTAATAACCTCAACCCAAATGACATTCAATCAATGGATGTATTGAAAGATGCTTCTTCAACTGCTATCTATGGAGCAAGAGGGGCAAATGGTGTTATTATCATTACCACCAAAAAAGGTATTTCGGGAAAACCTCGTGTAAGTTATGATACTTATGTAGGTATGAAAACGCCAGCTCATCTTCCCCAACTGATGAACGCTCAGCAATTTTATAAATCTATTTTTACTGATAGAGTCTTGGAAGGTTCAACGGGAGCTACTTTTACAGCTTCCGAATTATCTGTTATTAATGGTGGTAAAAGTACAGACTGGGTTGATTTGGTTACACAAAATGGCTTACAAATGAGTCAAAATATCAGTGTTTCGGGCGGAACTGAAAAAACAACGTATCGTTTTTCGGGTGGTCTTTTGCAAGAAGACGGAAACGTAATTAGCACAAATTTTAAGCGTTATAACCTAAATGCTGGTCTTGATAGCAAATTGGGCGAGCATTTCAAAGTTGGCTTTACTTCTTATGTAACTTATTCCGACCAAAATTTAGGTTCGCAAGAATCTTTGAGAGGAGCGTACCGTGCAAGACCATCGGGAGTTCCTTATTATGCAGATTTGGCAAATCCAAGCGAAAATCAAGACATAAACGTGAATGGTTTGGCGTTTTGGATGGGTATTAATGACAAACAAGTGCCAAATCCTTTGAACGATATTGACCCTGTACAATCGAAACTGCAAACAACTACTGCAAATATCATGAGTAACGCTTATGTTGAATATTCTCCTATCAAAGGTTTAAGTATTCGTTCATCACTTTCGGCAACTTATGGTAATTCAAGAATTGGAGATTTCAGAGGTTCTTGGACAAAATCACAAATTGGAGCAAAACCAAGAACCCAATATGATAGCCGAATCTTAGGAAGTTATACACTTGACAATATCCTTAATTATAATTTAGATTTGGGTAAACATAAATTTACGTTTACTGGCTTACAAAGTGCATTTTATCAAAGAAATGAATCCTATACTATTGCTGCAAATAATCTTCCTTTCGACTCTGACTGGTATGCTTTAAATACAGGAACTATACAGGGTTTTTCGAGTTCATTGGTTGAGCGTTCAATCGCTTCGTACATGGGTCGAGTAAATTATTCATTCAATGATAAATATTTATTGACACTTACTGGTCGTTCAGACGGTGCATCGCAATTAGCCCCAGGCAATAAATGGGCGTTTTTCCCCTCAGTTGCTTTAGCTTGGAGATTGATTGACGAAAAGTTTGTCCAAAATATCAAAGCACTTTCTAACTTAAAACTAAGAGTAAGTTATGGTGAAGTTGGTAATTCAACGGTCAATCCATATAGCACGCAAGCAGGTTTATTAAATACTGGTTATGATTTTGATGGAACTGCAGCTTATGGGTTTTCACCTTCAAACTTAGCTAACAAAGATTTGAGATGGGAACGTAGTAAAGAATTGAACGTAGGTTTAGATTTTGGCTTTTTGAGAAACAGAATCGCTGGAACAGTGGAAGTTTATGACAGAAAAACTGTCGATTTGATTCTAAATCAAAAAATTCCGACCGCTTCGGGCTTCTCGCAAGTAATTTCAAATGTTGGTAAAATTCAAAACAAGGGAGTTGAAATTTTATTAAATACTGTCAATGTGGCAAGAACAGATTTCAGTTGGAATACTTCGCTTACTTTCACCAAAAACAACAATAAATTACTCGAATTATATGGCAACGGACAATTGGCGGACAAAGGAAATAAACTTTTTGTAGGCTATCCGATCAGAGCCAATTTCGATTATAAATTCGATGGAATATGGCAAACTACTGACAAAGATTTAGCTACCAAATACAAGCAAGTACCCGGTTCTGTAAGAGTTGTTGACCAAAATAATGATGGCGTAATTTCTTCAACCGAAGGAATTGATGATAGAACTGTTTTAGGAACACAATTACCCAAATTCTTGATGGGTCTTACCAATCGTTTCAAATATAAAAATATTGATTTATCGTTCTTTGCTTATTATCGCAATGGCACTCAATACTCAAACAATACTTTGGCAGGAACTTTTGGTGATGTAGCTGGAACGAGATATAACAGACTCGCCGAGTTGGACTATTGGAGAAGTGACAATCCTTCAAATACCTATTTTGGCGTAGTAGCGGCAAATCCGTATCGCGGTGCAATCAACTATCAAGATGCAAGTTTCTTGAGAATTTCAGACATAACACTTGGTTATACACTTCCAAAAGGTATCATGGATAAATGGAAATTGGCAAACGCACGCATTTATACACAAGTCTTGAATCCATTTATATTTACAAAATATATAGGATTTGACCCTGAGTTTAATTCAGCTATTTATCAAGATGATGTGCCTTCAATGACCATTAGTGCTGGTCTTAATGTAAGTTTCTAATATTCTAAATTTGACATAAAATGAAATCAATATTATTCAAACGATATAATTTTTGGCTGGTTACAAGTTTATTTCTTGTAATATCAGGCTGTAAAGATAAATTTTTGGAAGAAATTCCTAAATCTACTTTAACTACCGATGTTTATTATAAAACGGAAGCAGGTTTTGAAGATTTGGTTCGTTCGTGTTATCCTTTATTGAGAAATATTCATCAAAACAGGGTTTTGGTTCTGAACGGAACAGATATTTTTTCAGCACAAGGTGGTTGGAATCCTTCGGCAGTTAATGGCAAGGAAAATCCACCAAGTTTGTATGATGTATATGACGCTCGATTCAATGCAACTTTGCCCGAAATACAAAGTTTATGGCAATTACTTTATGCCGAAATTGCTCGAACAAATACAGTAGTTTCTCGTGCCGTAGGTATTACAACAATGGCGGCGGCATTGAAAGATACAAGGATTTCGGAAGCTAAATTCTTGAGAGCTTTAAGTCTATTTTATGCCGTTCAACAATGGGGCGATGTTCCAATGCCTTTGGCAGAAGTTACTACGCCAAGCAAAGATTTTCCTCGTGTTCCTGCTGCTGATGTTTACAAACAAATTATTGCCGATTTACTCGATTGTGAGGCTAAATTACCTGTAACGGCATCAAACTATGGTCGTATCACCAAAGGTGCCGCTCAGTTTTTGTTATCTCGTGTTTATTTAACAAGAGGCTGGAATTATAATAATTCTCTCGGTGGCACAAACACTGACTTTGATTCTGCACTACTTTACGCCGATAAAGTTATTGATACCTATCCTTTGGCATCAAATTATAGTGATTTATTCCCAAAAAGGACAAACAATCCTTTGACTCAATACACAGGAGCTCAAAATGATAAAAATGCCGAAATCATTTTTGCAGTGCAGTACAATTCAGATGTATTGACTAATAAAACAGATGCCGCTTTTACGCAAGATGTAGCAGGTGGAAATGACTTGCACTCAAAATTTGGCCCGAGTGGAGAGGGCTTTATAGGAAGTAAAGGTCGCACGACAGACTATAACCGTTGTCTTGGAGTGCATCAAATAAATACAGCAACTTATCGCTTTTTCGACCCAGATAATGATACCCGTTATGCTCATAATTTTGTAAGTGTGGGCTATGCACTTGCTGCAGTGAAAGATTACAAACCACTTCCATTGAGCAATGCCAATTTGAAGGTAAATTATGCTGCTGGTGATACAGTTTTAGTTTGCAGACCTTGGAATAAGCCAGTTACTTCATTGGCAGAAAGAGGTATTGATTTAGGTGGAAAGAAAAACTACGCAGTCGTAAACACTGACGAATATGGCGGCGGATATCCGATTGATAATTCAGGTTTGAATGTTCAAGCACCATTGATGTGGAAGTTTTGGCAGCCAGGTATTCCTTATGGCGATGCATTCGGAACCTTTAACGAATGTATTTTCCGTTCTGCTGAAGCCTATTTAATAGCAGCCGAAGCTATCGTAAAAGGTGCAAAAGGTGGCAAATTGGGCGGTGCAGAGGTTTATTATAACCGAATTCTCGACCGTGCTTTGGGTACAAAAAAAGGAACAGACCCTAAACGTGCAGCAGCACCCGAAAATCAAAAATCACTCGAAACAGCATCTTATAGAGCAACAGCGTCGAATGTAACAATTGATTTGATTTTGGATGAAAGAGCAAGAGAATTTATGGGAGAATATAGCCGTTGGTTCGACTTGAAAAGAACAAGCAAATTGGTTGAACGAGTGAAAAAATATAATCCTTGGGTGAAAGGTCAAACGATTGCAGATAAGCATTATTTGAGACCAATTCCTCAAAGCGAAATAGATTTATCGTTTCCAGCGATGACACAAAATGCAGGATATTAATTTATAGTAGATTTGTTAAATAAATAAAAGGTCAAAAAGAGAGGAAGAAGTGTTTTTCTTCTCTTTTTTTTCACCTCCTCAACCATTAAAACCTTAAATTCAACCTAAAACTATGAAAAAATACTTCTTTTTAGGACTACTTACCCTGTTTTTTAGCTTTAATGCCATCGCTCAATGGAAGGAACTTTTTAATGGCACTGATTTAAAAGGTTGGACGAAAAAAAATGGCAATGCCGAATACAAAGTCATCAATAAAACCATTGTTGGTGTTTCGCAACTTAATACGCCCAATTCTTTCTTATGCACGGATGAAACCTACGGCGATTTTGTGCTGGAATTGGAGCTAAAAGTAGAAGCAGGCCTAAACTCAGGCATTCAAATCAGAAGCATTAGCGACCCAAATATCCAAGCTGGAAAAGTTCACGGCTATCAAGTAGAAATCGACCCAGGCGACCGAGCTTGGAGCGGTGGAATCTTCGACGAAGGACGTAACGGTTGGTTATATCCATTATCAATAAACCCAAAAGGTAGAACTGCATTCAGAATGGGGCAGTGGAACAAATACCACATCGAAGCCATTGGCAATAGCATCAAAACTTGGGTAAACCGTATTCCTTGTACAAATCTTTTAGACCCACAAACCGCTCGTGGTTTTATTGCTTTACAAGTACATCAAATCAAGCGTGAGGAACAAGTTGGGCTGACAGTTCAATGGAAAAATATCAGAATTGCCACAGAAAACTTGCAAGATGCAATATGGAAAGGCGGAGAAGAAGCCCCAGAAGTAAGCTATTTAGTTAATAAATTATCTGAAAATGAAATCAGAAAAGGCTGGCGTTTGCTTTGGGATGGAAAAACCACCGAAGGTTGGCGTTTGGCAAACTACGATAAATTTCCAACAGTCGGTTGGGCAATTCAAGATGGTGTTTTGAAAGTTTTGGGCATAAAAAAAGACACTTTGGTAAAAAGCGGCGACATCATAACCGACAAGGAATTTTCAAATTTTGAACTCGAAATGGATTTCAAACTCACAACGGGTGCAAATAGCGGACTAAAATATTTTGTGGTAGAAGACCGCAAGAAAAAAGCAGGTACAGGTTTAGGCCCAGAATTCCAGATTTTAGACGATAAAGTGCATCCCGATGCCAAAGCAGGTGTGAATGGCAATCGTACGACAGCTTCATTGTATGACTTGATTACTTCCGAAAACCTATCGGAAGGTAGCATGGATAAACGAATGAATCCACCTGGAAAATGGAATAAATTACGCCTTGTGGTACACGATGGGCATGTAGAACATTGGCTAAATAACCTCAAAATGGTAGAATATGACCGACATTCGCAGATTTTTCGTAATTTAATTGCCAAAAGTAAATACAGCACTTATCAAAATTTTGCCCAAGCGGTTTCGGGGCATATTCTCTTACAAGACCACGGCGATGAAGTGCATTTTAGAAGTATAAAAATTAGAGAATTTTAACAGCTATTCAACCCTAACCGAATAAAAATGCAATGAATAGAAGAAATTTTGTAGTAATGGGAGCTACTTCGCTTTGTGCAATTCCACTGATTGGTTTCAGTAATTTTGGAATAAAAACTATTGAAAAGCCCAATTGGTTGCTCGAATGGATAAAAATTCATGACCAACTATTGCCGAACTTTAAGCCTTTCAAAGTTATTAGCCCAAATCATAAATATGTGGGTGGCTACATGGACGATGTTGAAATTCCAAATCCACATTCAACGGGGGCATTTATTGGCAAGGCTTGTATGCTGATGTCTTGTCCTGAATCTATTTTTTATCAATCAAAAGATGTTTTGATTGATGTTGAAGATGCAGCAAAAGCAATGCTCAAATTCCAGCATTCCGACGGTACAATTGATTTACTTTCAACCAATTTTCATTCAACGCCTGATACTGCTTTTGTTTTAGAAAACATCGTTCCTGCCTATAAATTTTTGAAGCAATCTAATACAAAAGGTTCAGAAAATGCACTTGAATTATTGCAAAAATTCTTAAAAAATGCAGGAGAAGGTCTCATTGTAGGCGGTATTCATACCCCTAACCACCGTTGGGTAGTTTCGGCGGCTTTGACAAAACTAAACGAACTTTTCCCCGACAAACGCTACACAAATCGCATTGACCAATGGCTTGCCGAGCATATTGACCTCGACCCTGATGGACAATATACAGAAAAGAGTACCAATTCTTATTCGCCAATTGTCAATCGCTCATTGATAATTATGGCACACGGACTTAATAAACCTGAGTTATTAGAGCCTGTGTTGAAAAACCTTGAAATGACTTTGTATTACGTTCACCCGAACGGTGAAGTTGTTACCGAAGCATCGAATAGGCAAGACAAAGGAACAATTGGTAATATGTCGAAATACTATTATTGCTATCGTTTCATGGCTTTGCAGAAAAACAATGGCGAAATGGCAGCAATGGCTCGACAAATTGAGAAAACAAGCACCAAAGAGCAATTGGCAGGTTATCTTGATTATTTTTTAGAAGACCCAACACTTTGGAAAGATTTACCTGCCGAAAAATCTTTACCGATAAGCTATGCAAAGGCTTTTCCATATTCGGGCGTAGTGCGTATTAGACGTGGAAATTGGGACAGTACCATTTTATCGAATAATACTGGTTGGCTTACTTTTCATAAAGGAAATGCGGTTTTGCAAGCGATGCGAGTAGCCAGTTCTTTCTTTGGAAAAGGACAATTTCAATCAGAGAAAATAGAACAAAAAGGCGACACTTGGATTTTGACAAAATCGCTCGAAGGCCCTTATTATCAACCACTTGACAAAGATAAAATCTCGCCCGATGGTGATTTGGACAAAATGCCAAGAACGTTGCGTAAGCAAAGTGAAATCCAAAAACTCGAAACGACTGTCAAAATTAGAGAAGCAAATAACGGACTTGAAATTGAAATCAATATGAGCGGCACGGAAGGCGTGCCAGTTTCTCTTGAATTAATTTTTAGAGCAGGAGGCACATTTTTGGGCGTAACAAAACTTCCTACAAAAGAAAATGCCTATCTTTTTTCTGGTGAAAAAGGCTCATATTCTGTCAATGGCGATATCATTAATTTTAGTTCAGGAAAAGTCGAACATAAAAATGTACAATTAAGAGGAGCTTTGCCTGCAATGGACGCCCCAACAGTCTATTTGACAGGCTTTACGCCATTTCGACATATTATTAAACTTTCGTAAAATGAAAAGATTTTTCACACTTTGTATCATTTTTATTGCTTCTTTTTCAAACCTCACTTTTGCCCAAAAAACCAAAGTGCAGCCTGTTGATTTGGTTTACCCTTTGCTTGATGCTGCCAATTCTCGTTGGTTTTTCTTCAATTCCGCTACTCGCCCTTTTGGCATGGTAAATCTCAGTCCTGATAATGCCATTGATGCTGACTGGAATGCAGGTTATCGTTATGAAAAAGATAGTATCAAATGTTTTAGCCATGTGCATGGATGGCAATTATCAGGCATTCCTGTTCTGCCCACAACTGGTGATTTTAAAGGACATTTAGGCTCAAATATATACGGTTCAAAGTTTTTACATACAACTGAAACCATCAAAGCGGGTTATCATAAAGTTGTTTTAGATGCTTACGGAATTACTGCCGAATTGACGTCTACAACTCGGGTAGGTTTTCATAAATATACTTTTCCAAAATCAGCAAAAAGTCAAATCCTCTTCGATTTTTCTACTTTTCTTGGCCCATCAGACACTCAAAAAGGTTTTGTGAAAAAAGTAAGCAATCAAGAGATTGAGGGCTACGCAATCATGGCACCGACTATTCGCCGACCAAAAACCTTGACCGTTTTTTTCGTGGCTCAATTCGATAAGGCTTTTGATTCATTGAAAGGTTGGCGAAAAGGACAATTAGAAGAAATAAATAATGCGATTGAAGGAGAAAAAATAGGAGCTTATGTCAATTTCGCTACACAAATGGGTGAAGTTAGAAAAATGAAAGTAGCGATTTCTTATGTAAGTGAAGAACAAGCAAGATTGAATCTGACAAGCGAATTGCCTCACTGGGATTTTGAAAAAGCTGTGAATGATAGCCGAGAAGATTGGAACAAATGGCTGAGTAGAATAGAAATTGAAGGCGGAACTGATATTGAAAAAAGAAGATTTTACACCGATTTATGGCACGCTTTGCAAGGAAGACGCATCATTTCGGACATAAATGGCAAATATTCGGACATGACAGGCCCCGAACGCCTCATCAAGCAAATTCCGTTGGATTCCCAAGGAAAGCCCAAGTACAATCACCACAATTCTGACTCGTTTTGGGGAGCTCAATGGACAATCAATACTCTCTGGCATTTGGTTTACCCAGAAGTTACCGAGTCATTTGTCAATTCGATGGTGATGATGTACCAGGATGGGGGATTGATTCCAAGAGGTCCCGCAGGAGGAAATTATACTTATGTAATGACAGGAGCAGCAACAACACCTTTTATTGTTAGTGCTTATTTAAAAGGAATCAAAGGTTTTAATATTGAAAAAGCCTACGAAGGCCTACGAAAAAATCATTTCCCAGGCGGAATGATGAGCAAGGCGGGTTACGAACACAGAACTTTGAAAGGTGGAGGAATTGAATATTATATGGAGCGTGGTTACGTGCCACATCCTTTAAGCAAAACTCGTTATGGTTTTCATCAAGATGGCTCTACTCAAACCTTAGAATATGCCTACCAAGATTTTACTTTGGCACAAATGGCTAAAAAATTAGGCAAAAACGATGATTATGAGCTATTTATGAAACGTGCCACCAATTACAAAAATATTTGGAACGCTGACATTGGTTGGATGTGGAATAGAACTTTAGATGGAAAATGGGCAGAACCAGTTGATATTTTGCGTTATGACAATGGTTGGGAAGAGGGAAATGCCGCCCAATATGTCTGGTTTGTACCGCATGATATTCAGGGCTTGATAAATTTGATGGGAAGCAGAGAAGTATTTACGAAAAAACTTAATACTTCATTTGAAAAAGCCCAAACACATGATTTTGTTTCGGGCAAATCGCACGATAAAGAAACGTTGGAGGAATTACGTCGAGTCTATATCAATTATGGAAATCAGCCGAGTATTCAAACCGCCTTTTTGTTTAATTATGCTGGCTCACCGTGGCTGACTCAATATTGGTCACGCCAAGTAATTGACAAAGTTTATAGCGGCATATCGCCTCAATTTGGTTACAGCGGCGACGAAGACCAAGGTCTAATGGGCAGTTTGTCTGTTTTAATGAAATCGGGTATTTTTTCTACGAATGGCGGTACTTCTCCCGAGCCATTTTACGAAATCAGTAGCCCAATTTTCAACAAAATTACCTTTCATCTGAACCCCAAATATTATTCGGGTAAGACATTTACGATTGAAGCAAAGAATAATTCTTCAAAAAACCTTTATATCCAATCAGCACAGCTGAATACTCAAGCATTAAATAAACCTTGGATGTTGCATGAAACGGTAGTTAAAGGCGGAAAATTGACCTTAAATATGGGCGAAAAACCCAATAAATCATGGGGAAGCAAACCCGAACAAGCACCACCTTCAATGACAGGAAAATAGATTTAACCGCAGTGTTTTGAGTAAAAACCATGAGATATTTAAAAAACTTTCGACTCGTTTTGTCTTCGTTACTACTCCTCTTCTTTGTGAATTGTTTTTCACAAGATAAGAGCAATATGGAAGAGTTGACGTATAAGCAGGTGGATACTTTAAAGTTAGGCTTAAAAATCTATTATCCAGCCTCTTTCCAGAAAGAACAAACTTATCCAACCATTGTTTTCTTTTTTGGGGGCGGTTGGAACGGGGGTAGTACAAAACAATTTGAAACCCATGCCTTGCACTATGCTGCAAAGAATTTTATTACGGTTTTGGTAGATTATCGGGTAAAAACAAAACATAATACTACGCCATTTGAAAGTTTAAAAGATGCGAAATCAGCAATTCGATATTTGAGAAAAAATGCCACAAAATTGGGTGTTGATGCCAATCGAATCGTCGGGTCGGGCGGTTCTGCGGGTGGGCATTTGGCGGCAGCCTGTTTTACTAATGAATCTATTAATGAAGCTAATGACGATTTGACAATAAGTGCAAAGCCGAATGCCTTAGTCTTGTTCAATCCTGTCATTGACAACGGAATAGGCGGGTATGGCTTTGAGCGAATTGGAGATAGATACATAGAGTTTTCGCCTATACACAACATCCAAAAAGGCTTTCTACCTACCATTTTCTTCTTGGGAACAAACGATAACCTGATTCCAGTGGAAACGGCTCAGAAATTCCAGAAAAAGATACAAGAAGTTGGAAGTCGTTGCGACCTTTTCTTATTTGAAAATCAAGGACATGGTTTTTTTAATAAAGAACCTTTTTTGGTAGAAACCATATTGAAAGTAGATGGTTTTCTTCAGTCAATAAACTATATTAAACCCTGAACCGATTGATATGAAAAAATTAATCTTGATTCTCTCTTTTCTTGTAACTACTGTCTTTGGTCAAAAAGCTTCAAAGCCCAAAATCGTTTATATTCTTGCTTCCAAAGACCTTCCAACTTCTGAGAAAAAGTTAGACCATGTGGGTTTTATCAAAGATTTCAGCGATAATTCATTTGTTCGTGGCGAAAGAATTTATAATGCCACATGCATAAGTTGTCATGGCAATGAAGAAAACGAAGGTTCGATTCCTATGTCCTTAAAGTTTTGGTCAGAGCCTTTTAAAGCAGGTGGCGATGCTTATTCTATGTATCAAACTGTTACCAGAGGCTATGGTTCTATGCCACCTCAAGTGGCGTTAAGTCCCCAAGAAAAATACGATGTAATTCACTACATTCAAGAAGAATTTGTTTCAAAAAACAAAAAAGTATCGCTTGGTAAAGTTACGCCCGACTATCTTTCGTCTCTGCCAAAAGGCAAATCCAGAGGCCCAGTATCAAAGCCTTATCAACCGTGGGCAGATATGGATTATGGGAATTTCCTAATGAATACTTATGAATTAGCTGATGAAAAAATGGGAATTCCGAGGTATCATTCGCCAGGCCCATCACCTTTTAAAGACGAAAACTACTTAAAAAATAATTTTGCCTACAAAGGCATTGCTGTACGTTTGGATAAAGGCACAGGCGGGGTGTCAAAAGGAAAAGCTTGGATGGTTTTTGACCATGACCTCATGCGAGTAGCGGGGGCCTATACTGGCGAAGGTTTTATAGATTGGAACGCAATCTTGTTAAACGACAAGCACGAAACCTACCCCCGCACCATCGGCAAACTGCATTTTGAAATACCAGTTGGCCCTGGTTGGGCCAATCCGACTACTGGGAAATTTGACGATCCGCGTTTTGTAGCTCGTGATGGTCGACCTTTTGGTCCATTGCCTAAATCGTGGGCAAATTACAAAGGACTTTATCATTTTGAAGACCAAGTCATCATTTCATATACCGTTGGTGAATCTGCCGTTTTAGAGAAATTTGGGTTTATTAGCACTTCCGTTTTTACCCGAACGCTCAATATTTCGCCTTCTAATGCTATTTTGAAAATGCGGGTTGCCAATTTCCCTGCCAAAGTAAGCATATTGGGAAATGGAGCTACATTGGTAGAAGAAAACGGGCAAATTTTTGTGAATATCAATGCCAAAGAAGAAGTAAAAATCACTTTGGCGATTAGTGAAAAAGCGGCTATTTTTTCTGAAAAAGACCTACCAGCCCCCGAATCATTGACTAAATATACCTTAGGTACGGGTCGTGCTCATTATCCCGAAATTGTAAAAACATTCGTAACAAATGGTAAAGAAGATGGACCCTTTGCTGTAGATCAACTGACCCCGCCTTTTGAAAATCCGTGGGCATGTCGAATGAAATTAAGTGGTATTGATTTTTTTAAAGATGCCAATGTTGCCGCTGCTTGTGCTACTGACGGGGATATTTGGCTGATAAAAGGACTTTTAAATCCTGTCGGAGAATTGACTTGGCAACGAATAGGTTCAGGTTTATTCCAGCCATTGGGTATTAAAGTAGTAGATGAAAAAATATATGTTACCTGTCGAGATCAGCTCGTTTTGCTAAGGGATTTGAATGGCGATATGGAAACCGACTTTTACGAAAGCTTTAATCACGACCATCAGGTGACTGACCATTTTCATGAGTTTGCGATGGGACTTCAAACCGATAAAGAAGGAAACTTTTACTATGCCAAAAGCGGCAGACATGCCCGTGAGGCCCTTATTCCTCAACATGGTACGCTGCTAAAAGTGAGTGCAGATGGCTCAAAAACTGACATCATAGCGACTGGTTTTAGAGCGGCCAATGGCGTTTGTATCAATCCTGATGGTAGTTTTATTGTAACCGACCAACAGGGTTATTGGAATCCAATGAACCGAATCAACTGGGTGAAAGGCGTTGGGAAGTTTTATGGCAATATGTGGGGCTACAATCCACCCAAAGACTCATCAAGGGCGGCGATGGAACAACCTTTGGTGTGGGTGGATATGAAATACGACCGTTCGCCTTCGGAAATGGTTTGGGTAGATAGCCAAAAATGGGGTGCCTTGAATGGGGGACTTTTGAGCCTTTCCTATGGCTTTGGCAAAATTCAATATGTTTTGAATGAAACCGTAAACGGACAAGAACAAGGGGCAGTGATTGATTTACCTGGAGTTAAGTTTCTGACGGGGGTGATGCGAGGCAGGTTTAATCCAACTGATGGTCAACTGTATGCTTGTGGGATGTCGGCTTGGGGAACCAACCAAATGATGCGTGGTGGTGGATTGTATAGGGTCAGGTACACGGGCAAAACCATTCCAATTCCTGTCAAAATGAAGGTGCTTGAAAAAAGCGTAGTGCTTGATTTTGACAGCCCGATAGACCAAAATACGGCGTCTGATTTATCCAATTTTGAAGTAAAAACTTGGCAATTGTTACGAAGTAAAAAATACGGATCAGACCGCTTAGACCAGAAAGTATTGAATGTAACTCAATCTCAGACAAATGGTAAAAGCCTGAAATTAAGTATTGAAAACTTAGAAAAAGTAGATGTAATCACGATTGACTACAAAATCAAAAACATCAAAGGCGAACTTTTAAGTGGCTCTATTCAAGGCACAATTCATCAACTTGGAAAATAGATTGGTGTCAAAAATAGTTGTCGAATTTTTGATGGTATAATGCCCGAAAGGTCTATTATTTAATGAGAGAATAGGAAATTTTTAAATTAAGCAAAAAAATGGTCAGGGTATTTTTATTAATATATCTAATTTTTGGAGTTAGCAATTTGAGAGTTCCTTCAAAAAGGCAATTAGAAAATCGTCCAAATTTTATTTTGATTTTGACGGATGATTTGGGTTGGTCGTGCTTTTCATCAAAAATGGATGATCGTGTAAATGATTCAAAAAGCGATTATTATGAAACGCCCAACATAGATTTATTTATTAAAAAAAGTATGAGGTTTTCAAAAGGTTACGCACCTGACCCCATCTGTTCGCCTACACGCAGAAGTATTCAATTTGGGCGAACTTCTATTAAAATGGGAGATGATGATGATTTTCCTCAAAAATATACCACGGCTTTACACACTATTCCCCAAGTATTAAAATCAATAGATAATAGATACAAAGCTGCCCATTTTGGTAAATGGGATTTGCGTGCAAAAATTACCCCCGAACAGTTGGGCTATGATGTAAGCGATGGCGATACTGGAAATGTAAATGGAAATATTGGTCAAGGAAAAGAAGAAAAATGGGAAAGACATTTTTTTTCTGAAAATCCTAAACAAATGGACAGCCTAAATGCTCGTGCCATAAAATTTATGAAGGATCAAGTGAATTCTAAAAACCCATTTTATTTGCAGGTCTCACATTATGCCACTCATGTAGATTTTGTGACACGACAAAACAGCTATGATAAATTCAAAGCAAAGCCCGTGGGCACAAAGCATGACAATCCGGCTTGGGCAGGAATGATTTATGATTTAGATACCAAGATTGGAGAGTTGGAAAGAATGGTGGAAAACTTGGGTATAGCAGATAACACCTATATTGTTTTGATGGCTGATAATGGTGCGGTTGAATTTATTCCGCCTGTAAATAATAAACTGGACTTACCAGCATCTTTTGGTAAACAAATGAGAAACTTCCCGCTTCGAGGTGGCAAATGGACATTGTATGAAGGGGGCATCCGAGTGCCATTTCTAGTGAAAGGGCCTGGCATTCAGGGAGGTGGTCAGTCAAGTGTACCAGTGGCCGGTTGGGATTTGTTGCCTACTTTTAGTGAGCTTGCGGGTAGCAAAAAAGCGATTGAAAATTTAGATGGCGGAAGCTTTGCTTCTGTTTTGAAAAATAAAGGTACTGGTGAGGTAAAGAGACCAAATAAGGCTTTTTTCTTCCATAGATTCGCTAAGGCTTACCCACATTCAGCCGTATTATTAGGAGATTATAAATTACTAAAATTCTGGAAAACCAATAACGTAGAATTATATAATTTAGCCAAAGATTTAGGGGAAACAAATGATATTTCAAAAAGTGAGAAAGTCAAAACCAAAGAGTTAGAAGGTGTATTGATGGCGTATATCACCAAAAATAATCCTGAATTACTTACCCAAACTTTTAAAAAAAAAGGCTTCTTTTTAAAAAAGTAGATGAGATTTCTTTCATTTTTAAAATAACAAAAATTGATATTTAATAAATAGAGAAAATCAATTTAAAACATACTAGTAAAAATAAATATGGAATATTTAGCATCGAGAATTTTAAAATCAATATTTATATTTAATTTTAACAAATTACTCTATCCTTAATTTAAATGTTGAATTCTCTTCTAAAAATCCTTCCAAAAGAGCGTGTTAAAACCCGTTTGATTGACCGATATGCATTTGCAAGTGATGCTAGCCACTTTTATTTAATTCCAAAAGCAATTTTGCAGCCCCAAAATATTGAGGAAATCCAGAAAATTTTCGAATATTCTCATCAAAACAATATTCATATTACATTTCGAGCAGGTGGTACAAGCCTTTCAGGGCAAGGTGTAACAGATGGTATTTTGGTAGATTTAAGTAATTATTGGCGAAAAGTTTTACCAGAAAACAACGGCGAAACCATCCGAATAGAGCCTTCGGTTATTGGAGCAAATGTAAATGTTGCATTAAAAAAATATGGTCGCAAGATAGGACCAGACCCTGCCTCAATCAATGCTTGTATGATGGGCGGTATTTTATCCAATAATTCTTCAGGCATGTGCTGTGGGGTAGTGCAAAATGCCTATCATACACTCAAATACATCACTTTCGTATTACCAAATGGGCAAATTTTCAATACCGAAAAGCCAGAAGATTATATTCGATTCGAAAATGAAGCGAACGAAATTTTCAAAGGCCTAAAAAAATTACGAAGCGAAGTTTTAGAAAACACAGCATTGGTTGCCAAAATTCGTAAAAAATACAAACAAAAAAATACTGTAGGCTATGGTATGAATGCCTTTGTCGATTATGAGCATCCATTAGATATTTTGGCACATTTAATAATTGGCGGTGAAGGAACTTTGGCTTTTATTGCGGAGGCCGTCATGAACACGGTACCAGATTTGCCATACAAAATGACAGCGATGCTTTATTTCGAAAGCCCAGAAATAGCCTGCAATGCCATTGCCGATTTGATAAAAACGGGAGCTGCCGCTTTGGAGTTTATGGACAGAGCCTCTTTGCGTTCCGTAGAAAATATGCCTGGTGTACCCTCTTTCTTAAAAGAATTATCAGAAAATGCTGCTTCTATTTTATGCGAATTTCAAGAAACAACCCAAGATAAACTTTTAGAAAAATATAAGAACGCAAAAGCCACTTTTGAAAAATTACCATTAATAATTGACCCAGTTTTTACACAAAACGCTGCAGAACAGGCAATAATGTGGAAAATCCGTAAAGGGATGTATCCATCGGTAGCAGGAATGCGTGCAAAAGGCACCTCAGCGTTGATGGAAGATTTTACGTTTCCTGTGGAGCGATTGGGTGAGGCCGTAGTAGATGTGCAAAAGCTTTTTGAGAAATACAATTATGAGAACGGTATCATTTTCGGCCATGCCAAAGATGGTAATTTGCACTTTGTTATCTCACAATCGTATGCCACCCAAATAGATATTGACCATTATGAAAAATTCAATGACGATTTATTTGATTTGGTGCTTAATAAATATGATGGGGCTTTAAAAGCAGAGCATAGTTCGGGCAGGGCGGTGTCGGCATATATCGAAACGGAATGGGGCTCAGAGGCGTATCAGATAATGAAAAAGCTAAAAAATCTTATAGACCCAACCAATTTATTGAACCCAGGTATAATAATTACAGAAGACAAATTTACACACGTGCATAACCTAAAAGTGATGCCGATTGTAGAGGAAGAGGTTGATAAATGTATTGAATGTGGCTTTTGCGAACAAAGTTGCCCGAGCAGAGATGTTACATTGACTCCTCGCCGCCGAATTGGCGTGCGTCGTGCAATAAAACGTCTGGATGAGGCTGGAGATAAAATAACTAGAGACGCACTTCTCAAAGACTTTAATTTTGATGGACTCGCAACCTGTGCTGTGGATGGCATGTGTGCCAACAATTGCCCTGTTGATATCAATACCGGTGATTTGGTAAAAAGATTAAGGCGTGAAAACCATTCTGCTTTTGAAAATAAAGTGGCTTTGAAGGTAGCCAAAAACTTTGCACTTGCAGAAAGCACAACTAGATTTGCACTAAAAATTGGTCAAGGTCTTAATGCCTTTCTAGGTGAAAATTTTATGAAAAATTTTACCAAAACAATAAAAAGTGTAGCCCCTAATTTTCCATTATGGAGTAATCAAATAGATAAACCATCAAAATACTTAGGAACTTATGGTTTGGATAAATTTTTAGGTAAAGAGAGCAATGAAAGCCAAGAAAAAATTATTTATTTTAGCTCTTGTATCAATAGAATGATGGGAGGTGATATTTTCAATACTTTTGAAAAACTCTGCCTTAAAGCAAATATCAAAATGATGGCTTCTGGTAATTTAAATTCGGCTTGCTGTGGGCAAATATTTTCTTCAAAAGGCTATACAGATGCTTACAGTTTTACCAGTAATCAAACCATTGAAAAACTGTGGGTAGATTCTGAACAGGGAAAATTCCCAATTGTAATGGATGTAACGAGTTGTACTCAAACTTTGAAAACTTGTAGATACACTTTATCTGATGAAAATAAATCCAGATTCGATAAAATGACGTTTTTTGATGTCATTGATTTTGCAGCCGACAAGCTTTTGCCTAACTTAACTATTTCGAAGCCAAAAGATAAAATTGTTTTTCACCCAGTTTGCTCAGTTCATAAAATGGGTAGCATGTCTAAATTGCAATTAATTGGTAAAGCATGTGCTAAACAAGCTGATATTCCAGCCTTTGCTGGATGCTGTGGCATGAGTGGCGATAAAGGTTTTTTCTATCCAGAACTCACCAAATCAGCAACAAAAATTGAAGCAAACGAAGTGAAGCTAAGCGAATATGATGGCTATTATTCTTCGTCAAAAACGTGCGAAATGGCTCTTTCTGATGCAGTTGGCAAAAATTATGAGTCCATCCTGAAGTTATTAGATGAAGTATCCTAATTTGAAATTTATTGAACAATAAATGAAATTTTTAAAAATCAATTATATAAAAAAATATGACCTATAATTTTAACCCACCAAATAGAGTTTTAATGGGTCCTGGCCCATCAGATGCACATCCACGTGTGCTTAGAGCTATGGCAAGTCCTTTAATTGGGCATTTAGATCCTCTTTTTGTTGAAATGATGGACCAAATAAAAAGTATGGTTCAACAAACATTTTTGACTGAAAATGCCCTAACATTTGTAGTTTCTGCTCCTGGGAGTGCTGGTATGGAAACCTGCTTAGTGAACCTATTAGAGCCTGACGATGAATGTATTATAGTTACTAACGGAGTATTTGGTGGCAGAATGGTGGATATTGCCGAACGATGCGGTGCAAAAGTAACGAGAGTAGATACCGAATGGGGAAAAGTTACTGAGCCTGATCAAATAAAAAAGGCATTATTAACTTGCCCAAAAGCCAAATTGGTTGCCATAGTTCATGCTGAAACCTCAACAGGGGCATTACAACCTTTGGAAGAAATTAGTAACTTGGTACATGAAGCAGGTGCTCTGTTAGTAGTCGATGCCGTAACATCTTTTTGTGGAATGCCACTTAAAGTTGATGAATGGAAAATTGATGCCATTTACACGGGTACCCAAAAATGCCTTTCTGCCCCTCCAGGTTTATCGCCAATTAGTTTTTCAGAAGCCGCAGTAAAAGTATTAGACAACCGCAAAACCAAAGTGCAATCTTGGTTTTTAGATTTAACAATGGTGAAAAATTATTGGGCAGGAGCAAAGCGTGCCTACCATCATACCGCACCCATTTCTTCTGTTTATGCACTTCACGAAGCCTTGAATATTGTTTTGGAAGAAGGCCTTGAAGCTAGATGGGCTCGCCACCAGGAGGTTCACCAATATCTAAGAATTCAATTGGAAAAACGTGGTTTCCGCTTCTTGGTTGAAGAAAAGTATCGTTTACCTAATTTAAATTCTGTTTTTCTACCTGATGGATACGATGAATTGACCTTGCGAAATCAATTATTAAATAAATACAATATTGAAGTGGGCGGTGGCTTAGGTGCGTTTGCAGGCAAGCTATGGCGAGTGGGTATTATGGGAGAAAGTGCCACTAAAAACCATGTAAATATGATAGTTGGTGCTTTGGATGAGTTGATGTAGAAATTCAAAATAATTAGTAAATGAAAAGAAAGGAGTTAAAGCTTAGCCCCTTTCTTTTCATTTTCATTAAAGAACTGCAGGGTTGTAAATAGTCCAATTACTATTATAACCAATCCAAAAATATAATAATACCCTTTTGTAAAATCAGGAATTACGGTTGCGGAACTTGCCACAATCATTTCATATTTTGGAACAATCCAAGTAAAAAGATACGCTTGAGCAATCACAATTAAACAAACAAAAAATAGCATTATAAAACTGTGTTTTACAGTAAATCTGAATAGCTCCGATTCCTTGCCAACTAAATTACCCGCGGCAGCGGCAACTGCAATGGACTGTGGTGAGATCATTTTTCCAACAACTCCACCTGAAACATTAGCCGCAACTGTTATTACAGGATCAACCCCTATTGAAGATGCTGTTGAAGCTTGTAATTTGCCAAAAAGGGCATTGGCAGATGTATCAGATCCAGTAATAAATACCCCCAACCAGCCAAGTATTGGGGCAAAAAAAGGAAAAATCACACCTGTTGTTGCCAAAGCTATTGCCATAGAAATGGTTATTCCTGAGTCATTTACAATATAAGCAAAGCCTAAAACAGAAGAAATCGTGATAATAGGAAATTTAAGTTGACTTAAAGTTTCCAAAAATATTTTGCCTGCTTCATTAAACTTTAAGCCAATAATTGGAATTGAAATTAATGCTGTAACCAAAATTGCCGTACCCGATGCCGACAAATAATTGAATTTGAATAGATGGGCAATTTCTTTCCCATTTTGATCAATAATCATGTTGTGTAATCCTGGGAATTCAAATTGAGATGCTCCAATAGCATTAAAAACTTCTTTTATTGGTTTTATTCCCCAAGCGATAATAATTATCGATAAAATAATAAAAGGTGCCCACGCCCTAATAATTTCTAAAGTGGAATATTTGATATCTGTATTTAACGTTGGTTCGGGTTCATTAGGAAAACGCCAGATCGTTTTTGGTTTCCAATATTTCAATAAAACAATCATACTCAGTATTGAACCAATGCCAGCAATCACATCGGGAAGTGCTGGCCCAATAAAATTGGAAGTAAACCATTGTAAAAGAGCAAAGGAAACTCCTGATACCAATATGGCGGGTAAAACCTCACGGGTTTTCTTGAAACCAGCCATAATAACGACCAAATAAAAAGGCAGAATTACCGATAAAATAGGAAGTGTGCGACCCACCATTTGTGAAATTGCTAATTCGGGAATGGAAGTAACCTGTGAAGCCACGGTAATTGGGGTACCTATTGCACCAAAAGCAACAGGGGCTGTGTTGGCAATCAGGCAAATACCTGCGGCATAAAGTGGATTAAACCCTAAACCAACCAGCATGGCTGCTGTGATGGCAACGGGTGCACCAAAACCTGCTGTGCCTTCTAAAAACGAGCCAAATGAAAATGCAATTAACAAAGCCTGCAACCTCCTATCTGAGGTAATGGAGGCCATATAATTTTTAATGATTTCAAACTGGCCACTTTTTATGGTTAGATTAAACAAAAAAACAGCAGTTATTACTATCCAACAAATTGGGAATAAGCCATACAAAGCCCCATTTAATGTAGAAAGCAAGGCTAATTTTATAGGCATCCCATAAGCAGTAATAGCAATAATTATAGCTAATAAGGTTGCAATTAAACTTGCTTGATATCCCTTCATTTTTTTTATAATCAGGGCCCAAAAGATAAATAAGATGGGCAATAAGGCCAACATGGCGGACAAACCAATGTTATTTAATGGATCAACTGCTTGTTTCCAATTCATGATTTAGGGTTTATTCTATTTTTCAAAAATTAAATTTAGGTAAAAAGAAGTTGCAAACAGAATTCTCTGTTCAAAAATTATTTTTTTGATTTAAAAAGCAGTTTGGCATTGACTTTAATTTGCGTTTTAATGAAAAAAACTTCCAATTGAAGGGTTTTTTCATTTGAGTAATAATGCTGTTATATAAATTGGACCATTGAATGTTTTTTGCTAAATTTATCGAAAATATTTCTTTATATTCAACTTGTTAATTGTTTGATTACTAATTTCTTGCAACATATTTTTTGAGCAGTATCATCTTTAGCATTGTAGCGTTTGGTGTTTTAATTGTACTAAAGCGTGTCAATAGCATTGTTACATTTTTGGTCAAATATTAATTGAATATGGCAAACTTGTTTTTTAAGAGTTGTTTGGGCCCTTTTTTATATGGTCAATAAAAAATTCAAAATTTAGACTCTATTTTTGGCTTAATCCTTAAAATAAATAACCCTTACATACATGGTAAAATTAATAACTGTCTGTTTTGTTTTTGCTTTGGTTGGTGGCTTTACATTTGAAAATCAACATGCGAATAGGCGACCTCCAAATATTCTTTTTGCCATTGCCGATGATCAATCTTTTCCGCATGCTTCTGCGTATGGGGAAGCTACTTTTCAAACTCCTATTTTTGATAGTATTGCCGCACGAGGCATACTTTTTAATAACGCTTTTGTGGCAGCACCTCAATGCAGCCCGTCAAGAGCTGCTATTCTAACAGGTAAACAAATTTGGCAATTGGAAGAAGCAGGCACGCATAGCAGTTTATTTCCTAAAAAATTTCCTGTTTTTACAGATGCACTTGAAAATGCAGGCTATGCATTAGGCTTTACATGCAAACCTTGGGCACCAGGCAATTTTATAGATTCGGGCTGGCAAAGAAACCCAGTTGGTCCAGAATATAACTCTCGAAAGTTCGGAAAAGTACCAACAAGTGGCATTAGTACAACAGATTATGCCGCCAATTTTAATGATTTTCTAAACGACAAACCCAAGGATAAGCCTTTCTTCTTTTGGTATGGTGGGCAAGAACCACATCGAGAATATGAAGAAGGATCGGGTAGAGTAGCTGGTTTGTCTGAAAAAAACCTAAAAGTGCCATCTTTTTTGGCAAATACAGATTTAGTGAAAAACGATTTGCTTGATTATGCCTTAGAGATAAAGTGGTTTGATACCCAATTAGGTAAAATGTTGCAAATCTTAAAAGAGGCAGGCGAATTAGAAAATACCATTATTGTCGTTACTGCCGACAACGGCATGGCATTCCCTTATGCCAAGGCCAATTTACAAGAATATGGTACGCACGTGCCGTTAGTAATTGCTGGGCCGATGATTAAAGGCAAAAACAGAAGAGTAGATGACCTCATTAGTATGATTGATTTAGCTCCTACTTTTTTGGATGTAGCTGGCATCAAGCATTTTGAAGGCATTTCGGGTAAAACTTTAATGCCCATTTTTAAAAGTCAGAAGTCTGGCTACATTGATGCTACTCGCAAATATGTGTTTTCAGGAAGAGAAAGGCATACGCATGCTCGCCCCGACAATTTGGGTTATCCAGCCCGAGCAATTCGTTCAAAAGAATACCTCTATATCAAAAATTTAAAGCCTGAGCGTTGGCCACTTGGCGACCCTGCCCCAGAAATATCAGCATCTACTGCTGGCATAAAAGGTATGAAACCTATTTTGGAAGGTTACGAAGATATTGACGATTCTCCAACCAAAACATTCATGATTAAAGAGAATGCTACTTATGCTTCACTATTTAAAATTGGCTTTGAAAAACGGGATTCCGAGCAATTATATGACATCAAAAAAGACCCATTTTGCCTCAATGACCTTTCAAAATCCGAGAAAATGAAGCCTATTTTGCAGAAATTGGGCAGAGAGTTGGAGCAAAAGCTAAATGAGCAAAACGACCCAAGAATGTCGGCTGATGGTGATATTTTCGACTCTTATCCACGTTTCGGGGCAATGCGACCCTTTGACGGATTTAAAAAACAAGGAAAATACAACCCAAAGTTTATGAAGAAATAGTAATTATGAAGAATATGAATTTTGAAAAAATATCAACTATAAAACTGAGCATTTTTTTAGTAGGCTTATGTCTGGGCTATATACCCATTAATGCTCAAATTAAACCCAATGTAATTATCATTTATTCCGATGACCAAGGGGCAATAGACCTCAATTGTTATGGTTCAAAGGATTTAGAAACGCCCAATATTGACCGTTTGGCAAAAAATGGGACGATGTTTACGCAGTTTTATGCTTCGCCTGTTTGTTCGCCTTCAAGGGCTTCATTACTTACAGGGCTAAATCCTCAAAGGGCAGGACTGCCCAACAATGCCTCAGAGGCAAATAAAGCCGATGGATTGCCAGCTGATCGATTTACGATGGCCGAACTTTTTAAAAGTGCAGGATATAAAACAGCTCATATTGGCAAATGGCACTTGGGATATACGCCCGAAATGAGCCCGAATGCCCAAGGGTTTGATCATTCATTTGGACATTTGGCTGGGTGCATTGATAATTATTCGCACTTTTTTTATTGGAATGGCCCTAACAAGCACGACTTATATCGAAATAGAAAAGAGGTACATTATCTTGGTCAATTTTTTCCTGATTTGATGGTGAAAGAGGCGGGTCAATTTATGAAACAAACAAATAAAAGTCCGTTTTTTATGTATTTTGCTATAAATCTGCCGCATTATCCCTACCAAGGCGACCCAAAATGGCTGGACTATTATCAGAAAAAATGGCTCGCTTATCCGAGAGATTTGTATGCAGCTTTTATGTCCACCTTAGATGATAAAGTAGGTCAATTACTCAAACAGGTTTCGGACCTTAAACTAACAGAAAATACCATTATCATTTTTCAATCAGACAATGGCTATTCTACCGAAGAACGAGCTCATTTTGGTGGGGGAAATGCTGGTATTTATAGAGGTGCAAAAGCCTGTCTTTTTGAAGGTGGAATTCGTGTACCATCAATTATTAGTTGGCCTGCCAAAATCCCTAAAGGGCAAGTTAGAAATCAAATGGCCGTCAATACTGACTGGTTTCCAACTTTGGCAGAATATTGCAATATCGAAATTCAGCAAAAAGATTTAGATGGAAAAAGTTTGGTTTCTGTTATCAAGGACTCAAAAGCAGCTTCTCAGCATGAAGAAGGCTATTGTTGGGCGTTCAGAAAGTCGTGGGTGGCTCGAAAAGGCAAATGGAAGTTACATGTAAATCCTGAAGATACCAGCAAAAAAGTGACATTGACAGAGGCGGATGCCTTTTTTTTAGTGGATTTAGAAGCAGATCCAGGCGAAACCAAAAATCTGGCGGCAGCTCATCCTGAACTCGTGAAGGATTTAAAAAAACAATTTCAAATTTGGGAACAAAAAAACAAGAAATAGCACGTTGAAAAAACAAGAGCCTTTTCGTGGACATATTCACGATTGATTACAAAATCAAGAATGTAAAAGGTGAGCTGCTGAATGGCTCTATTCAATGCACAATTCATCCATTTGGGAAATAGAATAATTTTAAAAAGAATCAGCCGTAAATGAGAATTATCCTTTTGACTTACTTAACTATTTCATTGTTTTCGATACAAAGCAATGGTCAGTCAATGGTGCAAATACCGCACCAGCGAACTATTGCATGGAAGAAAAACGCTGATTTGGCAAATCAGGTTTATCAATCGTTTGCAAGCAAAAAAATCAATTTCGATAAATTGAGCGAACGGGGCAATACGCCCAGAATTCTGCTCGCAAAATTGCTTCTGAAACAAGACATCGAGGTCGTAAATAATGCAATCCAACAAATGAAAGTTCGGGGCGTTACGGGTTCACATTGGGCATTGAATCCCAAAGGCGATTATGATTTTACGCTCATGCCCCTGACCACCATCCTGTTTTTGTTCGACAATCAACCTGATTTGCTTTACCCCAAAACAAAAGAGCATTTGATAAACACATTGCTTACCGAGGAAGGTGGTAAATACCGACGGGCCACACCACGTACATTGGGTTTAGTGGCCGATACCGAAAATCATATTTTGATGACCGAAGGCTCTCGCTATCTAAAAAATCGTTGGCGGACGCTTCATGGCAATTCGTTGCCCACCTACGACAACGTCGCAAACGGCATGGAAGTTAAGATTTTGGCTTATTTAAACCGCATGAAAACCAATGGTTTATACGAATACAATTCTATCCCTTACATTGGCTACACCATAGCAGCTTTGTTAAATTTAGAAGCTTTTGCTTCTGAAAAAGTGAGTGCCGAAGCCCGCAATGTATTGGATTACATGAACTGGACTTATGCCTTGGGAACTTACAAATTAAGGCATTATCCACCCATGCGTAGGCGTTACGAAAAAGCTAAAATTCAAGAGTTAACTACTGATTATCAGTCTGTTTTCGTAAAATCTTGGTTGAGTTATGCCCCCATTGAGACATTTAATACCGATATTTCAAACGCAGAAGTACACGCCTTGGTGAGTTCGTGCATGCCATATCGGCCTGCTGATAAAGTGGTAGAAGTAATTTTTAACAAAGGCGATGGCTATTTCGTAAAATTAGGTCACGGCAAAAAATCTTGCCCAGAAATATTCACGGCGGGCAAGCACTTTTTGCTTTCGGCAGGTGGGGCCAATCAAGGCAAAAACTCATTGGTCATCGCACGCCCAACTACACTTTTTCTAAATGACAATGCTCAAAAACTACCCGAAACTTTTCATTTGACAGGAAAAGGAAACGATTTTATGAAATGGAACAATACGGGTGTTTATAAAAACTTTGCTTGTGCCTCGGGCAAAGTCTTTGTGCCAGAAGGGTTTAAGCCTGTTTTAGAAAGAAACAATTGGGCGGTTTATGAAGGAAACAACAATGTCAAAATCGCAGTTTATGCTACAGAAAATGTAGGTTTGATGCTTGTTTTTGAAGACACGAAAGCCGAAGAATTATTGGCAAATCTTGAAAAATCCAATCCGAGTGCTGAGCAATTAAAAATCCAATTTAAATTCCCAGATGGCCAAATCATCACTTACGATGTTTATGCTCCTCAACACAAATGGGTCATAAAATCTATTGATGGCAAATCTGTAGAAAGAGATTTTAGTAAATGGGAATTGATAAACAACGAATCCAATGTTTTTAAGTAAACGAATAGCATGAAAAGAGCGAACGTCATTGCCCTGTTTCTAATTCTCATAAGCAGTTTTGTTTATGCCCAAGAAGCAATTTCTTGGAAAGTCAGCTTTGTAGTTGCTCCAGAAATGAGACAATCTTTTATCAAAGGTGGGAGATTAATTTTACACGTAACCAAACAGCATGAACGAGAGCCACGCCTTCGTTCAGAAATCACTTTTGGCCTAACACCCCAAAATTGGGCGGCTAATTCCCCTTTTATTTTAGATTCAAAAGATAAAAATGTTTTAAATATTGGCTTAGATAAACTAAAACCAAATGCTTCGGAAAAGTATTATTTTCAGGTTGTTTACAAGCAAAATATAGACGATGGTCAAGAAAATGTAGCAGGAAATTTGTACAGCAATATCGATTCTGTTTATTTTTCTAATAACATTCAACTCAATGTAACATTAAACAAAATCATTTCCCCAACTACTATTGTTAAGCATGATTTTGTTAAAACGGTTGAGATAAAAAGTAAACTTCTTTCTAATTTTTCGGCTAAGCCTCGTTTTTTGAAGGCAGCCATTTTGTTACCATCAAGTTATTTTGAAAATCCTGATAAAACTTATCCGATTTGTTACCGAGCGGCGGGTTTGAATGGGCGTTACACTGCCATCAATGGTTTGATGAATAACAAAGATTTTACAGATTGGTGGTTTACCAAAACAGCACCCCAAATCATCTATGTCTTTCTTGATTCACAAGGGCCGTACGGCGATACTTATCAAGTCGATTCTGAAAATAATGGCCCTTGTGGCAAAGCATTGACCGAAGAATTGATTCCCGAAATCGAAAAGCAAGTTCGCTATAAGGCAGATTCAAAAATGCGTTTTCTGACTGGCAATTCTACTGGAGGATGGGTATCGTTGGGTTTACAAATTTTATACCCCGATTTCTTTGATGGCACATGGTCGTATAGTCCCGATCCTGTTGATTTTGAGCATTATGGATTGATAAATATTTACGAAGATGAGTCCATTTTTTATAATCGCTACGGCTATTTACAACCTGGCCGAAGAACGATTTATGGCGAACCTACCTTCTCAATGAAAGATTGGATTACGGGAGAAAATTTGAATAGCCGAACTGGCAATTATTTAGTTTCGGGTGGGCAGTTTGGGGCGTACAATGCCGTTTTTGGTCCAAAAGGTAGTGATGGCTTGCCTTCATTAATGTTTGACCCGATTTCTGGAAAAATCGACCATAACATTGCCAAACAGTGGGAAAAGTTTGATTTGAAGAAGGTTTTAGAAAAGAACTGGTCAACTCTTGGTCCAAAATTACAAGGAAAAATATGGATTTGGATGGGCGATATGGACGGACTTTACTCAAATGTAGCAACACGTTTTTTACAGAAATTCATAGATAAAACCGAAAATCCAAAATCAGATGCCAAGATTTCATTTACGGCAATGGCGGGACATGGACAAGAATGGAGCGACAAAGCTGTTTTGACTTTGATTGCTGAAAAAGTAGCTAAAAAATAAGATTTAATGAAAGATTTGATGAAAAAAATAGCCTCGTTGTTGATTGCCTGTGTGTGTTTTAGTTCTGGCATTTTAGCCCAAAATTCCAAAATAGTTTGGTTAGATGATTTAACAATTAAATCATTTTCCGAAGGAATACCTTCGGTTTCGGCCAAAACCAATGCTGGCGGAGACTCGATTCGGATGAATGGAAAACTTTTTAAACATGGTATAGGGGTAAGTTCAACCAGTGTTTTATCATTCTTTTTAGATGGACACGCAACCGAGTTTTCGGCGATAGTTGGTGTGGATGATAAAGGCGTAAAAGATTTACCTCTCAAATTTTATGTAATTTGCGATAGAAAAGTTTTGTTTGAAAGTGGTGAAATGAATTTGGGTGATGAACCAAAAACCGTAAAAGTTAATTTGTTAGGAATTAAACGTTTGGGGCTTTTGGTAACTATCGAAGAAAAAGGATTTAACAGGTCTTATTCTAATTGGGCAAATGCTCAGTTTGTAATGAAGGATGATTTTATCCCTCAAAATACTCCAAATTCAGATGAAAAATATATTCTAACACCTCAGCCTGACAGAAAACCTAAAATTAATTCACCAAAACTTTTTGGAGCAAGACCTAACAACCCATTCCTTTATACAATTGCCGCAACAGGACAACGACCGATGCGTTTTTCTGTTAAAAATTTGCCAAAAGGTCTAACAGTCGATGCAAAAACAGGAATTATTACAGGAAAAATTAACCAAAAAGGCATTTATTCAACGGTTCTGATAGCTAAAAATGAATTAGGAGAAGCTACCAAAGCATTAAAAATTATCATCGGCGATACCATTGCACTTACTCCCCCAATAGGGTGGAATGGGTGGAATTCTTGGGCAAGAAATATCGACCAAGAAAAAGTAATAGCCTCAGCCGATGCCATGGTAAAGATGGGACTAAACCAACATGGCTGGACTTACATTAATATTGATGATGCTTGGCAAGGACAGCGTGGCGGGCAATTCAATGCCATTCAACCCAACGAAAAGTTTCCAAAATTCAAGGAAATGGTAGATTATGTGCATGGTTTAGGCTTGAAAGTAGGGGTTTATTCTACACCAATGATTACGAGTTATGCTGGCTATATCGGTGGTTCATCTGACTCTGAAAATGGAAAAATCACCGATTCTATCAAAAATAACAAACGGGCTTTCCGCTATGTTGGGAAATACCATTTTGAACAAAATGATGCCCAACAAATGGCAACTTGGGGCATTGATTATCTGAAATACGACTGGAGAATTGAAGTACCATCGGCAGAAAAAATGTCCGTGGCTTTGAAAAATTCGGGTAGAGATATCGTATATAGTATTTCCAATTCTGCTCCTTTTGCAAATGTGAAAGATTGGGTACGATTCACTAATACTTACCGCACAGGTCCTGACATTCGAGATTCTTGGCTAAGTCTTTACGTTTCGGCTTTTACGCTTGATAAATGGAGTCCGTATGGCGGGCATGGGCATTGGCTCGACCCTGATATGATGATTTTGGGTAATGTTACTACGGGTACAAGTTTGCATCCAACTCGACTTACGCCCGACGAACAGTATAGTCATGTGAGTCTATTTAGCTTATTATCAGCACCTTTGCTTATTGGTTGCCCGATTGAACAATTAGATGCTTTTACCTTGAATTTGCTTACAAATGATGAAGTTATTGAGATAAATCAGGACCCTTTAGGGAAATCTGCAAGGCTTGTTTTGGAAGAAAATGGCGTGCAAATTTGGCAAAAACCTTTAGAAGATGGTTCGTATGCTATTGGTTTATTTAATGTGGGAGATTATACAAAAACACCCGAAAGTTATTTACGTTGGGGAGATGAAAAAGCGAAGCCTTTTACACTTGATTTCAATAAAATTGGCTTAAAAGGAAAATTTCAATTGCGAGATGTGTGGCAACAAAAAGATTTAGGTAATTTTGAAAATTTATATAAAACCGAGATAAAACATCATGGGGTGGTGTTGTTGAAAATCACGAAATAATGTTGTTACATCTTATTACTTCCAAAAAGGGAAATATTAGGATACATTTTCAGATGACATAAATAACCTCACAAAATGATTTTCTAAATGATTTCTCATGGCATTTCTAAACAATTCTGGCGAACCGTTTTCAAGAATATCTACCAATCCTTTGTGAGATACAAACCTCTTTTGTTCGAGCTGTTTTTGAAGTAAGCCGCTATTATGAACATAATCAAAGATTGGCAATAACATTCTTTGAAAAGTCTTCATGGTTTTATTTCCTGTTATTTCGTATAATTTTCCATGAAATTTTATTTCGTGGTCAATATTAAAAAGGTGAGATTCGCTTGATAATGGTTCATTCTTTACAATTTCTTTCAATTCTTTAATATCTTCTTTTGTTATTTTTTGAAAAATAAAATCTGCCATTCCGATTTCTAAAACCAACCTAATTTCAAAAATTTCTTTAAGTGTTTCTTGGTCGAGAATATGAGGATTCATGCTTTTACTCATGATACCAAAAATATCAGGACTTGTGATAACCGAGCCTTTCTTTTTCTTTGATTCAATCAAGCCCATTGTGCGGAGCCGAGCCAGTGCTTCTCTAATAACAGTTCTGCTTACGCCCAACGTTTCCACTAATTCTATTTCTTTAGGAATTACATCCCCAACTTTGAGTTTTCGATTTTGTAGTAATTCGACCAAGTTCGCCTCTACTTTATCTACCAACGAACTATTATCTACAGTTGTGAAATTATTAATCATATTATTGACCATATTATGTATTATATATTAAAACAAAATTAGCAAAAAAAAAGATTATTGAAACACATCCTAATAATAAATATAATTTAACAAAAAAATCTTAGCGATTAGAAAAAAGAACCTAATATTTACCAATATGGGGCTTTTATTTAAATTTGTTGTGTTTAATTTATTAACCGTCCTTCAAATTTTACCCTTTTACATCAATTATTAAATTTATTTTATAATTATTTTGATATTTAAATAATACCTATTAGTTTTGTTATGTCATACATAATACATTAATCAAATTCTTTTCTATGAAAAACCTTTATCCGAAAGTATGTATCATAATTGCCTGCTTTCTATTTTCAAATTCTTTGTGGGCACAAACAAAAAACATTACTGGAAAAGTAAAATCTGAAGACGATGGTCAGGGTCTTTTAGGCGTAAGTATTTCAGTAAAAGGGAAGTCTGTGGGGACAATTACTGATAGTAATGGAGCATTTTCGATAGCTGCCGATGCAAGCGAAACTATTGTTTTTAGCTATATTGGTTATCAAAAAGAAGAAGTCAAAGTTGGAAACGCTTCAATACTCAATGTTACATTAAAGCCAGATTTAGCTACCCTCAATGAAGTGGTGGTGGTAGGTTATGGTACTCAATCTCGTAAAAATATCACAAGCTCTATCGGAAAACTGAATACTGAAGTGCTTGCCAATGCCCCACGAGCAAATGTTGGGGCTGCGTTACAAGGCACGTTGGCAGGTTTGCAGGTAATCAATCGAAGTGGAACACCTGGTGCAGCACCAAGTATTTTGTTAAGGGGAGGGGCTTCAATCAATAGTCCAGGAGCACCTTTGGTGGTAGTCGATGGTGTGGTCAGGTCGCTTAATGATATTTCACCAGATGATATTGCCTCTATTGAATTATTGAAAGATGCTGCCTCAACAGCGATTTATGGAGCAAGGGCAAACAATGGCGTAATTTTAATTTCTACCAAACAAGGGAAAGTAGGCACAGCTCAGGTTTCTTATAAATTCAATGCTGGTTACAACAAAAATCGTGAAGGCTACCAATATATGAATGCCCGTGATTATATCTATTATAATAGACTTGGAAACCTCAATTCGCAACGAACCTTAGCCCAAGTAAATGCTTCGAGAGGTTATGGTTTATTGACTGGGGCAGGAGATTTGGCACTATTCGACATTCGACCAAATAATGCAGCCAATGCAGGGCTTTTGGCTCAAGGTTGGGAAAGTTTAGATGACCCTTACGGTGGTTCGATTTTATTTAAAGACCACGGTCAAGAAGTTCAAGATTTGGTTTTCAGAAATACACAAACCCAAGACCATTATATCAATGTTACGGGTGGAAATGACAGAGGTAAATATTTTGCAAGTTTTGATTATTATAATGAAGAAGGCGTAATCGTAGGTTCTGATTATAAGCGTTATACAGGAAATATCAATAGTTCTTATAAAGTAAAACCTAATTTGGAGGTTTCTACAGGAGCAACTTTTTCGACCTCAGCTCAACTTGGTGTTTTGGGTTCAGAAGTGAATACTTTGTATCGTAATTTGGCGGTTTGGCCTACCATGAACCCGTGGTTAGATGCTGAAAAAACTCAACCGAATCCGGGCAATGGAATTAGTGATGGTAATCCTCTTTATTGGCTAAACAAAACCAAGAGAAGTAATGAAGTAAACAGAATTACCGTAAATGCTTCTGTAAAATATGATATTATAAAGGATTTGTATATTAAAGTTTCTGGTAATGCCTATTTATTTGAGAATATTGACCAATCATTTACACAAGCAACCCAAACCTATACAAATTTATATACTACTCCGCCATCCTTTAGTAGCACTACTCGAAATTCGATTTCAGCATTTTCACGGTCTGTTCAACAACAATATAACGCAATCATTAATTACAGTAAAACATTAGGCGAAAAACATAACATAAATGCTATGTTGGGAGCAGAGCTTTTTGGAAACAAAGGCTTTGGAATGCAAGTTTTTGGTCAAAATGCACCAACTGATGATATTATTACAGCAAATGCCTCGACATCGTTTGCCGCAGGAAGTAATTTTAGTTCAAGAGATGAATATAAAATTCTTTCAAATTTCGGACGCTTAAACTATGATTATGATAGTCGTTATCTATTAACTTTAGTTTACCGCCAAGATGGTGTTTCGAGCTTGGCAAGTAATAATCGCTTCGGATTTTTTCCAGGGATGTCGGCAGGTTGGAATGTTCATAAAGAAAAGTTTTTCCAAAATAGCTTTCTGTCTAAATACATTACTTCTTTGAAACCAAGATTTAGTTATGGGCAAAATGGAAATATTGCAGGAATTGGAAACTACGAAGTACAAGGAGTATATGGCTCACAAGGAAATTATAATGGTAGTCTTGGCTTTCTAAATACAGGAATTGTCAATAGTGATTTAAGATGGGAAAAAAGTAAAACGCTGGATTTAGGACTTGATTTATCTGTTTTGAATAATCGCTTGACTTTTATGGTGGACTATTATGACAGACAAGTGATTTATTAACAAATCTTACGCTTCCAAGTTATGTTGGTTTTACCTCGGTAAGAACCAATTTAGGAACGTTCCAAAATAAAGGATTTGAGTTTACGACAAATGCTATTGTTTTAAGAAAACCAAACGGTCTTGTCTGGGAAATTGGAGGTAATATAGCCTTTGTTAAAAACAAAATTCTACAATTACCTTTCAATGGAAACGAATTTAATCGTCAGGGTGGTTTGCAAATTTATGACGCAGCACAAGGTAAAGTAGTTTGGGTAGGTGGGCTACAAGAAGGACAACCTCTCGGAGCAATTTATGGCTACCAGCAAGTATCCATATTTAAAAGTGCCGAAGAAGTAGCCCAGATTGCAGCAAATAGAGTAGATGCCATTGCCGGAATCGGTGGACCAAGCACTACGCAAGTCAATAAAATTACGGCAGGCGATGTAAATTGGTTAGATGTTGATAAAAATGACATAATTGATTCAAGAGACCAAGTTTACCTTGGCAATATAAATCCAAAAGTTACAGGCGGTTTCACTACCAGTGTTTCGTTTAAAGGAATTTCATTATTTTCTCGCTTTGATTTTGCATTAGGACATACCATTTATAATGACTTGGTAGCCAGAACATTAGGTAACTATCAGGGTACGTTCAATTATATGGAACTACAAAAAAATGCGTGGTCGCCAACCAATACCGACACTGATATTCCGAAAGTGTATTTTGCCGACCAAGTAGGGGCTCCGGCGGGAAAGAAAAACTATACCAGAGCTAATAATGCTGGTCAAGTATTAAATGGCAACAATTCAAGATTTTATGAAAAAGGTGATTATTTAGCTTGCAGAGAGATTACGCTTTCTTATGATTTTGCCAAGTCAATTTTACCACAAAAATGGCTATCACAGGCAAGAGTTTATGCCAATTTTAATAACCTTTTTTATGTAACCAAGTTTAGTGGTCCATCGCCAGAACCGCCAGCTGGTGGCATCTATGGAGGAACATACCCTACTCCCAAATCAGTTGTATTAGGCGTACAGGTAACATTTTAATCTTTATTTTAACAAATTCATTCATGAAAAAGATAATCACAAATATATTGATGAGCTTAGGTGTTGCGATATTCGGCACTTCATGCTCAACCAACCTCGACTTAGCACCAATTAGCAGTATTAGCGATACAAATTATTGGAAAACCGCCGACCAATTCGATGCTTTTGTTTCAGGCATTCAAGCCCGGTTTAGAAGCCATAATTCCAGTTTTCAAGCATTGGGCGAACTTCGTGCTGATATTTTTGGTACAGAGCCAGGCAACCCAGGCACTTTTACAGGAGAAGCCACTCAAGGAGTAGAAAGAATGTGGTTACAAACCTTAGATTTAGACAATACAGGTGTGAGTAATTTTGGTGGTTTTTACAGCAATATTGTTCAAATCAATCTCTTAATTGACAAACTCAGTACATCCACGGTAGTTACCCAAGCCAACAAAGATTACTATTTAGGTATGGCTTACGGCATGAGAGCGTATTACTATTTTCATTTATTGAGGTCGTGGGGCAAAGTAGTGATTCAAACCGACCCAATTTTATCAATTAATATTGCAGATTTAGCCAAAGAAGCATCAAGCGAAGAAGCAGTGATGGCTTTAATAAAAGCTGATATCGAAAAATCGCTTAGTAGCTTTGGAACAAATTATGCTTTCAGAAATACAAAATATTTTTGGTCAAAAGCAGCCTCATTGATGCTTAAAGCAGAAGTTTCTCTTTGGAATAGTTATCGAGGAGGCGGAACAACTGATGCCACAACGGCACTAAATGCCTTAAAAGATATTCAAACCAATGTGCCCAGTTTAGCTTTATTGCCGAGTTATAGTTCAGTTTTTACAGCTTCAAACAAAGGAAACAACGAGATTATTTTTTCTATTCGCTACTTGCTTAATGAAGCCACAATGGGATTTGTTACAGGTAGTTTTGTACCACAATCAGGCTTAATTGCCAATTTCTATGACCTCGATGGCTCACGACAATTTAATGTTACGACCGACAACTGGGGTGGACTTCTGAGAGCTCCCGTAAAAACATCAACCTACAATAAATTCAATGATTTGGATAGCCGAAAATTGGCTTCCATTCAGCCAGCATTTCGTAAAAATGGAACTAAATTTGAATTGGCAGGTGCGTTTACCAATAAATTTCAAGGCGAACAAAGTGCAGGTTCGAGGTCAATTACAAACGATTATCCGATTTATCGTTATGCCGACTTACTTTTGATGATTGCCGAAGCAAAAATCATCTTAGGTCAAAGCCCAGCCGACGAAATAAATTTAGTAAGAAAAAGAGCTTTTGGTACAAAATACGATGAAAAAACACTCGGTTTTCCGAATCAAAGCATTGATGCAAAACCAGCTGAGGCTATTTTAAATGAACGCTTGTTTGAGTTTGTATTTGAAGGTAAAAGATGGTATGATTTAAGAAGATTTGGTAATAACTATGTCTTTTCCAACACCACCGTTTTGTCATCAGAAGCCTATAAGGTTCTTTGGCCGATCGACAGAAATTCATTAACTAACAATAGGTCTTTAAAGCAGACCGACGGCTATCCAGCCTTTTAAACCAAATAGTCAAAGCAAGTGCCTTGTGCTTGCTTTGTTTTTTAAATTACTATTTTTACAGCTTCATAGATTTAATAATATGACTATAAATCACTTAGAAGGCCTAATTGCTGCCCCATTTACACCTATGTATCCAGATGGTTCATTGAATTTATCATTGATTCCAGCCTATTATGAGTTTTTGAAAGAAAATGCGGTAAACGGTGCTTTTATTTGTGGCTCTACTGGTGAAGGTGTATCATTGACTTTGCCAGAAAAAAAGGCGGTTGCAAAAGCATGGGCAGATTGTACCAACCACGATGCTGACTTCAAAATAATGCTATTTTTGGGTGGAACTTGCCTTGCCGACTGTAAAGATTTAGCTCAATTCGCCGAGCAAATTGGCTTGTATGCTATTTCTTTTACCGCACCTTTTTATTTCAAACCTGCCAATATTGAAATGCTGGCAGAAGTTTGTAAAGAAGTGGCTATGATTGTTCCTGAAATGCCATTCTATTATTACCATATTCCTGTATTGACAGGTGTAAATTTTGCTATGTTTGATTTACTAAAAACCATTGAAAACAGCATTCCAAATTTTGCAGGCATCAAATATACCCACGAAGATTTTATGGATTTTCAATCATGCTTGGCCTATAAAGACAATCATTATGATATGCTTTGGGGCCGAGATGAAAATATGCTTTCTGCCTTAGTTTTAGGAGCAAAAGGTGCCGTGGGTAGTACATTCAATTATGCCGCACCCTTATATCATCGTTTGATAAATGCTTTCCAAAATAACGACTTAGCAACTGCACAAATACTTCAATTGAAGTCAATTAATATGATTCGTTTATTGGGAAAATACGGTGGTATTGCCACTGGAAAAGCCTATATGAAATTGGTTGACATGGATTGTGGCAAGTTCAGATTACCCGTTAAAAACATGGATAGTACACATTTTGAAATGTTTAAAAATGACGTAAAAGATTTGAATTTTTCAGAATTTTGTTCAAAACCAGCCGTTTCGATAGCATGAATCGTACATTCCTTCTAATAATCGTACTTATATTTCTATCATTGAAAACTATCTCGCAAAAGTTAAGGCAAACACAAATCAATTGGTCAGTTTGGTCAGAGTTACCAATTGCTGATGGATTAGAAAAACAAGTAGGATTGGCGGGTGCTTCATCGGGGCTAAGTAATGATGTGATGCTTATTGTGGGCGGTTCAAACTTTGAAGATGGCGTTCCTTGGAGAGGTGGACAAAAAAAGTATTTCAATGATATTTATGTGGTTCAAAAAGATGACAAAAACTTCGTTTGGGCAAAAAAGACGTATAAATTACCATTTAATTTGGCTTATGCCGCTACGGTAAGTACACCCCAAGGACTCGTTTGTATTGGCGGAGAAAACGAAAATGGGATTAGTCCAAAAGTGATACTTTTGAATTGGAATGATGAAAAACAAGAAGTTGATTTCAATTTTATGCCAGATTTGCCATGTGGTATTACAAACGCATCTGCTACATTTTTAGATAATAATATCTTCGTTTTAGGTGGGGAAACTAAATCCGGAACACTGAGTTCTGTTTACCAATTCAATGTCAATTCTGGTGGGGCAACTTGGCAAAAACTGATGGATTTACCTCTTGCCTTATCTCATTCAGTGGCTGTTATTCAGTCTAACACCCTTTTTCTTTTTGGCGGAAGAGCAAAAACTGAAAGTGGAATAAGTAAATTATCAAACAAAGCCTTTCGATTCGACCCAAAGAAAAATGAATGGAAAACAATAAAAAACATTGCTGATAGAAACATAGAAATTCCAGCCCTTTCGGCGGGAGTCGGCGTAGCTCTTGGAAAAGATAAAATTCTTTTGATTGGGGGAGATAAAGGAAATATCTTTTCCCAAATAGAAATATATAATGCCAAAATAATTCAATCAAAAGACGAAAACGAAAAGAGAAGTTTACAAAAAGAGAAAGTTGCACTTTTAGAAAATCATCAAGGATTTAGCAAAGATATTTATGTCTATGATATTCGTAAGAATAGTTGGACAAAATTCGGAGAAATGCCTATGATTACCCCAGTCACGACCAACCTTGTAAAGTGGGGCGATGTTATTTTCATCCCTTCTGGTGAAATAAAACCAGGCATCAGAACGACAAATATCTTGATAGGCAAAATAATAAAATGAAAAATTCTAAAAAATATCCTTGGATTTTAGTGGCGTTGCTTTGGGTGGTAGCATTATTAAACTACATGGACAGGCAGATGCTTTCTACAATGAAACCCACCATGATGATAGATATTGCAGAACTTCAAACGGCTGCAAACTTTGGTAGGTTAATGGCTATTTTCTTGTGGATTTATGGATTTATGAGTCCCATTTCAGGTATGATTGCCGACCGAATGAATCGAAAATGGTTAATTGTAGGTAGTTTATTCGTTTGGTCTGGAGTAACTTTTGCGATGGGTTTTGCTAAAACTTTCGAACAATTATACTGGTTACGGGCTCTCATGGGCATCAGTGAAGCCTTGTATATTCCTGCTGGGCTTTCACTAATAGCTGATTTTCATACATCAAAAACAAGGTCGCTCGCTATCGGAATCCACATGACAGGTTTGTACATGGGTCAGGCTTTGGGTGGATTTGGTGCAAGTATTGCGGCACAATTTTCTTGGAATTCAACTTTTCAATCTTTCGGAATCATTGGGATGGTCTATTCATTCGTATTGATTCTTTTTCTTCGAGAAAGTAAAAGTTCAGAGAAAGATGATTCAACCGAAAATATTTTCATCGAAAAAACACCTTTTTACAAAGGAATGATTGTTTTATTTAGCAATATTTCGTTTTGGATTATCCTCTTTTACTTTACCGTTCCGAGTTTGCCTGGTTGGGGTGTTAAAAACTGGTTGCCGACGCTTTTTGCAAGTAAGTTAAACTTAGATATGGTGCAAGCAGGGCCATTTTCTACGATAACCACTTCGCTTTCATCGCTTTTGGGTGTAATTGTTGGTGGAATATTATCAGATAAATGGGTACAAAAAAACCTTAGAGGCAGAATTTATACTTCTGCTATTGGTTTGGGTTTGACTATACCAGCACTATTATTAATTAGCTTCGGTACTTCTTTGTTTCATGTAGTTGGAGCGGCATTCTGTTTTGGCTTTGGCTTTGGTATGTTCGATTCCAATAATATGCCTATTCTTTGTCAATTTGTTTCATCTAAATACAGAGCCACTGCCTACGGTTTTATGAATTTGACAGGCATTTTGGCAGGTGCTTTTATCACTGATTTATTAGGAAAATCAACCGACAAAGGCAATCTCGGAAAAGACTTTGCCTTGATGTCGGGCATAGTGTTGGTTGCTTTGATTATTCAACTTACTTTCCTTCGACCCAAAGTCAATGATTTTAACGATATTTAAACATACAATGAAAAAAAAGAGATTAATTCTATCAATTTACTTATTTCTTGCATTTGTAAACGGAAGGTGTCAAACAAAAGAGACGCCCAGTATTCAACAAAACAAAATTGAAGTAACCACTTATTTTCCTTCTAATCCAGTCATAGCTGGGCTTAACTCAAACCCGCAATTAAGAGTAAATATTGCAATCCTTGAAGGGAAATCAGCAGTAAATTTTAAAAAAATTAAATGTACAATTAATGCCGAAGCTGTTGGTTTAATTCAAAAAATCAATGTCTTTTTCCCTAATACGATAGCTTTTTCAGAAAGCAATTTAATTGCTACTATTAGCCCTACTTCTACGGAGTTTGAGATTCCAGTTAATCTATTGCTAAATCCAGGCAATAATTATTTTTGGATGAGTACCCAACTAAGAAATGATGCAGAGATTAACAAAACAATAGAAATCCATTGCACCGATGTTATTGATATTAATGAAAAATCATACCCAATTAAAGAATCGAGTGCGGCTTTTATCAAAGTTATTGGTAAAGTCGTTCGTAAAGCAGGTGATGATGGGGTCAATACCTACCGTATTCCAGGTATTATCACAACTGATAAGGGAACATTAATTGCGGTCTATGACATTCGTTATTCGGGTAGTGGAGACCTTCCAAGCAATATTGATGTAGGTATGAGCCGAAGTATCGATGGTGGTAAAACGTGGGAAACCATGAAAATAATTATGGATATGGGGCCACCACATGAAAACAATGGTATTGGCGACCCTTCGATTTTATTTGACCCAGTCACCAAAAAAATATTCGTTGCTGCCTTATGGAGCAAAGGCAATCGCTCTATAGGCGGTTCTGGCCCAGGACTTACGCCAGATGAAACAGGACAATTTGTTTTGGTAAGTAGCACTGATGATGGACAAACATGGTCGGCACCCAATTCAATTACGCCACAAATAAAGACTCAGTCTTGGAGTATTTTCTTTAATGGACCAGGGAGAGGTATTGCTATGCAAGATGGCAGACTCGTTTTTCCTGCACAATATTGGAACGAAACAAAGATTCCTTTTTCAACCATAATTTATAGTGAAGACCACGGCATTTCATGGAAAGGTAAAACTTTGGGTCCAAAATCAAATACGACCGAAAGTCAAGTAGTGGAAACAACACCAGGAACACTTATGCTTAATATGAGAGATAACAGAGGTGGCTTTAGAAGTGTGGCAACCACAAACAATTTGGGGGCAACTTGGACAGAACATACTACTTCTTTCAACACACTTGCAGACCCTGTTTGTATGGGAAGTTTGATTAAAGCAAAAGTAAAGGTAGAAGGAGTATTGAAAGATGTCTTGTTTTTTAGTAATCCAAATTCGGCATCAGGTCGAAATAATATCACTATAAAAGCAAGTTTAGATTTAGGCGAAACATGGCTCCCCACCAATCAATTATTGATTGATGAACGGCTTTGTTACGGATATTCATGTTTAACGATGGTAGATGAAAATACCATTGCTATTCTATACGAAGGCACGAAAGACTTATACTTTGTAAAGGTGCCAGTAAATACTATTATCAGATAAGTTAAATTCAAATGAATTAATGGAAATGTCTTATACAAAAGAAACCTTAGAAGAATTACAAAATTTTTATAAAAATCAATTACTCAACGATACCATACCATTTTGGTTTCCTCGAAGTATTGATAAAGAACACGGCGGATATTTATTGATGAGAGACCAAGATGGTACTTTAATCGATGATGATAAAGCCGTTTGGATTCAAGGGCGTGCTGCTTGGATGCTTTCGACACTTTATAATACCTTTGAGCAAAAACAAGAATGGTTGGAAGGAGCAAAAAGTGGCATTTATTTTCTGAATAATCATTGCTTTGATACTGATGGGCAGATGTTTTTTCATGTAACCAGAGAGGGAAAGCCGATTCGCAAACGCAGGTATTATTTTTCTGAAACTTTTGCCGCCATTGCCAATTCAGCTTATTCAAAGGCAAGTGGCGATGAAAAAGCAGCCGAAAAAGCAAGATTTCTTTTTGGAAAATGTATCGAATATGCCACAACACAAGGTCTATTACCTCCAAAATTTACTTCTACCCGACCAGCAAAAGGCATAGGTGTACCTATGATAATGATAAATACTGCCCAGCAAATTCGTGAAAACATTGGCGATGAGCGTTGTGATGAATGGATTATGAAATGGATTCGGGAAATAGAAAAAGATTTTGTGAAAGATGATATAAAGTGCGTCATGGAGCAAGTTGCCCCTGACGGAAGCATTATCGACCACATTGATGGCAGAACGCTCAATCCAGGACATGCCATTGAAGGAGCGTGGTTTATTCTGCATGAAGCAAAATATAGAAACAACGACCCTCATCTGATAGCCTTAGGTTGTAAAATGCTCGACTATATGTGGGAGCGTGGTTGGGACAAAGAACATGGTGGAATTTTGTATTTTAAGGATGTTTATGACAAACCAGTGCAAGAATATTGGCAAGATATGAAGTTTTGGTGGCCACATAATGAAGTCATTATTGCCACTCTTTTGGCGTATTTAATGACAGGAAATGAAAAATATGCTCAATGGCACAAACTTGTGCATGAATATGCCTACGCTCACTTTCATGATAAAAAGAATGGAGAATGGTTTGGGTATTTGCACAGAGACGGTAGCATAGCCCAAACAGCCAAAGGGAATTTATTCAAGGGCCCATTCCACTTGCCTCGCCAAGAATGGTATTGCGTTCAAATTTTAGAACAATATTTAAACTCAAATTAAGCGATGAAAAATTGTTTAACACTCGTAGTTTTACTCACTTTTTTCCATAAAATACAGGCACAAATACCTGTCTATATTTCAGGAACGGAAGGACATAAATCGTACAGAATACCAGCCATTATTAAAAATGGGCAAGGAGAATTGTTGGCATTTGCCGAAGGGAGAGTTAAAGGAAGTGGCGATTTTGGTGATATAAACATCGTTTTGAAAAAAAGTACAGATAATGAAAAAAAGTGGGGAGCAATGACCACCGTTGTTGATTATAATGATTTGCAAGCAGGAAACCCAGCTCCAGTCTTTGACAACTCAGACCCAAATTTTCCGAAAGGACGAATTTTTCTTTTTGGTTCTATCGTTAATTTGGGTTTTTAGTACAATTTTAAAGTTTTCTTTGTAGCTTTCATCTTAAAAAAAATTGAGATGGATTCAAAGTTTTTCGAGCAACTTTTAGGTTATCTTGACTTAGGGGTACTCCAAGTACGGAT